>JBGQFX010000021.1:0-55503 GCA_041497135.1 Gemmatimonadota bacterium | reverse complement strand
CCACCGACGACCTGAAATACGCTGCCGGAGCCCAGGATCAACCGGCCTTCGACGTAAGGCACCAGGGGACGGCGGCGCGCTTCCCAGCCGCCCAAGAAATTCAGATTGACGTCGCCGCTGCCTCCGCCCGCATTGGTGTGCAGATAGTCGATCCCACCGCCGACGTACAGCGCGCCGAGCCGGGTCGGCGGACGGAATTTCATATCCACGTTGATCGCCCACAAGGTGCCAGGGCTGATGTTGTAGTAATCGAACGAGGGATACAACTCGACGCGCGCCGTCACCGGGAGCGTGGCTTGCACGCCGAGCGTCAGCGCGTCCGCGTCGAAATTATACCCCAGATGCGGGCCCAGGCGCGGCCGGTCGAGCGTGCCGCCGCGCCCGGTCCGGCGCTGAGCCTGCGCGGCCCCGGCCAGGAGCAGCCCCACGATCGCGAGCAGTAACACCCGGTGCCAAACCCGTATCACGCCGCCGCTCCTCGCATCAGAAGTCCCCCGTCCCCCTAGCAGGATGCGGAAGAATTCACGGTTTGTGATGCTGCGCCGGAGTCAAAGGCATCGGCCGATCGCGCTGTGCGGTCCGATGTCCCGACTTCACCACCACCCACCACGTCGGGACGCGTTGCCAGCGGTCTCAGGGGACTCCTCCGGGCGCGAGGAGGCGATGCATCCGCAGCAGATTGTAGGCGGCGGTGGCAAACGTGAACATCCAGGCCACGCGCGCCACGCCGCGGAAGCGCGTTTGCCGCTGGAGCCCGATCGTCTTGAGCCAGCCAAAGATCTCTTCGACGCGTTTCCGTCGCCGCTGGCTCCGCCCATAGCCCGGGTGCCGCGTGGTACGCTGATCTACCGCACTGCGGCGGCGCCCCACCTGTTGCGCGACGTGCGGCGTCACCCCGGCCGCGCGCAGTTGGGCCACGCAGTCCCGCGTGTCGTAGCCCTTGTCTGCCCCAAGGGTGATCCGCTCGTGGCGGCAGCGGGCCGTGCGGACCAACCGGACCGCGGCCTCCCGCTCGGCCGTGCCACTCGCTTGGGTCAACGTCGTCGCCACCGCCAGCCCGTGGCGGTTGTCCATCAATACGTGCCCCTGATAGGCCAGCTTCGCCTCCTGACCAGGCCCCCGCTTGGTGAGCCGCGCGTCGGGATCGGTGCGCGAGGCGTGCGTGGCGTTGGTGCGCTGCTCCCCGTGAAAGTTGATCGTCGGGTTACCCGGATCATCCGGCCGGGGCACCGAGCGCCGCCGGGTGCGCCGTTGGAAGCTCTTCTGCCCCGCCCAGGCTTGCACCAGCGTACCGTCGACCGTGAAATGCTCCTGGGACAACAAGTGGCGCCGCTCGGCCTCCCCCAGCACCGCGTGGAAGAAGCCCTGCGCGATGTCGCCGGCGAGCAGGCGCTCCCGGTTCTTGGTGAACACCGTCACCGCCCACACCGGCTCATCGAGATTGAGGCCCACGAACCAGCGGAACAGGATGTTGTAGTCGAGCTGCTCCATGAGCTGGCGCTCGCTGCGCACGGTGTAGAGCACCTGCAGGAGCAAGGCGCGCAAGAGCTGCTCGGGGGGAATCGAGGGCCGGCCGACCCGCGCGTACAGACGCGTGAAGCGGGGGGAGAGTTCGGTCAGCGCGCGGTCTACAAGCTGGCGGATGGCGCGCAGCGGATGGTCGCGGGGCACGCGGTCTTCGGGAGAGAGGTAGCTGAACATCGCCCCCTGCTGCCGATCGTCACCGCGCATCGCATCGCTCCGAGGCTCAGGTCGCGCCAATATAGGAACAAGGCGACCGCGATGAAACACACTTTTTCAGCATCCTGCTAGCACGTAACCGTCCAATCCACCGCCGCTGCTTTGGTGCAGCGCGTGCAGCGCAGGTGCGTCGGACGGCCGGTGAACTCCTGGCGCTCGTTGCAGGACGGGCACACGGCGTAGGTCTGGGTGACCGGCTGCTTGTTGCCGCCCAGCGTGGGCCGCATCACGCCGGTGCGCACCACGATGCTCCAGTTATCCGGGGGGGTGAGGCGGACTTGTAGATCGGCGCGGGACAAGCGGATCCGCTTCTCGTGCACGTCGAGCACGACGTGCTCGCCCATCTCCTCGACGATCGGGTACCACGCTCCGCGCCGGAGGATGTCGGCCACCGAGTCGAGGCAGCGGGCCCAGCCCTTGAGCGCCATGGCTCCCAACATACGGCGTTCGGCTAAATTGCGGTATGCGCCCGCTCGGTTCTCTCATCCGGCTCCAGATCCAACGCGCTACGCTCAAGACCGGCGCGAAGCCCAATCGCACCTACGACCCCGCGCCGCTGTTGCCGGTCGATCGCCTCGCCGTCGGCCCCGACGGGGTGCTCGGCGCCGGCCCCGACGGATCCTGGCTCGTGGACGTGCACCATCGCGCCCATCCCGCCACCAAGAACGATGAGGGCCGCAACGGCGTCTCGGTGGGGTTCACGGCGCACTACCGCGCCATGCACGCGCGCTTTGGCGAGCGGCTCACGCTGGGCTGCGCGGGCGAAAACCTGATCGCCCAGACAGAGCAGCCGCTGCGGTTTGAGGACGTGGCGGGCGGCCTGGCCATCGTGGCGCCCGACGGCGTGGAGCGCGTGCGGCTGCGCGTGCTCGAGGTGGCGCGGCCGTGCCGCCCCTTCACCGGTTGGGCGTTGGGCCGGCCGGTCGAGAGCGAGGTCTTGAAAGAGAGCTTGCAGTTCCTGGACGGCGGGATGCGGGGGTTTTATTGCGTGTGCGAGGGGGCGGGGGTCGTTGAGGTGGGGGATGTTTTGTTCGCGATCTAAAGGCGTCAACGGTCATCGGTAAACGGTCATCGGTAGAACTACCGTTTACGGATTACTGATTACCGACGACGTCTTTTCTTAATACCGATGACGTCTCTAGCTAAGCTCATCCCACGCCAGCGCCGCCGAGCCGTGGCAGCGATCGCAGGTGAGCCGCTTCGCGTCGGCGCCGAACGCCTGGCGATGGCGGCAGGCCGGACACACGGCGTAGGTGAGCGGGAAGATGCGGCCGATGCGCTCGATCAGCCGCGGCTCGCAGCGCACGATGGTCCAGCGCTCCGGCGCCTGGTAGCGGATCTCCAGCAGGCGCCGATCGACCGGCACATTGCGCCGGTTCACGTCCAGGACGACGATGTTGCTGGCGGACACCCGCACCACGGGATACCACGCGCCCCGGCGCAGCGTGTGCGCCCCGGCGGGGCCGACGCGGGCCCAGCCTTTGGGCTGCAGGCGGGTTGGCGTGATAGGACGCACTTCCATGGCGTTGGCCACTCCCTAGGACACTACACGGTCCGTGCGCGCGGCGTCGTGACAGCTGTCACAATCGGGTCGGTCGGCCCGTGCTCAGCCGCACTCGCTGAAACCGCAAACGTGGCATTTCACGCAGCCTTCCACGAAGGCGAGCTGCGAACCACAGTCCGGACAGGTCCCGATGAAATCCTGCGCCTGGTCGGGCGCGAGCAGCCCCGCCAGTCCCTGCGGCCCGGTGATCACTTCCAGCGCCGGGACCGCTGGCGTGCCGCCGCCCAGCAGGTCCTGCTGCACGCCCTGCTTGTCCTGCATCCATTTCTCGATCGCGATGCCGATGGCATCGGGCACCGAGAGCACCTTGTTGGGCCCGAGCCCGACGACGCGATCGGAAGAGATGCCGCGGACCTGGCGGTGCACCTCCTTCAGCGGGATACCGGAGCGGAGCGCCAGGGAAATCAGGCGGCCGATGGCTTCCACATCGGCCATCAGCGCGCCGCCCGCCTTGCCGAGCGAGATGAACACCTCGAACGGCTGGCCTAGGTCGTCCTCGGTGATGTTCACGTACATGGTGCCGAGCGGCGTCTCGACGCGACGCGTGTTGCCGCGCAGCAGCTCGGGTCGCGAGCGCTTGGCGCGTCTTTGTAGATTTTCGCTCTCCACCTCGTGCAGCTGGTCCTTGGTGCGCGCCAGCTCGGCCTCGAGCTCGGCGATCCGCCCCAGGGCGTCCGCGACCGGCACCGTCACGCCGCCGGCCTGCTGCTGCACCTTCTTGGCCGTGCTCCCGGTCGAGAGCACCTGCATGTCGCGCGAGCCGTCGCGGTACACGGTAACGCCCTTGCAGCCGAGCTGGAACGCGAGCCGGTAGATCTGCTCCACGTCCTCCTCGGTGGACTCGTTGGAGAAGTTGCAGGTCTTGGAGATCGCCGAATCGGTGAACTCCTGGTAGGCGGCCTGCATCCGGATGTGCCATTCGGGCGTGACGTCGTGTGCGGTCACGAACACGCGCTGCCACTGCGCCGGCACTTCATCGAAATGGATGTGACCGCTCTCCGCGATGCGCTGCACCAGCGCGTCCGAGTACCAGCCTTCCTGCTTGGCGATGGCGACGAAGTCCTCGTTCACGTCCGGCATCAGCACGCCGGCCTGGTTGCGCATGAACGCCACGGCGAACAGCGGCTCGATCCCCGAGCTGCAGCCGGCGATGATCGAGATCGTGCCGGTGGGAGCCACGGTCGTGAGGTTACAGTTGCGTAAGGACCGCTCGGGCCGGATACGGCGGCCCTGGGCATCGCGGGCGCAGGTGGCGTCCGGTCCCCAGATCGAGCGCTCCCACTCGGGGAACCGGCCGCGCGTGGCCGCCAGCTTCTCGGAGGCCCGCTTCGATTCCTCGTCCACGAACTGCATCAGCTTCCGGCCCAGCTCGACGCCTGCGGCGGAGTTGTACGGCACGCCCAGCCGCACCAGGAGATCGGCCCAGCCCATGATCCCGAGCCCGATGCGCCGGATCCGTTTGGCGAGATCGTCGATCTCCGCCAGCGGGTACCGGTTCGCGTCGATGACGTTGTCGAGGAAGTGCGTGCACAGATGGACGGCCGTGCGCAGCCGGTCCCAGTCGACGGCGCCGTCCTTCACGAACAGCCCGACGTTGATGGAGCCCAGGTTGCACACGTCGTAGGCGAGCAGCGGCTGCTCGCCGCACGGGTTGGTCGCCTCGTAGGCGCCCAGCGCCGGCACCGGATTGTACTGGTTGGCGCGGTCGATGAAAAACACGCCCGGCTCGCCCGTCTTCCAGGCGCCGTGCACGATCTTCCGGAACACGTCGTGCGCGTCGAGGCTCCCCACCACCTGCCCCGTGCGCGGATGCACCAGGTCGTAGCGCTCGCCCCGCTCCAGCGCGCGCATGAACGCGTCGGTGAGGGCGACCGAGATGTTGAAGTTCGTCACCTGGGTCAGGTCGTCCTTGCAGGTGATGAACTCCAGGATGTCGGGGTGATCCACCCGCAGGATGCCCATGTTGGCGCCGCGCCGGGTGCCGCCCTGCTTCACCACGTCGGTCGAGGCGTCGTACAGCTTCATGAACGACACGGGACCCGACGCGACCCCCATCGTCGACCGCACCACGTCGTTCTTGGGGCGCAGGCGGGAGAAGGCGAAACCGGTGCCGCCGCCCGACTGGTGTACCAGCGCCATGGCCCGCAGCGTGTCGTAGATGCCGCTCTTGCCGTTGGACAGCGCGTCGTCCACCGGCAGCACGAAGCAGGCCGACAGCTGGCCCAGCGGCCGCCCCGCGTTCATCAAGGTGGGCGAGTTGGGCATCCACACCCGCGTCGCCATCAGCTCGAAGAACGCCTCGGCCAGCGCCTCCACGGCCTTCTCGGACGCGCCGTACGTGCGGTCCGGCGCCGCGATGGTACGGGCCACGCGCCAGAACAGGTCGGCCGCACGCTCGGTGGGCTTGCCCTGGTCGTCCTTGACCAGGTAGCGGCGCTCGAGCACGGTGATGGCGTTGGCGCTCAGGTCGAGCTTGCCCTTGGTGCGGGAAGCGGTCATGCGAGCTCGTCCCTCGAGCTAAGAGCGTTCATCGCGGCAGCCAGTCTGTCGTGAGAAGAGGGTGCCCCGTGATACGGGCGCGGAGGGTCAAGGTAGGTACGTCTGTTTTGCGTATCAAGCTTTCGTGACAATGCCCGCGCCGCCGCCACTCCCCACTATCAACATCACAAACTTGTTCTGACGGGCGGAAAATTCCCGGCGCGGTGGCGCTCGGCCTCCCGGACGTAGTGCTGCCACGTCTCCCGGATGCGGGCGCGCAGGGTCTCGTCGACCGGCCGGACCACCCGCGCCGGTACGCCCATCACGACCGAACCGGGCGGGACCACCATCCCTTCCCGCAGCACCGCCCCCGCCGCCACCACACTCCCGGTCCCGATCACGACGCCGTTCAACAGCACACTCCCCATCCCGATCAGGCAGTCGTCCTCCACGGTGCAGCCGTGCACGATCGCCCGGTGCCCCACGCCGACCCGCGCGCCGATGAGCGCGGGACGTCCCGCGTCCACGTGCACGACGGTGCCATCCTGGAGATTGGTGGCCGCGCCCACCTCGATGCGGTCCATGTCGCCGCGCAGCACGGTGCCGTACCACACGCTGGCCTCGGGACCCAGGGTGACGTCGCCCATCACCCAGGCACCCGGGGCCACGAACGCGGATGGGTCGATGCGGATCTACTGTCTCCGCGGCAGGAACTGGTACTGCACCCACGCGTCGACCGGATCGCCGTTCTTCTGGGCGGGCTGCCAGCGCAGCGTCCGCGCCATGTCGATCGCCTGGTTCGTGAACGTCGCGACGTTGGATCCGACGAACTCCCGCACGTCGAGGGTGAGTCCGTCGCTCGAGACCTTGATCAACAGGATCGCGGGACGCGGCGTCTCGGTGGCTTCAGCCGGGATCGGCACGAACGTGGGCTGCAGCGGGATCGGCTTCGTGTCGAAGCACATGTTGTCCTGATTGTAGTCCGGCCCGTACCGGTCACAGTAGCCGGCGGCCGCGTGACTCGCGCTCGCCGCTGCTCCCGCCCCCACCGTGCCGCCCGAGAGCACGGGAGTCTTCTGGAGCTCGATCGCGAGCGTATTGGTGGCGCCCGGGGTGATCAGCACCTGCTTCTCGTAAAGATCGTAGCCCCGCGCGTGCACGGCGACCTTGTGCGTGCCGGCCGCCAGATCGAGCTGCGTGCCGTGCACCGGCTGACCGTCCATAGTGACCCGCGCATCGTGGGGCATCGTCCCGGAGAGCACCAGCCGTCCCGGCGTGCCCGCGGGGAACGTGATGCCGCTCGTGCTGTCGCGGCCCGCCGTGGAGTCGGCGCCGGCACGGAGGCTGTCGGCGACCGCGAGATGCGTCGAGTCGCCACCCGCCACGGTCGAGTCCGGCGCCGCGCGATGGAAGATCAGCCCTTTCTTGTACGCGAAATACCCGCCGCCCCCCACGATCCCGCCGACCGCGAGCACCCAGATCAGCAGCGCCGCCGCGGTGGAGCGTCCCTTGGGCACCGGGGGCAGTCCGGTCGAGAGCCGCGGCAACGGGGTGGTGGCCGCGGTGGACAGCGACAGCTTGGGGACGCCGACCGAAGGGATGGCGCGGGTCTGGGCGCTCCTGATGCCGGTGGCCACGAAGCCGGCGCCGCTCTCCAGCAGTTCGACCACCTCGTCGGCGGTCTGAAACCGCTCCGCCGGCAGCTTCGCCATCATTTTCTTCACGATCTCGAACAGCTCGCGCTGCTCCAGCGTCTCGAGCGTGGGCGTGGGCAGCTCTTCCATGATGTGCTTGTAGCCGATCGAGAACGAGTCCTCCCCGTCGAACGGCACCACGCCGGTCAGGCACTGGTACGCCACCACGCCGAGCGAGTAGATGTCGCTGCGGCCGTCGAGCGACTGGGCGCGGGCCTGCTCCGGGCTCATGTAGTGCGGCGTGCCGATCGCCATGCCGGTGCCGGTGAGCTTCCCGCCGGTGGCGGCTTTGGCAATGCCGAAGTCGGTGACGAGCGCCTGTCCGTGCTCGTCGAACATGATGTTGTCGGGCTTGATGTCGCGGTGCACGATGCCCGAGCGGTGGGCGTAGGCGAGCGCCCGGCCCATCTGCCCCAGCACCTGGCGGATCTCCTGTGGCGGCAGCGCCCCGCGCGCCGCCAGCAGCGCCGACAGCGGCTTCCCGCGCAGGAACTTCATCACGAAATAAATCACCCGGCCGGATTTGCCGACGCGGTAGATCGGGATGATGTTCGGATGCTCGAGCTTGGCCGAGGTGCGGGCTTCGCGCTGGAACCGCTCGACGAAGTCCTTGTCGAAGGCGAGCGAAAATGGGAGCACTTTGATGGCGACTTCGCGATCGAGCAGCTTCTCCTTCGCCCGGAATACGATCGCCATGCCGCCGCGCCCCAGCTCCTCGAGGATCTCGTACTCCTCGTTCAGCTCGTTGCGCACCAGATCCACCTCGGAGGGCTCCTGCGGCTCCTCTTTGGCGGCGCTCAGGGGAATGGTAGCCGACAGATCAGCGCCGCAGGTCTTGCAGAACTTGTAGGTCTCGTCGTTCTGGACGCCGCAATGCGGACAGTACATCACATCTCCGGGGGGAACCGCGGTAACTTATGGACGGGCGCGATAGGTGGCAACTTACCGGAAGCTCACGGGTCCCGCGCGCGCCCGCGCAGAAACGCCTCGACGCCGGCCACGATGCCGCGGGCGTAACGCCACTGCCCCACCGCGCCGGCGAGCAGCCGCTCCTGATCGGGCATCATGATGAACGCGCCCTCGGTGAGAGCCGCCGGCATCCAAGTCGGCCGGACCAGCGCGTAGTCGCCTCGTCCCATCCCCAGGTCCCGCAGGCCCAGCTCGGAGACGAGCGCGCGATCGAGCGCGCGTGCCAGGTCGGCGCTGCGCGGATGGAAGTAGTAGACGCTGGTCCCGTTGTTGACGAACGGGTTCACCCCGTCGGGCAGCGCGTTGGCGTGGATCGAGATCAGCACGTCGGCGTCGTGCTGCTCGGCGAAGTGAGTCCGGGGATAGAGATCGATCGGGGTCGAGTCGGTGCGCGTGAGCCAGACCGTCGCCCCGGCCCGCTCGAGCAGGCGGCGCGCTTGCTGCGCCACGGCGAGCGTGGCGACCGGCTCCCACAGTCCCGTCGGTCCCGTGGCCCCGAGCGGCGGGTGGCCCGGATCGAGCACGATGACGTGACCGCGCAGCGGGTGGCGCGGGTCGATCGCCGGCGGGCGGCGCACTTCGAGCAGCAGGTCGCGTCCGTCGAATCGGGTGCGATAGCCCCACACGCGCTGCGACAGCTCGAGCGTGATCGTCAGCTCGTCGGCGGCCTCCTGGCGGTAGCTCATCCATCGGACCAGGGGATCGGTGCCGCCGTACTGCATCCAGTTGACGTCGGAGGCGGCGCCGTAGAGACGCAGCGTCAGCGAGCGATCGCCTTCTTCCACGCGAAACGGGAGCCGCGCGGGCAACGGCACCCGCAATGTGACCGACAACGGCCCGGCGTGCAGGCGGACCGAGCCGACTACGCCCCCCGGGGGCGGCGTGCCGGGTGGCAGCGGCTGCACGTCGGCGAGATTCACCCACGCCACGGCCCCGCGCGACAACGCCAAGCGGACCTGGTCGTTCCATTGTCCCGACAGCACCGCGGTCGTCCCGGTGGGGAAAAACCAGTGGTAGGTGCCGCCGGGGACCGCCTTACCCACCGTCAGGGAGTCGGTCGTACCGGTATGGGCCGTGTCGTCATCGAGCATGACGACCTGGGGCCGCGCGGCATCGAGCGTCGCGAGGCGCAACGGCCACACCGCTCGCGCGGTGTCCGCGCCGTTGGCGACCTCGAGCGTGGCGCAGGGCGCCGAGTCGAGCGAATCGGGGCACATCGGCTCCGCCGAAAGCCAGCCGACGTATCGATCGTCGGGCGGCGGCCGCCGGTACGTCGCCGAGTCCACACCGAACGCACGAATGCCCCAGGAGGGCTCACCGGGTAGCGTGTCCGGGACGAGCGGAATGACGCTGCCCCCGGGCGTGACCAGGCGCACACCGGCGCCCGGCGCGGCGCGGACGGCCAGCCGCACGCCCTCGCCCGTGGGCCAGCGCAACGCCCCGCGGGGCTCGAAGCTCGACGTATCGATCCAGACGACGGACGAGTCCGGCCGGTGGAAGCGCGGCGCGAGTCGTGCATGGAGCGTCACCAGCTGCGTGTCGCCGGGGAGGGCGGCGACGAGCGCGAAGTCGGCGGCGGTGTCGTCCGGTAGCGGGACCCAAGCGATCCACGCCCCGTTGCCAAGCACGGGAACCAGCGCGCCATTCACGGTCAGCGTCGCGTCGCCGCGTCCAACGGCGCCGAACAGAAACGTGCTGTCCGTAGCCTGCACGAGATCGGTGGGGCCGGGATACACAACGCTGATGCGGATCGGTCCCGCACGCACCATCGAGTCGACGGCTTGCGGAACCGGTGGGCCGATCGTCGTGCGACCGGTCGCGCAGGCCATTACGGCGAGGACAGCGCACCACAGCAGCAGTCGCATGAGACGCGAAGTTATCGACGCCCCTTTCGACCCGCCAATTTGCGCAATAGATTGGCATGTCATAACTTCTGCGCCCTATAGGAGATGCGCCGCCCGTGACCACCTGTGCCTATTGTGGCCGCGCCAACGACCCGGGCGCGCTGTTTTGCATGGATTGCGGCAAGCCGCTGTCCAGGACGGCGGCAGCGGCCAAGAAGGCCATCCCGACACCCGTACCGGCCGTGGGCGCCCCCGGTGAGGCCGAAATGCCGTCATCTCCGCCACACTCCCAAGCGTCGGACAACCCCTGCCCCTTCTGCGGCGGGGCCATCGCTCGTGTGCTCCCGTATTGTCCCCACTGCGGTCGCCGGCTCTCGGCGCCGGGCTCCGGTCCGGCCTGCGCCCGCTGCGGCTCGCCGCTCACGACGGGGACCAGGTTCTGCGCCGTCTGCGGCGCCACGATCGACTCGAGCCTGTCCCGGCCTTCCAGCCGGCCCGCCCCGCGCACCGAGTTCCTGGTGCGTTTGGTGTTGCTGGACGAAACCGGTCGCGAGCTGCAGACCCATGAGACCCGGCAGCAGGACACCACCATTGGTCGCGACGAGGGCGATATCCGCTTTACGGACGATCCGTTCTTGTCTCCGCTGCACAGCAAGCTCTCCTGGGAAGACAACGGGCTGGTGGTGCGGGACTTGGGGAGTCGCAACGGCACGTGGGTGTTCCTCGAGGAGCCGCACCGCCTCGTCGACGGCGACCTGCTGCTGATCGGGTCGCAGCTGATCAAGTTCCGGCGCCTGGGCTACCCCGGGCCGTTCGCCCCGGAAGTGGACGCCACCAAGCGCATGGGCAGCATGACGCCGGCCGCCGACATCGCGTCGCTCACGCAGCTGCGGGCCGACGGCAGCTCCCGCGACGTGATTCAGCTCTCCCCGGGGCGCGACCTGCACGTCGGGCGGGAGCGCGGCGACTGGCTCTTCCCATACGACCCCTCGATGAGCGCGCAGCACGCCCTGATCCGCTCCGAGGACGCCGACTTCGTGGCCCTCGACGCCGGCAGCCGCAACGGCGTGGCGGTGGCCGCGCGCGGCGCGATCCCGCTCAAGACCGGCTCCCGGCTCCTCGTGGGAGACAAGCTGCTGCGCGTCGAGATCCCGTGAAGGTCTGCCCGGTCTGCTCCCGGGAATACCCGGACGAAATTCGATTCTGCCAGGACGACGGCACCACGCTGCGTGGCGCCGCGCCGGCGACGAGTCTCGTCGGTCAGGTGATCGCGGACCGCTACCATGTGATCAAGAAGCTGGGCGAGGGCGGCATGGGCCAGGTGTATCTGGCCGAGCACGTGAAGATGGGACGGCGCAGCGCCATCAAGGTGATGAGCCCGTCGATGGTGCACGATCCCGACGCGGTGGCGCGGTTCAACCGTGAGGCCGCGAACGCAAGCCGCATCACCCATCCCAACGTGTGCGCCGTGTATGATTTCGGCGAGACGCCCGACGGGCTGATCTACCTCGCCATGGAGTTCGTGGAAGGCGAGCCGCTCACGGAGCTGCTCAACCGGGAAGGTGCGCTGCCCCCGGCCCGGGCGACGGCCATCTTCAAGCAGACCGCCGACGCGCTCCAGGCGGCCCACGATCTGGGCATCGTGCACCGCGATCTGAAGCCCGACAATATCATGATCGCGCGCAGCCGCGACGGCTCGGACCAGGTGAAGGTCGTGGATTTCGGCATCGCCAAAGCCGTGGGCGGCGACGAAACGGGCCAGAAGGTCACCAAGACCGGGCTCGTCGTGGGTACACCCGAGTTCATGAGCCCGGAGCAGCTCTCCGGCGACAAAGTCGACGGCCGCAGCGACCTGTACTCGCTCGGGCTCGTGTACTTCCGGATGCTGACGGGTCAACTGCCGTTCCAGGCCGAGACCGTCCAGGAAACGATGATCAAGCGGCTCACCGACGACCCGGCCAAGCTGGGACCGACGCGTCCCGATCTCGTCTTTCCCAGCGGGCTGCAGGAAGTGCTGGACGCGGCGCTGGTGCGCACGCCCGCCGAGCGCTATCAGACGGTCGCCAAGTTCGCCGAGGACGTGGTGGGCGTGGTCCAGCTGCGGCGCCCCACGCGCGGCGCCGCGACGCCGTCGACGCGCACCGACATGGGAGATCGCACCCAGCTGCTCGACTCGAAGCAGACGAAGGCGCGCGCGTCGGTGCGGCGACCCGGAATGAAGCGCTCGCTGATCCCGATCGTGGCGGGCGTAGTGCTCGTGCTCGGCGCGGCGGGCGGCGGCTATATGCTGTTGGGCGGCGCGAGGACCGCCGGGCCGGGCGACTCGACCCGCCTGGCGGCGCTGCCGGAATCGACCAAGACGGCGATCGTGCCGCCGCCCGATACGACGCATCGGAGTGGCCAGGTGCAGCAGCAATCCCGTCTGACGGGCCGACCCGGTGGGTCCGATTCCATTCGCACGATCCCCACTCCGCTCTCGGGCACGGGTGGAGCCGGGATCAACCCGGCAAACGCGTCGGACATTCTCGACGCGCTGATCGATCGTCCACCTCGCGTCATCGTGGACTCGGCGACGCTGGTCTATAACGCGTCGGGAGTGACCACCGGCGACAAGGCCTTCGCGGCGTGCATGATCGCCCAGGCGGAGCGGACCCTGGGGAACAATGCGGCCGCGCTCCGCTGGGCTCACATTGGATTGGGCCTCAACAGTGCGCTGACGTCCTGCAAAGACGTCGTCGACCACCCGAACTCACAGCCCTAGACCCATGTTCGGACGCGCCAAACCGATCAAGATCCGGGTCTCCGGCCAGACCGATGTCGGCAAGACCCGGGATCACAACGAGGACAACTTCCTCGTGGCGGACCTGACGCGCAAAGACTCCACCCTGTCGGCCGGTGAGCGCGAGTACGACCTGGGCGAGCGCGGGTTGCTGCTCGTGGTCGCCGACGGCATGGGGGGCGCGGCGGCCGGCGAGCTGGCGAGCGAGATGGCCACGTCCACCATTTACAACCAGCTCGTCGCCGCCTGGCTGCAAGAGCCCGAGGTGACGGGCCAGCGTTTCGCTTTCCGTCTCAAAGAAGCCGTCGAAACCGCCAACCTCGAAATCCACGGCTACGCCAAGTCGCATCCCGAGAACCGCGGCATGGGCACCACCACCACCTGCGTCGGGATTCTGGGCGAGCACCTCTACGTCACCCAGGTCGGCGACAGTCGGGCGTATCTCGTGCGCGGCGGCGAGGCCTATCAGTTGACCAAGGATCAATCGTTGATGCAGCGCCTGGTGGAAGCGGGCGAGCTGACCGAGGAAGAGGCGGCCCACAGTGAGCGGCGCAACATCATCCTGCAGGCGCTCGGGCCCGATCCCAAGATCAAGGTGGATCTCACCCACCAGGAGATCCGGCGCGGCGACATCCTGGTGCTGTGCTCCGACGGCCTCTCGGGCCAGGTGAAGAAGGAGGAAATCGCGCGTGAGGCGGCCGGCGGCGACCTGCGCACGGCCTGCGACCGGCTCGTCGCCATGGCGAACGACCGCGGCGGCCCCGACAACATCACCGTGCTCATGGCCCGATGCGACGGCGACGGGTTGCAAGCCACCGCCCGCACGGATGAAGTCGGCCACCAGCCGTTCCCGCTGATCGACACCGAGGCGAGCACCGATCCGGTGCCGGTGTATCGCGGCAGCAAGCCACCCGTGCCCGCGAAGCAGAAACCGCCCAACCAGGCCAGACAGGCCCGGCGGGCGAAACCGGATCGCGCGAAGCGTCTCGCCCTGCTGGGCATCGGGGTACTCGCGGTCGGCGCCCTGGGGTGGCAATTCGTGCGCGGCCGGTCGACGGCCAACGCGCCCGCCCCCGCCCTCGCCGCGGCGCCCGCGCCGCCCGATTCCGCGCTCGTCGTGCTGGATCGCGTCGCCGATTCGGTGACGCTGGCGGTGCGCGGGTATGGAGACCGCGTGCGGCAGTTCGCGTCGCACCAAGTCGACTGCCCCGTGCTGGCCCAGGGGCTCGCGGACGTGGAAGCGCTCTGGGTGGCCTACAGCGTCGGGAAGCGACGGGCCGCGCCGCTCGACCCGACCCGCCAATCGAGAGATCAGACGCTGGACGCTTCGGTGGACAGCGTGGATCGGGACTTCGACCGCTCCGGGTGCCCGCGCCCGTGAGGGCACAGTTCAAGTTTCTGTCCGGCGCCCGCGCCGGACAGGTCGAAACCTTCCGCAAAGCCTACCTGGGTCTCGGTCGCCACCCGCTCTCCGATGTCCGCTTCGACGCCGAGCGCGACCTGGACGTCTCATCGCGTCACGCGGCGATCATCACCAAGCCCGACGGATTCGTGCTGCAGGACCTCGGCTCGAAGAACGGCACGTACGTCAACGGCAAGCGGCTCGAGGCGGACTGCCTGCTCGCCGACGGCGACGTGATCGGATTCGGCGCCAAGGGCCCCGCGCTCGAGTTCCATCTGCTCCCCGACGACGGCGAGGCGGCTTCCACCGAAACCGCCGAGGCGGCCGCCGGGCGGTTGTCGCAGCCGAAGCAAATGGTACCGGCCGCCACTGCGCCGCCCAGACCGGCGCGCTCGAGTACCGCCGTCCGGATCGCGGTGGAAGTGGCGCGTCAGACGCGCGAGCTGCGCCGCACGACGAAGATCCTGCTCGGGGCGTTGGTCGTGGCCATGGCCCTGTTCTTGGTGGTCACGTGGAAGCAAAGCCACGACCGGCGGGCCGAGATGGACCGCATCCGCGCCTGGGCCGACAGCGTGGCCGAGCAGGCGCAGCGCACCGCGCGGCAGTTCCAGTCCGAGGTCGAAGGTCTGCGTGAGGCCAATCAGCACTCGGTCGCCGAGATCGAGCGGCTGCGCCAGGAGCTGGCCAGCGCCGGCAGCGACCCCGGGACGGTGTCGCGGTTGCGGGCGCAGATCGAAGCGGCTCAGCAGCGCCAGCAGCAGATCGCGGGCGCGAGCGCGGTCGACTATCGCGGCATCTCGGCGCGCAATCAGAACGCGGTGGCGCTGGTGCTGGTGGAGTTCTCCGAGTCGGAGCGGTTCAGCGGCACCGCCTTTGCGGTCGACTCTCAGGGCACGCTGGTCACCAACAAGCACGTGCTCACGGGTGTCAACGGGGACCGGACGCCGCGCCGCATCGCCGTGAAATTCTCCGGCTCCAACCAGTGGTTCCCCGGCCGCTACGTGGGCGTCTCCGACGGCGCCGACGTCGGCGTCCTGAAAGTCGACGTCCGCGGTGGGACGCCGCGGGTGTTCGGCCTGCAGCGCAACCCGCGCAGCCTGGAACGCGGCGATCCGGTCGCGATCATCGGCTATCCGCTGGGACTCGATCTGCCGATGGAAGGCAGCGGCCTCGATGTCGTGGCGTCTCCCACGCTCACCGTCGGCACCGTGAGCAAGGTGCTCGCCAGCGTGGTCCAGGTGGATGGGTATGGCGCGCCGGGCTCGTCGGGCAGCCCGATTTTCGACCACGACGGCCGCGTGGTGGCCGTGCTGTACGGCGGCGTGCAGGAATCGAACGGGAAGATCATCCTCTCCGTTCCGGTGAGTCAGGTGAGCGACTACTTGGCGAGAATTGGGGTGCGGTAGAACTAGCGGGGTCTACGCTGGGGTCACGTGCCCCAGAATCCGAGGTCCTCGCGCCCCCGTCGCCGCCGGAAGGTTGCCGGGCCGACCCAGGAGCGTCAGCAGCCCCAGAAACGCGAACGCCACCGCCTCCTTCGCCTCACCATCGAAGAACAATTGATCGAACGGCAGCACCGGTCGCGGCAGCAGCCGCGCGGCGAGCTGCTCCACCAGCACGGGATTGCGCGCGCCGCCGCCCGAGATCACGAGCTCGTCCTCCGGGCCCGCAGGCGTCCAGCGCTCCAGTGCCCGGGCGATCGATTCGACCGTGAGCGCGGTCGCCGTCGCGACGGCGTCGTTGTCCGAGCCGGCCACCTGCTCGATCAGACGCTCGGCGAACGCGATGCCGAACCGCTCGCGTCCGGTGCTCTTGGGCGGCGCCTGCGCGAAGAACGGATCGGCCAGGAGCTGGGTAAGCGCTTCGGCAGACACGCGCCCGCGCCGCGCCCGCTCGCCGTCTCGATCGTAGGGCGCGTCCGGATCGACCCGGCGGGTCACGGCGTCGATCACCGCGACGCCCGGGCCGGTGTCGAAGGCGAGCGCCCCATCGATGACGCCGCGGCGCGGGACCCAGGTGACGTTCGCCATGCCGCCGAGGTTCAAGAGCAGCCGGCCCCGCTCGGGATGGCCGAACAGCATCACGTCGGCGAGCGGGACGAGCGGCGCGCCCTGCCCGCCCGCCGCCACGTCGCGCGAGCGGAAGTCGCTGACCACCCGCACACCGAGCCGCTCGGCCAGCACGGCGGGATCGCCCAGCTGCAGCGTGGCCCGTCCGGGCTCGTGCCAGACGGTCTGACCGTGTGACGCGACGAAGGAAAGATCCCGTGGCGACAGCTTCGCCCCCGCCAGAAGCTGCAACGCGGCGCCCGCGAACCGCTCGGCCAACGCCACGTGCAACAGCGCCAGATCTTTCACCCCGCCGCGGGCGATGGCATCGATGATCTGACCGCGCTCGGTCGCCGCGTAGGGCTCCTGGCGAAACGCCACCAGCCGTGCCGCCGGCGGATCAGCGTCGAGCCGGACCAGCGCCGCCGACACACCGTCCAGCGACGTGCCCGACATCAATCCGACTGCCAGGTGCTCGGTCATCGAACCGGCGGCGGATCGCCCACGGCGCGACGCACGAGACCACCCGATTGCCCGAGTTTGAGCGCCGCGGCCTCCTTACCGACCCCGGCTTTCACCATGACGATCGCAAGCTTCACGCTGCCGCCCGCCGCCTCGATCGCCTCCCGCGCCCGTGCGCGATCCACACCGCACGCCTCCATCACGATGCGCTCGCCGCGGTCGCGCAGCTTGTCGCTCAACGACATCAGATCCACCATCAGATTGCCGAAGGCGCGACCGGTCCGGATCATGGCCCCGGTGCTGATGGCGTTCAGCACCAGCTTGGTCGCGGTCCCGGCCTTGAGGCGCGTCGACCCGGTCAGCGCCTCGGGGCCGACCGCGGGGACGATCACCGCGTCGCAGGTGTCGGCGAGCAGCGTGGGCGGCGGTGAGCAGGAAACGATGACCGTCTTGGCACCGATCGTCTGGGCCCGGGACAGCGCGGCGCGCACGTACGGCGTCGTGCCGCTGGCCGCGATCCCGACCACGACATCCGCCTGGCTCACGCGCGCCGTGTCCATCGCCGCCATCCCCGCGTTGACGTCGTCCTCGGCGCCTTCGGCGCTCTTCACGAGGGCCGCGTAGCCTCCCGCGATGATCCCCACGACCAGCTCCGGCGGCGTCCCGAACGTGGGCGGACATTCGGCGGCGTCCAGCACGCCGAGCCGGCCCGACGTGCCGGCACCGACGTAGACGAGTCGCCCGCCGGACTGGAACGCGGCGACGACGAGGTCGATCGCCCGCGCGATCGCTTCGCGCACCGCGTGCACCGCCTGGGGCACGCGGGCGTCCTCGGCGTGGAGCAGGTCCACGATCTCGAGGCTCGAGGCCGTGTCGATGCCTTCGGTGCGCGGGTTGCGCTGCTCGGTGAGGCGGGAGTCGCGGTAGGGTGGCGGCGTGGCCATGCGTGGCGGCTAAACTAGCCCGTGACACCCCGCGACGCGAAGCGTATAGTCGTCGCATGAGTGGACCCACGACTCCAGCGAACGGCCGGTCCTTCGGGATCACGGTGCTGACCGTGCTGGCGTTGTTCTACACACTCTACTTCGCCCGCGCGTTCCTGCTTCCGATCGCGTTCGCCCTGCTGCTCGAATTTCTCTTCAGCCCGGCGGTGCGCGCGCTGGCGCGCCTCCACCTCCCACTGCCCCTCGGCGCCGCCCTGGTCATTGCCGCCCTCGTCGGCGTGGGTGGACTCGCGGTGTACGGGCTCTCGGGTCCGGTGCAAAGCTGGGCGGAAAACTCGCCCGAAACGGTGGCGACGGCGCAGACGCGGCTGCGCCGACTGCTGCGGCCGTTGCAACGGGTGACCAAGAGCGCCCAACAGGTGGAAAGCGCGGCCGGAGGTGTCGCCGGGGCGCAAGGGCCGCCGGAGGTCGTGGTGCGGGGGCCGAGCATCGTGTCCCGCATGTTCGGCTCTACGCAGCGGTTTCTGGCCGGCGCGCTTGAAGTGCTGATCCTGCTCTATTTCCTGCTCGCGGCCGGGGACCTGTTCCTGCAGAAGCTGGTCCACATGCTTCCCAAGGTGCGCGACCGGCGGAAGGCGGTTGAGATCGCGCGGGCCACCGAAGCGTCCATCTCGACCTACCTCGTCACGGCGGCCATGGTCAACGTCGTCGAAGGCCTCGTGGTCACGGGCGCCATGTACCTGCTCGGCATGCCGAACGCGCCGTTGTGGGGGGTACTCGTGGCCCTGCTCGAGTTCATTCCGTATCTGGGCGCCATCACGATGACCGTCATACTCACCGTCGCGGGACTGGCCACCTTCGACGACGTGGGACGGGGTCTCCTAATTCCAGCGACGTTCCTCCTCATCAATGTCGTGCAAGCCAACATCGTGAGCCCGCTGCTGTTGGGTCATCGCCTGGCGCTCAACCCCGTAGCCCTGTTCGTGAGCCTCGCCTTCTGGTTCTGGATCTGGGGCATCCCCGGCGCGTTCATCGCGGTGCCGATGCTCGCGACCTTCAAGATTCTGTGCGATCACATCGAGACGCTGGCGCCGATCGGTGAATTCCTGGGTCGCCGCGCCGAAAGCGAGCGCAGCGCGCTGGTTCTGTAGCGTGGCAGGAACCGACACGCCACGATGGCGCGTCAGTCATGCGGTGATCGGTGGTCCGGTGTCATGGTCGGGCGGCTTTGCGCAGCACCCACGTTGTCATACAACGCTGGTCCTGCACGATCGTTGTCTTGATTGGATCAACCAACTCCCCACCCAACTGGACGGTGAGATCCAGCAGCATCGCCTCGTCGACAAGGTAGCGCTCCGAGCCGTCCGGCTGCGCGAACCGTCGGCCCGCAATGCGGCGCATCCGCGCTTCCATTCCGATAGTCGAGGCGAGGCGGCAGAAGAAGAGGCCGCCCGGCCGGAGCACCCGCCACATGCCGTGGAGCATAGCCGTGAACTGCGCGTCGTCCCGGGCGAAATGCAGTACCGCACTGCTCACCACGACGTCGGCGAACGCATCGGGAAACGTCATCGCGTCGACCGGCTCAACCCGGAAGTTCTCGACCGGCAGCCGGGGCGCAAGCGCCGCGGCAAGGCGACGAACCGCTTCCACCGCGTGAGCGTCGCCGTCTACGCCGAACACCTCGGTCCCGACACGCATCAGGTAGACGAGATTCCGTCCCGATCCGCAACCGGCGTCGAGCACCCGCATGGCGGGCCTGATCCGGCCGCGCAGCAGCTGGTCGAACAGGTAGATGTCGATATCGCCGAACTGCGCGACCAGGTCGAGGGCAGGTGGCAGTGCAGTCAGCCTACTTGGACGACGGCGCAATCGGGCTCAAGCCATGCAGGTACGCATGGATGGCCTTGAGATCGTCGTCACTGGCAAAGGCCGAATACAGCTTCCACGGCATCGTTTCGGCGAGCGTGTGCTGGACAGGATCGACGCCCGTGCGCAGCGTGCGGGCGAAATCCGCTTCGCTCCACCGCGGCACCAGGTGCGTGAGGTCGGGCCCCTGAGGTGGACCCATCTTCCCACCGGTGCCGCCGGTCAGGTGCTCGCCATGGCACAGCTGGCACCCGAGGATCGACACCAGGTAGTGGCCGTACTCGGCCGACGTGTCCTCCGCCGGCGCGACGACGGGGGTCGTGATCGGCCGCTGGGCGCTGGTGGGAAACAGGCCCGCCCCGACGAACAGCGCGCCCAGCACGTTCAGCCTGGTCGGCGGTGAGGCGGTTGCCGACGCCGGCTGGGCACGCAACGCCGTGACGATGGCCTGGACGTCCACGTCGCTCAGGTTGCGAAGGATCTCCGATGGCATGATGAGCAGCGGGCGCCCGCTCTGATGCACCCCACCGCGAATGGCGCGGATGATTTCACCGTCGGACCAACCATTGATTTCGCCCGCGGGGGTGAGGTTCGGCGCGTACAGAGTGCCGATCGGCGGGCCCCCCTTGGAAAAATCCTGACCTGCCAGGGGCGGATTCCCCGCCGGTCCATGGCACGCGGCGCAGAAGACGATGAATTTCGTACCGCGAGCCAACTGCTCCGGCGTGCCGGCCACCTTGAGGTCCGACACGGGATAGCGGTAGGGTGGGTAGCTGAGCTTGTAGAACCCGACCAGCGCGACGACGAGCGCCGCCGAGCAAACCACTGCGAGCAGGCCGGATAGAGCAAGCCCTCCCCATTTCACGGGCGCGTGTGTGGCGCGCCGGGCGCGCAGGGCGAGCCATCCGAACAGCGCGGCGAGCACCACCAGGGCTCCAACTCCGACAATGTCGAACACGTTTAGTCTCCAGCGGATTTGAGTGCGGGGCACGCAGACGCTCTTGAAGATGGCGTCCCACGCATACGCCGCCAGATCACGGTTGGACGAGTTCCGGATGCGAGACGTTGACCCTGCGACCGGTGAGCGTGCAAAATTGGTCATGCGCACTGCCCGGCTCCTCACGCTCACCCTGCTCGCCGCTTGCCATCATCCCACCGCAAGCGCCTCCCATCCCGTCCCGACCGCTCGCCCAGCCTGGCCACCCACATGGCGCATGGCGGATCGCGTGGTTTCCGTCACCGCGCCCCACGCCATGGTCGTGACGGGGCACCCACTCGCCACGCTGGTCGGCCGGCGCATTCTCGAGCAGGGCGGCGACGCCATCGATGCCGCCGTGGCCGTGGGCTTCGCCCAGGCCGCCGTCCTTCCGGACGCCGGGAACCTGGGTGGCGGCGGGTTCATCGTGTACCGCGACACCGCGGGGGTCGTCCAGGCCCTCGACTACCGCGAGACGGCGCCGCTCGGCGCGACCCGCGACATGTATCTGGATTCTGTGGGGAATCCCACGTCCGCCAGCCTCATTGGGCACCTGGCCGCCGGCGTGCCCGGCAGCGTGGCGGGCCTATACGCGGCCTGGAAGCGCTTCGGGCGCTTGCCCTGGGCCACGCTCGTGGCACCGGCCATCGCGCTGGCCGAAGGTCACGTGCTGGACGAACCGCGCAGCCATTCGATCGCCGATGACGCAGAGCGGTTGGCCCGCTTTCCCGCGTCTGCCGCCCAGTTCCTGGTGGATGGGCACGCCCCGGCGGCCGGCACCACGTTCCGGCAACCCGACCTGGCGCGCACGTTGCGCCTGCTGGCCGATTCCGGGCCCGACGTCTTTTACCACGGGCAGATCGCGGATCTGATCGTGGCCGAGATCGAGCGTGGTCACGGGCTCATCACCAAAGCCGACCTGGCCGCGTACACGCCCAGGTGGCGCACGCCCATCAAATTCGGCTACCGCGGGTACACCGTCTATTCGATGCCGCCCGCCAGCTCCGGTGGGGTGACGCTCGGGGAAATCCTCAACGTCATGGAGGGTTACGACTCGTTGCCGCCGTTCGGCAGCGCCGCCCTGCTGCATCTCGAGGCGGAAGCGATGCGGCGCGCCTTCATGGACCGCAACCACTGGCTGGGCGACCCCGACTTCGTACAGATGCCACTGGAGCGCCTGCTCTCCAAGTCCTACGCGGCAGAGCTGCGCGGCCAAATCGCGCCGGATCACGCCACCCCACCCCACGGTTCACGAGCGGCGCGGAGGGCGGCTGCAACACGACGCACTATTCGATCGTCGACGCCCAGGGCAACGCCGTCGCCGTCACCACGACCCTGAACGACGGCTTCGGCAGCGCGGTCACGGTCACGGGCGCCGGCTTCCTGCTCAACGACGAAATGGACGACTTCGCGTCGGCGCCGGGGAAACCGAACCTGTACGGCCTGGTCCAGGGCGAGGCCAACGCGATCGCCCCGGGCAAGCGCATGCTTTCCGCCATGACGCCCACCATCGTGCTCGACCCGCAGGGGGCGTTGTTCCTGGTGATAGGATCGCCGGGTGGCCCGCGCATCATCACCGTCGTGTATCACGTGATCAGCAACGTGATCGACCACCATCTCAGTCTGGCGGATGCCGTGGCGGCGCCGCGGCTGCACCATCAAGCGCTTCCCGACAGCGTGTCGCTCGAGATGGGCGGGTTCGCCTCCAGCGTGATGGACTCGCTGCGCGCCATGGGGTACGGCGTGCGCGAATGGGGCTACAAGGGGTTGGTGATGGCGATCGAGCGCGGGCCCACCGGATGGATCGGGGTGGCGGACCCGCGCTCGGGAGGCTCGGCGGCGGGCTATTAGCCGGCCTTCACCGTCAGCGCCGCCGAGAGCGACGCGTTGATGTGCGCGCCCTTCGGCAGCACGATGTCCGAATCCTTGCTGCTCGTCGCCACGCCCGTGCCCACCACCGCGCCCACCACACCGCCGATCACGGCGCCCTTGGTGTTCTTCCCGATGATCCGACCCAGGATCGCGCCGGCGGCCGCTCCAGCCCCAACCTTGGCCACGTCCCCACCCGTGACGCCCCGCCCCTGCCGGACGGTCTCGAGCGAATCGATGCGCGCCTCGATCGGATAATCCGTGCCGCGCACGGTGACCGTGTTGAGCGTCAGGGTCAACGTGCCCGCCGTGCTGGGGTTGGGCGCCGGCTTCACCGCCGACACCGTGCCGTGCACGGCCGACCCGGCGGGGATCACGATGCGTCCCTGCGCATCCTTGACGTCATCCACCACCGACGCCGTGAAGGAATCACCCGCCTTCGTGCTGTGCGACGACAGGGTGTCCAGGACGGCCAGGTCGATGAACGTCCCGACGGCGGCCGTGCGGGTGGCCGGCACGGCGGGCCTGGCGGGCGCCGGCTTGGGTTTGGCCGCCGGCGGGCGCGAAGGCGGCGGGGATGCCGGCGCGGCGGCCGGCGGCGGCGGTGGTGTGACGGGCACGTCGTGCATCGGCGCGGAGGAATCGCTCGGCGCCAGGGTGAGGTTTCGGGCCGCGGAATCGGCGCTCTGCTGCGCCGCTTGCTCGCCCTTGGCGCAGGCGCCCCACGTCATCAGGCCGAGGACCAGCGACGGCACGATCCAGCGATATGCGATCAGGTTATGGCGAATCATCGGTTCCTCCAGACGAAGTGAAATTGGCGGCCCGCTCCTACCAGCCCGACCGGCGGCGCCCGCTCCCCAGCAGCGCGCCGAGAATCCCGCGCGTCAGCTGATTGGCCACGCTGCGTGCCACCGGTGACTTGAGGATCTTCTCGAATGTCCCAGGGGGCTGTTTCGCTCCACCGCGCGGCATTGGTGCCGGGGCTGAGGCGGACGCGCTGCGTGATCTTGTCGTTCGCCTCGCCCGGTACGGCGATCCCCGACACGTCGCCCTTGATGTCGGCGAGGCAGACGGGGACGCCCGCCGCGGAGAGCTGCTCAGCCATCAATTGCAACGTCTTGGTCTTGCCCGTCCCCGTCGCCCCGGCGATCAACCCGTGGCGATTCATCATGCCCAGGGGGATGGTCACGATCGGGCCGGGATAGCATTGCCCCTCGTGCACCACTGCGCCCAAGGTGATCGCCGGGCCTTGGGAGGCGAACGCGGCCTGTGCGGCCTCGACGGCTTTCTTGGACATGGAACGGACCTCTAGGTGGTTACTCGAAGTATACGCCGACGCGTTAACTACCCGCCACGCCGCCCCCCACCCTGACGATCAGCAGCAATCCGTCGACCACGCCTGCCCGACTGGTGAGCGAGCGGCGGCGTGCAGCGCCGATCGCCCCACGGTGACGGCCAAACTGCCTTGGATCGTTCATTCTTCAGCACCCTGCTAAAGGTGCAGAGAGTGTAGTTCGTCGGAGGGACAGACTTCCGCACCGCGTCACGATATGATCCTTCAGGGAGGGGGGTGCACAGGGCGCTCACCCTTTTCACTACACGAAGGAGCACGCATGAAACGCATTCAACTGGGGATTCTGGCCCTTGCACTCGGGCTGTGCGCGACGCCCGGGCTGGGCGCGCAAGCGCAGCCGACGGAAGGCATCAGATTCGGCGTCGGCGGCGGCCTCACGCTCCCCACCGGCAACTACGGTGATGCCGACAAGGCCGGCTGGCATGTGCTAGGGCTGATCCAATTCCCGATCTCGCGATCGCCGATCCACGCCCGTTTCGATGCGATGTACGGGCAGACCTCTCACAAGAGCGGGTTCGGCAGCGGCAACACCACATTGACGGGCGCCACCGGCGACCTCCTCTACCACCTGGGGAACCGGGCGTCCACGGTCCGGCCGTATGTGTTGGGAGGCTTGGGATTTTTCAACGTCGATGCCGGCGGCACGTCAAAATCGAAGCTGGCGTTCGGGCTTGGAGGCGGGATTCTGTTCGGCATCGGCACGATGCACGCCTTCCTGGAAGGGCGCTACGTGAGCGTCCAAACCAGCGGCTCCTCGTTCAGCTTCTTGCCCGTATCCTTGGGCTTGATGTTCGGCCGTTAACCGCGCTGTACCATGGCCGCCCGGCTGGCCGGGTCGGGTGGCCACAGTTGTATGCCCGGTCTAGCCGCCCGGCTGCTTCCGCACCAGGATTCCCGAAACCCGTCGCGCTAACCGCGTCATGTCGATTTTGTTCGGCACGCCGCCGGCTTCGCTGGCCAGGGTGGCCCAGAACTGCTGATTGAACGCGCGGTTGCTCGCGTCCGCCCGGTCAACGGCCCGCTGCGCCTGGCTCGGCTGGAATTCGGGGAGGGACGTCGGGCCTCGAGTGTAGGCCGGAGTGTCGAGATCTCCGCTCGGGGCGCTCCCGGGCGCGATGAATCGTGTGGGTCTCATTGGATTCCTCGCGATCGTGTCAAGTTGGTGATCGGTTGGAGGGCGGCGGGGTCGGTCAGCCCCGTGAGTGCCGTCGTCCCCATCCGCCCTCCATTGAACCCGAACGCGATCACGTGCCACCGACGCTGGTCGCGTCGCTCACGCTCCACGACGCTTCCCGACCCCGGCGCCGATCAGCAGCAAGCCGCCGACGATCCCGGCCCCGCCGATCCACGGGGGAATCGCGTGCCTCTCTTCGGCGGTGACCTGAACGTCGCCGACCTTCAGGACGTTGGTCTGGGAGCTGTAGTTGAGCCCTTTCAGCAGAACAAAGGCCCCAAGTCCGGCGATCACGATGCCGGCGATGACTAACGGCTTCATGTGACGCTCAGCCGTCCGGCCAGCGTGACCAGCACATGCGTCCCGGCTGGAAGGATGATGTCCGCGTCCTTGGACTGGACCGCGATGCCGGCGCCCACGATGCCACCCAGGATTCCGCCGATCACCGCGCCCTTGGTGTTCTTGCCGATGACCCGGCCCAGGATCGCACCTGCGGCCGCGCCCGCCCCGACCTTGGCGACGTCTCCACCGGAGACCCCCTGGCCATGGCGCTGGGTATCCAGCGAATCGATGCTGGCCTCGATCGTATAGCTGCGACCGCGCACGGTCACGCTATTCACCGCCAGGGTCAGCGTGCCCGAACTGCTCGGGCTCGACGCGGACTTGACGTCGGTGATCGTCCCGGATACCACGGAGCCGGACGGCATGGCCACACGGCCCGCGTCATCCAGGACGTCCGCCACGACGGTCGCGCTGAACGGGTCTCCCGGTTTCGCCGTGCGCGAGCTGATGGTTTCGGTCGTGGCCATGGAGAACTGCGTCCCCGCGCGGAGTGTCCGGGAAGGAGACATCGCCGCGGCCTTCTGGGTCGCCGAGTTTTCGGCTGCCTGCCCAGACGGCTGGCAGGCCGCGAGGGTCACGACACTCAGCGCCGTGACCAGATGGGTCCAGTGTTTCGGTTTCATGATGCGCCTCCATTGTCCTGCGAGAGCCTGTTGCCTTCGCCGCGCAATCATGGGTTGTTGCGCGACGAGGTCGGTCCGGGGAGCTGTTGTCCGACGACCCACTTCACGAGACGACCCGACTCGAGCAGCGTCTGCAGCTCGACCTGATTGATGAGGGCGAGCGTCGCGCCGGAAACGGGCGAGGACCGTTGCCGCACGAGCGCTTCGATCGTGGTGCGCTGGCCGATCTGCACGATGGTCACGCGCTGCGGCTGCGCGTTCAGCGCTGCAGGATCGGTCAGCCGCTGGAAGCTCTGCAGCGTGCGCTCCGCCATCGCCTGATAGGTCGGCCAACGCGCTTCCGGAGCGTAGCCCAGGAGGCGGTACACCCCGCCGCCGTGCTCCACGAACAGCACCGTGCCGCGCAGCGTGCCGTTATCGGTCGCGGCCGCGAAGCGCGCGCTCTCCGTGGAGAGCCCGCTCAGGGTCGCGCGGGTGGCCGCGCCCCCGGTGATCCCTTGCTGCGACAGGAAGGCGCGGGCGGCCGCGTCGGCACTCTGCTCGGGCGCCTCCTGCGACAACTCGACCACGGCATCCCCGTGCGGGCTGACCGCGACCACCGCTTGGGCCCCGTTGTTCGTGGTCCACCCATTGGGAAACGTCACCTGGAAGCGCAGATCCGGGTGAAAGAACTGGCTGCCCGTGAAATAGCCCTGGCGCGGATTAAGCCCGAACACCAGGCCCTCCAGCAGGCGTTCGTAGGCGTCGCGGTTGACGCTCGTCCCGGAGAAATCCTGCGGCAGCGCCGCGATCTGCCGGGTGATGGCCGCCACGCGGTTCGCCGGGCTGGGGTGCGTCTCGAGCCATGTGGGGAGACGGGCGCCGCCCTCCGACGCGCTGAGCCGGTCCAGCATCCGGAACACCTCGGGCATCTGGCGCGGATCAAAGTTGGCACGGGTCATGTAGCGCAGGCCGAGCTGGTCCGCCTGGCTCTCGTCGTCGCGGGAAAACTTGAGGTACAGGATCCCGAGCGCCTGGCTCGCAGTGCCCGCGTATTTCGCGACCTGGGCGTTCGCCATGCTACCGGCCGCGAGCCCCAGCCCGATGAGCTGCTGTTTGCTCATCTCGGCGGCCGTGTGCCGTGCCGTGACGTGGCCGATCTCGTGGCCGACGACGGAGGCCAACTCCGCCTCGGAGGTCAGGTGGGTCAGTAGTCCCCGCGTCACGTAGACGAAGCCGCCGGGGAGGGCGAAGGCGTTCACCGCCGGGTCGTCCACCACCCGGAACGTCCAGGGTAGGTTGGGACGCTCGGAGGTGGCGGCGAGTCGCGCGCCGAACTGCTGGATGTAACGCTGCCAGGCGGCATCCGGATACAGTCCGATGGTCGCGATGACGGCCGTGTCGGCCTGCCGCCCCATCGCGATTTCCTGGTCCTCGCTGACCAGCATGAGCTGATTCGCGCCGGTGGCCGGGTTCATGGCGCAGCCGCTCGCGGCGATGCCGGCGACGAGCCACACCAGGCCGAGGGACCGGCCACTTGTGAAGAAAGGCGTTCCTGACATTGGACTGGTACTCCCGGGATGTCTCAAGCTGCGCCGGACCAGCGGTGACGGTGGCCGGCTGGGAACTGCTGGTATCCTCAGATACAACTTGCGCGTGCGGGATCGTGGGGAACATCGCTCAGCGGGATGAAGAACGACTTAGTGAGGCCGGGGGAGCCTATCGAGCGAATGCGAATCGAACGGACTAGCTCTTTGGAGGGACGCTATTGACAAGGCGTCGCTCCACGCAGAAGGTTGGCCTCGACAGGTGTCTCCGTGGAGTGCATCGACAGCAAGAAGGAGATCTCAACAATGGCGAAGAAGAGCAGAGGCGGGAGAATGACCGCCGCCAAACGGCGTGCGGCGAAGGCGCCTGGGGGACGCGGTCCCGTGAAAAAACGGAGAGCTGGTCGAAAGATCATGAAGACCTGAGGACCGAGGGGCCGTGTCGCAACGGCCCCTTCGTCATACGTGGTACGTCTCTTTCCATCCCTCCGAGCGATACCGGCTGGCCGTGCACCGATGCATGCTCCAGGAAGTTGAAACGGCCTTGTGGCAGAACTGCACCTGAATGAGAGGATACTCCCCATGAGACGGTCTCTGATCGGCGTACTCACGTTGGCCGCCCTGGTATCACTCGTGACCGGCTGCGCCATGAACAAGGCGGAACAGGGCGCGATTGTCGGCGCGGGTGCGGGTGGCGTCGCGGGCGCCGTCATCGGCAAGGCGACCGGCTCGACGGTGCGCGGGGCGATCATCGGTGCGGTCGTCGGTGGCGCTGCGGGCGCGGTGATCGGACACCAGATGGACAAGCAAGCCCAGGAGCTCGCGTACGACCTCCCCGGGGCCACGGTGCAGCGCATCGGCGAGGGCATTGCGGTGACCTTCCCCGAGGGGCTGCTGTTCGCATTCGATTCGGATGAGCTCGCGCCCGCGGCGCGCGACAATCTGCGCAAGTTTGCCGCGAGTCTGGCGAAGTATCCCAACACGCGGACGCTGATCGTGGGCCACACCGACGCGGTCGGCAGCACCGTGTATAACATGGATCTGTCGGAACGGCGCGCGCTGTCGGCCGCGAATTTTATCACCGGGGAGGGAGTCGATCGCGCCCGCATCTCCACGGCGGGCCGCGGCGAAACCGAGCCGATCGCCACGAACGACTCGGATGACGGTCGGCGGCAGAACCGGCGCGTGGAGATCGCGATCTACGCGAATGCGGCTGCCGGCGGCGGATCGGGCAACTGAGCGCTCCGGCGCGCCATGCCCTGCCTCCTCGCGGTCCTCATCCTCCTGACGCCGCGACTCGCGGTGGCCCTGCTCTGGTATCTCACTCACTGGTTTGACGGCTTGTTCTCCTCGTTGCTCCTGCCCGTCATCGGCTTCCTCCTTCTGCCCACGACGCTGCTCTGGTACTCGGCCGTGCACCACTGGTTCGGAGGCGCGTGGACGCTGTGGCCCGTTGGGGGCCTCGTGGTGGCGCTCGCGATCGATCTGAGCGCGCTTCGCGGACACCGCAGGTTCACGAGCCGGCAGTCCTAAGCGAAACACGGAAGATCATGGTGCGCTGGCGAGCTAGCGCGATGCACCTTCGATAGCTTCCGACCGCCGCGGCGACCCCTGAAACCTCCAGCGACCGGCCACTAGCCTGCCGGTTCGTCTTGATGCTCGGGGACAGGACCGGATGCCCAGTGCGGCTCCGTAGCTCGTTCTTGGCCGAGTTCGACGCGATCGTGCAAATCCAGATGGAGAACTGCTTGGTCCGGTCGAACCGGTGCAGATGTCGGGAGACCCGAATGAAGACTTCGTGCGCGAGATCTTCCGCTCGCTCTCGGTCCGCGATGGCGCGGATGAATCAGGCCACCCGCGACGTGGAACGCCCCCCACCCGAGCAGCCAAGCCGCTACCAGCACGACGCCCAAGAGCAGCAACATGTCCGTCTCCCTCCTCCCGTTGACTGAATCGTTGGTCGGTAACGCCGCCACAACCCATCCCGCGAGACCAGTGCCGTCATCGACCGTTCCCCGGGTACGCCACTGCCGCGTGTTCCTGGTCCAGGAGCGCTCGGATCGTGTCGAGACGACCCTTTGGTGACCTGCCAAGGCCCGCGCCGCACGAACATCCTCCCGCCGGACGAGGAGCGACTTAACAACGGTGGGTGGCACCGGTGCGGTCGGAGCGAAACGAACTAACTCCTTGGATGCAGAAAGACAGCCTGGCGGGATGGATCGTTTCGGCCTCACTCTTCTGGCACGTCTGCGTCCCTCGCAAGATGGATGGCGCCGCGAAACACCCGTGGAGTAGCTTGCGATCTTGGAAAGGAGGAGAACCCCGATGGTTGCCAAACGACAGCGACGACGGGCAGATGCGCGCTGGATGTACGCCTATGAGCTCAATCCACCTCAGCCCGAGCCACGGTTCAGGAAAATCCGGGCCCTGCTCCGCCGCGCACGGCAGGCGGCGCGGCGCGGGGGACGCCTGTGGACGGGTCGGATCGTCCTGGAGACCAACATCACCCACATCCTGGTCGTGACCGACAACCCCGGCCAGCTGAACGACGTCGATCGCGCGATTGAGGCCGAGCTGAAGCACCTCAACACGAACTTCGCCCTGCGGGGGCCGGCGCGGTTTGCGTTGTCGCTTGCGAAGCCTGGCAGGCGCGCTTCGCAAGAACCCGCGCGCTCAGCAACCCGTTCGAAGCACCGCGCCGCTTAAGGCACGGGCTCGGCTGCGGATCAATCAGTTCAGTCGGAGGGGACTACGTCGCGGGGGAGGGAGCCCCGCTCTTGTGCGTGTACGCCGCGATCTGGAGCCGGCTGTGCAGGGCCAGCTTCTCAAGAATGTTATGCACGTGGCTCTTGACGGTGTAGGTCGCGATGCTGAGCCGCTGGGCGATCTCCTTGTTGCTCAGGCCCTCGGCGATCAGGTTCATGATCTCCCGCTCCCGTTTCGTCATCCGCACGGCTTCCACCAGGTCCGGCGTACGACGACCCGCCGCCTGTTGCACGATGTGAGACAGCAGCGTCCCGGTCAAGGCGGGGGGAACCACGTCCGCTCCCAGCGCGACCGATCGAATCGTGCTCACGAGATCTTCGATCGTCGCGTCTTTCATGATGAATCCGTTCGCCCCGGCCTGGACGAACTCGATCACGTCTTCCGGCGCCGGCAACAGGTCCATCACGATCACCTTGACCCCAGGCACGGTCTTGCGGAGGGTTTCCACGAAGCTATAGCTGTCGCCATTGTCCAACGCCGCGTCCACGAGCACGATGTGGGGCGTGAGCTCTCGGAGCTGCTGCAGCCCGGTGACCTGGTCTTCGGCCACCGCCACGACTTTCACGTCCGGCTGCGCATCGAGCACGGCCGCGAGCCCATCGCGGACCAGCCGATTGTCGTCGATCACCAGCACCCGGATGCGTTTCGCCATGGCACAGCCCGTGTTCGAGGAGGTGGCTCGGACACCAAATGCGAACTCGCCACGCAAAAAAAATGCGCTCCCCGCGCAGCCCGTGTCAAGAATCCCCATGGCCCGTGCAGACCAAAAGCGCCCCACACCGGATGTCCGATGTGGGGCGGCTTCTTCGGCTACCCCGGCGCAGTGAGGATCGTTGCGCTGCCCGGGATACCGCGCGGCGCTCCGGCGCTGGGAGACGGGACGCGCCCAGGCGCGGGGGGGTACTAGGCGCGGATGCGGCGGCCGCTGAGTGCGTGGTATACCACCAAGACGACAATCGAGCCGATGGCAGACACCAGGATGCTGTAAAGATTGATGCCGGTGACGCCCGAGTGGCCGAACTGATTGAAGGCCCAGCCTCCCACGACGGCGCCGATGACGCCGAGGAACAGGTCTCCTACGAGCCCTTCACCACGGTGGTTGACGAGCTTGCTGCCGATGAAACCGCCGATAACTCCGACGACGATCCAGGCCAGGATAGGCATACGAGACTCCTTTTGGGATTTATTTCACGACCAAGAGCACCACGATCACGACGATGAGCACTAGCACCAACGTCGAAACCACGAGCGTGTGGCGGCCGCCGCCGCTCATGAGCGACGCGCGCTCCGAGACGCTGGTATCGGTGACCCTAGGTTCAAAGCGCCGCCACTCGGGCGGGAGGCGCGGTCCCGGTAGCGCAGTACTCGGAGCGCTCACCGGCGCCGTATTCACCCCTGCCGCTGGCGCCGGCCCGACCGACTGCTGGGCCGTCAGCGGCCCAAGGGTCATGGCGCACAATGCGATGACCAAAACCATGACCGCTCGTTTCATAGGTTCTCCTCGAGGGGGTGACACCAGCACAGATATTGAAGGTGCTCGCGGCTGTGGCGGCCGAACATCCCTCGGGAGGATGAAAAGCGACTTAACGACTGGAAACCGGCGAACTAGCTCCTTGGGTGCATGCGCGAACCGGAAACGCGCGACCCTCCCGTGCCGCTCGGGAGGGTCGCGCGCGTCCGGCCCCGCACCGGGCTACTTCGCCGGCTGAATCTTGAGCAGTTTGCAAACGACCACGTAGACGACCATCGCGATGATCAGGAAATCGATCGTGGTCCCGAGCAAGTCCCCGATCTTGAGGGGGTCATGCCCTTCACCCAGCGAGATGCTGAACTCCCGCCAGCCACCGCCTGGCAGGATGAGCGAGATGACCGGCATCAGGAGATCGGCCACCAGCGCGGCGACGAGCTTCGCCACGGCGCCGCCGATGACGACCCCGATCGCCAGGGAAAATGCGTTCGTTTCGAGCATGAACTTCTTGAATTGATCCAGCATGTGCTGCCTCCAGAACGGCTCGGATTCGAATGGGAAGAGCTCGGAACGGCGACAATCTGCGCACCCCACTCGTGATCGGCAACACGCTTGCTGCCGCCCGAGCGGATACGTATCATGCGGCTGACCCGGACCAAGCGAGCCGATGACCGCCCCACTCTCCCGCGCCCCGCTGGGCGAAGTGCGCAGCGCCATCCTGGCGATGGCAAGCCGTCTGGAAGACACGCACGACCTGCCGCAAGCGGGCATCGCCGATCTGAAAAACGCGGTGGACGACGTCCGGATCCGTCTGTGGGGAATGATCATGGCGGCTGATGAGAGCGACTATGAGGGATTCGCCGGCCGGTTCCGCATGCGCCGCGCAGCGGAGTGCTGCCGCGGCATCGATCAGGATCTCACCGCCGGCCGCATCCGCCCTGATTCGGACGAATCCAAAATGCTCCACGTTGCGGCACGCCAGCTCGCGAGCCGGCTCGAACCGGGCGCGATCCCCGCACATCCCTCGAAGCCCGACCGGCCGACCCTGTAGGCAGTCGCCGAGCGGTCGCGATTACAGCCGGCTGCGCAGAAACTCGGGCGTGAGACTCTGCAGATATCCGGCCAGCAGCGTGAAACGATCGGTCACGAGCAGCAGGCCCAGCACGATCAGCAACACCCCCGCCACGCGCTCCACCCATCGGATGTAGGGACGGACTTTTTGGAACCATACCAGGAACCGGTCCAGGGCGAAGGCGGTGAGTAGGAACGGGACCGCGAGCCCGAGGGCATACACTCCCAGCAGCGCCGTGCCCTGTGCGACGCTGGCCCGTGTGGCGGCGAGCGTCAGGATCCCCCCCAGGATCGGTCCGATGCACGGCGTCCACGCCGCGCCGAACGCCACCCCCGCCACCGACGAACCCAGATAGCCGAGCGGTTTGCGCGCCAGGTGCACGCGCCGCTCGCGCATCAGGAACGCCGGGCGCAGCACCCCGAGCAGGTAGAGACCGAACAGGATCACGAGCACACCTCCGATGCGGGCGATCCAGTGCTGCGAGGCGAGCAGGGCGACGCCGAGCGCCGAGGCGGACGCGCCGAGCGCGACGAAGATCAGCGAGAAGCCGCCCACGAACCACAGCGCGTGCAGCAACGCCGTGCCGCGTCGCACCTGCAGCTCCTCCGCGGTCATGCCCGTGAGGAACCCGACGTAGCTCGGGATCAACGGCAGCACGCAGGGCGAGAGAAAGCTCAATACGCCGGCCGCGAACGCGACGGCCAGCGAGACGCCCTCAGCTCCTTCGGGCACCGCGCGCTCGCTGATGGTACGCGACCAGCTTGTAGACCAGCTTGGCGGCCAGAAAATCCGGCGCCACGATCCCGGGGATCGGCGCCAGCTCGACTACGTCCACGCCGACGACGCGACGCTCGGCGAACACCCGCTCCAGCAAACGGAGCGTCGGGTACCAGGTGCCGCCGCCCGGTTCCGGGGTTCCCGTCGAGGGAACCACGCTCGGATCGAAGAAGTCGATGTCGATCGTGATGTAAACATCGGGTCCGAGCGCGGCGAGCGCCCGGTCGATCCACGCGCCCTGCGGATCGAGCTCGTGACCGAAGATCACCGGAATCTTGCGCGCGCGGATCAGCGCTCGCTCCAGGGCGGTGATGGCGCGGATCCCGACCGGGACCAGATCCACGAGCTGATGCACACGATACATGACGCAGGCGTGCGAAAACGGGGTTCCTTCGTACTCGGCGCGCAGGTCGCCGTGGGCGTCGAGCTGCAATACGCTGAGGCGCCGGGTGCCCAGTCGCGCCGCGTGCGCCTCGATCGGCGGCGCGGAGATCGAATGCTCGCCGCCGAGCATGATCACGAGCTTGTCGCTCGCGACCAGCGCGTCGAACGCCTCACGCAGCTCGGCCAGCGCCCGCTCGGGACCGGCGCCCGACAGATGCAGCTCCGGCAGCGTGTGCACGCCGATCGTGTGTGGCTCGCTGTCCAGCTCGTGATCGTACAGCTCGATGTAGCGCGAGGCTTCGATCAGGCGCCGCGGCCCGAACCGGGTGCCGCCCATGTAGGAAACCGTCGCCTCGTACGGCACCGGCAGGATCACGACGCCGGCGTCTTCGAAGGATGGCGCGTCCGCCTCGGGGAGGCCGAGGAAGTTCATCGGCGCCCCCTTATCCACAAAAAGCCACAGCCGCCACCACCGTGGTCCAGCGCCCATCGTCGCCGCATTCGGCGGTGGCGGTGACGTTCAGCGTGCGGACGATTTCGCCGGACAGCATCCATTGTTCCTTGCGCTGGTCCCACGCCTGCTCCGGATCGAACGGCACGTCCAGGACCGTCGCGAGCATCGAGGCCGCGAGATCTTCCGCGTAGTCGCCGGACACATCCCGGCTCTGCCCGTAGCTATGATGCTCGGAGATGTAGCCGTGATGCGTCGGATCGGACGGAATGGCGAGTCCGATCGACGCCGCCACCAGCCGGCTCGGCTCATTGGTGGAGGACTCCGCGAGCACGGTGAACAGGATCTGTCCCGGATGCAGCATTTTCACACCCTTGGCCCGGTCCACCATCTTGCAGTGCGGCGGGAAGATCGAGCTCACGCGCACCAGATTGAAACTGGCCAGCCCCGCGTCGCGCAGGGCCATCTCGAAACTGGAGAGCTTCTCCTTGTGGCGACCCACGCCCTTGGTGAGAAACGCCTGCGTGGGGATGAACTGCTGGGCATCGATCACGCCGTCACCTCGTGCGCGTGAGTGGGTTCGATTGCTGGCAGTCCCGGCACAGGCCGAAGACCTCCAGGCGATGGTGATGCGGGCGGAATTGCGCTTCCTCCGCCAGCAAGGCGATCATGCGCTCCAGCCGGTCGTTGGAGAACTCCATCACGCGACCGCACGAAGAGCAGATGCAGTGCTCGTGCGCCTCGCCCGGCGGCGCGGGCTCGAAGCGCCGGAACCCTTCGCCGAAGTCCCGCTGCTGCACCAGGCCGCTCGCGACCAGCAGGTCGAGCGTGCGGTACACCGTCGCCAGGCCAACCGTCACCCCCCGCTTCTCCACGCGGCGCGTCACGTCCTCCGCCGACAAGTGATCGGCGGCATCGAGCACCACGGTCGCCACGGCGAGCCGCTGCTGCGTGGCCGGGAGGCTGTGGTCGCTCAGATAGCGGCGGAACGCGGCCAGCGCGCGGGTCCCGTCAACCTTCATACCACACCGCCGCACCGTAGGCGAGCGGTGGCTCGGATTCGCCGGTGCGCTCCGCCGTGCCCTGCATGACCTCTGCCACGACCTGCGCCGGCGACAGCGCGACTTCTGTTACCTCGATGCGCGTCTGCCCCCGCTCCTTGCCGCGGACCACCAGCATGTAGCGCGCGGTGTACACGAGCAATCGACCCTCGGGATGCCGCCGCGTCACGACCGCCGTGCCCCATTCGCGCCCTTCCCGCTTGATGGGGCTAAACAGGTAGATGGTCTCGATTTCCACCGGGGGCACGCGCAGCGCCACGGCCGCGGCGAGCTTCGCCCAGCCGGGACCCTGGCCGGGACGGGCCGCGGCCCCTAGCGGGGGGGCGCCGACGTCGCCGGGGCCTGGATCCGGGCCTGTTCCCATCGCTCCACGTAGAAGCGCAGCACGTGCATGAAGTCCTGCGCGTTGGTGACCACACCGAACGCCTGATGGGTGCCGCGGTCACGCAGCTTGTTCACGACGAACTCGGTCTGGTCGACGCAGATGGTGGTCAGCGGGCGCACATCCTCCGGAGTCGCGGCGTCCACGAAGGCCGGCAGCATGTTGCCGACGGCGATGGCGTGCAGCGCCGTCGCCACGAACACCGCGAAGGTGGCCCGCGCCGTGACGTCGCGCATGGCATCCTGCGCCGCGAGCGTGTCGCTCAGCACGCCGGGGAGCGGCCCGTCGTCGCGGATCGAGCCCGCCAGAACGTAGGGAACCTTGCGGGTGACCAGCGCGTGCATGATCCCGCTGTTCACGATGCCCTGCTCCACCGCGGCGGGGATCGACCCGGCTTTGCGGATCGCGTTGATGGCGCGCATGTGCAGCGCGTGGCCGCCCGCCACCCCCTCGCCCGAGCTCGACATCCCGAGCGTGGTGCCGAAAATGGCCGCCTCGAGATCGTGCACCGCGACCGCGTTGCCGCCCAGCAGCGCGCCCACGTAGCCGTGCTCGATGAACCAGATCAGGTCCTCGCGCGCCCGGGCATGCACCAGCGCCGGGCCCACCACCCAGACGATCGTCCCGCCGCGCGTGCGCTCTTCCCCCAGCAGGTCGGCGAGCACACCGTAGTCCACCGGCCTCTCGCGCGACACTTCCGTCTGCATGAAACTGAATTCGTTGGCGCTGCGCGCACCGCCCAGGAACCCTTCCCCGTGGACGAGAATGCCCTCGCTGCCGTCCTCGGTGCCGCCGAGGGCGACCGGCGTGCCGCGCGTGACCTTGCGGGGCTCGGTGGACACGAGGTCCCCGCTCGCCTCGCGTATGACGACACAGTCCATGCGGGGCAGCCGCGGCCGCCGCCACACGCCGTCCGTCTTGACGTAAGTCGGAAGGTTCGTGGTCGAGAAGAAATTGTCCGGCAGCACGCCGTCCGACGGTGCGGGCGCGAACCGCGCCTCGGGCGCCCCCGCCAATGGCGGCTGGTCGAACTTGGGCAGCTGGTAGCGAAACGCAGGCCGTCTCACGGCGGAAAAAGTTACCCGGCCCCCTACAACAACGCCACCGGATCGCGGTCCGCCACGACGGCCGCCGCCGCGCGACCCTGCGCCCGCCACGCCCGCATCAGGCGCCCCAGCGCGTGCGGCGCGTCCGCTTTCACCAGCACGTGCCAGCGCCAGCGACCGTGCAGCCGCGGGATTGGACACGGCGCGGGCCCGAGCACCGTGAGCGCCGCGTCCAGCCGCTCGACGTTGGCGCGCCGCAGCCACTCCGCCAGGCGACCCGCGCGTGCGGCAGCCGCCGCCTCGCTCGACCCCAACGCCACGAACCGCACCAGCCCCACGTGCGGCGGATACGATGGATGGGGCGGCGCCCGCAGCGGCAGCTCGGCCGCTGCGAATGCTTCCACGTCGTGCGCCGCCGCCGCGCGCAGCGCGTGGTGGTCGGGAGCGCGCGTTTGCACCACCACCCGGCCCCCTGCCGGCCCGCGCCCCGCCCGGCCGGCCACCTGGGCCACGAGCTGAAACGTCCGCTCGGCGGAACGAAAATCGGGGAAATGCAGGCTCGTGTCGGCGTCCACCACACCGACCACCGTCACGGCGGGGAAGTCGAGCCCCTTGGCGATCATCTGCGTCCCGAGCAGGATGTCGACCTCGCGCCGCCCGACCCGCTCCAGAATGCGATGGTGTCCCCACTTCGTGCTGGTCGTATCGAAATCCATGCGGGCGATGCGCGCCGCGGGAAAGCGCAGGCCGACGAAATGCTCGAGCTGCTGCGTGCCGATGCCGCGCAGCCGTTGGGTTTCCCGGCCGCAGCGCCGGCACGCCGTTGGGACCGGCTCCTCGTGGCCGCAGTAGTGACACCGCAGCGCGGGCGGGGTGGCGTGCAACGTGAGCGCGATGGCGCACCGTGGACACTCGGGCACATCGCCACACGACGGGCACTGCAGAAACGACGCGAAGCCGCGGCGGTTCAACAACAGGATCACCTGCTCCCGTCGCTCCAGGGCCTCCCGAACCGCGGCGTCCAGCGTTTCGCTCCAGGGTACCGGTCCCGCGTCGGAGGTGCGGGCGGCGCTGCGCAGATCGACGAGCTGCACCGGCGGCAACGGCCGGTCGTCGATGCGCCGCGGCAGGATGAACCGGCGCACCGACCCCGCCGCCACCCAGTGCAGCGTCTCGAGCGACGGGGTCGCGCTGCCGAGCACCAGGCGCGCGCCCTCCAACCGGGCCCGCACCGCCGCCACGTCGCGCGCGTGGTAGCGCGGCGCGCTGCCCTGCTTGTAGCTCGGCTCGTGCTCTTCGTCCACGACGATGGCGGCGAGCCGCTGCACCGGCGCGAAGATCGCCGAGCGCGCGCCGACCGCGACCCGCCGTGAGCCGTCACGCAGCGCCCGCCAGGCGTCGGCGCGCTCGCCATCGGAGAGCCCCGAGTGGAGCACCGCGACCAGATCGCCGAACACGCCGCGCACGCGCGCCACCGTCTGGGGCGTGAGGGCGATCTCGGGCACGAGCACGATCACCCCGTGTCCCGACTCAACCGATCGCCGCAGCACTTCCAGGTAGACCAGCGTCTTGCCGGAACCGGTGACGCCCTGAATCAGCACGGGACTGTCGCCCGGGGAGGCCGCGATCGCGTCCACGGTGCGGCGCTGATCTGCGGTGAGCGTGGGCGGCGGGGCGTCCGAGACGCCGGCAAAGGGATCGCGCGGCTGCGCGACGCTCGTGAAGCTGGCGAGTCCCTGTCGCACCAGCCCGTCGAGCACCGCCGCGCCGATCCGCAGCTGCCGCACGACATGCCCCACCGACGCCGATCCGCCCAGGGCCTCGAGCGCTTCGTAGGCGACGCGGCGCCTCGGGGCCCGAGCGAACGCGCGCTCCCGCTCGGTCAACGAAGGCAGCGATTGACTGAGCGTGATGGTCCGCTCCGTGCGTGGCGCGGGTCCAGTGCCGCGCGCGGCGCGCCCGCCCCCCCCCCACAGCGCCCCCGGCAGGAGCGCTCGCAGCGCGAGCCCCAGCGGGCACCCATAGTAGGCCGACAGCCAGTGCCCCAACCGCAGCAGGGCCGGTGACAGCGCCGGTTCTGGGTCCGGGGCCTCGAGCATGGCACGGGGCGGCTGGGCCGGGGGCTCGTCGGCGAGTGCGACCACGATGCCGACGGCGCGCCGGCGCCCCAGAGGGACAACGACCCGCGCGCCCGCCACCACGCGCGGGGCGAGGGCATCGGGTACGGCGTAGCGGTAGGGGGTGGAGATCGGGAGCGGCAGCAGGACGTCGGCGAACCGCGTCATCGCCGCACGACACCCAGGCCCGGTTCGGTGGGAAGCACGATCGGGCCGCGGTCGATGCGCGCGCCCGTAAAGGGATCGTCGACGGTCAGCGCGGCGCCGTCCAGGTCGGCGACGTCCACCAGCGGCGTGAAATGCGCGGCGGCGGTGATCGCGACCGAAGTCTCGATCATGCACCCCACCATCACGAGCATCCCGTGGGCGCGCGCGGTGGCGATCATGCGCAGGGCTTCCCGCAGCGAGCCGCACTTGGCGAGCTTGAGGTTGATCCCGTCCACCGCGCCGGCCACCTTGGGGATGTCGGTCGCGACCAAGCAGCTCTCGTCCACCACGATCGGAATCCCGGGCGACGCGCGCCGCACGGCGCCCAGTCCCTCGAGATCGTCCGGGTCCAGGGGTTGCTCCAGCAGATCGACGCCGAATTCCTTCAGCACCGGCAGCATCGCGAGGGCACGCTCGCGGGTCCACCCCGCGTTGGCATCCACGCGGATCGGCTTGTCGGTCGCATCGCGAATCGTCCGCAGCAATTCTTCATCATGGTCGGTGCCGAGCTTGATCTTGAGGATGGCGTACTCGGCCGCTTCGAGCACCTTCGCCCGCATCTTCTCCGGCGTGTCGATGCCGATGGTAAACGAAGAGCGGGGCGTCTTGCCCGCGTCGAGCCCCCACAGCCGCCACAGCGGCTGTCCCAGCCGTTTCCCGAACAGATCGTGCAATGCAATGGAGAGCGCCGCGCGGGCGGCCGCGCTCCGGGGCGCGACCTCCAGGAACCGCCGTTCCGCGCCTTCCAGGTCCATGGGATCGGCGGGCAGCGCGCCCGCCGCGGCGCGAAACGCGTCCTGGACCCCCGCGATGCTCTCGCCGTAGTAGGAGGACGGATAGGCCTCCCCCCAGCCCACCAGCCCGTGACCGTCGGTGAGCCGCACCAGCAGAACCTGATATTCGCTCCGGCCACCCCGCGCGATGATGAACGGGTGGCGCGTATGGATCGTGACGACTTCGCTTTCGAGGGTTAGAGCCACCGGTTCTTCCGCAGCCACCACAACATCACGGTCGAGATCGCGACCATCGAGCCCAGCGCCCAGTAGAAGCCCAGGGGATGGTGCGTCAGCGGCATCTGGCTGAAGTTCATGCCGTAGATCCCGCCCACCACGATCAGGGGCAGGGCGATCGTGGCGACGATCGAGAGCTGCTTCATCACCTTGTTCATGCGGTTCGAGGTCTGGGACAAGTAGGTCTCGAGCACGCCCGCGAGCAAATCGCGGGTGGTGTCCACCGATTCCATGATCCGGATCGTGTGGTCGTAGACGTCCCGGTAGTACAGCTGCGTTTCGGCCCGGATGTACACGGAGGGGCGGTTGGTGAGCACGTTGAGCACCTCACGCAGCGGGCCGATGTGGCGCCGGAACGCGAAGGCCGAGCGCTTCGCCTTGAAGATCTCGTGGATCAGCTTCTCGTCGAACGACTCGAACAGTTTCTCCTCCAGATGGTCCACCAGATCATTGAGCGATTCCACGATCGGGAAGTAGGCGTCCACCGCCTGGTCGATGATCGAGTGCATCGTCATCTCGGCGCCGCGGCCCAGGAGATCCGGGTTGCGCATCAGCCGGTCGTGCGTGCTGTCGCAGCTCGGGCTTTCGATCGCGTGGGCGGTGACGAGGAAGTTCTTGCCGAGGAAGAAATAGAGGTTGAAGGTCTCGAGATCGAACGGATCGGTGGTGGCCCGGTCGAACCGGATGCCCGACACCACGACGAACAGGTAGCGGTCGTACTCCTCGAGCTTCACCCGTGACCCGGGGGACAACGTGTCCTCGATCGCCAGCGGGTGGAAGCCGAACACCTTCTCGAGCAGGGCGTGCTGGTGCACGTCGCTCGAGTCGATATCCACCCACAGCTCGCCTTCGCCCTGCTCCACGATCTCCCGGATACGCGCGGGGGACAACTCCTGCTCCAGCACCCCGTCGGGGCGGCGGTACAGGCTGGTGGGCCAGTGTTTGGAGGCAGGCGGAGCGGTGGTCGCCGTCACGACTCAAGTATAGCAAACCGGCCAACTGCCGCGCCTCCGCAGCAGTTTCTGGCACCGGGGCTGTCAAGACCGTTTTTTTGCCGACGAGCCCCGGAACCGCGACACTTACCTCTTTCTTTTCTGGTCGTCGTTCCTACATTCGGGCCCGTTCCCATACTTCTATGAAGAGCGGGGAGGGATCGCTTTGCTGAGCCGTCGGGCACTGAGGCGAGGAAAACTGCTGTGTGTGTTACTGGGGCTGCTCGGTCTCGCGACCGTGGCGTCCCCGCGCAGCGCCTCCGCTCAGATCGTCCGGGCCTTTACCCAGCGCTTTCCCACTACCAATACCACCGGCTCCATCGTCCTTGTCGGCAACACGCTCTCGACCTGTAACGCGGCGGTCGCGAACTGCCTCAATGCGCGCAACGGGACGGGCGCAGCCGGAACGCTCAACAACGATGCCTACGTCAGCGTCGACGTCGACGTCGACGCCGATGGCACGACGTTCAATTCGAGCAGCGCCACCCTGACCCTCGCCGCGGGCGACTCGGTGATGTTCGCCGGGCTCTACTGGGGGGCGTACTCGCTGAACGCGGCGCGCAACACGGTCCGGTTCCAGACGCCGGCCGCCGCCTACACGACGATCACCGCCACCCAACTCGACCAGGATGGCACAACTCCCTCAAACTATCAGGGGTTCCGGGACGTGACGGCCCTGGTTCGCGCGGGGGGGAGCGGCAATTACTTCGTCGCCAATGTGCAGCGCGAGCTGGCGGCCGCTCGATACGCCGGATGGGCGCTCGTCGTGGTGCTGTACAACCAGGCGTCCCTCCCCCGGAGCCTGGTGGTGTACGACGGCTACGCGCGCGTGTTCACCGGGGTACCCGTAACCATCAATGTGAGCGGCTTGAACACGCCGCCCGCCGGCGCCGTCAACACGCAGCTCGGCGCGGTCACCTACGAGGGCGACCTCGGCATCGTGGGCGACGTCCTGCAGCTCAATGGCACGACCTTGAGCGACGCCCAGAATCCGGCCAATAACCCCTTCAATAGCAGCCTGTCGGCCCTCGGCGTCCGCTTCAGCGCCAAGAACCCCGACTACGTGAACCAGCTCGCCTTCGACGCCGACATCCTCGACGCGAGCAACATCCTGCCCAACGGGGCCACCACGGCCACGATTTCCCTGACATCGACCGGTGACCAGTATTACCCGGGGGTCGTGACGTTCGCGAGCCAGCTGTATTCGCCCAACCTCTCCGGCACGGGGAGCCTCGAGAAAACGGTCGTGGACGTAAACGGCGGGTCGATCCTCGCAGGCGATACGCTCGAGTACACCATCAACACGAGCAATACGGGCCTGGATACGGCCCTGTCGGTCGTGCTCACCGATACCATTCCGGCCAACGCCAGTTACGCGTCCGGATCGCTGACGTTCGTTTCCTCGGTAGCCGGTGGCCCGCCCGCCGGGACAAAGACGGACGCCGCCGGAGACGACGCCGCGAACTTCGACGCGGCCGGCAATCGCGTGCTGTTCCGCATCGGGGCCGGAGCCACCGCGGCTGCGGGCGGCAAACTGGGGCCCAGTCAGACTTCGGTCATCCGCTTCCGGGCCGTGATCTCGGGAGCCGCGACCGCGGGCACCGTCATCTCCAATCAGGCGCGCGTGACCTACGTCGGCCAAAGCCTCGGCAACTCGCTCACGGGCGTGAGCGACGATCCCGGAGTGGCAGGCGTCCAGGCTACCCAGGTGACGGTGACGGCCCCGGACCTTTCGATCGCCAAGAGCCATACCGGCAACTTCACGGCCGGTGTACCGGCTTCTTACACGCTGACGATCTCCAATGTCGGAACGGCCGCCAGCTTCGGAACGATCACGGTCATCGATTCGGTGCCCGCGGGCCTGACGCCCACCGGGGCCAGCGGCGGTTCGTGGAGCTGCGGCATCGCGAGCCAGGTCGTCACCTGCACCAATCCGGGCCCCCTGGCGACCAGCGGCACCAGCACCATCACGGTCAACGTCGCCGTCCTGGCCAGCGCCGTGCCCTCGGTGACCAACATCGCCCGTGTCTCCACCGCAGGGGACGGGAATGCGGCGAACGACCGCGTGACCGACGCCACGACCGTGGGCGCCGGCGCCGACCTGTCGATCACCAAAACCGATGGGGTGACGTCGGTGAACCCCGGGGCGGCCCTCGTCTACACCATCGTGGCGAGCAACGCGGGTCCCAGCGCCGTTACGGCCGCCCCCGTGACCGATACGTTCGACCCCAGCGTGTTCAATGTCGCCGGGATCACGTGGACCTGCGCGGCATCGGCGGGCTCGAGCTGCACGGCGAGCGGCAGCGGCAATCTCAGCACGACGGTGAATCTGCTGAGCGGCGGCAGTGCCACGTTTACGGTCACGGCCTCGGTGTTGGTGGGTGCCAGCGGAACGATCACCAACACCGCGACCATCTCCGTCCCCGCCGGCGTCACCGAGCTCGCGGCGGCCAACAACAGCGCCACCGACAACAACACCGTCATCAGCACGGCCGCCGATGTCGGGATCACCAAGGCCGCTGCGCCGGATCCTGTAAACGCAGGTGCGACAATTGGTTATACGCTTACCGCGAGCAACAATGGTCCGCTCCCGGCTCAGGACGTCACGGTCCAGGACAATACGCCGGCCAGCACGACCTTCCTCTCGGCTACCCCCAGCGCGGGCGGCAGCTGTACCACGCCGGCGGTGGGCGGCACCGGGCTCGTCAACTGCTCCTGGGCCGGCGCGACCGCCACCGGGGGGCCCAGCGCGCGTAGCGTGACGCTCGTCGTAACCGTGGGATCCGGCACGGCCAACGGCACGGTCATCTCGAACACCGCCACCGCCTCGAGTCCCACGTTCGACCCTGTCGCGGGCAACAACAGCGCCACCGCGACGACGACCGTCGCCGTGTCCGCCGATGTGTCGATCACCCAGACCGGCCCGGCCAGCGTCGTGCCAGGGACGAACCTGGTCTACACCGTCACCGTGACCAACAACGGGCCCTCGGACGCCGCCGCGGTCTCGGTGGCCGACGTGACACCCAGCGGTCTCAGCTTCGTGTCGAACGCGGGTGCATGCACCACCGCCTATCCATGCAGTCTCGGGACGGTCGCCGCGGGTGCCACACAAGTGATCACCACGACGTTCAGCGTGCCGTCAGGTTACGCGGGCGCGAATCCGATCGTCAACGCGGTGACCGTGAGCGCCCCCACTACGGACCCGGTGGGCGCGAACAACACCGCGACGGCCTCGACGCCGGTGGCCGCAGGCTCCGCAGACCTGTCCCTCACCAAGACGGCCCCGGCAACCGTCACCCCGGGGCAGTCGGCCGCATTCACCGTCACGCTCACCAATCTCGGGCCCTCGGATGCCGCCGGCGTGTCTGCCGACGATCCGACACCTGCAGGCCTGACGTTCGTCTCGAATTCAGGGTCCTGTGTCAGCGCCTACCCGTGTGCTCTGGGAACCGTGGCGGCCGGCGCCAGCCGCACCATCACCACCACCTATCTGGTGCCGTCGGGATACGCGGGCGCCAATCCGATCGCGAACACCGCGACCGCCAGCGCGGTGACGAACGATCCGGTGGCGGCCAACAATGCCCAGTCCGCCAACGTGACCGTCAACGCCGCCTCGGCCGACCTCGCCATCACCAAAGCGGGGCCGGCGAGCGTGGTCCCAGGCTCGAGCGCCGTGTATTCGATCACCGTGACCAACAACGGGCCGAGCGATGCGGCGACCGTGTCGGTCGCGGATCCGACCCCGGCCGGACTGACCTTCAGCTCGAACAGCGGCGCCTGCAGCGGCGCTTTCCCCTGCGCCTTGGGCACTGTCGCAGCCGGGGCGACCCTGACGATCACGACCACCTACCTCGTGCCGGCAGGATACAGTGGAGCGAGTCCGATCGTGAATACCGCCACGGTCAGCTCCCCCACCAGCGATGCCGTCGCCGCCAATAACACCGCATCGGCGTCCACCACGGTCAGCCCCGGGTCCGCCGACTTGGACCTCACCCAGACCGGTCCGGCCAGTGTGGTGCCGGGCACCAACATCGTCTACACGATCACGGTGACCAATGCGGGGCCGAGCGATGCCAGCGGCGTTTCGGTCGCCGACGTCACCCCCGCGGGGCTCAGCTTCGTCTCCAACGCCGGCGCCTGCGCCGGCGCCTTCCCCTGCGCGCTGGGCACGGTGGCGGCCGGGGCGAGTCAGGTCATCACCGCGACCTTCTCGGTCCCGCCGGGATACGCGGGCGCGAACCCGATCCTCAATACCGCCTCGGTGAGCGGCACCACCGGCGACCCGGTGGCGGCGAACAATGCGGCGACCACCTCGACCCCGGTCGCCGCGGGCTCCGCCGACCTGGTGCTGACGAAGTCTGGACCGGTCTCGGTGACCCCCGGCCAGACCGTGGCCTTCACGATCACCGTCACCAACTCCGGTCCGTCCAATGCGGCGGCGGTCTCGGTGGCCGACCCGACGCCCGCGGGACTCACGTTCCTGTCCAACACGGGCAATTGCGTCACGGTGTTCCCGTGCGCGCTCGGCACGGTGCCCTCCGGCGCCACGCGGACGATCACCACGACCTACAGCGTGCCGTCGGGATACGTCGGCGCGAGCCCGATCGCCAACACGGCGACGGTGACGAGCGCCACGTCCGATCCCGTCGCCGGCAACAACGTTCAGACGGCCAACGTCACGGTCAATCCACCTGCGGCGGACGTCGCCATCACCAAGACGGGCCCCGCCTCGGTCACGCCGGGCCAGACGGTCGTCTACACGGTCACGGTGACCAACAACGGGCCGAGCGATGCGGCCGTGGTGTCGGCCACGGATCCGACGCCGGCGGGGCTGGTCTTCGTCTCCAACGCCGGCGCGTGCGGTGGAGCCTATCCGTGTGCGCTCGGCACGGTCACCGCCGGATCGATCCACACCATTACGACCACCTATCAGGTTCCGTCGGGGTACGCCGGCGTCAATCCGATCGTCAATACGGCGACGGCCAGCTCCCCCACCGCCGATCCAGTGGCCGGCAACGAGAGCGCCACGGCATCCACGACCGTGAATCCGGCGTCGGCGGATCTCGCGATCACGAAGCTCGGGCCGGCCAGCGTGGTGCCGGGCACGGATCTCGTCTACACCATCACGCTGACCAACACCGGGCCGAGTGACGCGGCCGGCGTGTCGGTCGCCGACGTCACGCCGTCCGGCCTCAACTTGGCGTCCAACAGCGGCGATTGCGTCACGGCTTTCCCGTGCAGCCTGGGCACCGTCCCGGCAGGCGCCACCCGGGTCATCACCGCGACGTTCGCCGTCCCGCCGGGCTACGCCGGGGCGAACCCGATCGTCAACGCCACCACGGCCAGCGCCGCCACGGGCGACCCGGTGGCCGGCAACAACACCGGCACGGTCACGACACCGGTCGCCGGCGGCTCGGCCGACCTGCACGTCACCAATGCGGGGCCGGCGTCGGTCACACCCGGTCAGACCGTGGCGTTCACGATCACCTTGACGAACAACGGGCCGTCCGACGCCGCCAACGTGAACGTGGCGGACGCCACGCCGGCCGGGATCACGCTCCTCTCGACTGCGGGGAATTGCGTCACGGCGTTCCCCTGTGCCCTGGGCACAGTGCCGGCCGGCGCGACCCGGACCATCACGGCGACCTACCAGGTCCCGTCCGGGTATGCCGGCGCGAATCCGATTCTCAACACGACCTCCGCCACCTCGGTCACGAGCGATCCCAATCCCGGAGACGAGGCGCAGACCGCCTCAGTCGCGGTGAACGCGGCCGCGGCCGACCTCCATCTCACGATGACGGGGCCGGCCAGTATGGTGCCGGGCTCGAGCGTCGCGTACACGATCACCGTCACTAATAACGGCCCGAGTGATGCCGCGAGCGTGTCCGTCGCCGATCCGACGCCCGCCGGGCTCAGCTTCGTGTCGACCAGCGGCGCCTGCACCGGCGCCTTCCCCTGCGCGCTTGGCACGCTCACAGCGGGCGCGAGTGCGACGATCACTGCGACCTACCAACTGCCATCGGGCTACAGCGGCCCAAGTCCGATCGTCAACACGGCCACCGCGAGCTCGCCGACCGGGGATCCGGTCTCCGGCAACGAGTCGGCGAGCGTGTCGACCACGGTGAATCCGGCGTCCGCCGACCTGGGCGTCACCAAGACCGGGCCGGCGAGTGTCGTGCCGGGCACCGACCTGGTCTACACGATCACCGTCAATAACAACGGGCCGAGCGATGCGGCGGGCGTTTCGGTCGGCGATGCGACGCCGGCGGGGCTGACGTTTGTTTCGAATGCCGGCGCGTGCGCGACCGCGTACCCCTGCAATCTCGGGACGATCTCGGCTGGGGCGAGCGTCGCGATCACCACCACGTACAACGTGGGGTCCGGCTACGCCGGGGCGAACCCGATCGTGAACGCGGCCACGGTGAGCGCGTCCACCGGCGATCCGGTGGCGGCCAACAACTCAGGCCTAACGTCCACACCGGTGAATTCGGGACAGGCCGATATCACCCTCTCCATGAGCGGACCTGCGTCCGTCACGCCAGGCCAGACCCTCGCATACACAATCACCGTCACCAATAACGGCCCCTCCGACGCAGCGGGCGTTTCAGTGGCGGACGTGACCCCGACCGGCCTCAGCTTCGTCTCGACCACCGGCGCCTGCAGCACTCCGTTCCCGTGCGCACTCGGCACCGTGCCGTCGGGGCAGACGCGGACCATCACTGTGACTTACCTGGTCCCCTCCGGGTATGCCGGCGCGAATCCGATCGTCAACACCGCCTCGGCGATTTCCGTAACGAGCGATCCGGCGCCGGGCGACGAGGCGCAGACGCTGCCGGTTCCTGTGAACTCGGCGTCCGCCGATCTGAGCGTCACTGCCAGCGGCCCCGCGTCGGTGATCCCGGGACAGATCCTCGTCTATACCATTTCGATCACCAACAATGGCCCGAGTGACGCAGGCGTTGTTGCGGTGGCCGATCCGACACCCGTCGGGCTTGCGTTCGTCTCGACCAACGGCGATTGCACCACCGCGTTCCCTTGCGCCCTGGGAACCGTCCCGTCGGGCGCGACACGGACCATCACGGCCAGCTTCCAGGTGCCGTCGGGGTACGTCGGCGCCAATCCGATCGTCAATACGGCGACGGCCAGCTCCCCCACCGCCGATCCGGTGGCCGGCAACGAGAGCGCCACGGTATCCACGGTGGTCAACCCGCCCTCGGCCGATCTCGCGATCACCAAGCTCGGGCCGGCCAGCGTGGTGCCGGGCACGGACGTCGTCTACACCATCACGCTGACCAACACCGGGCCGAGTGACGCGGGCGCGGTCTCGATCGCGGACATCACCCCATCGGGCACGAGCTTCGTCGCCAATAGCGGCGATTGCGTCACCGCTTTCCCGTGCAGCCTGGGCAGCGTCCCGGCCGGCGCCACCCGGGTCATCACCGCGACGTTCGCCGTACCGCCGGGCTACGCTGGGGCGAACCCGATCGTCAACGCCACCACGGCCAGCGCCGCGACCGCCGATCCGGTGGCCGGCAACAACACCGGCACGGTCTCCACGCCGGTCGCCGGCGGCTCCGCCGACCTGCACGTCACGCACACGGGGCCCGCGTCGGTCACGCCGGGGCAGACCGTGGCGTTCACCATCACCGTGACCAACAACGGGCCCAGTGACGCCGCCGGCGTGAACGTGGCGGACGCCACCCCGCCCGGGCTCTCATTCCTCTCGAATGCGGGCAACTGCGTCTCCGCGTTCCCCTGCGCTCTGGGCACGATTCCGGGCGGCGCGACCCGCGCCATCACGGCGACCTACCAGGTCCCGTCCGGCTACGCGGGGGCCAACCCGATTCTCAATACGGCGTCGGCGACCTCGGCGACCAGCGATCCCAGCCCCGGGGACGAAGCCCAGACGGCCTCGGTCTCGGTGAACGCCGCCGCGGCCGATCTCCATCTCACGATGACGGGGCCGGCCAGTGTGGTACCAGGCAACGGCGTCGTGTACACGATCACCGTCACCAACAACGGCACGAGCGATGCGGCGAGCGTCGCGGTCGCCGATCCGACGCCCGCCGGGCTCGCGTTCGTCTCGACCAGCGGAGCGTGCACCGGCGCGTTCCCCTGCGCGCTCGGCACGCTCGTGGCCGGGGCGACCCAGACGATCACCGCCACCTACCAGCTGCCCTCGGGCTACAGCGGGCCGAGTCCGATCGTCAACACAGCCACCGCAAGCTCGCCCACCGGGGATCCGGTCTCCGGTAACGAGTCGGCGAGCGTGTCGACCACGGTGAACCCGAGCTCGGCCGATCTGGCGATCACCAAGACCGGGCCCGCGAGTGTGGTGCCCGGGAAGGACCTGGTCTACACCATCACGGTGACGAACAACGGACCGAGCGACGCGGCCGGCGTGTCCGTGGCAGACGTGACGCCCAGTGGCCTGGCCTTCGTCTCGAACATGGGGGCGTGCACCACCGCCTTCCCCTGCAGCCAGGGAACGATGGTTTCTGGCTCGAGCGTGACAATCACGACGACCTACAACGTGGCGTCGGGCTACGCGGGGGCGAACCCGATCGTCAACGCGGCTACGGTGAGCGCCTCGAGCGTCGATCCGGTGGCGGCGAACAACTCAGGCCTAACATCCACGCCGGTGAACTCGGGACAGGCCGATCTCACCCTCGCGCTCGCCGGGCCGGCCTCGGTCACGCCGGGCCAGACCCTGACCTTCACGATCACCGTCACCAATAACGGGCCGAGCGATGCGGCGGGCGTCTCAGTCGCGGACGTGACGCCGGCCGGCCTCAGCTTCGTCTCGACCAGCGGTGCTTGCAGCACACCGTTCCCGTGCTCGCTCGGCACGGTCCCGTCGGGACTGACCCGCACCATTACCGTGACGTACCAGGTCCCGTCCGGATATTCGGGCGCGAACCCGATCGTCAACACCGCCTCGGTGACATCGGTCACGAGCGATCCGGCGCCGGGGGACGAAGCCCGAACCCTTTCGATTCCCGTGAACCCGGCGGCCGCCGATCTGAGCCTCACGGCGAGCGGCCCGGCGTCGGTGACTCCGGGACAACTCGTCGTCTATACCATTTCGATCACCAACAACGGCCCGAGTGACGCGGCGGCCGTTGCGGTGGCCGATCCGACGCCCGTCGGGCTCGCGTTCGTCTCGACCAGCGGCGATTGCACCACCGCGTTCCCTTGCGCCCTGGGAGCCGTCCCGTCGGGCGCGACACGGACCATCACGGCCAGCTTCCAGGTGCCGTCGGGCTACAGCGGGCCCGATCCGATTCTCGCCACCGCGACCGCCAGCTCGCCGACGGGTGATCCGGTCCCCGGCAACGAGAGCGCCACCGTATCCACCGTGGTCAACCCGCCCTCGGCCGATCTCACGATCAGCAAGACGGGCCCGGCGAGCGTGGTGCCCGGGACGGATCTGGCCTACACGATCACCGTGACGAACAACGGACCGAGCGACGCGGCCGCCGTCTCGGTCGCCGACGTCACGCCCGCCGGGTTGAGCTTCGTCTCCACCGCCGGGGCGTGCACGACGGCCTTCCCCTGCGCGTTGGGCATCGTCACGGCGGGGTCGAGCCGCGTGATCACGGCGACCTTCGCGGTGCCACCGGGCTACGCCGGCGTGAATCCGATCGTCAACGCCGCCTCGGTGAGCTCTTCCACCGTCGACCCCGTGGCGGTCAACGATGCCGCCACCACCTCGACCCCGGTCGCGGCCGGCGCCGCCGACCTGAGCCTCACGGCAACCGCTGTGGCGACGATCACACCGGGCTCCTCACTCGCGTTCACGATCACCGTGACCAACGCGGGGCCGTCCGACGCCGCGGGCGTCTCGGTCGCCGATGCCACGCCGCCCGGCTTGACGTTCGTGTCCAATGCCGGCGCGTGCACCACGGCTTTCCCGTGCAACCTGGGCACGGTGCCCACCGGCCAGACGCGCGTCATCACGGCGACGTTCCTGGTTCCGTCGGGCTACGCGGCGGCGAACCCGATTCTCAACACCGCGTCCGTGACCTCGGTGACCGGCGATCCGAATACGGGCAATGAAGCGCAGACCGTGGGCGTGACGGTCGACCCGGCAGCGGCGGACTTGGGCGTCGCGAAGCTGGGCCCGGCGTCCGTGACCCCCGGGCTGGACGCGACGTACACGATCACCATCACCAACAACGGGCCGAGCGACGCGGCCAGCGTCGCGGTCGCCGACCCGACCCCCGCCGGGTTGACGTTCGTGTCCAATGGCGGGGACTGCACCAGCGCCTTCCCGTGCACCATCGGCACGGTCGTCGCCGGCACGACGCGGACCATCACGACCACGTATCACGTGCCCTCGGGCTACGCCGGTCCGAGTCCGATCGTCAACACGGCGTCGGTGACCTCGCCCACGGGCGATCCGCTGGCCGGCAACGAATCGGCTACGATCACGACACCGGTGAATCCGCCCGCGGCGGACCTCCAGATCGTGAAGACCGGGCCGGCGAGCGTGATCCCGGGTAGCCCGCTCGTCTACACGATCACCGTGACCAACAACGGCCCCTCCGACGCGACCGGCGTTTCGGTGGCCGATCTGACGCCGGGCGGTCTGGCCTTTGTCTCGAACGCCGTCGCCTGCACCACGGCGTTCCCGTGTGCGCTGGGCGCGATGCCCGCCGGCTCGAGCCAAGTCATCACCACGACCTTCGACGTCCCCTCGGGATACGCGGGGGGGAATCCGATCGTCAACAGCGCCACGGTGTCCGTCACCACGGGCGACCCGCTCGCCGGCAACAACTCGAGCACGACCAGCACTCCGGTGGCGGCCGGAACCGCCGATCTGACTCTCACCAACGCGGGACCGGCGTCGGTCACGCCGGGCCAGAACCTGACGTTCACGATCACCGTCACCAATTCCGGCCCCAGCGACGCCGCCGGGGTGAGCGTCGCCGATGCGACCCCGGCGGGGCTCGTATTCGTGTCCACGAGCGGCGACTGCACGACCACGTTCCCCTGCGACTTGGGCACCGTCCCGGCAGGGCAGACGCGGACCATCACGGCGACGTTCCTCGTGCCGTCGGGCTACAGCGGCCCGAACCCGATCCTCAATACGGCATCGGCCACCTCGGTCACGACCGATCCGGGTCCCGGCAACGAAGCGCAGACGATCGGTGTCACGGTCGATCCGGCGTCCGCCGACTTGGGTGTAACCAAGAGCGGCCCCGCGAGCGTGATCGCGGGCCAGACGGTGGTGTACACGATCACCGTCACCAACAACGGCCCGAGCGACGCGGTGAGCGTCTCCGTGGCCGATCCCTCGCCGACCGGCCTCGGGTTCGTGTCGACCACCGGCGCGTGCACCACCGCCTTCCCGTGCGCGCTGGGCACGGTCCCGGCCGGGGCCACGCGGACGATCACGGCGACCTACCAGGTGCCGTCGGGCTACGCGGGCCCGAGTCCGATCGTGAACAGCGCCACCGTCGGCTCACCCACCGCGGATCCGGCGCCGGGCAACGAGTCAGCGACGGCATCGACGACCCTGGCGGCGGCCTCCGCCGATCTCACGATTACCGCGGTGGGACCGGCCATCGCCACCCCGGGGACCAATGTCGGCTACACGATCACGATCACGAACGCCGGACCGAGCGACGCACAGGGCGTGACGCTCGACGATCCGACGCCGGCCGGGCTCGTGTTCGTATCTGCGACGGGACCGTGCACGGGCGGCTTCCCCTGCGCCATCGGCACGATCGCGGCGGGCGCCAGCATCAGTCTCACGGCCACCTTCCAGGTACCCGCGGGCTACGCGGGCCCGAACCCGATCGTCAACGCGGTTTCGGTGACCGCGACGACCGCCGACCCCGCCGGCGGCAACAACGCGACGTCCGCCTCGACGACCGTGGCCGCCGGAACTGCGGACTTGGCGCTCACGATGACGGGCCCCGCTAGCGCCACGCCTGGCACGAATGCGGTCTTCACGATTGCGGCGACCAACAACGGGCCCTCGGACGCGATGGCGGTGAGCGTCGCCAACCCGACGCCCGCGGGACTGACGTTCGTCTCCACGACCGGCGCCTGCACCGGCACGTTCCCGTGCGCCATCGGCTCCCTCCTCGTCGGGCAGACGAGCACGATCACGGCAACCTATCTGGTGCCGTCCGGCTACTCGGCGCCGGATCCGATCATCAATACGGCCTCCGTGTCGGCGGCGACCATCGACCCGGTGCCCGGCGACAACGCCGCGACGGTATCGGTGCCGCTCGCCGTGGCCAGCGCCGACGTCGGCGTGACGGTCGCCGGACCCGCGTCCATGCTCGCTGGCCAGACACTGGCGCTCACGATCACCGTCACCAACTCCGGCCCGGCCGACGCCGGCGTCGTGTCGCTCGCCAACCCGACGCCGGCGGGGTTGACGTTCGTGTCCAATGCCGGAGCCTGCACCACCGCGTTCCCCTGCGCGCTCGGGGCGATTCCCGCCGGAGCGGTGCGGACGGTCACGGCGACCTACCTCGTGCCCAGCGGCTACGGCGGGGCGAGCCCGATCGTCGACGCGGCCATCGTGTCTTCGCCGACCTTCGATCCGGCGGCCGGCAACAACAGCGCCGACGCCCAAACCGCCGTCTCCGCCTCGGCAGACGTCGCGATCACCAGCGCGGGACCCGCGACCGTGACGCCCGGGCAGACCCTCACGCTCACGATGCAGGCCACCAACAACGGACCGAGCGACGTGACGGGGGTCTCGGTCGACAACCCGACGCCCGTCGGATTGACCTTCGTCTCCACGGCCGGCGCCTGCACGACCGCCTTCCCCTGCGCGCTCGGCGCCGTGCCGGCCGGGGCGAGTCGCACGATCACGGCCACCTACCAGGTGCCGCCCGCGTATGCGGGCCCGGACCCGATCGTGAATAGCGCGACCGTCGGCGCGACGACCGCCGATGCGACGCCCGCGAACAACAGCGCGACCGTCTCGACCGCGCTGACAGCCGCCTCCGCGGACCTCGCGGTGACCAAGAGCGGCCCGGCGAGCGTCGTACTGGGCCACAACGCGGTCTACACCCTCACGGTCACCAACAACGGACCCAGCGATGCCGCGGGAGTCTCGCTGGCCGATCCGACGCCGGTCGGCCTGACCTTCGTTTCGGCTTCTGCTCCGTGTGCCGCGGGATTCCCGTGCGCACTTGGCGCGATGACCTCGGGCGCATCGGTCACGGTCACCGTCACCTACCTGGCGCCGCTTGGGTACGCCGGGCCGGACCCGGCCGTGAACACGGCGACCGTCAGCGCCACCACCGCCGACCCGAGCGCGGCCAATAACTCGGCCACCGCGTCGACTGCCATCACCCAGCCCAGCGCCGACCTCTCCGTGATCAAGACGGGACCGGCCAACGTCGTCCCGGGCACGAGCATCTCCTACTCGGTGACGGTGGCGAACGCCGGGCCGGAGGATGCCACGGGTGTCTCCCTCGCCGATCCGACACCGGCCGGCCTGACCTTCGCCTCCGCCTCGGGGCCCTGCAGCGGCGGCTTCCCGTGCACGCTGGGCACGATGGCCGTGGGTGCGAGCGTGGTCGTGACGGTGAACTATGCCGTGCCGCCCGACTACTCCGGCCCGATCCCGCTCATCAATACGGCCACGGGCAGCGCCGGCACCGCTGATCCGGTCGCCGCCAACAACAGCCAGAGCGCATCGGCCACGGTCACGCCGATGGCGGACCTCGGGATTACCAAGACCGACGGACTGACGACCGTGACGCCGGGCAGCCTCGTGACCTACACCATCGTCGTCACGAACGCCGGCCCGGGCGCGGTGACGGGCGCCGCCGTGGACGATCCGGTTCCCGCGCAGCTCACGGGAGTCACCTGGACCTGCGTCGCCGCCGCGGGAAGCTGCGGAACGGGCGCGGGCACTGGCAGTGTCGCGACGACGGTCGACCTTTCGGTGGGCGGAACCGCGAGCTTCTCCGTCACCGGTACCGTGGCGCAGACGAGCGGAGTGCTCAGCAATACGGCCACGGTCACGGCCCCGGCGGGCACGGTCGACCCGGTCGCGGCGAACAACAGCGCCACCGACCTCACGACGGTGAACGCGGTCGACCTGCAGGTCACCAAAACACACGCCGGCGCCTTTACGGTG
>JBGQFX010000020.1:0-55661 GCA_041497135.1 Gemmatimonadota bacterium | reverse complement strand
GTCGAGCGTGCGGTCGGCGCGCGTCGCGGACAGGCGGTGATTGCCGATCATTCCGGAGGTATTCTCTTCGATCCGACCGTGAGTGAGAAGCGCCTCACGGTCGGCATGACGTCCCTGGACGAGTTCTTCACCGAAACTCACCCGACGCTGCTGAAGATCGACGTGGAGGGGTACGAGGGGGAGGTGTTGCGCGGCGCGCGGGCCTGCCTGACCCGGCGACCCAAGCTTGCCTTGGAACTCCATTGTTTCAAATTCGCGAACCCGGAGGCTGAGGTTCGTCAGCTGTTGCAGCTCTTGCCGCTGGACGGCTACCGCTACCAGGTGGCTTGGGAGGCGGGGGACCGACTCACTCCATGCGTGATAGACGCCGCTCTCGCAGCGGATCTGGCCCGGCGCTACAACCCACATGTGTATGGCCTGCCAGGGTGAGAGCGGATGCGCGACCCGGCTCTGAAACAGATGCGTCGGGTCGGCCGCCGGTTAGCTGCGGGAACGCTGATTCAGTAAAGGAGAATCCACTTTCACCGGTGTCGGTCCCCTTTGAGCTGCCATAGCTGTCGATACAAGTGGTCGATGCGCTTCACCATGTCTTCGACCTGAAAGTGTTCCGCCGCCCACTTTCGTCCGGACGCGGAGAGCGCGTTGGCGAGTTCCGGGTCTCGCAACAGCCTGGCTGCTGCGTCCGCAAGCGCCGCGGGGTCCTGCGGCGGAACCAGGAACCCTCCGCGCTGCCCCGGAAGGACAGCCTCCCGGACGCCGTCCACTGCGGTGGCAACTAAGGGCACGCCAGCGAGCATTGTCTCAATGACGCTACGGCCCAGCCCTTCATACAACGAGGAATGAAGTACGAGGTCTGCGGCTGCAAGGACCCGCGGTATGTCTGAGCGATACCCGAGGAGCCGGACCGTATCGGAAAGGTGTAGATCCTCAATCAGCGCTCGGACCTCGGGCTCGAGCGACTCGCCGACAGAATCCTCCCCCACCAATGCAAAGCGGGCGGACGGAAACTCATTAGCCAGGAGACGACAGCCCCGGACGAACGTGAATGGGTCCTTCTGGCGATTTAGCCGCCCGATCCACAACACAAACTGTTCGGGTGGTGCGATGCCGAGTTCGGCGCGACAGGCGTCGCGATCCGGCCGGGCCAAGAACCGGGCAGTTTCGACGCCGCTGTAGATAGTCGTGAACCGATCGGGCGTGCCGATGCCGGCGTCGAGGTACGCAGTCGTGTTCAATCGAGAGACTGTGATGATTTGCGCCGTGAACGGTGCGATGGCTCGCTCGGTGATCCGGTACAGCCAGTTCACCAGGGCGCTCGTGGAAGCGGCGAACGAAATGGTGTGCGCCGTGTGGACGATGATGGGGACCCCGGCGAGCCGCGCGGCCAGCCGACCGACGACTCCGGCTTTCGAGTTGTGTGTATGGACGATGTCGTACCGCTCCCGTTGCATGAGGCGGTACAACTCCCACGTGACCCGGCCATCGCGAATCGGCGCGATGGGCCGCACCAGGGACGGGAGAGCGATGACGCGGACATGTGGCGCCACCGATGAAGTATCCGGCTCGGCAGCACCGAATGCGAGATGCACTTCGTAGCGGCTCTGGTCGAGGAGATTGGCGGTATAGCGGGTGTTGTCCGCTGCTCCCGACAAGCGGGGTAACGTGGTGATGAGGTGCAGCGTCTTGAGACGGCCCATCTGCGTTAGTCGCGGCGCCTGGCCAGCACGCCCAGGCCGGCGGCGATGCGGGCAGCGCCCGGACGACGAGCCATGACGTAGTCCAGGTACTTGATCGGTACGGTGAGCCACGCGGCGATGAACTTGGCCGTCAGGGCCAGGTGGGGGCTGCGGAACCACGTGGCAGGATATTCGCGCAAGATCCAACTGAGCGCAGAATTCGGCCCCACGCATACTTCACGATCAATGATGTCGAATCGACGCAGCAAGACTTCGAGGCCGCGGAACGTGAACCGCTGAAAGTCGTCGGGGTCTGCGTGAAAGCCTTCCAGAAACGGCACTTCGATGTAGACAAGTCCCTGAGGCTTAAGGACGCGATGGATCTCGCGCACGATCAGCCTGGGGTAGGGGACGTGCTCGAGCAGCGCCGTGGCGATCACACAATCGAACGTGCCCGTCCCGAACGGCAGGCGAGCCGCGTCCGTGCGGATCCCCGGGTAAGTGACCGCGATGTCGCATCGGACGGTCCCCGGCAGATGACGGCTCCCGCACCCGAGATCGAGCACGCGATGTGAGGTGGGCGGGCAGGTCTCGAGCACCCGCTGCATCAGCCTTCCAGTATTCACTGTCGGCGAGGGAGGCTTGAGCCACTTCAACCATGAGGCGCGTCGCAGCAGATCCCGCTGCAGGTCTTGGGTGGAGGAAAGTCGAACCTCCTTCATCGTGCGGGATCCAGGGAGACGCGTTGCGTCGCTTCCGAAAGCCATAGATGGAGGGTGATGATCGCCCAGAGCGCACGACTGAAATCGGCACGACGCGCGATGTGATCCTCTGCCAGTTGGGGTGCGCGATCGTTCGTGAGCACGCCGAATCTCCTCAAGATCTCGGAGGAAGTGGCCGTGCGCGCCAGATCGCGCAGCGGTCCGCGCAGCCACGCTACAAGGGGAACGCGGAATGTGTGTTTCGGCCGTCGGTGGATTTCCGGGGGCAACAACCTCCGTGCAAGCCGCCGCAGCAACACCTTGGTCGTCCGGCCACGGATCTTCCAGGAGTCCGGGAGCCCAAGCCCGAAGTCGACGACGCGGTAGTCCAGGAAGGGACAACGCGCTTCGAGGGATGCGGCCATCGTCATCCGGTCGACCTTCGTCAAGAGACCGTTGGGCAGAAACCCGGCAAAATCATCAAGCTGCAGGGGGAGGAGGCGCGTCGTCGTATGCCATCGGCGTGTTGACTCGGGAGACCACCCAGGCTCCGCCGCGGACTCGTCAACCTGCAGGCCGGGTACGGCTGCCACCGATCGGCTCCAGGCGAGCGCGTCGGGACCTCCCATTGCCGCCGCCCGCAGCAGTCGTGATGCGCGAGAATCATCCTGGCGGCGCGGGCCGCGAGACCGCAGCGTGGTAGCTGCGAGGCCCCGTAGCGCCCCAACCCGACCGGTCCAGGCAGATCCGAAGAGTGCCAGGGAGTATCGCTCGTATCCGCCGAACGCTTCATCGGCTCCCTCGCCGGTGAGCGCCACCGTGACGCTGCGTCGAGCTTCCCGGCTGAGCAGCAAGGTCGGTAACGCCGCCGGGTCGGCGAGCGGCTCGTCCAATGCCCACACGAGCGCCGGGAGATCCTGGAAACTCTCCGGAGCGACGGGGATCTCATGGTGCTCACACCCGAAGTGCGCCGCCAATCGACGGGCATGAGGCGCCTCGTCGTGGTCGCGCTCTCCGGGAAACGCTATGGTGAAAGTGGGAATCCTCGCGCCAAGCCGCCCAGCGGCAATCGCGACGATCACACTGGAATCGAGTCCGCCGCTGACGAAGGCCCCGATCGGCACATCGCTGATGAGGCGAAGGGCCACCGCACTCTCGAGGAGATTCTGAAGTGCCTGCTCGGCTTCCGCTTCGTTCGCTGGGCTCGGGGTAGGGGTCGGGCTCCAGTATCGGCGAACCGTGAAGCGGTCCGCTTCCCAGATCCCGGTGCACCCGGGAGGCAGTCGTCGGATCTCGGCGATCGGCGTGCGATCCCCTGGCATGTACCCGAGTGACAGAAACCCCCGACACGCCGCGCCGTCGACTGTCCACGATCTGTCCGGGAGGGCCAGCAGGCTTCGCAGCTCGGACGCGAAGGCCAGGTTTCCGCCGGCGGCGGTGTAATACAGCGGCTTTTTCCCCACGCGATCCCGGGCGAGGAGCAGCCGGCGGCGAGGGCGATCCCACACGGCCAGTGCGAACATCCCGTTTAGCTCGGCCGGGAATTCATCGCCCGAGCTCTCGTAGGCGTGCACCGCGACCTCAGTATCGGAGCGCGATGTGAAGGTGTGTCCCAGCTTCTGCAGCCGTCGGCGGGCGTCTTGAAAGCCGTACAATTCGCCGTTGCAGATGCAGACGATCTCGCCCGTTTCGTTGAACAGGGGCTGGTGGCCGCCCATGAGGTCAATGATGCTGAGGCGGCGCATGGCGAGGCTGCAGTCAGCATCATGAAATTCGCCTGCATCGTCCGGACCGCGGTGAATCAGCCGGCTCTGCATTGCCCGCACCGACTCCGCGCGAAGCGGCATCGCTCCGACGGCACCGGCAATCCCGCACACCGATCAAGCCCTCATAGGAGACAGGCTACCGACCCAGCAAGACCAGTACTCCGGCCCGTGCGCAGAGCGCGAGGAAGAAAGCGAGCACGACCAGCGTGAGTACCCCGGGACCGTCTGGGCGACTGGACGCAAAGGGCGGGTCGATCACCGTTATGGTGGGAGTGTCGTTAACCTCGTCGATGCGGGTCGTTTCGAGCTGCTTCGAGAGGGTGGTGTAGAGCTCCTGGCGGAGATCCACTTGACGCTTGAGGCGCGTCTCTTCGAACAGGAGTTGCGGCGAGTCGGCCAGTCGCCGATTCTGTTCGTAGAAATGCCGCAACTGGTCTTCGGCATCGTGCAGGGCCTGAACCGCGTCGGCGACTCGGGTCTCCAAGAAAACGCGAGTCTGGCGGGCTTGCAGTTGTCGAGTACCGACATTGAAAGCCTGGACTTCGCGAATCAGCAGCGCGGCGATCCCTTCCGCAGCCACGGGCGTCGGGGCGAGCACGGTTATTGTCACCACGGAGGTGCGCGGGTCCGCGTCCGCTCCGAGACGCCGCCGCAGGCGCTGCAGGGTCCGGTCGACTCCGGCGCGGGACGTGTCCCGATTCATTCGATAGATCTCCCGGAGCGTGTGCGCCTCACCCGGCCGGACCACCACGCTGCTGTCGAGCATCTGAGTCAACAGCCCCGTGGTCAGGACGAGGTCGCGGTAGAACTGGGGAGAGCGGTCCACGCTGCCGCCCACGTCGAGGCCGAACTGAGCAGCCAGGGCCCCCAGCCCGGTCGGGAGGTTTCGTGGCTTCGTTTGTTCGGGCACGAACGAGGCGCGCGCTTGGTACTGTCTCGGCCGGAGCAGCCCCACGGCTGTTCCGGCGGCGGCGGCGATCAGCCCCCACAAGATTGCCGAGCGCCAGTATCGGCGTGCTCCCGTAACGACGTCTTGAAACGTGATGGCGGCTGGGCTCACAGTTTGGTCGCGACCACGGCGATCGTCACCACGCTCGCCAGAATCTGCGCGATCGCCCCGAACAGCGCGACGTAATCGGTGCGCCGCGCGTTGGGATCCTCGGCAGGGACGAGCACCTCCGAACCGGGCCCTGGTTTCGGATCAGCACCGCTGAACAAGCCGTGCCCACGGGTGCGCACCTCGCCGTTGGCGAACCGCACGCTCACTGCGCCCTTGTCGGCGTGCTGGGCGAAGCCTCCCGCGGCGCTGAGGTAGTAGCTGAGCCCTGCACCGCGCCGCCACAGCACGCTCCCCGGCGAGTTCACTGCGCCACTCACCTTCACGCTCGGCTGGTATTCGGGAACGTTGATCGAATCCCCCGGCTGAAGAATCACGTTGGCCGACGAGCCCGAGTCCCGCAGCGCGCGGGCCAGATCCACGTTGATCCGCCCCACTTCGTTCTGCTGGCGCACGAACCGAATTCCCTCGCCGTATGCTTGTCGCGTCAGCCCGCCAGCCCGCACAATGACATCCGAGAGCCGGTCGCTCTTGGTCCGCAACGAATACACACCGGGGTAGCGCACCTCGCCCGTGACCGAGACGGTGCGCTGATAGTCGAAGTCCGGCTGGCGCAGGATGAGCACATTGTCGAACGGCTCGAGCACCACCTCCGGCGCCCCACTGGCGGCGAAGGGGAGTCCCGGCGGTCCGACATACCGACCCAGCGAGTCGCGATCCAGGAGATACGTGGAATCGAGCGACACACGGATGGTCGTGGCGAGCTGTCCGGCGGAACGGTCGGTGGGAAGTCGGGCGATCTCCGCTTCCTTGAGATAGGCACCGACGCGCGGGCCCCGGGCCAGCTGCATCAGCTCGCGCAACGTCATCCCCGCCCGCCAGGGAAACACCCCCGGCTTGTTCACCATGCCGGCGACCCCCACCGTGTACTGGGAATCGACCGGTGGCAGCGAATCGATGGCAACCGAATCGCCGTCGGCGAGCGCCACGGGAGGTACGGCGACGCCATTCACTCCCCCGGAATCAGTCGATACCAGCGCCACATCCACCGCGGCCCGGGACGGCGCCGGCGGGTGCCGGTCGGCCGCCGGCAGGAAGCGGTGGATCGTGATCCGTTGCAGCGCGGCGTCGGGACGGAATCCCCCGGCCGCCAGCAGCAGATCCCGCAGCGACTCTCCCGGACGAATCGCGTAGATCGCCGGCCGGCTCACTGCCCCCGTCAGCTGGGCGCGCAGGCCGTGTGCCGGAACGAACACGACGTCGCCGGTCTCCAGCCGAATGTCGCTCTTCGTGTCGCCGCGCAGCAGATAGTCGTACAGGTCGAGCGTGGCCACGGGCTGCGCGTGACGTCGGATCGCCACCTGCCGCATGTCCGCGCGCTCCGTGATGCCACCCGCCGCGTACAGCGCGGTGAGCGCGGTGCCGAGCGAGCTGATTTGATAGGCCCCCGGCTGGTTGACCTCGCCGGTGACATACACCTGGTTGGCCCGCACGTTGGTGACGGAGACGTCGAAGTGCGTCGTCGCACTGGTCCGACGCACGCCGGAGTAGACGCGCGCGAGACGCGTGAACAGCACGTCCCGGAGCTGATCCAGCGTGAGATTGGACACGAACATCTGCCCGACCTGCGGGATCAGGACGAATCCTTCGCGCGTGACGGGGAGCGGATAGGTCAGCTCGACGTCACCGGTGAGGATCAAGACCAGCTGGTCCCCCGGTCCCAGGCGATAGTCTGGGGGCACCGGTCCGGCCAACAGCGGAAGAAACTGTGTGGTGGTCCGCTTGAACGCATCGACGCCGAACACCAGGCTCGTCGACTCCGGCTTGAGCCGGGCGCTGACCGCTCGGACGAACCCTGTATCAATCGGCAGATTGGTCAGCGTGACGGTGATCGGCTGCAGGCCGATGGCCTGGACCGCGGCCACCTGATCGACGGAGATGGCGGCCGGTGGCGCTCCCGGCGTTTCGGCGGCGAGGTACGGGTCGAGCAACGTGGGCGGATACCCGGAGGCCTGGAGCCGCGCTCGAATTTGGTCCGGCGTCATGCCCGACTGCAGGAGGCGATTGCGCATCTGGGTCGCGAGCGCGGGGTTCTGCTGCAGCGCCTGCTGCAACGCCTGCTGCGCCTGGGAGGGCGAGGGCAGGGCAGGGTTCTGCGCGCCGGCGCGCCCCTGGGCCGTGGCCAGGAGAAGGCCGGAGACTAGAACACTGCGTTGCAGCGACATGAGTGGGGGGAAAAGATGGGTTCTAAGCCTCAGTCGGTCAAGGCGTTATGCGCATCGCAGATTAGAGGAAGGTGCGATACACCTCCGCGGTCTGGTCCGCCGTGCGCCGCCACGTAAACCCGTCGGCCCGGTGCATTCCCAGGGCGATCAACGCCTCCCGCCGATCCTGATCCTCGGACAAGTCGACCAGGGCCTGGACGTAGGTCGCGGGATCGCGACCTTCGACGATCACCGCCGCGTCGCCACCGACTTCCCGCAGTCCGCCCGCCCCGGAGGTGACCACGGGCAAACCAGAGGCGTACGCCTCGAGCACCGGGAAGCCAAATCCTTCGTACAGCGACGGGAACAGCAGCACGTCGGCGGCGCGGTAGGCACGGCGCAGCGTGCGCTCATCGGCGGCCGAGATACTGCGCACGACGCGCGACAACCCGAGTCGGTCGATCAGCGCTTCATGTTCACCCGTCAGGCGACCGCCGACCTGCAACAGGTAGACGTCCACGCCCACCTCCATCCGCAGCCGGGCGACGGTCTGGATCACGAGGGGGACGTTCTTACGGTCCACGGTGCTGCCGACGTGGAGCACGACGAACGCGTCCTCCGGAATGCGCCAATCGCGCCGGCCGCGCTCGCGTCCACCCGTCGCCTCGCGGAAAAAGGCGCGGTCCACGCCGAACGGCACCACGCGAATCTTGCGATCGTCGCCGAGCCAGGTGGCGAGCTCGCGCTTCAACCACTCGGTGCCGACGAGATAACTGTCGGCCGCTCGCAGCGCCTTGAGGGTGTGACGCAGCAGCCGGTTGCGCAGCGATTCGGCGATTCCTCCGGTGGGCGAGCGCAGCACGATGACGGGCATCAGATCGTGCACGGTGACGACGACCGGTCGACGCCGCGCGCTCGTGAGCATGTGGGCATACGCGTGATCGAGCACGTGCACGACGTTGGCGCGCTTCGCCTCGCGGCGCAGGCGCTGCGGATAGAAGAGATAGCGGGCCGCGAAGCCCTGCGGCCCGCGCAAGGGACCCGGGAGGATCACCCGGGAGGGGTCGATCGGCTGGTTCCACCAGCGCGTGTAGCTGCCCGAGCCGCGACCGTCGCTCCCTTCGTCGCGCGTCAGCTCGCCAATGTGCGCGGCGAGGCGGACATCGAATCCGGGATCGCCGCTCTCGAGCCAGTCGTGCAGGCGATGGGCGTACTTGTCCATCGCCGCGGCGCGGTCCAAGGGAAGGTCGGGAACCAGGAGCACTTTCGGCATCGCAACCTAGGGCTTGGGGTGAGGCAGCAACTCCGCCCAGAACGCCATGGTGCGCTCGGCGATGGCGTCGTCGCTGAACAGCTGCAGCGCGCGCGCGCGCGCCGCCTGCGCCAGCTGCGCGCGCGCCGGTGGGTCGAGCACCCGCTCCAAGGCGCGCGCGAGCGCGTCCGCGTTGCCCGCCGGGGTCACCAGTCCCGCCTCGTCGATGAGCTCGGGCAGCACGCCGGCATCGGAGCCGATCACCGCGATTTCGTGCGCCATGGCATCCAACAGCGTCGCACTCACCGGTTCGTTCCACGAGGCCGTCGGCCGGGACGGGACGACCAGCAGATCGAGGGCTGGCCAGAACTCGGACATGCGTTCGGGCGGCAGCGCCCCCACCCACCGGATCCGGGCGGCCAGCCGCAGGTCGGTTGCCAGGCGCTCGAGCCGCTCCCGCTCCGGCCCGTCTCCCACGACCGTCAGGCGCCACACGGCATGGCGGTGGCGAGCCAACGCCTCCAGCAAGGTATCGAGGCCCCGGTGCGGCACCAGCCGGCCCACGAAGCCGATCGCCAGGCCGTCGTGGGCCTGGCGAACCGGCGCGGGCGGAGCCGCCGCGCCTTGCGGCGGCACCACGCCGACTGGGAGCTCCGGGATATCACGCCGGATCAGCGCCGCGGCGCCGGCGCTCGCCGCGAGCGCCCCGGCGAGCCGTCGCAGCGTGCGGCGCCGTCGCCAGCCGGCCACCAGCGAGCGATTGCCTTCCACGTTGGTCGTGGTGACGAGCACGGTGGGAATCTTCAGGCGCTCGGTGAATCGGACCAGCTGGCGGGCCATGGCGGTTTCCGGCTCGGCCTCGATCTGCACCAGCTCCGGCCGCTTGTCGCGCAGCAGCGCCGCCAGCTCACGGCTACCGAAGCGGGCCCGCCCGGGATCGCCGGAATGCCGCACCGGAATGGGAAACAACTCGAGGCCCTCGCGGCGCTCCCAGGTGCACTCGCGCACGCGTCCTAGCACCGGGTCGCGCCATTGCTGCGGGAGCGCGACGGTCAGATCGATGCCGCGTGCGGCGAGCGCGCGCAACTTGCCGCGCGTGGTCGGCTCGACGTACACGTGAGAGGCAACCAGAACCCGACGGAGCATGTGGGAGGAAGGAATGGGCGGTACAGGACTCGAACCTGTGACCTCCGGTATGTGAGACCGGCGCTCTAACCAGCTGAGCTAACCACCCGACAGACTAGCCGCCTAGACGCATAGCCGCACAGACGCCCAGGTTTTCCCCGCGAGCCCCAGGCGTCTTGGCGGCTCGGCGCCTAGGCGTCTAGTAGTCAGCGTGGGCCCTCCAGGATTTGAACCTGGGACCGACGGATTATGAGTCCGCTGCTCTAACCGCTGAGCTAAGGGCCCGGTCAAGTGGCGTGAATATAAGAGGGAATCGCGGGACCGGGCTACAGCAGGCCGGCGCGACGCAGCCGACCCAGTTGATCGCTCCAACTGTCGAAGCCCGCCAGCATTTCGACCGGTGACACGGTGGCGACGCCGGCCTTCCCGACCTCGATCCCGGCCGCGTAGGTGGCCAGCTGCGCCGCTTCCTGCATCGAGGCGCCGGCCGCGAGTGCCGCCCCGACCCAGGCGGTCACGGTATCGCCCGCGCCGGACACGTCGTACACGTCCCGCGCCATGGTCGGGATTGGGGTCGTCTGCTGATCCTTGGTGACGAGCACCATCCCCTCGTGGCCCAGCGTCAGCAGCAGGTTGTCCACGCCGAGTCGGTCCATGGTGGCGGGCAGGGCGTCGGGATCGGCCAGGTCGAGGGCGGCCCCCATGGCCTGCTCGAGCTCGCGACGGTTGGGCTTGAACACCGTCGCTCCCCGGTAGGCGAAGAAGTGCCGGAACTTGGGGTCGACCACCACGGGAACGCCGCGGCGACGCGCCAGCGCCAGGGCCCGTTCGATCACGCTCGGCGTGAGTGCGCCCTTGTTGTAGTCCTCGATGAGCAGGGCGTCGGCGTCCGCCATGGCGCGCTCGAGCGCGCCGACGAGCTCGGCGGCGGCCCCGTCGGGGAGGGGGTCCTCGACCTCTTCATCGATCCGCACCACCTGCTGCCCCCGGGCCACGACGCGCGTTTTGGACGTGGTCGGGCGGTCCGCGACCACCAGCAGCCAGCCGTCGGCCAGCCGGTGCTGCCCCAGCTCCCGGCGCAGCGAGTCGCCCCTGGCATCGTGACCGATGACGGCCACGAGCCGCGCCTCGGCGCCGATGGCCGCCACGTTCGCGGCGACGTTGGCCGCTCCTCCCAGGGCCATGCGCTGCTGCCGGACCGAGACGATCGGCACGGGAGCCTCCGGCGAGATACGGTCCACGTCCCCTGCCAGATAGACGTCCAGCATCGCGTCGCCCAGCACGACGATCCGCTGGGCCGCCATCTTCGTGAGCAGGGTCTGGAGACGCTCCCGCGTAAGATCCATGGGCGGGCAATCTATGCTGGTGGGGGGGCGACGCCACGGGTCGCCGCCGTGTTATCATTGGCGCGGTTTTTCGTCGGAACGGGTCGGATGATGCGCGTCGAGCAACGCCGCGGTGGCGAAACGGAAACGGTGCACCGGGTGCACGTCGCGGTGGTGGACGCCGACGGGGCACTGGTGGCGCGCGCCGGTGATCCCGATTTCGTGACGTTCTGGCGCTCGGCGGCCAAGCCGTTTCAGGCGATGCCGCTCGTCACGGACGGGGCGGCCGATCGTTTCGGGCTCACGGCGGCGGAGCTTGCCCTGTGCTGTGCATCGCATTCGAGCGAGCCGGCACAGGTGGAGCAGGTCAAAGAATTCCTCCAGCGCATCGGCTGCAACGAGCGGGATCTCCGCTGCGGTCCGCACACCCCGCTCGCCGATCACGTCGCCAAAGACTATCAGACGCGCGGCGTCCGGCTCACGCCCGTATACTCGAATTGCTCCGGCAAGCACACCGGGATGCTGGCCCTCGCCCGGCACCACGAGTGGCCCACGGAGGATTATCACCGGCTCGCGCATCCGGTGCAGCAACGCTGCCTCGAGAGCGTGAGCCACTGGACCGGTGTGGCCGTGGACCGTATCGGCACCGCCGTGGACGGCTGCGGGGTAGTGTGCTTCGCCCTTGCGTTGCGCAACATGGCGCTGGCGTATGCGCGACTCGGGAAGGGCGGAGAGGCGGCCCGGATCGTGGAAGCGATGCTGCGCCATCCGGAGCTGATCGCGGGCGAGCGCCGTCCCTGCACCGACATGATGCGGGCCCATCCCGGCCAGGTGATCACCAAAGTGGGCGCCGAGGGGGTGTACAGCGCGCTGCTCGTGCGCGAGCGGTTGGGGATTACCCTGAAGATCGAGGACGGACACGGTCAGGCCGCCGCCCTGGCGATCGCGGCGGTGCTGGAGCAGCTTGGGCTGCGCCCGCAGCCCGAGTCGCTCGCCGTGCGGCCCAACTTCAACACGCGCGGCGAGCCGGTGGGTGAGTTGCGCGTTTTCGGTGCGCTGGAGCAATAAAACGATGAAACAGCCGATGCCGCGCTCCCCTACATTGGTGCTCGATCCGCCGACGGTGGCGCTCGTGCGCGTCGCCATGGCGGTCGCACGTGGCGACGAACCGGTCACGCGCGAGCGTATGCGAGCAGCGCGCGCGGCGGAGGTCCCCGATCTCTGGATGGACGAGCTGCTGCTCCAGAGCTTCCTGAACGTCGGCTATCCGTTGGCGCTGGCCGCATTCGCGGTCTGGCGCGAGCTGGCCGGGCCGGCCGACGGCGGAGAATCCCTGCTCCACGGCGAGCACGGGCGCTGGGCCAAACGAGGCGAGACGCTGTGCGCCGAAATCTACGGGCGGACCTATCACAAGCTGCTGCTGAAGCTGCGCACGATGCATCCGGCGCTCGAGGCCCTGGTGGTCGTGGACGCGTACGGCAAGCTCCTGGCCCGTCCCGGCCTCGACGCGGCCCGGCGCGAGCTGTGCACGCTGGCGGCGATCACCATGCTCGAGGCGCCGAAGCAGCTGCACGCGCATCTGCGTGGGGCGCTGAATGTCGGCTGGAAGCGGGAGGATGTCGACGCGGTGCTGGTGCTGGCCGAGCAGGAGGTGGGCGCGGCGAGGGCTCTGAAGATGTGGGAGCAATGGGCTGATGTGCGCGAGCGCGCGCTGGATACTCCCTCCAAGAAAGCCGATAGCTGACGGCTGAGAGCTGATGGTTGATAGCGATGTTCATTGATCGAGCCGTTGTTCACGTCCTCGGCGGGGCCGGCGGCGCCGGTGCCTGCTCGTTCCGTCGCGAGAAGTTCGTGCCCAAGGGGGGCCCGGATGGCGGAGACGGCGGGGCGGGGGGCAGTGTGTTCGTGCGCGCCGATGCGAACCTCGCCACGCTGCTCGACTACCGCTACCACATGCAGTGGAAGGCGGAGCGTGGCGTGCACGGCAAGGGCAAGCAGATGACCGGACGCTCCGCCGTGGATCTGTACCTGCCGGTTCCGCCGGGCACCGAGGTGCGCAACGCCGAAACCGGCGAGGTGCTGGGAGAGCTCCTGGAGCCCGGTGCGACATTGCTCGTGGCCAAGGGCGGACGCGGGGGGCGCGGCAACGCCCAGTTCGCCACCCCTACCCACCAGTCGCCGCGTGAATGGGAGCCGGGGACCTACGGCGAGGAACGGACCGTCGAGCTGGTCCTCAAACTCATCGCCGACGTAGGTCTGCTGGGAGAGCCGAATGCGGGGAAGAGCACGCTACTCTCGGTCGTCTCGGCCGCGCATCCAAAGATCGCCGACTATCCATTCACCACGCTCGAGCCGAACCTGGGGGTCGTGGCCCTTTCCGATCAGCGCGGCTTCGTGATGGCCGACATCCCGGGGATCATCGAAGGGGCCCATGCGGGGAAGGGGCTCGGGTTGAAGTTCCTGCAACACGTCGAGCGCACCCGATTGGTGGCGATCCTCGTGCCCGCCGACAGCCCCGACCCGCAGTCGACGTATGAGTTGTTGCGACGCGAAGCGGCGTCCTACAGCGCGGAGCTGGGGGCCAAGCCGCATGTCGTCGTCGTCACCAAGATGGACCTCCTGCCGCCCGGATCGAATCCGCCCACCATCCGGACGGCGAACGCCGCGCCCGTCGTTCCCGTGTCGGCGGTGACCGGGTTCGGGATCCCGAACCTGCTCGAGGCGCTGTGGCAGCGCTTGCACATACCGATCGCGACGAGCTAGCGGCCTACCTGGCGCTCGGCCAGATCCCCGGGATCGGCGCCGCGCGGCTGCGTACGCTGATCGCCGCGTTTGGCAGCGCGGGCGGCGCGCTGGTCGCGCCGCATGGGGCGATCGCCGCGCTGCCGGGGTTTGGACCGGCCGCCGCCACCGCCGTACGCGGCGCGGGCCGCCGGGGCGGCGCCGAAATCGTGGCGACGCTGGACCGACTCGGCGCCACGGTCACCGTCCCCGGCGATCCCGGCTATCCCGTGCTGCTCGCGGAGATTCCCGATCCGCCTGCCGCGTTGTACGTGTGGGGCGACGCATCCCTGCTGGCGCGACCGGCGGCGGCGATGGTCGGGAGCCGCAACCACACACCCTACGGCGCGGAAGCGGCGCGGCTGCTCGCCTCCGGTGTGGCGCGCAGTGCCGTGGTGGTGAGCGGGATGGCGCGCGGTTTGGATGCCGTCGCGCACGTGGCCGCGCTGGACGCCGGCGGCGGCACCGTCGGGGTGCTCGGCAATGGCTTCGGCGTGATTTACCCGGCGGCGAACCGCACGCTGTATGAGCGCGTGGCCGCCGTGGGATGCCTGGTCACCGAGCTGCCGCCCGGTGAGCGCCCGCGCGCCAGCACGTTTCCGCGCCGCAATCGCATCATCTCCGGGCTGGCTGGAGTGACCGTGGTGGTGGAGGCGGCCGTGGGTTCGGGGGCGCTCATTACCGCCGATTGTGCGTTGGACCAGGGACGCAGCGTGCTGGCCGTTCCCGGACCGATCACGAGCCCCACCTCCACCGGGTGCAACAAGCTCATCCAGCAGGGGGCGAAGCCGGCGCTGTGCGTGGGCGATATTCTTGAGGAACTCGGGATCCCCTCGTCCGCGCCGGTCGGTGCGGCGCCGCCGGCGCGGCGCCCGCAGCCGGCCGACCTCACCGAGCTGCAGCGGGCGCTCTGGGAGGCGCTCGTCACCCAGGCCGTGCATGTCGATGCGCTGGTTACCGGAACGGGGCGGGATACCGGAGCGGTCCTGACCGCGTTGACGGATCTGGAGCTGCGTGGGCTCATCGCTCAGCAGCCGGGGATGATCTTCGCATTGGCCTGACGGTTATCTATCCCCGGTGCACCATCTCTACGTTCACGTACCGTTCTGCCAGCGTCGCTGTTCGTATTGCGATTTCTCGATCGCCGTCCGCAAGCGCGTTCCGGCCCAACCGTATGTCGAAACGATCCGGCAGGAGCTCGAGCAGACGGCGCTCGTGGGCCCGCTGGAAACCGTTCATTTCGGTGGTGGCACTCCGTCGCTGCTTCCGGCGGCGGCCATTGCGTCCCTGCTCGACACCATCTCGTCGAGGGCGCCACTGCACGACACCGTCGAGATCACGCTCGAGGCCAACCCCGAGGACGTGACCGACGCGGCCGCGTCCGGCTGGCGTTCCGCGGGGGTCAACCGGATATCGCTCGGTGTCCAATCGTTCGACGATCGTGTGCTGCAATGGATGCACCGCGTGCACGATGCGCAGCGCGCCCGCGCGGCCGTGCGGACGTTGCGCGCGGTGGGCTTCGACAACCTGTCGCTGGATCTGATCTTCGCCCTGCCGACGCGATTGCAGCGCGACTGGGCACGGGACCTCGACGCGGCGATCGCCTTGGAGCCCGAGCACCTGTCGCTGTACGGGTTGACGGTCGAACCCCGGACCCCGCTGCATCGATGGATCGCGCGCGGCGCTGCCAGCGCACCGAGCGACGAGCGCTACGCCGAGGAGTATCTCGCCGCGCACGCTCGTCTTGGATCGGCGGGGTTCGTGTTCTATGAAGTGTCGAACGCCGCACGGGAGCAGCGGCGTTCCCGTCACAACAGCGCGTATTGGATCGGCCGCCCCTATGCTGGCGTAGGACCGGCGGCGCATTCATTCAATGGTCGCGCGCGTCGCTGGAATCTGGCGGCCTGGGAAGCCTACCGTCGGGCGATCGCCGAGGGTGGCTCGCCCGTCGAGTCGGAAGAGACACTGACCGACGGGCAGCGCGCGCTGGAGCGGTTGTATCTCGGTCTGCGCACCGACGCCGGCGTCCCGGTATCCGGGGTGGTCTCGTCGGCTCCGCTCCAAGCGTTGCTACAACAGGGTTGGCTCGTGGAACAGTCGGGGCGCCTGAAGTGCTCTGTGGAAGGCTGGCTGCGGCTGGACTCATTGGTGGCCGCCTTGACCGGGCCATCCACGAGTTCGTAATTTGTTTCACCGAAAGAGGTTGGAGCTTTGATGACACTCACCGACCGCGAGCGCCAGGTGCTGGGCGCCGTGATCGAGACGTACGTGCAGACCGCCGAGCCGGCCGCGAGTCGGACGATCGCGAAGCGGTTCGGCCTGGGCCTGTCCGCCGCTACGATCCGCAACACGATGAGCGACCTGGAGGAGAAGGGGTACCTCTATCACCCGCACACCTCCGCGGGACGGATTCCCACCGATCGCGCCTATCGCATGTACGTCGACGCACTCATGCATCCCTCGACGCTCACCCAGGATCAGGCTCATCAGATCCGGGAGGAGCTGGCCGGGCCCCGCAACGCCGTGGAACAGATCCTGGCACGGGCGGCCCAGGTATTGGGCGTCCTGACCCAGGAGCTGGGCGTCGCGGTAGGGCCCTCGCTGGACGAAGCGGTGCTCGAGCGGCTCGAGCTGCTGCAGGTCGCGAGTGATCGCGTGTTGCTCGTGCTCACCCTCAAGCACGGGGCGGTGCGCACTATTTTCGTCGAAGTCCCCTCGCACATGGCGGCGGAGGCGGTGGTGCAGGTCGCCGTCGTGTTGAACGAGCGGCTCGCCGGGCTCACCCTGAAGGACATCCGTCTCACGCTGGCGGACCGCGTGCGCGACGCGACGTCGAGCCCCCAGTCGAGCGAGCTGCTGAATATTTTCGTGCAGGAGGCGGAGGAGCTGTTCGACGTTCCTGTCGCGGGCGGCGTGCTGCTCTCCTCCGCACAGTTGCTGGCCGGGCAGCCCGAATTCGCCACCGCCGAGCGTTTGCAGGGCTTGCTCGAGGTCACCGAGCGCCGGGACCGGCTGCGTGAAGCGTTGGCGGAGCGCACCTCGCCGGGGCTCACCATCACGATCGGCACCGAGCATCAGGATCCGAAGCTCGCGACGTTTACGCTCGTGACCTCGTCCTATCGCTCTGGACCGCTCGCCGGCGTCATCGGCGTGCTCGGGCCGACGCGGATGCCCTACGACAAGATCGTCGCCCTCGTCGACCATACGAGCCGGCTGGTCGAGGAGCTGATGCAGTGAGCCGCCGGCGCGATTTCTACGCGGTCCTGGGGGTCGAACGCGACGCCTCCGAAGCCGAGATCAAGAAGGCCTATCGGAAGCTGGCGATGGAGTACCATCCGGACCGAAACAAGTCGGACGAGGCCGAAGAGCGCTTCAAGGAAATCACCGAGGCCTACGAAGTGCTGCGCGATGCGGACCAGCGCGCCGCCTTCGACCGCTACGGCGAGGCCGCGCTGCGGGGCGCCGGCTCGCCGTTCGGCGCCGGGTTCGCGCATTTCGATCTGTCCGAGGCGCTCAACGTGTTCATGCGCGACTTCGGCGGTCTGGGCGGCTTCGACGCGTTCTTCGGGGGCGGCGAGCGGACGCGCCGCGACCGGCGGCGCGGGCCAGATCTCAAGGTGTCGCTGAAGCTCACGCTGGCCGAGGTCGCGACTGGGACGACCAAGTCGGTGAAGCTGCGTACGCTCGATACCTGCGCGACTTGCAAAGGGAGCGGGGCGAAGCCGGGCACCAAGCCAGTCACGTGCGACACGTGCGGCGGCACCGGCGAGGTGCGCCGCGCGGCACAGTCGATGTTCGGGCAATTCGTCTCCGTCTCCCCGTGCCCGACTTGCGCCGGCGACGGTCGCGTGATCAGGGAGCCGTGCGCCACTTGCCACGGCGAAGGACGTGTCAAGACGGAAAAGACGGTCCAGCTCGACGTACCGGCCGGAGTCGCCGATCACCACTACCTCACGGTGCGCGGGCAGGGCGTGCCGGGGCCGCGCAACGGCCCGCCCGGCGATCTGATCGCGGTGCTCGAGATCGCCGAGGACCCGCGCTTCGAGCGTCAAGGCGACCACCTGATCTACGACCTCCCCGTGTCTTTCAGCCAGGCGGCCCTGGGCGCCGACGTCGAGATCCCAACCCCGTACGGCGGCGCGCCGCTCAAGGTGCAGCCCGGCACCCAGACCGGGACGATCTACCGTCTGCGCGGGAAGGGGTTGCCGCGGTTGGGTGAGGGCAGCCGCGGTGACCTGCATGTGCGGGTGCAGGTGTGGACACCGACGGGTCTCAGCGACGCGCAGGAGCAGCTGTTCCTGGAGCTGAAAAAAGTTGAAGGAGAGCCGCCAGCGGACAGTCTGGGACGCGGGTTCTGGAACAAGATCCGGGAAGCGTTCGGTGCTTGAGGCCGACTGCCTTTTTTGCAAGGTCGTCACGGGCGCCATCCCGGCCACGGTGGTGAAACGTGACCAGCACTTCGTCGCGTTCAAGGACATCAATCCGCAAGCTCCCACGCACTTGCTGGTCATTCCAACCGAGCATGTCGCTTCCCTGGATCAGACTCGGGATGATGCGATGCTCGGCCGATTGTTGGGGTTCGCCCGCGAGCTGGCACGCGATGCCGGGATGGCCGAGCGGGGCTATCGCGTGGTGGTGAACACGAAGGCGGACGGCGGCCAGACGGTGCATCATCTGCATCTGCATATTCTGGGCGGGCGGTTCATGACTTGGCCGCCGGGGTAGGGCTTGCGTCGGCTCGCGGGCAATGGCTAACTTGTGCCGTCTTCCGGAGTTAGCGCGGTATGCGCGGTTTCTTTTGACCTCGGGAAAAGGTTGACGCACACGATGTCGGAAGTCGTCATTCACGATGACGAGAGTTTTGAGCGGACACTGAAGCGCTTCAAGAAGAAGTGCGAGAAGGCCGGAATCCTCTCGGATCTGCGCAAGCACCGCCACAATGAGAAGCCGAGCGAGCGCCGCAAGCGGAAAATGAATGCGGCGCGGCGCAAGATCCGGCGCCCGCGCCACGCCTGAGATGGCAAGCCTCGGCGAGCGGCTGCGAGCCGCCCTGAACGAGGCGCGCAAATCCCGCGATCAAGCGCGTACGCTGCTGTTCTCCACTCTCCTCGCCGATCTCAAGAACCGCGAACTCGAGTCGACGCACCCCATCACCGATGAAGAGTCGGTGGAGGTTGTGCGGCGCGGAATCAAGCAGCGGCGCGAAGCCGCTGAGCAGTTCGCCGCGGTGGGCCGGGCCGATCGCGCCGACGTCGAGCGTGCTGAAGTCGCCGCCTTGGAGGCGTTTCTGCCCGCACAGGCGCCGCCCGATGAAATCCGCGCCGCCGTACGCGCGGCGATTGCGGGCGGGGCGACCGATGTCGGCAAGGTGATGGGGCGAGTCATGCCAGCCTTCAAGGGACGGGCGGACGGCAAACTGATCAATCAGATTGCGCGCGAGGAGTTGTCAGCCAGCGTATGAGTGCGGGAAGCGGAATCCCGACCCCCGTGCTGGAGACCCTGGAATTCCCGTCCGCCCTGGAGCGGGTGGCCGCGCATGCGGCCGGCCCCCTGGGCGCCGCTCGGGTGCGAAACCGGACGCCGCTCCATGATGGCGCGGCGATCCGGGATGCCCTGGCGCAGGTCGCCGAGCTCGCGGCCCAGCTTCTCACCGATGACACGCTGCGCGCCGAACCCGTTTCCGATATCGCCGATGCGCTCGCCGTGCTGCGCATTCCCGGCAGCGTGCTCGAGGCGATGGCGCTGGCTGAGCTCGGCATGACGCTCGGGGCGGTCCGCACCGTCGGAGCGATGCTGGGGCGCCTGGAGCGCGCGGCCCCGCGCACCGCAGCGCTGAAGACGCCCGCGCTTCCGAAGCAGCTCGAGATCCGCTTGACCGAATCGATCGCGCCCGACGGGGCGGTGCTGGACGCCGCGTCGCGCGAGCTGGCCCGCGCCCGCAAGGCGGTGCGGGAGACGCGGCAGAGACTCGTGGCCCGTCTCGAGCGCCTGCTGGGTGACCTGGACCCGCAGGATCGCGCGCCCGACGCCGCGGTCACCCTGCGCGGCGGCCGCTACGTCATTCCCGTACGCAGCACCGCGCGCGGCCGGGTCGGCGGCATCGTGCACGACGAGTCGGCGACGCGGGCCACGGTGTTCGTCGAGCCGCCCGAAGTGATCGAGGTCGGCAACGAGCTGCGCGCCTGCGAGGCGGAGGAGCAGCGCGAGGTGCTGCACGTGCTGCGCGAGCTCACCGACCTGCTGCGCCCCCACCGGGACGCCCTCGCGGCCGGATGGGAGATGTGCATCGCCTTCGACGATCTGTGCGCGCGGGCGCAGTATGCCGTGCTCGTGAACGGGTTCACGCCGGAGATCGGCGGCGGTCCCATCAAGATCCGCGGCGGCCGGCACCCGCTGCTCGTGGGTGGAGAGATGGTGGTCGTGCCCTTCGATCTCGAGCTCGCCGCCGACGAGTGGACCGTGCTCATCTCTGGCCCCAACACCGGCGGGAAGACGGTGCTGATCAAGGCCGTGGGGCTGCTCTGCCTCCTCACCCAGAGCGGCGTCATCCCGCCGATCGGGCCGCATTCGCGACTGCCGGTGTTCGTGCGCGTGTTCGCCGACATCGGCGATCGCCAGTCCATCGCCGCGAGCCTGTCGACCTTCTCCGCGCACGTCGCGACGCTGCGCGACATTCTCGCGCATGCCGACGGCCAGTCCCTCGTGCTGCTGGACGAGATCGGCAGCGGCACCGACCCGGCGGAAGGCGCCGCCTTGGCGGCGGCCACGCTGCGCAGTCTCACGCGTCGCCACGCCGTCACCTTGGCCACCACGCACTTGGGCGCCCTCAAGCGGCTGGCGACCGAATCGGTGGGCATCGTGAACGCCTCGCTGCAATTCGACGCCGACCGGCTCGCGCCGACCTATCGGCTGCTCAAAGGCGTGCCGGGTCGCTCCTACGGGCTGGCGATCGCGCGTCGGTTGGGCGTTGCCGCCGACGTGCTGGCGGACGCGGAACACGCGGTACCGGACGCCGAGCGGGCGCTCGATGCGCTGCTGGCCGCGGTGGAGGCCAAGGCGCAGGCGCTGGCCGTGCGTGAACGAGCCCTCACCGACGCGGAAACGGCGACACGGGAGGAGGCGACCCGACTCGCCGCGCGGGGAACGACGCTCGGCGAGCGCGAACGGGAGACCGCCAGGCGGGAACGCACGCAGGACGCGAGGGCGCACGAACAGGCGCGGGCCTACCTGCTCGAGGCGCGCAAGACCGTCGAGGCCGCGTTGGGTCAGGCCCGTGCGGCCGTCGACGAGGCAACGGCGCGCGAAGCGCGACGCATGCTGGAGCGGGCGATCGCGGAAGCGAAAGACGACGGATGGGCGGATGGGCGGATGGACGGATTGCACGAGGTTCGCGTTGGCGACCGAGTCCGGACGACGGGAGGGACGGTTGGCTTCGTCCAGGAGCTCCGCGCCGACGGCGCCGTAGTGATCGAGGCTGGAGCGGTCCGAATCGTCGCGCGTCCGGAGACGGTCGCGACGTTCGAGGGGTCGGCTCCGGAGGTGCGTCGCGCGCCCGCCGCAACCGCCCATCCGTCGATCCGCCCATCCGCCGACGCAGCCTCGGAAGTCTCGCTCCGCGGCCTCCGGGCCGACGAAGCCGAGTCGCAGCTGTCCCGTGCGCTCGATGCGGCCGTCCTGGCGGATCTGCCCCACCTCCGGATCATTCACGGCAAAGGCACCGGCGCGCTGCGCGATCTGGTGCAACGCCTCCTGGAGGCCGATCCGCGGGTCGCCCGCTGGGGGTTTCCCCCGGCCAACCAGGGCGGTTCCGGAGTCACCGTGGCGGAGTTCCGCGCGTGAGCCTCATTCCCGACGATGTGATCGAGCAGGTGCGCGATGCGGCGGACATCGTCGGGATCATCGGTGAATCGGTGGAGCTGAAGCGGACGGGATCTGATTTCCGGGGGCCGTGTCCGTTCCACGGCGGCGCGCATCGCAACTTTGTCGTGATCCCCAAGAAGGGCATGTTTCACTGTTTTGTGTGCCACGAGTCTGGGGATGTGTTCACCTTCTTCATGAAGCGCCTGGGGATGGATTACCCGATGGCGGTGCGGGAGGTGGCGCGCCGGGTCGGTATCACCATTCCCGAGCGCGGTCCCACCGGGCCCGACCCGCGCGAGCCGCTGCTCGCGGCAGCCGCGGCCGCGCACGATTGGTTCACACGTCAGCTGCACGACCATCCCGAAGCCGAAGTCGCCCGGGCGTATCTCGCTTCCCGCGCGCTCACGCCCGAACAGACCACCGAGCTTGGCTTGGGCTATGCCCCGCGGGGCGGCGCCTTTGGCGAAGCGATGAAAGCGCTCGGCGTGAAGGAAGAGGTACTGCTTGAGGCAGGACTGCTGCGTCGCCGCGAAGATCAGTCGCTGGCGCCGCGGTTCCGGGGTCGACTGTTGTTTCCGATCCACGACCTGCGCGGCCGGGTGGTCGGGTTCGGTGGGCGAATCCTCGGGGAAGGGGAGCCGAAGTACTTGAACTCCCCGGAGACCCCGATTTTCCACAAGGGCAAGCTGCTCTACCACCTGCACGCGGCCCGGCATGCGATGCGCAAGGCCGAGCGCGCCATTCTCGTCGAAGGGTATTTCGACGTCATTCGACTGGCGCTGGCCGGCATCGAGGAAGTCGTGGCGCCCATGGGGACCGGGCTCACGACCGACCAGGCCGACCTGCTCCAGCGCTACGCGCCGCAGGTCGTGTTGTGCTACGACTCGGACGAGCCCGGGCTGCGGGCCACGTTTCGTGCGGGTGACGAGTTACTCCGGGCGGGGGCGCGGGTCTCCGTGGTGACGCTGCCCGAAGGCGACGACCCCGATACCCTGGTGCGGCGGGATGGCGCCGCGGGCCTCGAGTTGTTGCTGCGGGACGCGGTCGACGTGCTCGAGCGCAAGATCCAGATCCTCGAGCGTCGCCGGTTCTTCGAATCCCTCCCCGGGCGACGCCGGGCCCTGGACCGGTTGCTGCCGACGATCCGCGCGGCTCGCGACCCGATTACGCGCGAGCTGTATCTCACCCGCGTCGCGGAAGTCGCGCACATTCGCAAGGACGTTCTCGAACGGGAAGTGGGAGGAGGGATGAGGGACGAGGCAGCGAAAGCGGCCACCCGTCCCTCGTCCCTCGTCCCCAGTGCTTCACTACCGGCGAATGCCGAGCGGGCGCTGCTCTTCGTCATGTTGCAGGGCGAGGCATGGCGTGCGCGCGTGCTGGACAAGGTGGATCCGGAAGAAATCGAACAGCCGATCTATCGCGCGGTGTTCGAGGCGGTGGCCGAGGGACAGCCCGAGCGGCTGGAGGGGGCTGCCGCGCGCGCCTACGAGAGCCTGCGGGCGGCGGGGACGGGAGACGGGGAGCCGGGCCCGTTGTGCGATCGGGCCATCAATTGGATCGAAGCCAGGCGACTCGATCGCGAGCTGGAGCGGCTCGAGCGCGAGATTCCGCTCGCCACCGGGCCAGAGCAGGACCGGCTGGTGCGCGACGTACAGCGGGTGAGCGCCGAGCGAAACAAGTTGTTCCCACGATACCGAATCGTTTCGAGGAGGAGTGGTGCACCAGGATCTTGAAGCGTTGTTGGCGTTGCAGGAGAAAGATCGGCTAGTGTCCGGCTCGGAGCAGGCGCTGGCCGCATTGGAACCCGAAGACCGCCGGTTGACCGAGCAGCTCGCGACGGCGGAGCGGGCGCTGCAGACGGCGCTCCGTTCCGTGGAGGACGCGCTGCGCCGCCGTGACGAGCTGGAGGGCAAGATCGCCAGCTACCGTTCGATGCAGGAGCAGCGGCGCCAGCGCTTGGAATGGGTGCGCGGGGCCAAAGAGGCGTCGACTCTCATGGCCGAGCTCGATCTCGCTCGATCGGTGCTCGTCAAGGAGGAGACGGAATTCATGCGCTCGGGCGATGCCGTGCACGAGGCGGAGCGCAAGGTTGCCGAAGCCGAGCAGGCGCTGGCGGCCGTGCGCGAAGCCCAGGCGCCCGATCGTGAAGCGCTGGCCGGCCGGCGGGAAACGATCATGGCCGAGCTCGAGCGGGCCCACGCGGTGCGGGGCGAAGCCGCACTCAGCGTCAACGGCGCGCTGCTGACCCGCTACGAGCGGATTCGTCGTGGGAAGGCGCCGCTGGCGCTCTATTCGCTGCACGGCGACGCCTGTGGGCACTGCTTCACGGCGGTGCCCACGCAGCGTCGGGTACTGATCCAGCGCGGTGCGTCGATCGAAGGGTGCGAAGCCTGCGGAGTACTCTTGTACGCGTCTGAATGATCACGCCACGCTGGTACCTCTCCCGGCCTCCCGACGCCGGTCAGGTGGAGGCGCTGACCACCGCGCTGTCCATCCCGGTCCCGCTCGCCGCGCTGCTCGTCCAGCGCGGCTACGACTCGGTGGGAGACGCGCGCGCGTTTCTGCGCCCCACGCTCGACGATCTCACGGGTCCCCTCGGTTGGGCGGGCATGCAGGACGCGGTGGCGCTGGTGGCAGACGTCGTCCGGCGCGGCGACCCGATTCTGATCCACGGCGACTACGACGTCGACGGGCAGTGTGCCGCGGCGCTGCTCACCCGGCTGCTCCGGGCGGGGGGCGCAAACGCCCACGCCTTCGTGCCGCATCGAGTGCGCGATGGCTACGACTTCGGTGCGGCGGGGCTGGAGCGTGCGCGAGTCCTCGGCGCCCGCCTCATCATCACGTGTGATTGCGGCATCACGGCGGTCGAGCCCGTGCGCGCGGCGCGCGCGGCCGGCATCGACGTCATCGTCACCGATCACCACTTGCCGGGTGACGCGCTGCCGCCGGCCAACGCCGTCCTCGATCCCCGACGACCCGATTGCCCGTCGCCGGACAAGAACCTGTGCGGCGCCGGGGTGGCGTTCAAGCTGGCGCAGGCCATGGCCCCCGCGCTTGGCTTGTCGGATCACGTGCCGTGGCATCTGCTCGACTACGTCGCTCTGGCGACGGTGGCGGACGTGGTCCCGCTCACGGGCGAGAACCGCATTCTCGTGCGGCACGGCTTGAAGCTGCTCGCCGACAGCCGCTGGGCCGGCCTCCGGGCGCTGGTCGAGACGGCGGGACTCTCGGGACGACCCCTGCGCGCGGGGCACGTCGGCTTCATTCTCGCCCCGCGACTCAATGCCGCCGGGCGTATCGGCGACGCCGCGGACGGGTTGCGGTTGTTGCTCACCGACGACCCCGAGGAGGCGGTGCGGACGGCGCGGGAGCTCGAGACGCTTAATGCGCGGCGGCAGGAATTGGATCAGCGCATTCTCCTCGATGCGGAAACGCGACTGGGCCCGGCGCTTGGCCCCGACGATCGCGCCCTGGTGCTCGCGGCCGACGACTGGCATCCCGGCGTGATCGGCATCGTGGCGAGCCGCCTGGTGGAGCGCTACGCCCGTCCCACCTTCCTTGTCGCGTGGGAGGGGGACATGGGTCGCGGATCGGGGCGGAGCGTGCCAGGGTTCGATCTGCATGCGGCGCTGCACCGGGTGGGCCACTGCCTCGAGAAATACGGCGGCCATGCGATGGCCGCCGGCCTGACGGTGCGGCGCAGCCGCTTCGAGGAGTTCCGTGTTGCGTTTCTCGATGTGGCGCGCGAGCTTCTCGGCCCCGAAGACCTGGTGCCGGCCCAACGCGTGGACCTGGAGCTGCCGCTCGCCGATCTGAGCGACGATCTGGAGCGCCTGATGCGGCATCTCGAGCCGTGTGGCATGGGGAACCCGGCGCCGGTCTTCGGGGTCCGGGGGGCACGCGCGGTCGGGCCGCGCCGGGTGGGCACCAATCACCTGCGCTTCGTGCTCGACGACGGCTCGGGCGCGCTTCCGGCGATCGGTTTCCAGGTGGCGGACCGGGTCACCGACGACTGGCTGGCGCGCCCGCTCGACGTGGCGTTCCGGCTCGAACGGAACGAATGGCAGGGGCGGTCGACGCTGCAGGCTCGCGTCGCGACCATCGCTCCAACCGGAGGGGTGGAGGCAGCGTGATCACGATCATCGGCGGTGAGTTCAAGAACCGGCGCCTCAAGACCCCGGCTGGGGGCAAGGTACGCCCCACCGCCAGCCGGGTGCGCGAGGCGTGGTTCAGCATCCTGCAGCGCTCGCTGCGCGGCGCGCGCGTGCTCGATCTCTACGCCGGCTCCGGCGCGCTCGGACTGGAGGCCCTGTCCCGCGGCGCCGCCAGCGTGGACTTCGTGGAAGTGCACCGCTACGCACTGGCCGCCCTCAAAGCGAACCTCAAGTCGTTGAAGGTCGAGGGCCGGGCGACGATTCACCGCGTCGATGCGCTCAAGTACGCGCTGCAGCTCAAATCGGGACAGTACGACGTCGCCTTCGCGGATCCCCCGTATGCCATCGCCAACGACCAGACCGCCCGGCTGGTGGCGATGTTCCGTTTGGTGCCGTTCGCGCACGTGTTCTCAATCGAGCACGCCGCCGATGCGCCGATTCCCGGGGACGATACCCGCCGGTACGGGGACACCGCCGTCACCTTCATCTACGCGCCGTGACCGCCCGGATCGGGGTTTACCCCGGCTCGTTCGATCCGGTCACCCGCGGCCATGAAGACCTGATCCGTCGCTCACTCGCGTTCGTGGACCGGGTCATCGTGGCAGTGGCGGTGAACGTCGCGAAGCAGCCGCTGTTCACCCTCGAGGAGCGGGTGGCGCTCTTGCGGGAGACGATTCGACTCCCCGAGGTCGAGGTTCGCTCGTTCGATGGATTGCTGGTCGAGTTCGCGCGATCGGTGGGCGCGTCGGTAATCGTGCGCGGCTTGCGGGCGGTGAGCGATTTCGAGTACGAGTTCCAGATGGCGCTCATGAACCGGACGCTCGATCCCACGCTCGAGACCGTGTTTCTGGTGCCGGCATTCGATCTCACCTATCTCAGCTCCAGCCTGGTCCGGGAGGTCGCCCGGTTCGGCGGGGACGTGTCGCAGCTGGTCCAACCGGTGGTGCAGCAGGCGCTCCGCAAACAATTCGGTCGATGACATTCCGGGCCCGCGTCTACGAACGGGCGCGGCGCGCGAAGCGGCGTGTGCTGCTGCCCGAGAGCGGCGACCCGCGGGTGCAGGCCGCCGCCCGTCGGATCAACGAGCTCGGCACCGGTGAGGCCCTGCTGCTCGATCACCCGGACCAAGACCCGAGGATGGAGCAGTGCGTGGCCCTGTTGCGCGGCCGCCAGCCGGATCGATTCGCCACGGAGGCCGCGGCTCGCGCTGCGCTCGCCCACGCGCTCACCTTCGGCGCGTGCCTCGTCGGTCTGGGCGAGGCGGACGTCATGGTCGGGGGCGCGGCGCATCCGACCGGCGACACGATCCGGGCGGCACTTTGGGCGGTGGGCATGGCCCGGGGGATCGCGACCGTGAGCGGCGCGTTCTATATGGTGCGCGAGGAGCAGACACTGACCTTCACCGACTGTGCCGTCGTGCCGCAACCGACCGCCGAACAGCTGGCGCACAGCGCGCTCACCGCGTCCATGGACCGGCGGTGCGTGGTCGGGGACGAGCCGGTCGTCGCCTTTCTCTCCTACAGTACCAAGGGCAGCGCCGCCGGCCCACTCGTGGACCTCGTGCGCCGGGCGGCGGAGCTGTTTCGCCGGCTGGCACCGGAAGTCCGGTGCGACGGAGAGCTGCAGGGGGACGCGGCGCTGGTGCCCGAAGTAGCCGAGCGCAAGGCGCCGGGGTCGGTGGTGGCCGGTCGCGCCAACGTGCTCGTATTCCCCGACCTTGACAGTGGGAACATCGCGTACAAACTGGTGCAGCGGCTGGGCGGATGGGACGCCATCGGACCGATGCTGCAGGGACTCGCCCGCCCGATCGCCGATCTGTCGCGCGGCGCTACCGTGGACGATATTGTGGACGCAGCGGCGGTCGCAGCCCTCCAAGTGAAGGAGTGAGGATGGGGTTCTCGTTGAGTAAGGATCCGCGCGGAGTGGTGATCGTGGGGGTCGACGGCCAGTTGATCGTCGGCAACCGTCAGGAGCTCAAGCAGAAGGTGCTCGATGCGCTCGAGGGCGGGACGCGGCGCTTCGTGATCGACTTCACCAAGACCGGCTACATCGATTCGTCCGGCCTCGGCGTGCTCGTGTCGCTCTCCAAGAAGGTGCGGGAGCAGGGTGGGGAGCTCCGACTCGCCGGACTCAACGAGGATCTGCAGACGCTGTTCGAGCTCACCAAGCTGGACACGTTGTTCGCCATCGCCAAGACACCGGCGGAGGCGCTGGCCGCCTTCTAGATCGTCCGTGACGAACCCGCTGCAGATTGTCGTGCACCGGCCGGGGGGTGCGGTTTCCCTCACCATGCCGAGCGATCTCGCGCTCGTGGGCGATGCGGTTGAGCTCGTGGCGCGTCATTGCGACGTGGGGATCCTGTCGCCACGCCGCCTCCAGTTCAACCTGCGCACCGCCGTGGCGGAAGTCCTGGCCAACGCCATCGCGTATGGCAACCGGCATGACGCCAGCAAGCGGGTCACGGTCGACATCACCTGCCGCCACGAGGGGGTGCGCATTGTGGTGGCCGACGACGGGGCGGGATTCGATCCGTCCCGGGTGCCCGATCCCACGGCCCCGCAGAATCTCGGCCTCGAGGATGGACGCGGCTTGTTCGTGTTGCGGCATCTGGTCGATCGGGTCGAGTTCAACGAGCGGGGGAATTCAGTGTGTCTCGAGCTGCGGGCGGGTTGACCAAGCTCGAGCGCCTGGTGCCGGCGCTCGAGCAGCTGGCCGGCGTACCGCTGCGCGTGTGGCGCGCGGACGGCGGCGGCGTTCGCGCCGTTGCCGGGACGCCGGTTACGTGGACCCCGGAGCTCCCGCGACCGGGAGACGGCACCGGGCGCCGTCTCGAAACCCCGGCCGGCGCGGCCTGGTTCGAGCCAGTGCGCGGGGCGGTCGATCTCTGGCTCGAGCTCCCCTATGACGACCGGGCCAACGGGATTCGCAGCAACGTGACCGAGGCCGTTAGCTGCCTCGCCGAAGCCGAGCGTGAAGCGGCCCAGGTGGCAGCCGAGTTGTCGGATCGCTACGAAGAGATCGACCTGGTCTACACGATCAGCGAGATCCTCGGCCACACCATCCGGCTCGACGAGGCCGCGCGCCGTATCCTCCAGGAAGTCGCCACGGTGGTCGGCGCGCGGCGGGCCACGCTGTTCGTGCTCGACCCCGACCGCCAGCTGCTGCGCCTCGTGGCTGCCAAGGTGATGGTGACCACCGAGGTTGATCCCATCGAGCTCGACGATCCCACGTCGGTTACCGCGCGCGCGTACCGGGAGATGCGGATTCAGAGCAACGACCCGATCACGCCCTCACCCGCGACACCCGGCGGCACCGGCCGCAATTATCGCGGCCGGTCGTTCCTGTCGGTGCCCGTGATGTACGGAGCGCCCGGCGACCAGGCGCGGCCCATTGGGGTGATTAACCTGACCGATCGGACCGGTCCGGACAATTTTTCCGCCGGAGACCGCAAGCTCGTCGCGGCGATCGCTAATCAGGTGGGGGCGGCGATCGAGAACGCCCGTCTGGTCGCGAGGGATCTGGGGCAACAACGTGTGCGCCGCGAGCTGGAGCTGGCGCACGACCTGCAGCTCAAGCTGCTTCCCTCACCCGCGGTGCTCGGCGCAAAGGCCGACCTCGCGGCGCGGTGCCGACCAGCGGATTCCGTGGGCGGCGACTTCTACAATCTGCTGCGCCTGCACGGCGATCGCATCGGGGTCATGATCGGCGACGTCTCGAGCCATGGGTTCGGCGCGGCGCTGATCATGGCGCTGGCCATGGCCGCGTCCGGTATCCATGCCGAGGCGGCCGGCGCCCCGGGGCAGGTCCTCTCCGACCTCGAGGAATCGCTCGCCGGGGAGTTGGCTCGAACCGAGATGTACCTGTCACTGTTCTACGCTGTCATCGACCCGGGAGCGGGCGTCCTCGTCTATGCCAACGCCGGACATCCCCACGCGTTCATCGTGCGCGGAGACTCGGGCGAGATCCGGCGGCTCGAAGCCACGCGCACGCCGCTCGGCCTGGGGCCGCGCCCGGGCGCCGGGACCGCCGACGGCTCGGAGCCCTGGCGGCGTCGTGAGGACGTCTTGTGCCTGTTTACCGACGGCATCGTCGACGCCACCAGCGATCGGAACCTTCGCTTCGGCGAGGAGCGTGTGTTGAACCACGTCCGGACGCTCCGCGGCCGGTCGTCCCAGGAAATGCTCGAGGCGATCTTCGCCGACCTCGCCGCGTTCACCGGCGGCGCCCCTTTCAGCGACGACCGGACTCTCCTGATCGCGAAAGTCTGACGGCGTGGCAGTCCCAGGGCGTCGTCGCCCGCGGCTCGGGCAACATTTTCTCACCGATCGACACATCCTCGAACGCATCGTGGATGCCTTGGAACCCTCGCCGGCGGACGTCGTCATCGAGATCGGCGCCGGCTCGGGCACGCTGACGCGTGTACTCGCCGAACGCGTCGGTCGGGTGATCGCGATCGAGAAAGACCGGCGGCTGGCAGACACCCTGAGGGACGCGGGACGCGGGACGGGGGAGGGGGCGCGTGTGGTAACTGGAGACGCGTTGCGCCTCGATTGGCAGGCCTTGTTACACGAATCCCGTCCCCCGTCCCCCGTCCCCCGTCCCTTCAAGGTCGTCGGCAACATCCCCTATGCCATTACCACTCCGCTGATCGACAAGGCCCTCACCCCTCCGCTGCCCGAGCGGGTCGTGTTTCTCGTTCAGACGGAAGTCGCCGATCGGCTGGCCGCGCGACCCGGGTCGAAGACCTATGGCGCGCTCTCGGTGGGTGTTCAGTCGCTGTCCCAGGTGGAGAAGCTGTTTGGCGTGGCCGCGGGGGCGTTCCGGCCACCGCCCAAAGTGCGCAGTGCGGTGGTCCGTCTGCGGCCGCTGCCCGCTCCCCTGGTGGATCCCGAGGAGGTGACGCGATTCCGGGCGTTCGTGACGGCGTGCTTCAGTCTGCGTCGCAAACAGATGCGCAACGTGCTGAGCGCTGTAACCGGGACCGGACCGGAGCGGGTGACGGCGCAGCTCGAGTCGCTGGGGATCGCCGTCACCCAACGTCCCGAGACGCTCACCCCGGAGCAATTCGTGCACCTGTTTCGTGGCGGAGGCCTCGGTCGATCACGAGGCTTGCGTGGGAGGGATCCATTGTGAAATAATTCACAATATGCGGAAGATCTCGGACTCGACCGTCCGGCGCCTCGCCCTGTACCTGGGGTTCCTGGAGCAATCAGCGGCGCAGGGGGTCGCGACTATCAGCTCCGCCGAGCTGGCGCAGCGTGGCGGGACCACGCCGGCCCAGGTCCGGAAGGATCTCTCGTTCTTCGGCTCCTTTGGGAAACGTGGATTGGGCTACTCCGTATCCGAGCTCGCCGGTCGAATCCGCGATATCCTGGGCCTGAAGCGCAGTCACCGTGTCGTGCTGGTCGGGGCGGGGAAAATGGGCGGGGCGCTGGTGCACTACCAGGGATTCCAGCAGCATGGGTTCGACGTCACGGCCATCTACGACCGCGACCCCAAGAAGATCGGCTCGCGGTGGAACGGCCTTGTGGTGCGGGACATCCGGCACCTGGAATCCGATCTCAAGAAGGAGCCGACGGAAATCGCGATTCTCGCGACGCCGGCGGACGCGGCTCAAGATGTGGCGGACCGGCTGGTGCGGGCGGGCGTCAGGGCGATTCTGAACTTCGCTCCGGTCCAGCTCGCGGTGCCGCAGGGCGTCGCGGTGCAGACCGTGAACATGGCCCTGGAGCTCGAGACGCTGAGCTTCGCCTTGGCCCACCGCTAGCGGCAACCCACAGTTCAGCAGCGGTTTAGCGGCTCGCCTCGTCGCGGTTAGATTGTGGGGCCCATGCCCCGCGTTCACGTTACCTCCGAAATCGGCCCGTTGCGTTCCGTCCTCGTGCACACACCGGGGAAGGAGTTGGTCGCCGTCACGCCGGGTAATCGCGAAGACTACCTCTACGACGACATCATCGACCTCGATCTGGCGCAGCGCGAGCATCGCCGCTTCGTCGCGGTGTTGGAGCGATTCGCCGAGGTCTATGAGGTGCGCGACCTGCTGACTGAGATCGTCGCCAAGCCGGACGTGCGCGAATTCCTCATCACGCGGGCGCTCGAAGTCGTTCCTTCCGACGCGCTCGCCAAGCGACTCACGGTACTCTCGGCCGAGGAGCTGGTCGGGACGATGATCGAAGGGACGCTCGAGGACGCGGGGCCGATCGCCCGGGCCCTCAACGAAGTGGGCTACGCGCTGCCGCCGCTGCCGAACCTCTTTTTCACCCGCGACGTTGGCATCGTGGTGGGAGAGCACGCCATCATCGGGTCGATGCGCTATGGCGTACGCTGGACCGAAGAGATGCTGGTCAAGGCGCTGTTCCGCTACCACGAGAAGCTCGACAACGCCGGGATCCTCTACGACGGCTCCGAGGAGCGGCGTCACACCTATACCCTTGAGGGCGGGGACGTCCATCCGCTGCGCCCGGACCTGCTGGTGCTGGGGTTCAGCGAGCGGTCGAGCCCGGCCGCGCTCGACCAGTTGTGCGAGCTCGCCTTCGAGAAGTGCGGCGTGACGGACGTGATCGTGGTCGTGCTGCCCACCGAGCGGACCGCCATCCATCTCGACATGATCTTTACGCAGATCGATCGCGAAGTCTGCCTGGTGTATCCGCCGTTCTTCGTCGGTCCGGAGCGGCTCGCGGTGCTGCATCGGCGCAAGCGCTCCAAGGGTGTCAAGGAGATCCCCAATTTCTTCGCGGCGATGCAGGCGGTGGATCTTCCCCTGGAGCCCGTGTTCTGCGGCGGCAACGCCCGCTCGGTGCAGGAACGCGAGCAGTGGTCGTCGGCCTGCAACTTCTTCACGGTGCGGCCCGGCGTGGCGGTCACCTATGCGCGCAACGAGGCCACGCTACGGGAGCTGGAGCATGCCGGGTTCCGGACGCTGACCGCGGTAAACCTGTTGACCGGCGAAGAGTGGCTCGAGGATGGTGAGCGCGGCGTGATCACGATCGAAGGCAGCGAGCTGGTGCGCGGCGGCGGCGGCCCGCGCTGCATGACCCTCCCGTTGCGGCGCGACGATCTCTGAGTCTCTCGATCTCGTTCTCCGTCGGTCGCCTGCGCTGTCATCTGCTCGAGGCGGGCACCCTGCGGCTGGACGGCGGTGCCATGTTCGGCGTCGTGCCGAAGCCACTGTGGGAGCGACGCATCGCCCCCGATGCCAAGAACCGCATCCCGATGGCGATGCGGTGCTTGTTGGTGGAGCACGACGATGGGTTGGTGCTCGTCGACACGGGCGCGGGCGACAAAGACGAAGCGAAGTTCCGGGACATTTACGGCATCGAGAACGGTGGCCACGCCGGGCGGACTCAGCTCGAGGACGCCCTCGCGGCGGCGGGCCACACCGCGACTGACGTCCGATGGGTGATCAACACCCATCTGCACTTCGATCACGCTGGGGGCGACAGTTACCGTGACGCTGCCGGTGCGCTGCGGTCCAGTTTCCCCAACGCGCGCCACGTAGTACAGCGTGGCGAGCTGGAGTTCGCGCGCCATCCCAACGAGCGGACGGCCGGGAGTTATCTGGCGGCGAACTTCTCCGCCATCGAGTTCCAGCTGGCGGAGGGCGAGATAGAGGTGTTGCCCGGCGTCCGTTGTCTGCCCACTCCCGGCCATACCCCCTATCACCAGTCCGTCCTGATCGAAAGCGGCGGGGAGCGCGCTTGTTTCCTGGCTGATCTCGTCCCCACGGCGGCGCATCTGCCCTTGGCGTGGATCATGGGATACGATCTCGAGCCGCTCGTGACCCTCGAGACCCGGCGCCGGCTGTACGGACGGGCCGAAGCCGAAGGGTGGCGGCTGTGTTTCGAGCACGATCCGGTCGTGGCCCACGGGCGTCTGCATCGGGAGGGAAAGAGTTTCGCTCTTGTGGACGTGGTGGCGACGACGTAAGTTCAACGCCGGCAGAGTACAAGCGGGCGCCGGTGGCGCCCCACCTCCAGGCCTCCCGGTGGACGGGGAGAGCTCCACGGTTCCGAATGAGTCATCGGTCGTCGGTCCTCAGTCAACTGACTGAGAACAGACGACCGACAGTTGATGGCTCGTGCACGCGGATTCCGGAGCGACTGGGGTCCGCATTTTCATTTGTGACGGAGGCGACCACCTGGCGATCGAAAGCAGCAATACCAACAAACAGCCCCGCACGCGGATCAATCGGATGATCCGGATCAGTCCGGTGCGGGTGATCGCTGATGACGGCGCGCAGCTCGGCGTGCTGTCGATCGATGAGGCGCTCGCGGCGGCGCAGGAGCGCGGGCTCGACCTGGTGGAGGTGGCGCCGCTGGCGCGGCCCCCCGTGGTCAAGATCATGGACTACGGCAAGTTCAAGTTCGAGCAGGCCAAGGCGGCCCGGGCGGCCAAGAAAAAGCAGCACGTGATTCATCTGAAGGAAGTGAAGTACCGGCCGGGGATCGACGATCACGACTTCGACTTCAAGACGCGCCATGCGCGTGAGTTTCTGCAGGACGGCAACAAGGTGAAAGTGACGATGATGTTCCGGGGCCGGCAGATGGCGCACATCGAGCTGGGCCGGGAAGTACTCGACCGGGTTGCGGCGGAGCTCAAGGACATCGGCAAGATCGAGCAGGAGCCGCGGCTGGAAGGACGCAACATGTCGATGGTGCTGGCGCCCAAATGATGCTCTCGGCTATCAGCTGTCAGCCGACCGATAGCCGATGACCGATAGCTGACAGCGAATTCAGGAGTTCACATGCCGAAGATGAAATCCAAGCGCGCGCTCCGGAAACGGGTGCGGCTCACCGGCTCGGGCCGGCTGCGTCGCCATCGCGCCATGAAGAGCCACATCCTCACCAAGAAACATCCGAAGCGGAAGCGTCACCTGCGCAAAGGGACGCTGGTCGCGCACGCCGATGAGCGCCGCTTGAAGCGGCTACTGCTGGCGTAAGGAGACCCCATGCCTCGCGTCAAGAGCAATGTCGCGCGTCTGAAGCGCAAGAATAAGGTGATGCAGCTCGCCAAGGGCTACTACGGCGGCCGCAGCAAGCTGTGGAAGGCCGCCAAGGAAAGCGTCGAGCGCGCGCAGAGGTACGCGTACCGCGATCGCCGTCGTAAGAAAGGTGAGTTCCGGCGCCTCTGGATCACGCGCATCAATGCGGCCGCCCGGCTCCACGATCTGTCCTACAACCGGCTGATGAACGGATTGCGCAAAGCCGGCGTAGAGATCAATCGCAAAGTCCTCGCCGACCTCGCCGTCCGGGACCCCGGCGCGTTTGAGCAGCTGGCGGAGGTCGCGAAGAAGGCCCTCTGATCATGCGCGACCTTCTCGCGAGCCTCGACGGCCTGCGGGAGCGTCTCCGCGAGATTCCCCAGGCGGATCAGCGCCGGCTCCAGGCGCTCCATACGGAAATCCTGGGCCGGAAAGCTGGCGCGCTCTCCCAGATCCTGAAGGCTCTCCCGGGGCTCCCCCCGGACGCCCGCAAGACGGTGGGCGAGGCCGCGAACGCCCTCAAAGCCGAGCTCGAAGCGGCCTTCGCGGCGCGGGAGCGCGAGTTGGCGTCGGCTACGGCCGCGCCGAGCGACATCGACCCCACCATGCCGGGCCGCGCGCAATGGCGCGGCGGCCTGCATCTCGTCACCCAGGTGGTGGACGAGATCTGCGACATCTTCCGCGAGCTCGGGTTCGTGCGCGCCGTTGGTCCCGAGATCGAGACCGAGCGCAACAACTTTTACGCGCTCAATTTCCCCAAGGACCATCCGGCGCTCGACTCGCAGGACTCGTTCTACGTCACCGACGAGCTGCTGCTGCGCACCCATACGTCGCCGGTGCAGGTCCGCACCATGGAGGCGTACCGGCCGCCGATCCGGGTCGTCATCCCGGGGCAGGTGTATCGCCGCGACCCATTCGATGCCTCCCACGCCCCGGTGTTCGAGCAGATCGAGGGACTGGTCGTGGATGAGGGCGTGTCCTTCGTCGACCTCAAGGCGACCCTGAGTCGCTTCGCCCGGCGCTTCTTCGCCAGCGACACCGTGGTCCGGTTCCATCCTTCATTCTTTCCGTTTACCGAGCCGTCGGCCGACATGAGCGTCCGCTGCACGGTGTGCCGGGGCAGCGGCTGCTCCACGTGCAAGCAGAGCGGGTGGATGGAGATCCTCGGGAGCGGCATGGTGCACCCGGCCGTGCTCGAGAACTGCGGCATCGACTCCGAGCGCTACACGGGATTTGCCTTCGGCATGGGGCCGCACCGGATCGCCATGCTGCGGTTCGGTATTCCCGACATTCGGCTGCTGTACGAGAGCGACGTGCGTTTCCTGGCGCAGTTCGCGGGGGCCGCTCGATGAACCTGTCCCGGCGGTGGATGGAGGCGCTGCTCGGTCGCCCGCTGGATGCCCGGGAGGTGGCGGCGCTGCTGACCGCGCGCTGCTGTCCGGTCGAAGCGGTCGAGCCGCTGCACCCCGGTCTGGGCGACGTACTGATCGGTCGCGTCCTGGAGGTGAAGCCCCATCCCAACGCGGATCGCCTCAGTCTGTGTCTGGTGGACGCCGGCGGCGCGGAAGGACCGCTCGAGGTGGTCTGTGGAGCGCCCAATGTCCAGGCGGGGAAGACGTATCCGTTTGCTCCCGTTGGGGCGGTCCTGCCGGGCGGCCCGAAGCTCGAGCGCCGCAAGATCCGCGGCGTCCTGTCCAACGGCATGTTGTGCTCGGCACGAGAGCTGGGTCTCGGGCAGGAGCACGACGGCATCCTGACCCTCGAGACCGATGCGACCCCGGGATCGCGGTTCGTGGATGCCGTGCCCGTGACGGATGATCGCATCGTCCTCGAGGTCTACGCCAACCGGCCCGACCTGCTGTGCCACAAGGGTGTCGCGAGGGAATTGGCGGCGGCGCTCGGCGCCACCGTCAAGCTTCCGGCTTTCCCCGGCGGGTCGATGCAGCCATCCGCGTATCCGTCCATCCGTCAATCCGCCCGTCAAGGAACCGTGGACGGAGTGGAGGTCCGCGTCGAGGATCCTGAGGGCGCCCCCCGCTACATGATCGCGGTGATCCGCGGCGTCCGGGTCGGGCCGAGCCCCGAGTGGCTGGCCCGTCGGCTCAGCGCGATCGGCCAGCGGCCGATCAACAACGTGGTCGATGCGGCGAACTACGTCCTGTTCGAGCTGAATCAACCGATGCATGCCTTCGATCTGGCGCAGCTGCGAGGACCGGCGGTGGTGGTGCGGCGGGCCGGGGCGGGAGAGAAGATCGTCACGTTGGACGGCATCGAGCGCGTGCTCTCGCCCGAGATGACGACGATCTGCGACGCCCATCGACCCACCATCGTGGCAGGGGTCATGGGGAGCGCCGAATCGGAAGTCACCGAAGCCACGACCGATGTGGTGCTCGAATGCGCGGCTTTCCAACCGACGCGGATCCGCCGCACCCGGCGCGCCCTCGGACTGTCGAGCGAATCGAGCTACCGGTACGAACGGGGCGTCGATGTGCTGGCGATGCCGGACGCGTTGCGTCGCGCGATCGAGCTCATCGTAGCCGTGGCCGGCGGGGCGATGCGCGAGGCTCCGCTCGACCTGTGGCCCGAGCCGCAACAGCCCCGCACGGTATTTCTGCGTCTTGAGCGCGTCGAGCGACTGCTCGGCGTCCCGACGCCGCGGGAGGAGATCGAGCGCCTCCTGTCGAGCGTCGGCTTCGTCGCCGCTCCCAAAGACGAGCGTATCGCGGTGCAGGTCCCGGGCTGGCGACCGGATGTAACGCGCGAGGTCGATCTCATCGAAGAAGTGGCTCGCCTGCGGGGCTACGACTCGTTCCCCGACGAGTTGCGCCCGTACCGCCCAGGCGTGGTGCCGGAAGCGCCGTCCGAGCATGCCTTGGCGAGTGTCCGCGCGGCGATGGCCCGTGCCGGCTTTCTCGAGGCGCGTACCACGCCGCTTGGGCCCGCTGACGCACCGGATGCCGTCGCATTGCGTAATCCGCTGTCCGCGGAGGAGGCGTATCTGCGCGGTCGCCTGCTTCCGGGGCTGGTGCGACGAGTCGAGCACAACTGGGCTATGCGCGAACGGGACGTACGACTGTTCGAGGCGGGCACCGTGTTCCGAGCGGGTGTCGGTCCGGTTCCGGAGGAGCGCCTGATGGTCGCGGCGGTGATGACGGGCGCCCGGCGTCCGCTGCATTGGTCCGAGGGGGCGGTCCCCGATATGGACATCTGGGACCTCAAGCGCCACTTTGAGTTAGCCGCCTCCACCGCCGCTCCGCAAACGGCGGTTGTGCCGGGGAGCGACGGGTTTCTGTGGGCGGCGACGGGAGCCGATGGCCGGAAAATCGGCTGGGCCGGCGCGCTAGAAGCGGATTCCCCCCGGTGGGCTGGGCCCCTGCTCGGCTTCGAGGTCGAAATCGCCGTGGGGACAACGTCGACCGTAGGCTACGCCCCGTTGCCGACGCAGCCGGCCACGGTGCAGGACCTGTCGCTGGTGTTGCCGGCCGGGGTACTCGCCGCCGATGTCGAGGGGCGGATACGACAGGCGGCCGGGTCGTTGCTCGAGCGGCTGGAGGTGCTGGACGAGTACCGCGGACCGAACGTGTCGGCGGGCACGCGTGGAGTGACGTGGCGCTGCGTGTTTCGAGATCCCGTCCGCACGCTGCGGGACGGCGATGTGGACGAAGTCATCCGTCGGGCGTTGACGGCGCTGGAGGGGGAGCTCGGTGTACGGCGCAGAACGGGCTGATAGCCGCGCGTTGGAGGAGTTGGAGTCGGTGCTGCGCGAGGTCGCTGAGGAGCTGGCGACCTGGCGGGCGCGGGCGCTGAAAGCCGAAGGCGACGGCAAGCGCGGAGGCCAGGGCCGAGGAGAAGCGGACGGCGACAGCCGGCAACTGCGCACCCGAGTCGACGCGGCGAAGACCCGCGTGCAAGCCCTCGTCGCGCGGTTGGCGTTCCTCGAGGAGCAGGCCCGCGAGCCGGGTGGACCGAGCAACGCGGCGGCCGGCGGCCCGAGCCGATGACGACGAAGAAACACGCGGTCAAGGTGATGATTGGGGGCGAAGAGTACACGGTTCGCTCGGACCTCTCGCCCGAATACACCCGTGAAGTGGCGGGATTCGTCGATCAGGCGTTGAAGAAAGTGCTGGCCCAGGGCGGGCTGGTGGAGACGCACAAAGCGGCGATCCTTGCCGCGCTCGACATCACCAACGAGCTGTTTCAGGCCAAGCGGGGCGAGCGCGAGGTCGCGGCACGGCTGGCGGCTCTGGCGGACGACTTCTCCAAGATGCTCCCGCCGGGGCGACGGAAGACAGCGGAACGCTGAGGAAATCACGACGCCCGGCCGGCGAGTCGGTGCGCAGTCGGAGATAGATCGATGTCATCCTGGATCGAGATCGTGGTTTCCGTTCTCGGCGGCGGGATCGCTGCGGGAACGGTTTTCTATATCCTGGGCCGGGGCGCGGGCCGGCGGCACGCCGATGCGGTCGAGCGTCAGGCCGCCCAGGATCATGAGCGGGAGCTGGGCGAAGCGCGCCAGCGATTGCAGCTCGAGGCGCGTGAGGAGACGATCCGCGCACGCGAGGCGCTGGAGCGCGAGCTGGGGGAGCGGCGCCGGGAGCTCGACCAACGCCAGGGCGGGCTGGAGCGCCAGCAGGCGGCTGCCGCCGAGCGGGAGCGGGAGATGTCGCGCCGCGACCAGACGTTCACGGAACGGGAGCGCGCACTCACCGCGTCGGAACGGGAGGCCCAGACGCGGCTCGAGCGGATCGCCGGGCTCTCGGCGCAGGATGCCAAAGAGGAGCTGAAGCGTCGGTTTGAGGAAGAGGCGCGGGGTGAAGCGGCCGCGCTGGTACGGGACATTCGCGAACAGGCGCAGAAGAACGCGGATCGGGACGCGAAGAAAATCGTCGCGTTGGCGATTCAGCGCATCGCCACCGAGTACACGGCCGAGACCACCGTCTCCGCGGTGCCGCTCCCGTCCGACGAAATGAAAGGCCGCATCATCGGACGCGAGGGGCGCAATATCCGGGCGTTCGAGGCCGCGACCGGCGCCGACGTCATCATCGACGACACGCCCGACACCGTCGTCATCTCCTGTTTCGATCCGGTGCGACGGGCGGTGGCCCGCGTGGCGCTCGATCGGCTCATCGCCGATGGGCGCATCCATCCCGGACGCATCGAGGAAGTCGTCCGCAAGGCGCAGGAGGAGATCGACGCGGGGATCCAGGAGGCCGGGGAGCGGGCCATCTACGAAACCGGCATCCGTGGCATGCATCAGGAGCTGGTCAAGCTGGTCGGCCGCATGCGGTATCGCACCTCCTACGGTCAGAATATTCTCGAGCACTCGAAGGAAGTGGCGTGGATTGCCGGCATCATGGCGGCGGAGTTGAAGCTCGACGTCGCGCTCGCCAAGCGGGGCGCCTTGCTCCACGACATCGGAAAGGTGCTCACGCACGAGCACGACGGCACCCACGTCCAGCTCGGCGTCGAGGTGGCGACCAAGTACGGCGAGCATCCGGTCGTCATCAATTGCATCGCCGCGCATCACGACGATGTCCCGCACGATTCCGCCATCAGCGTCATCGTGCAGGCGGCGGATGCCATCTCCGGCGCCCGACCCGGGGCGCGACGCGAAGCGTTCGAGACCTACGTCAAGCGCCTCACCGCCATCGAGCAGATCGCCGGGGAATTCGGGGGGGTCGAGAAGGTCTACGCGATTCAGGCCGGGCGCGAAGTGCGCGTCGTGGTGACGCCTAGCACCGTGGACGACGCCGCCGCGATGGGGCTCGCCGAGCAGATCTCGCGGCGCATCGAGCGCGAGCTCCAGTATCCGGGACAAATCCGGGTCGTGGTCATCCGGGAGACACGGGCGGTGGACATTGCGCGCTAAGCTGATCGACGGCACGGCCATCGGCCGAGCCATGCGGGCCGAGTTGGGCGCGGAGATCGCGGCGCTCAAGGGGCGAGGCGTCATCCCCGGGTTGGCCGCGGTGCTGGTGGGGGAGAATCCCGCATCGGCGACCTACGTGCGCATGAAAGGCAAGGCGTGCGACGAAGCGGGCCTCTACCACGAGACCATCGATCGGCCAGCGGACCTGAGCGAGGCCGATCTGCTCGGGCTGGTCGACCGGCTGAACGCGGATCCGAAGATCCATGGCATCCTCGTGCAGCTGCCGCTGCCCAAGCACATGGATTCCTCGCGCGTCCTGATGCGCATCGACCCGCGCAAGGACGTGGACGGATTCCATCCGGTGAACGTCGGGAAAGTCTCGACCGGTGACCCGACGGGGTTCCGGCCCGCTACGCCGTACGGCGTCCAGCAGTTGCTGCTGCGCAGCGGGGTGGAGACGACCGGCGCCCACGCCGTGATCGTGGGCCGTTCCAACATCGTCGGCCGGCCCATGGCCGCGTTGCTGCTCCAGGACGGCCCCGGCGGCAACGCCACGGTCACCGTGTGCCACTCGCGCACCCGCAACATCGCCTCGGTGACCCGGCAGGCCGATATTCTCATCGTGGCGATGGGGAAGCCGGAGTTCGTCACGGGGGAGATGGTGCGTCCCGGCGCCGTCGTAATCGATGTCGGCGTCAATCGCGTCAATGATCCCAGCGCCAAACAGGGGTATCGGCTGGTGGGAGACGTGAAGTTCGCGGAGGCGGCCGAGGTTGCGTCCGCGATCACACCGGTCCCGGGCGGCGTCGGGCCGATGACCATCACCATGCTGCTCTTCAATACGGTCCAGGCGGCCCGGCAGTGGGCCCGTCCCTAGATCTGTTCACCGCGATCAGCCCCGAAGGCGCCTGGAGCGTCGCGGAGCTGACGCGACGCGCCCGCTCGGTCGTCGAGGCCGGGCTGCCCGCGGTGTGGGTGAAAGGCGAGATCTCGGGTTTCAAGGCGTATGGGAGCGGACACTGGTACTTCACACTGCGCGACAAGGTGGCGCAGCTGCGCTGCGTCATGTGGTCGCGGGACAATCAGCGCCTCCCGGCCGCCCCGACCGACGGGCTGCAGGTGTTCGCCTTCGGACTGCCGACGGTGTGGGAGGAGCGCGGGGAATTCCGCCTCACCGTACGCCACGTGTTGTCGACCGAGGCCGGCGGCCTGTGGCAGGTGGCGTTCGAAAAGGCCAAGGCGGCGCTGCTACGGGATGGCCTGCTCGATCCGGCGCGCAAACGGGCCATGCCGCCGTTTCCCCGACGCATCGCGGTGGTGACCAGCCCGGACGGCGCCGCGTTCGGGGACATCATCGCGGTGATCGAACGGCGCTGGCCGGGGGCGGAGCTGCTGCTCGTGCCGACGCGGGTGCAGGGTGATGGAGCGGACCGCGAAGTGTGCGCCGCGCTGGCGTTGCTAAGCCGTATCCCGCGACTGGATGTGGCGATCGTCGGGCGGGGTGGCGGCGCCAAGGAAGATCTCTGGACCTTCAACAGTGAGCGGGTGGCTCGCGCCGTCGCCGCGGTCCCCGTACCCGTGATCTCCGCGGTCGGCCACGAAACCGACGTCACCCTCTGCGATCTCGTGGCCGATCTCCGCGCGCCCACGCCGTCGGCGGCGGCCGCGGCCGCCACGCCCGATCGCACCGAGCTGCTGGCGGCCCTGGACCGCCTGGCCGGCACCCTGACGCGCGCGCTTGCCGCGCCGACGCGTCATGCGGGGGAGCGGCTGGAACGCGTCGGGGATCGCTTGACGAGTGTGACGGAGCGCATGATGGAACGCTTCGGCGCGCGTCTCGGGGCCGGCGCCGCGCGGCTCGACGCCCTGTCACCACTCCGGGTGCTGGAGCGAGGCTACGCGGTGGCGCGGGACGCGGATGGCCGGGTGTTGCGGCGTATGGCCCAGTTCGTTTCCGGCAGCGCGTTCCGCCTGCGGGTGACCGACGGCGAGATCGCGGCCCGGGTTGGTGAAGTGTGACGGCGCCGGAAGCCCATGGGTTCGCGCAGGATCTCGAGCGGCTGGAGCAGATCGTCCGGCGGCTCGAGGGCGAAGAGCTGGATCTGGACGACGCCCTGCGCTTGTTCGAAGAGGGCGTGGAACGGCTCCGCGCCGCGCGGGAGCGATTGAGCACCGCCGAGCTGCGGGTGCGCCAGGTGCTCGGGACCCAGGCGGGGAAGCTGCAGCTTGGCGACATCGACCGCTGACCACGCGCTCGAAGCCTACCTCACGGACACGCGGTCGCGCGTAGACGTGGTGCTGGAGCGCTGGAGCGCTGCCGCGCAGGCGTTCTGGCCGGCGCCGGTCCCCGCCGCGGTGCAGTACAGCGTGTTGAGCGCCGGCAAGCGGCTCCGCCCCACGCTCGTGTTCGCCGCGTACGAAGCGCTGGGTGGTGATGGAACGGCGAGCGGGATCGGAGAGCTGGCCGCGGCGGTCGAGGTGGTGCACGCGTACTCCCTGGTGCACGACGATCTCCCGTGCATGGACAATGACGACCTGCGCCGTGGTCGGCCAACCGTGCATCGGGCCTTCGATGTCCGGGCGGCGACCAGCGCCGGCTTCCACATGGTGGGGCTCGCCGCGCGGGTGCTCGCGTCCGGCCTCGATGCGCTGCGCGTGGAGCCCGACCGCCGTCGGGCGATCGCACTGGAGTTGTTCCGCGCCGCCGGAGCCGGCGGCATGATCGGCGGCCAGGTACTCGACCTCGAGGCCGAGGGGCTGGCCATCTCGATCGGCGCGCTGCGGGAAGTGCACCAGCGGAAGACCGGCGCGCTGATCGCGGCCGCGTGCGTGATCGGGGGACTCGCGGCGGGCAGCGGGGCACCGGCCGACCACCTCGCGGCGCTCCGCGCCTACGGGGAGGCGATCGGGCTCGCGTTCCAGATCGCCGACGACATCCTCGATGCGACCGCGACGTCCGCGCAGCTGGGCAAGACGGCGGGGCGCGACGCGGCCCTGGCGAAATCGACCTTCGTGTCCGTTCTGGGCGTGGGAGCCGCGCGCGCGGAAGCCGAGCGCCTTTCGGCGCAGGCGGTAGACCGGCTGCGCCAGGCGGCGTTAGTTTCCCCTACACTCGTGGCGCTGGCACACTACATCGTGACTCGGACAAACTGACCCGTGCCCCTCCTGGAATCGATTCGGGAACCCGGCGACGTCAAGCGGCTCGCCAAGGACCAGCTGCAGCCGCTCGCGGACGAGGTACGCCAGCGCTTGATCGAGGTCGTGTCCCAGACGGGCGGTCACATTGGCGCCGGGCTCGGCGTCGTCGAGCTCACGGTGGCCCTGTGCTACAGCTTCGATTCCCCGCGCGACAAGATCGTGTGGGACGTGGGACACCAGGGCTATCCCTGGAAGATCCTCACCGGCCGCAATGATCGTCTCCCGACCCTCCGGCAGGAGGGCGGCCTCTCGGGCTTCCTGCGTCGCGATGAGAGCCCGCACGACCAGTTCGGGGCCGGGCACGCGGGAACGGCGCTATCGGCCGCGCTGGGCATGGCGGCGGCCCGCGATCTCGCCGGCCAGGAGCACAAGGTCGTCGCCGTGGTGGGAGACGGCGCGATGACCTGCGGCCTGCCCTACGAGGCGATGAACAACGCCGGTCACTCCGACCGCGACCTGATCGTCGTGCTGAACGACAACGGCATGTCGATCGCGCCGAACGTCGGCGCCATCAACAAGTACCTGGGCTCGATCATCGCGAGCCCCGTCACCGTGCGGTGGCGTGAGCGGGTGAAGCACGCCATCGAGAAAGCCTCCCACCTGGTCGGGGGGCCGCGGCTGATCGAGTTCGCGAAAACGGTCGAAGAAAGCGTCAAGAACCTCTGGTCGCCGGGGATGCTCTTCGAGGAGATGGGCTTCCGCTACTTCGGTCCGATCGACGGCCACGATATCCCGCATCTCGTGGCGACACTCGACATCGTGCGCAACCTGAAAGGTCCACGGCTCGTCCACGTTCTGACCCAGAAGGGCAAGGGGTTTCCGCTGCCCGAGCCCGATCTCGAGAAATACCACGCGCGCGCGCCGTACGACCCGGTCACGGGCGTCCTCAAGCCGGTGGCACCCGGAGCGCCGCAGTGGACCAAGGTGTTCGGTGAGGCCATCACCCATCTCGCCGGAGAATTTCCGGGTCTCGTGGTGATCACCGCCGCCATGCCCTCGGGGACGGGCACCAACATCTTCCAGAAGAAGTGGCCGGAGCGGTTTTTCGACGTGGGTATCGCCGAAGCGCACGCGGTCACCTTCGCCGCCGGTCTGGCGACCCAGGGCGTGCGTCCCGTTGTGGCGATCTATTCGACGTTCCTGCAACGGGCCTATGATTCCATCATCCACGACGTTGCCATCCAGCGACTGCCCGTCACGTTTTGCCTGGACCGCGCCGGCATGGTGGGGGAAGACGGCCAGACGCACATGGGACTCTACGACATCCCCTACCTGCTCGCCGTGCCGCACATGACGGTGACCGCACCCAGGGACGGCGCGGAGCTGATCGGCCTGCTGCGCTGCGCCATGGCGCACGTGGAAGGGCCCTTCTCGCTGCGGTACCCGCGCGACAAGGCTCCCGGCGAAGCGCCGCCCGCGGCCGAAGTGGCCCCGGTGCCGTACGGTACATGGGAGATGCTGCGACGCGGCCGGGAATGTGCGCTGCTCGCGGTCGGGGTCATGTGCCGCCCCGCCCTCGAAGCGGCCGAACTGCTCACCGCGGACGGGTTCGACGTGACGGTCGTCAACTGCCGCTTCTTGAAGCCGATGGATCGCGCCCTGCTCGACGCGCTGACGCGCGATCACAAGCTGCTCGTGACCATCGAGGACGGCACCGTCGTGAATGGTTTCGGGGCGACGCTGGCCGGCCTGATGCAAACCACCTCCCCCGACGTGCGCGTCGTGCCGCTGGGCGTCCCGGACCGCACATACGAGCACGCGCCTCGCGCCCGCCAGCTCGCGGAGGTGGGGCTCACCGGTGCCGGTATCGCGGGTCGTATCCGGGCCCTCGCCGCCGAAGAGAGTCTCGCGCCCCGATGAACGTCGGGGTCGTGGGCAACCCCAGCTACCACGATCTCCGGAGCCTGCTCGCGCGACTGGCCGAGGCCGCTCCCCGTCTCGGCTTCACGCTGTTCACCGAAGAGCGCCTGCTCGAGTATTGGCCCGGCCGACGGCCCCCAGTGTTCGGGCCGTCCGATCGGCTCACGTGCCTGCTCACCTTCGGTGGCGACGGTACCCTGTTGCGCGGGGCCCGTCTGCTGGACGGTGCCCCGACGCCGATTCTCGGCATTAACGTGGGCCGAGTCGGGTTTCTGGCCACGGCGTCGGCCCAAAACCTCGACTGGGTGTTGGACGCGGTGGCGCGGGGCGCCTACACGATCGAGCCACGCCTTGCCCTCGCCACCACCGTCGAGGAGCAGGGGGGCGGCAGGCGGCCGCAACCGATCGCGCTCAACGACGTGGTGGTCCATAAGGGTGGGGTAGCCCGCGTGCTGCGGTTCCGCGTCTTGGTGGACGGTGAGGAGGTCGGTGCCTACAGCGCCGACGGGATCATTGTCGCCTCCCCGACGGGGTCGACCGCGTACTCGCTGTCGGCCGGCGGGCCGATCGTCGTCCATGGGGTGGATGCCATCGTGGTCACCGCCATCTGTCCCCACACGCTCGCGGTTCGACCTCTCGTGTTGCCGTCGCAGTCCGCCGTGACGATCGAGCCGATCCCTCCGTGGTCCGATAGCGAGGAAATTTTCCTTTCTCTGGATGGGCAGGTGGGCAGCATCCTTCAGGCGGACCAGCGGGTCCTCGTGCGACGGGCCGAGCGGCCGGTGTTACTGGGGCGCCTGGGACCCGAGGGATTCTTTGCCCGGTTGCGTCGCAAGCTGAACTGGGGCGATCTGGCGGATCGCGAGCGTAAATAGATGTTGACGGAGCTCCGCGTGCGCGACCTGGCCGTCATCGCCGACGTGTCCTTGCCGCTGGGGGCGGGGTTGAACGTCCTCACCGGTGAGACCGGGGCGGGGAAGTCGATGTTGGTGGACGCGCTGGCGTTGCTGCTCGGCGAGCGGGCGTCGTCGGATGTCGTGCGTCCCGGGGCCAGGAAAACCGTCATCGAAGGGGCCTTCGAGCTCGCGCCGGCGAATCTGCAGCGCTTGTCGGCGTCGCTCGCGGCTCTGGGAGTGGAAACGGAAGAAGGCCGGCTCATTCTCAAGCGCGAGATCACCGTCGAAGGGCGATCGCGTGCCTGGGTGAGCGGCAGCCCGACTACCGTGGCGGTGCTGGCTCAGCTCGGCGGCCTGCTCGTCGATCTGCACGGCCAGCACGAGACCCAGTCGCTGCTGCGGCCCGAGACCCAGCGGGACCTGTTGGACGCCTGCGCCGATGCCGAAGTCGAGCGCGTCGCCGTGCGCGACGCCTACGGACGCCTGCGTGGCCTCATGGAGCAGGAAGCGACGTTGCACGGCCGGCAGGACGAGGCCCGGCGCAAGGCCGATTACCTGCGCCATGTCGCGGAGGAGATCGCGCGGGCGGCGCCCAAGGTTGGTGAGGACGAGGCGCTCGAGGCGGAGGCCCGGCGCCTGTCCCACGCCGACGAGCTGGGACGACTGGCGCGCGAGCTGGAGCAGGTGCTGGATGCGGCTGGACTGGCCCGCGCCGAAAAGGTGATCGGCTCGCTCGAGCGACTCGATCCAGCTGTGAGCGCGTGGCGGGAGCTGCTCGACACGGCCTTCACGAACGTAGAGGAGCTGGTGGGGGCGGCGCGTGAGTATGCCGCGGCAATCGACACTGACCCGGCCCGGTTGGCCGACGTGGAGCGACGTCGGGACACGCTGTTCCGGCTGCTCCAGAAGTATGGTCCGGCGATCCCGGACGTGTTGGCGGCGCGCGACGCCGCGACCCGCGAGCTCGACCTGCTCGATACGGCCGATTTCGATCTGCGGGAGATCGCCGCGCAACGCGAAGCCGCCGCCCTCGAGCACCGGCGGGCCTGCGGCGCATTGTCGGTCAAGCGAGCGAAGGGCGCCGAGCGGCTGGCCCGGGCGGTCACCGAGCTCTTGCCCGCGCTGGGGCTCCCGGGCGGGCGGCTCCACGTGGACCTCGCCGCGCTGGCGGAGTCAAGAGCGGTTGGCGCGGAGTCGGTCACGTTGCTGGTGAAAGTGAATGAAGGAATGGATCCCCGTCCCTTGGCGCGCGTCGCGTCGGGTGGAGAGCTGTCGCGTGTCATGCTGGCGCTCAAGGTCGTCCTCGCGCATCACGATGCCGTGCCCACGCTGGTGTTCGACGAGGTCGATCAAGGGATCGGCGGTGAGGTCGCGGCGCGCGTCGGGTCGGCGCTCGCGCAAGTGGCAGGGGGCGGGCAGGTCGCGGGGCGACAGGCGCTCGTCATCACCCACCTGCCGCAGATCGCCGCGTGTGCCGACCGCCATCTGGTCGTCGCCAAAGGCGCGCGCGGCGGCATCGCGACGAGCGACGTGCGCGTGGTCGAAGGAGACGAGCGCGCGCGCGAGATCGCGCGCATGTTGGGGGATCAGGACTCGGCGACCGCCCTGCGGCACGCCGAGCAGCTGCTCAGAACAGCACGATCGTCTGCCGCATCACGATCCGAAACACGGTCGCGACCGGTACCGGGCCGCCCGCGCCGCTGACCGTCCGCTCCAGCGAAAACCCGCCTTCCAGTCGCGGTCCCGAGTAGGTGGCCGCAAGTCCCAGTCGCGTATGCCGGATCGCCGTTCCCGGCTCGAGCACCATGAGGCCGACCGGTCCCCCCATCTGGGTGGCCAGCGTGACGGAATCCTGCGGCGAGAAAAAGGCATAGCGGTCGCGCCCCTGGGTGTAATAGGCGGCGGTCATTCCCGCCGCGAAATTGCCTGAGAACCGATACATGGGCGCGAAGTCTACGGCCACATAGTCACCAGGATCCCACCGCAGTCGGGCCAGCGTCGTGGCCGGCAGGAACGGCTGGTCCACTGGACCAACCCGTCGCTCGCGCTCGCCGGCCATCTGCCGCGCGCCGCGAATCGCGATGTTGAGCCAGATACGCCGCCACAGAGTCAGCTCGCCGGTGAGCCGGCCTTCAAGATCGGTCTGGTGGTCGCCCGTCGCGATGTCGAACGGATCGTTGGGGGAGTCCTGGTGGCCGGTCGGCAGGCGGACCACGAGCTGCGCGGCCGCTGCGTAGGCGGCGCGCGAGACGAATCGGTACTTGGCCGTCACCTCCACGTCTCCGGAAAAGAACCGCAACCGGCGCGGGGTGCCGAGGTATGGGGCGAGGTCCAGGCCGTTGGTGCGAGCGGCCAGCAGGCTGGCGACATCGCTACCTGCCACCGTGGCGCTCGTCGGCAGCAAAAAGGTGTCTTGCGAGAACGGTGTCACCAGGAACGTATCCACCAGCGCTCGTTGCAGCGCCGCCACGACGGCCGTGAGTGCCATGCCGGCCTCGGAGCCGGCGAGCGGCAGATACTGTGTGCCCGCTCCGTGCACGGCCGTGTCGAGGGCCTGGAGTAAGGCCTGGCCCCGGGCGAGCACGGCGTAGGCCTGGGCGCATTCCGGACTCGACGGACAGCCGTACGCATTGTTGCCGATGCTGTTTTTGAGCTGTCCCAGTGCGGTGTTGATATTGACGAAGAACGTGTTGTACCGAGCCAGATCTTCTGGCGCCTGGGGGGCCAGCCCGATGTTGCCACCCGTCGGATGCTGTCGAAAGCCCTCTCGAACGTTGACCCGGACGATCGGCACGGTGACCCCCACCGAGAGCCGCGAGCTGACGCCGTACTCGAAGCCGATCGGCATGACGCGTCGCTCGGCATGCACCGCGAGCAGCTCGTGGCCCAGGCTCGCCACGTACCCGGCGATTCCGGTCAGCGCGCGTACGTCCTGCTGCAGGCGGGCGACGGACGGAATCACCGCGGCGGCGGAATCCCCGCTCAGCGCCGAGCCGATGGCCTGCCGGCCCGATGCCGTGTACTCCCGCCCCCACACCATGGTGCGGGGATCGAACGTCACCCGCAGGGCACCACGGCGCGGGGTGTCGGTGCGCTCGACCGCCTGTGCGGCGAGTCGCGTCGGCCGCATGGACGTGGGGGCGGCCAGGAGGGCGAAAAAGAGGTAGCGACGCATTACAGAACGGCACCCGACCGAAGCCGGGTGCCGTCCTCCTTACCCCACGCCATCGTCGCGGTTCGCCTCAGGGGATCTTGGCGAGGCTGGTGGCGTACCTCGCGTTGATCAGCTCGATCAGTTTGTTGGCGAACAGCTTGTGGGTCACGGCGCTGGGATGAATGCCGTCGCAGGAGAACGCAGTCCCGAACGGGTTGGTGGTGCACGGCTGGCCCAACAGTGGGAATGCCCGAACTGCGTTCGCCACCGCCCGAACCGAATCCATCGCGGCGTTGAAATCAATGTAGTACCAGCCCCGACTGGCCCGACTGCTGGCCTCGGCGGCTATCGCGGCGTTGTAGCCTGCGATGGTCGTGAACAGCTTCCGGTATTCCGCCGGCTGCAGCGACTGCAACGTATCGGCGCAGTCCAGCGTGGTCGGTGTACCCGCCGCGGCCGCCCCGACGAGCGCGCCACCAACCGGGAAGCCGACGAGCACTGAGTCTCCGCGCGGCGGTGCACAATTGGGGAGCACCGTCATCGCGGGAGGAAGTTGGTTCAGAAGTTTGGCGCCGTAGTAGGTTGTGCCCCGCGACCAGAACGGGAGCGGGAAGGTGTCACCGATGCCGACGCCGATCAGGACGGCCTTGGCTCCCGTGCTCTCGATCGAATCGAGGGCGGCCGAGTAGCGTGCCTGGAACGCGGCGACCGAGGTGAGCTTGTTCGTGTCGCTCGCGCTGAGGGCCCCCAGCGCGTCGTTGTTGCCCAACCAAACAGTTACAAACGTAGGGTGGGCTCGTTCCATCATCTGCGTTTGGGTGAGCCCTCCCAGGAAGAATGTGGTCAGCGCGTTCGCGTTCGACGCGGTGTCGAGGTTGGAGACCGCGTCCATTACCTCCGCTCCCGGCACCGCCACATTGCTGACGTAGGGGAGCGAGGTGGGCTGTTGTTTGCGCAACGCACAGGCGATCGGAGCCAGCCGGGTCTGCGTGAAGATATTGGTGAACGGCGGCGGGCAGCCGGGTCGTTCCATCAGCGGCGCAAGGAACGGCGTGTGCATCTGCTTCGCGAGCAGCACGGCGTACGACTGCAGCTGAGTGCTGTCGTTGATGCCGCCCGACTGGAAGCCCGCCGTGATGGAGTTCCCCATCGATACGTACCGGTCGAACTTCGGATCCACCGGTGTGATCGCGGCGGGGCGGAACAGCTCATCGTTGTGGCAGGCCGCGACCATGAGCAGGAGTCCGGCGGCCGCGGCGCCGATCAGCGTGCGGGTGCGAAGCATAACGGTGCGCGCCTCTCGCTCAGAAGGTGTAGGACAGACCGGCGCCGAGCAGGTGGGCGCCGAACGTGTATAGGCCGTTGTTGAACGTCGTGCCCGCGCGTCCGCGGCGATCCTGCTGGATGATCAACTGGTAGGCCGCGTCCACCCGCATGCCTTTCACCAGCTCGGTGCCGAACCCGATCGTGAACTCGTTGCGCGCCCCCTCCGGCAAGAGCGGCGTCACCGTTTGGACCGGCGCAGCCGGGGTATGGTAGAGGTACCCTCCACGAATCGTCGTTTTCGCGTTGTACTGGTACTCGACGCCGACCCGAATGGCGTGGCTGTCCTTGAACCCTTCCGGCAGCAAGCGGTCTGGGGTCAGCGCATTGGAGAAGTCGATTGTGATCGCTTGGAGCCAGCCCCACACGATCTGTTGATAGTCTCCCATCACCGTCCACTTGTCGCTCGCCTTGTAGGCGAAGCCGATCGTGCCTTGATCCGGCAACGTGACGGCGGTGGTCGCCGATTGGTCCACGAGGGGCCCGCCCGTCACAAACTGTGGGGCGACCGCGAGGTCGATCGGCAGCGGCGTGGTCGGGTTCAGCGGTGTCGTGGCGGTCGCGATCACCAGGCCGGTCGGAACCTGGGCGAAGGCGGCGTTGCCCTTGTACTTGATCGTCTTCTTGGTGATGAAGTGACCACCCAACGTGAGCCGATCCGAGACCTTCACCAGAATGCCGCCGTTGAAGGCAATGCCGTTGCCACTCGCCTTCAGCGTGACGTCGGCGAAGTCCGTGAAACTCGGAATACCGATGGTGGCGAAGGTCGTGCCGGCCGGGAGAAATGGGTTGGTGGGCAGTGCCTGCAGCGAGAGGTCGACACGTTGGTGGAGCTCGAGCGTGCTGTGGACATACGCCACGCCAAATCCCAGGCTGAGCCAATCATTGACCTGGTAGGCGACGGTCGGCTGCACGTAAATCGATCGGATCTGCGTATTGTAGCCGTCGAACCGTCCGATGAAATCGAGTGGCTCACACGGATCCCCTTGGCACCACTTGGTACCCAGGCCGTACGGGGCGAACACCCCGACGCCGAAGCCCAGCTTACCCGCCTGGTGCGTCAGGTACACGCTCGGCACCAGGTAGCTCTGGCTCGGCATGTCGGTTTTCACGGCGAAAAGGTCGTCGGTGAACCCGCCGTGGGGCAGGATCAGCGTGCCAGAAGCGCTGATGTGCGTGCCGGGAAGACCGGCGAGTGCCGCAGGGTTAGCCCAGATCCCGGAGCCGTCGCGGCACGGGCCGGCAGCCGCGGTGCCCGCGCGACCCATCGCGCAGGTTCCGAGCTCGTTGACCGCGAAGCCCTGCGCCGACAGCAGGGCGGGCACCCCGAACGCCGCTAGAAGTATTGACCGGGCAAACCGCCGCATACGAGTGACTCCGCGAGACGGAAAAAAGGAGTATGGTAGAACCGGCTGGGTTACGGTACCATTCGCCCCAACCCTTGTCAAACCGATGCGAGCGCAAGCGATAGCGCTATTCCAGGCCGCGTTTGGAGGCGCCCCAACGCACGCGGCGAGCGCCCCCGGACGCGTGAACCTGATCGGTGATCATACCGACTACAACGGGGGGCTCGTCCTGCCGCTCGCCACGATGGAACGGACCACCGTCGTCGTAGCTCGCGGTGAACCCGGCTGGCTCGACCTCGTCTCGTCACGGGATGGCCTCACGGTGCGCGTCCGCTGGGATGGCCCGCTGCCTGCCGGATGGGGCGGCTACGTCGTGGGAGTCATGCGCGAGCTGGCCGCACTGGGTGCGGCGCCGGATGGCGCCCGTCTGGCAGTAGCCAGTGACGTGCCGGTCGGCGCGGGACTTGCGTCCTCGGCGGCCCTCGCCGTGGCGGTGGGACGCGCGCTCGCAGCCCTCGCGGGCGTTGCCCTGAGGCCGTCTGAGTTGGTGACGGTGGCGCATCGGGCCGAGCACGAGCATGTGGGCGTGCGCTGCGGCATCATGGATCAAACCATTGCCGTTCGCGCCCGCGCCGGCCATGCGCTGTTGATCGAATGCGCGACGGGGCGAAACCGGCACATCCCCGTGCGCGCGCGGTTGTTGCTCGTCGATACGGGGGCGCGCCACGATCTTGCGGCGAGCGCCTACAACGAGCGGCGAGCGGAATGTGAGGCCGCCCTGGCCGCCCTGGCTCGCTCGACGCCGGGACTGGTGAACCTCGCCGACTGGCCGCTCGGGCGCGTCCCCGCGTTGCGGCGGCTGTTGGGGAATCCGCTCCGGTCGCGGGCCATGCATGTCGTGACGGAGACGGCTCGAACTCGGACGGCCGCCGCTCTCCTGGCTCGGGGACGCTTGCGGGCGTTTGGCCGGCTGGTGAATGCCTCACACGAGTCGTGTCGCCGCTGGTTCGAATGCAGTGCGCCGGAGCTCGATCTCGCGGTGCGGGCCGCCCGACGCGCCGGGGCGTGGGGCGCCCGGCTGACGGGCGCCGGGTGGGGAGGGGCGGTGCTCATCGTGGTGGGCCCGACGCGGGCTACTGTGCACCGCGAGCAGGCGATTGTCGCGGGCGTCCGGCGGGCATTGGTACGGAGCTATGGTCGCGAGCCGGCCATTTCCGTGGTCCGTCCCGGTCCGGGCGCGCGGGATGAGCGCATGACATAACATTGCAACCGGCCCGGGTGGCGAAACTGGTAGACGCAAGGGACTTAAAATCCCTTGGGGGCAACCCTATGCAGGTTCGAATCCTGCCCCGGGCACGTAGGAGCCTATGAAAACCGTCCTTGGATATGCTGTGGGATTTGCCTGCGCGGTGCTGGCCGCGCTCATCGGCCTGGTGGCGTTCTTGCCGCTGGGCGCGTTCCCGTTTCGTCGTGCCAAACAGGTTGCCATGCTGATGGGTTCGCTGGCTGGTGGCTTCGCCGCCGCCTGGACCGGGGACGGGATCCTCCATTTCTTCCATCTGCAGGCCAATTGGCCCTTCTTCGCGGCGCTCCTCGTCACCTTCCTGATCATTGAGTCTGAGCACGCCAGTGCGCGACGGTTGTCCTTGCCCATAGCGATCGTCGCTCAAGTCGGAGGGCTCGTGGCCGGTTGGCTCACGCTGCCGCGTTAGGACGTGGTGGTTTCGCTACAAAACGTGGGAGAGTTTGTGGCGAGCAGACACCGAAGCAGGCTTTGTTGATCGATCCCGACTCTAGTAAGTGATTCTATCCCATGATGTTACGTTAACACCAGATGCCGGTTTGCAAGGGCGCGAGACTTGCTATACGGATGGTACGGCCCAGTGTATCCAGCGTACGCTTTTTCAAAGGACAAGGGAGGTCCATCGTGAAGCAGCAACCGACTCGCAAGCCTTTCGTAACTCCGCAGCTGAAAGAAGAGGCGTCGCTGGAAGGCGTGACGCTCGTTTCGGGTGGCAATCCGACGCGCGGCAACTCGACCAACACCCAGGGCAACCTGGCCAGCCGCAGCCCGCAAGGCGGCCGCACGGCGTGATGGCTCTTCCGGCACAGACTTTGCAAAGGGTGGAAGCGGGGATGGAGAATCCCTACTACCGCTCACCAGGCACCGGGAGGCCGCAAGTGAAAACGATTCGCAAGCCGTTCGTTGCTCCCCAGATCAAGGAAGAGGCGTCGCTCGTAGGAGTGACGCTCATCTCTGGCAAGGGTTGCAACCGCGGTGGAAACCAGGTCAGAAGGGGCAAGAGGGGCGGCCAGTCTCTGCGCCGCGGGTTCGGTCACGGCGGGCGCAGCTCCTAGTCCCGCAGGTCTCTACCTCCATGCGCCAGGTCGCGCTTTCCGCGGCCTGGCGCATGGCGCGTTTAGAGGGCTTTTTTGAGCCATGTCCGCCACTGCGATCGAGATTCGTTGCAGCGACGCGTCGGTCAGAACGGCGCTCGAGGGATGGCTCACGAGGTTGTCCCTCGGTGCGCCTCCCGGTCTGGCCCTGGACGTATCGGTCACGGCCGCCGCGGTTCCGGTGCTCTCGGAAATCGTCTTCGAACAGCCCGAGGTTCGCTTCGCGCGCGGGCCCGGAGGTCACGGGCTCCGCCTGTCGTGGGACGAAGCACCGGCCACGGCCGAAGTACCTGGCGACGGCGCCTCCGCTTCGATCCGTCTGTCCCCCGCCGCGGTGGAGCGGCTGGAGCTGTGCACCCGCACATTCCTGATGGCGGTCCTGATCGTCCTGCTCCGTCGGGCGGGCTGGTATCACCTCCACGCGGCAACGGCGATCGACCCGGAAGGCCGTGGATGGCTCATCGCGGGGAACGCGCATGCCGGGAAGTCCACGACCGCCGCGCTGTTGGCGGCATCGGGCTGGCGTGTGGGAACGGACGACGCGGCGTTTCTCGAACGCCGCGGGGATCGCATCATTGTGCACACCTGTCGCGCGCCCATCGCCCTGCGCGATGGTGGCCGGCGGCTCCTCGCCCGAGCCGGTGGGGTATCCCTCCCCGATCGGGGGAAAACCGGTTATTGGCCGGAAGATCTCGGGGGGGTCTGGACCCCCCTCGTCGACCCGCAGGTTGTTATTT
>JBGQFX010000019.1:0-59507 GCA_041497135.1 Gemmatimonadota bacterium | reverse complement strand
TGGTCGGTCTCGCGCTCTACGTCGGCTACGGCTATCGGCGCAGCCGCTTGCGCCGTCCCCACACGCCCGCCGCGTGAAGCTCCACACCAAGATCGTGCTCGGCCTGCTGCTCGGCGCCGCGGCCGGGCTCGCGGCCTACACGTTGGCGGGCGGCGCACCGTGGGTCACCTGGATCAGCAGCAACGTCGCCCAGCCGGTGGGGCAGATCTTCCTGCGCATGCTGATCATGACGGTGGTGCCGCTGGTGTTCTGCTCGCTGGCGCTGGGCGTCGCGGGCCTGGGCGATATCCGCCGCATCGGGCGCGTCGGCGGGCGGGCGATCGGGTACTTCCTGGTATCGACCGCCCTGGCCGCGACACTCGGGATCATCCTGGTCAATCTGGTTCGGCCGGGCGAAGGGCTGGACGTGACGGTCCGCGAGCAGCTGATGGCGACTTACCGCACGCAGGCCCAGGGCATCCAGGCCGGCATGGCCGTGAAGCCGGGCGTCGATATGCTCGTCAATATCGTCCCCCGCAATCCGGTCAAAGCCGCCGCCGATCTCGACATGCTGGGGATCATTTTCTTCTCCGTCGTGTTCGGGGCGGCGCTGACCCTGATCCCCGAGGAGAAGGCGAAGCCCGTGCTGCGGGTGCTCGACGCCGCCGGCCTGGCGATCGTCAAGATCATCGATCTGGCCATGAAGCTCGCGCCGTACGGCGTGTTCGGGCTCATCTTCGTCGTGACGTCGCGCTTCGGCTGGGATCTGCTGGGGGTGCTCGGCAAGTACGTCGCGGTCGTGCTCGTGGGGCTGTTGCTGCACGGCCTCGTGACCATCTCCGTGCTGGTGCGGGTCCTGGGTGGGATGAATCCGCTGGTCTTTTTCAGCCGCATCCGGGCCAGCATCATCACCGCGTTCTCCACCAGCTCCAGCAACGCCACGCTGCCCACCAACATCGCCGTGGCGGAAGAGGAGCTCCACATTCCGCCCAAGATCGCCGGCTTCGTGCTGCCGATCGGCTCCACCATGTGTATGAACGGCACGGCGCTGTACGAAGGCGTGACGGTGCTGTTCCTGGCCCAGGTGTTCGGTGTGTCGCTCGGCCTCGGCACCCAGATCGTGGTCGTCCTGCTCAGCGTCATCACGGCGGTGGGCGCGGCCGGCGTGCCGGGCGGCTCGTTGCCGCTCCTCATGGTGGTGCTGGCTTCGGTGGGTGTCTCCCCGGAGGCGATCGCGATCATCCTGGGAGTGGACCGGATCCTCGACATGAGCCGCACGACACTCAACGTGGTCGGGGACATGTCGGCGACGGTGTATGTGGCGCGGACTGAAGGCGGGTGGGATGCGGGGAAAGTGGGGGCTGCGGCTTGAGGCGAGCGGTGCGCCGTGCGCGGTGCGCGGTATTCAACTGGGTGCGCGGTACGCCGTGCGCCGTATTCTCCCGGCCCTGGACGATTCGGCGTCACCGCATCTCAAATTCTCACCTGGGCAAACCGCGCACCGCGCACCGCCTCACTTCATTTCCGCCGCCAGCCTCACCGCCCCCAGTGGCGCATCGACCACGATCTCCCGCAGCCGCACGCGCGGCAGGGCCGCCTGCAACCGGGCGCGGAACGCGACGTAGAGCGGACTCTCTTCGCGCAGCAGCCCACCCGCTGCCGCCACGATGAGCGGATCATCGGGCGAGAACATCGGCTCCACGACCTGCACCAGCTCGACGAGCTCGCTCGCGGCCTCCGCGGTGATCCGTCGCGCCGCTGCGTCGCCGTCCTTGGCGGCGGCCAGGACGGGAGTGGCCAGCGCCGCAACCTGCGCCGGTGTCGCGGTGGCTGCCCAGCGCACCAGCTCGTCGAACTCGCGCAGCCCCAGGGCCGCGAGGATCCGGGCGAGTAGTCCCGCCGCCTCGCCCATGCGGTCTCTGGCCTTCGCGGCCGCCGCGAGCGCCCGGCGCCCGATCCAGTAGCCGCCGCCTTCGTCGCTGAACTGCCAGCCGTAGCCGCCCGAGCGGCGCAGCCGCCCGGAGCGGTCGCGCGCGTAGGCGATCGACCCGGTTCCCGCGTTGACGAGGATGCCGGGCTCGGTGCCGAAGGCGGCCGCGAGCGCGATCTCGCCGTCGGCCACCACCTCGAGCGAGCGGGCCAATCCGTGCGCGGCGATGGCATCGCGCAGCTCGCGTCGCTCGAACGCCCGGCCGGCGCCCGCCGCGCCGACCACGGCGCGGTCCGCCGGCACCGGGATCCCGGCCGTGCGGGCGGCCCGGGTGGCGACCTCGGCGACGGTCGCCGCGGTGGCGGCTGCCGCTCCGGGACGCAGCGGCGTACCGGGTCCATCCGCACGGGCCAGCACCGTCAGATCGGGGCGCGCGATCGCCGCGGTGGTGTGGCTGCCGCCGGCATCGACGCCCAACAGGATCGAAGGTTGGACGATTGGAAGGTTGGAAAGGGGACTCATGTCGTCACCGGCCTCTTTCCAACATTCCCACTTTCCATCCTTCCGACCATTGAAGCCGCCATCCCCACGCCCACCGTCACCGCCGTCCCCAGTGGCACATCCCACGGCCAGGCGAGACCGGGGAGCAGGCGGAACGGCCAGCCCAGCACGACGGGCGTCATCACCACCACGGCGACCACCATGGCGATGATGATGTCACGTTCGCGGGCGCGGGGCCAGAACCCCCCCAGGAGGTAGGTGCCGAGCAGGGCGCCGTAGGTGAGCGAGGCGACCTGCAGCGCCAGCTCCACCACCGGCGTGCGGCGATCGGGGAGGAGCAGGGCGCCGGCGACGAGGATGACCGCCCAGAAGAGGGTCAGCGCGCGTCCCACGCGCAGCAGGTGCTCGGGATCGCGGCGGCCGGTGAGGGGGGCGTAGAAGTCGTGGGTCGACGCCGAGGCGAGCGAGTTGATGGCCGAAGCGTGAGTGCCCATCGCCGCGGCCAACAGACCCGCCACCACGAGGCCGGCAAGGCCGGCCGGCAGCTCGCTCACCACGAACGCCGGGTAGATGCGGTCGCTCGGCACACCCGGGTGCACGGCGCCCGCGACCCAGAGGCTCGTCCCCACCAGCAGAAACAGCGCGAACTGCAGGATGATGAACACGCCCGATCCCACCAGCGCTTTGCGCGCGTCGCTCAGGCTCTTGGCGGCGAGCAGGCGCTGCACGATCAGGTGATCGGTGCCGTGGGACGCGGCCGAGAGCAACGCGCCGCCGATGAGTCCGCTCCACAGGGTGTACGTGCTGTGGAACGAGAAGCTGAAGTCGAGGAACGCGAGCTTGCCGTGATCGTAGGCGGCGCCCAGCGCCCCGATGCCGCCGGCCTGGTGCAGGGCCACGGTGAGTGTCGCCACGCCGCCCATGATGTAGACGCCGAGCTGCAAGATGTCGGTCCAGACGACGGCGCGGATGCCGCCGAACCAGGTGTAGCCGAGGGTGATGATGCCGGTGGCGAGGATGCCTGCGGGCAGGCTCCAGTGGGTGATGATGGCGAGCGGGATCGCGGTGGCGAACACGCGCACGGCGTCGGCGAGCGAGCGGGTGATGAGAAAGATGCCCGACGCCACGCGCCGCGCGTTGGGCCCGAAGCGCCGCTCCAGGCGCTGGTAGGCGGTGTCCTGCGTGCCCTCGAAGTAGCCGGGGAGCAGCAGGGCCGCGACGCCGATGCGGCCGATGAGGTAGCCTAGCCCGAGCTGGATGAAGGTGAGATTGCCGGTGGCCGCGAGTCCCGGCACCGAGATCACCGTCAGGGCGGAAGTCTCGGTGGCGACGATCGACAGCATGATCGCCCACCAGGGGAGTCCGTGGCGGCCGAGGAAGTAGTCGGTGCTGTCCTTCTGGCGACCGGCGAGGGTGAGACCGATCGCCGCCACGGCGACGCAGTAGGCCACGACGACGGCGATGTCGAGCGGGCGCAGGCGGTCCCCCTAGGTGGAAAAGCAGCGAGGCCCGCGCGATTGGCGGGCCTCGAGCGCCAGCGGAAGATGCGGCAACCGGCTCAGACCGTAAAGGACGTCCCGCAACCGCAGCTGCCGGTCGCGTTCGGGTTCTCGAAGGCGAACCCCGACTCCTGGAAGTTGCTCTTGTAGTCGACCGTCATGCCGTTGAGATACTGGCCGCTGAAGCTGTCCACGAACAGCCGGACGCCGCTCGACTCGATGACCACGTCGTCGGGCTCGGGCTTGTCTTCGATGTTGAGGCTGTACTTGAATCCCGAGCACCCGCCGGGCTGAACGCCCAGGCGCAGTCCCGCGGTGGCCGGATCGACTTTCTCGTCGGCCATGAATTTCCGCACTTCTTCCGCGGCGCGCTCGGTGAGCGTCAGGGTGATGGTGTCGGGCTTTTGGGTGGTCGCCATGGCAACAATTTAAGCATGGGCGGTAGAGGGCGGTAGAGGGCGGTAGAGGGCGGGAAGGGTACACACGCTGAAAGCGTGCGCCCGCAAGGCGCTGCGCTTAAAGCGCAATGTCCCATGGGAGACCTAGTGGCGCTCGTAGGTGACGCCATCGATCGTCAACGTCGCTGCCCCCGGCCGTAGCGTCGCCGAGAGCCGCTCCGGTTGCGGGCCGCCGAACTGCATGACGAGCTGATCGCCCTGCACGGAGTACCGGCCGGAGCTCTCGGGATCGGTGCGCTGGGCCTCGTTGAAGTCGAAGCGCCCGATGTCGCTGCTCGTGGTCACCAAGAGATTGAAACCGCGGTACACCCGGCCGTCCGCCGAGAAGAGGTAGAAGTGCGGGGCCGTCTGCCAGTTGCCGGAGCCGACCGGGCGGTTCAGGTCCACCACGTAGTGCCCCTTCATGCCCATGTAGACGCCGGCGAGCGCGCGCGTCGCCGGGGACGTGTTGGGTACCGCGAGCACCGCGGACGGCATCACCACGCGCATCGACCGCAGGGTGACCTCCATAGCGGGCCAGGCCTGCTGCCAGCTGTATTGGCTGTTGGCCGAGAGATCAAGGACCGCGACGGCGCCGCGGGAGAGAATCGCCACGCGAAGGTGCGGCCGCTCTTGGCCCGCGATATTCTCGGCGAAACTCCACACGATGGTCGTATCGGCGCCCGGCATGGTGCCAGTGGCGATGCCCGGCGGACCGGCGATGTTGGTTTCCTGGTATTGCGGATCGATCCAACTGCGCAGCATCGTCTGCCGGTACGCCTGCAACAGACTCGCCGGGTCCGGTCGGAACGGATACACCACGAGGTAGGCGTTCACGGCATTGGACGAATACTGCTCCGGTGGCGTGCTCGCGCTGCGATAGAAGTTGGGCGGTGGATCGTAGCGCAGGGTCGGGAGCGCCTGTTGTTGAGCCGCTGCGCTGCTTGTCGCGAGTGATGCGATAAGGAGAAGCGGGCTCATCTTGATCGTTCTCATGGTCGCCTCCACCACTAGGATACTCCATGCCAAGACGGATCCACACGCTGGAAGCGTGGGCCCGCAAGGTACTGCGCTTAAGCGCAGCGTCTCACGGGTGCACCCTTCAGGGTGTGAACGGCGAGCGGGTGCTCTACCTCCCTGCCGTGATGATCACCGCGTACCCCGCGATGGCACGCCGCTCGTAGGTGCTCCGGCTCACGGCCTGGGCAACGGATGCGACGTAAGCGGACCGCGTCCCCCGATCCAGCACCCAGACACGCGCGATCGATCCGCCGTGGATGAGCACGCGATAGTCACCGGCCGCAACCTCGAGCGCCGTCACCTCGAACTCGGACGACGTGACGGAATCGACCGGGCCGCCACTGACCGCGAGCAACAGCGCCCCGTCATCGGCGTTGGGCGTCGCGACCTGGAGCTCGAGGGGGCCCGGGCCCAGCACCCGTTCCGGCCCCGCGACTTCACGTTCGCAGCCGAGCACAACGGAGCAGGCCACAATCGTCAGGAACCGCAGTGAACGCTTCATGGCGCACGTTCCTTGCTACGTGGCATCGCGCCGAGCAGTCCCGGGGCGAGCTTGGCATGGGTGCGGTCGAGGAAGGCGAGCAGATCGCCCAGGTCGTAGGACCCGTCGTGATTGCCGTGGCGGTCGAGGTAGGCACGCTGCGCGTCGGAGAGCGTCACGGCGCCGAGTAGATCGCGCGCGGCGGCGTCCGCGGTGAAGTCGACGTGGTCCATGTTCTGGGCAGCCGCACCACACGTCAGCGGAATGTCCACTTGCACCAACCCCTGCTGTACGAGGGTCACGATCTGCGACGGCGGCTGGGTGCAGCCCGGCGGCACGTTTTGTGGCGCGATGCCAACGGAGTAGCGGCCGTCTTGTTGAAAGGTAAAGCGCCCCGACGCATCCGTGGTTGCGAGCCAGAGCCCTCCGCCAGGGCCCGGCTCGGAGATGAACACCTGGACCCCCGTCAGCGGTCCCGCCGATGACGAAGTGACCGTGGCGACCATAATCCCCGGGCAGTTGATGACGACGCCTTGCGTCACGGTCTGGCCATCGATGGGACGCGACGCGCGCTCGCCTGGCGATCCGGCGCGGCGATTACGCCGAAGCCGATCAGCGCCTGCGCCGGCTCATCGCCGAGCGCGCTTGGGGTGATGCGGAGTGGTTCCTCGTCATCAGTTTGCGCAATCAGGGACGGCTGCGGGAGGCGTCGGCCTTCTCTGCGGCAGGCCAGCCGCCACTACGCCCCATCCTGCTATTCGAGCGCGGCCGCTTCCGCGAGGCTGCGGCCGACTTTGAGGCCGGGGCTCGGCCATCAAGGAGCTCGTCCGTTCCCCTCACGGGCCACGCGGCCAAGAACCTCGCCTTCAATCTGACCCACGCGGCGACGGCGTGGGCGGCGGCCGGTGATACGGCGCGCCTGGCCGGCCTGGCGGACAGTATCGAAACGGCCGGCCGGAACAGCCTGTCCAGCCGAGAGGCCCTCCTCGCCCACTATGTCCGAGGTTTGCTGCTCACCGCCCGTGGACAGCCAGCACTCGCGGCGGAGCAATACCGCAGGAGCGTTTTCTCCTGGACCGAAGGCTACACGCGCGTCAACTACGCCCTGGCGCAGACACTGCTGCAACTCCACCGTTCCCGTGAGGCGATCGCGGCGCTGCAGCCGGCGTTCCGCGGCTCACTCGAGGCCGCCAACCTCTACATCACCCGCACCGAGCTGCACGAGCTGCTGGCACAGGCGTTCGACTCGGCGGGGGAACGGGACAGCGCCCTGGTCCATTGGCGGGCCGTTGAGAGTGCGTGGAGAAATGCGGATCCGGACTTCCGGGCGAGGTGGGAAGTGGCGAGGCGGCACCTGCAGGGTACTGGGCCAACACGCTAGTGCCGTTCCAACTATTCGTGCCACGGAACCCGTAATGGCGGTCGGCCTGCGTACGCTGATTTCGGCATGTTGGCGAATCAAGTTGGAACGGCACTAGAAGCGTGTGCCCACAAGACACTGCGCTTCAAGCGCCCTAAAGGACTCCCTCCGGTCGCAGTGACTGACGGGCGCACCCTTCAGGGTGTGGATCCGAGCGCTTGCACAACCAGATCAGCCACCCTCGCCCGCACTTCCAGGATCTTCGTATTCGACCGCGTCGGATTCACCCGATTCGTCAGCAGAATAATGAAGACATCCCGCTCCGGATCCATCCAGATCGACGTCCCCGTGAAGCCAGTGTGCCCAAAGGATCGCCGCGACAACTTCGAGCCGGCGCTCGAGTAGCCGGAGTCCGACGGCGTATCCCAACCCAGGGCGCGGGTGGAGCCCGGGGGCAGCCCTTGGCGTGTAGTGAACGCCGCAACGATTTCGGCGTGCGGAGCGGGAAGCGCCAATCGTCCGAGCGGCCGCGGTGGAACGTTCCCCGCCAGCCGTGCGCGCGGACTATCGCCGGAATGAGGGTCTCCTACGAGCCCGATTCCGGACGTGAATTCGCTGGGGCGTCCCGCCCGCGATTCCATCAACCAGGTGGCGAACCGAGCGAGGTCTTGTGCGTTGCCGAACAAACCCGCGTGCCCCGAGACCCCGCCCATCCGCCCCGCGTTCTCATCGTGCACCTCGCCGCGGATCAGGCGATGGCGAAACGCGGTGTCGATCTCGGTTGGGGGGATGCGCGCGCGCCAACTCTTGGGCGGCAGGAACCTCGTCGCCGTCATCCCGAGCGGGGCGAATACGCGGCGTGCCAGGTAGTGGTCGATCCGTTCGCCCGTGATGTGCTCCACGGCCTGCATCAACAGGATGGCGCCCAGGTCCGAGTACACGAATCGCGCCCCGGGCGTCGTATCGAGCGCCGTCGTGTCGACCAGGGCGAGCGCGGAGCGCCGGTCGGATGTCTCGCGAAACAGCGGCCGCCACCAGTGCATGCCGCCCGAGTGCGTCAGGAGGTGACGAATCGTCACCCCTTCCTTCAATGGACCGCGAAACGCGGGGACATACGCTCGCACCGGCGCGTCCAGATCGAGCCGCCCTTCGTCGACCAGGATCATGCACGCGGTCGTGAGACCGATGACCTTGGTGAGCGAGGCGAGATCGTAGATCGTGGCAGGGTCCACGGGCCGCGGGTCGTCGTTGCCGTAGTGGCCCGCGGCGGCGAGTAACACCAGGCGTCCGTGGCGCCCCACGGCGACCACGGCACCGGGATACGCGCTGTCGACCTGCGAGGCGACGTACGACGCGACCGCCGCCAATCGTGCGCTGTCGAAGCCCAGGGACGAGGGGAGAGCGAGCGCAATCGCCTCGCGCTGTGGGGTGGGTGGGCTCGTGTGACAGGCCGCGCCGAGTAGCGCGCCGGCGAGGACCAATCGTTTCACGGGATCGGCGGCGCCGGCGGGAGCGTCGAGTCGGGCAGCACGAGGCCCCAGCCCAATGGATAGGGCGGCACCCGGATCGGCAGATGTCCGCCGACGGGCGACAGTCCCAGGATCGCCCGAGCGGCCGCGCGCTCGGCTACGCGCACGCCGCTCCAGGCAACCAGGTACGTCTTGACGCTCGGCGCCTGGTTCAGGAGATACGGGCTCCCGAACGACACCAGCATCGTGGGAACCTGCGAATCAGTCGCCGCGATCATCAAGGCCAGGGAATCAGGCAGCGCGATGTTGCCGCGGAAGCTGATCGGTTTCACGTTGGCCGCGAATATCGTTACCGGATTTCGGTTGATCACCGTGCGCGCCGAGTCGTACGACAGCGTGCCGGACATCGGCCACAGCCGGAAATAATCGACCGTATCGCCGTTCTGACGCAGGATCTCCGCCAGCTGAAGCCCCACACTGCCGTTGAATTCGTCGGCGTACGCGATCAGCGCCATGCGGGTGCGCGTGGCGCGGAGGCGCGCCAGCGTACCGGTCGAATCGCGCACCAGGGTGAGCGCGCGTACCGCCAAGTCCTGGGCGGCAGTCTGAAACCGCTTCGCGCCGACCGTCGCCATGATGCCGGAGAGGGACGCGAAGCGCTGGGTGAAGAGGCCCAGGTGCGACTTGATCTCGAGCACCCGGTGGACAGACGAGTCGAGTCGCGCCATGGAGATGCGGCCGTCTTGGACCGCGGCGTTCATCGCCGCGAACGCGGAATCAGGGTTGGACGGATAGAGCAGCAGGTCCGATCCCGCCAGAAATGCCCGCACCGTCGCCTCGCCGGCACCGTACCGGGCCACGATCGCCCCCATCATGAGCGCGTCCGTGACGACGAGGCCCCGAAAGTGGAGTGAGTCGCGCAACAGGCCCGTGAGGACCGCCCGGGAGAGCGTGCCGGGCTCGTCGGATCCGGTGATAGCGGGGAAGGCGATATGGGCGCTCATCACGACATCCGCGCCGCCGTCGATGCCTTCGCGGAACGGGATCAGCTCGAGCGTGTCGAGTCGGGCGTAGTCGGCGGCGATCACGGGCAGGCCGAGGTGAGAGTCGGTCTCGGTGTTGCCGTGGCCGGGGAAGTGTTTCAGGGTCGCGAGCATGCCGTGGTCGTGCAGCCCGCGCACGTACGCGCGCACGAGCTGCCCCACGGCCTTCGGGTCCTCCCCGAACGACCGGGTGTTGATGATCGGGTTGAGCGGGTTGTTGTTGAGATCGGCGTCGGGTGCGAAGTTCACATGGATGCCGACCGCGCGGCCTTCCGTTGCCGCCGCGCTGCCGATGGTATAGGCATCCTCCGGACGCCCCGTGGCCCCGGCGGCCATGATTTGCGGAAACGCCGTGGCGCCCGTGATCCGCATCGCGGCGCCCCACTCGAGATCCGCCGAGATGAGCAGTGGCAGCCTTGAGCGGGATTGCAGCACGTTGAGCTTGGCCGCGATGTCGAACGGCGAGCCGACCGAGATGATGACGCCGCCCACCTGGAGCGAGTCCACCCAGCGTGCGGCCTCGAGGAAGGTCGAGTCGTCGAGCGCGCTGTAGGCCCCGGAGAGCCAGGGGACGATGACCTGGCCCACCTTCTGGGGCACGGCGAGCGTGGCGAGCAGCGAGTCGGCGGAAGGGTGCGGCAGGCTTGCCGGAACCGGCCGATTGGATCCGGGCGTGCAACCGGCGACGAACGCCAACAGCAGGAGTGTATGCGAGCGCATGGTCTCTGGCTGCTAGGGTTGATCGGTTGCGGCGGGCTTCCCACCGCGCGAGCGCAGGTGCGTCCCGGCATCGAAGTACTGCTCTCGGACTCGGTTCACCTGGTCCGCGGCAAACGCCTCGGCCTGCTCACGAACCAGACCGGCGTGGACCATCTCGGACGCCGGGACGCCGACAGGCTGATAGCCGATAGCCTGCGACTGATAGCGTTGTTCAGCCCAGAGCACGGATTTCGGGGCCTCGAGGATCGCCCGGGCCTGCCCGATGCGATCGATTCCACGACCCGACTTCCAATCTATAGTCTCTACGGCGGATCGCGGGCGGCGGCCAGGGCCGCCCTCGACTCGATCGACGTACTGCTCGTCGATCTCCAGGATATCGGGGCCCGGTATTACACCTACATTGCGAGTGCGACCTCGCTGATCCGGGACGCCGCCGCCCGGCGGATCCCGGTTCTGGTGCTCGATCGGCCCAATCCGATCGGCGCGATTCTGGTGCAGGGCAATGTACGCGGCCAGCTGGGCGATCCGGATTCGGATCCCGTGGGCTTCCTGCCCGTCGCGATGCGCCACGGCATGACGCTGGGCGAAATGACCCGCATGGCCGACGACCTGCTCGGCCTGCATGCGAGTCTGACGGTCATCCCCGCGGCCGGGTGGCAGCGGCGAGTCGCCTACGACTCGACCGGCCTGCCCTGGATCAGGCCTTCCCCCAACATGCCGAGCCTGGAGAGCGCTTTCCACTATCCGGGGCTGTGCTTGTTCGAGGGGACCAATCTGTCCGTCGGGCGCGGGACGGAGCTCGCCTTCCAGGTCGTCGGCGCGCCGTGGCTCGACGGGGCGGCGCTGCTCGCTCATGTCCAGTCGCACGACCCTGACGCGTTGCATGGCGTTCGTGTCACGATCGACACGTTCACGCCGAATGGCCCCACAGACGGCAAATACGATAGAGTCCGACTGAGCGCGTTGCGGCTCGCCGTCACCGACCGCGGCCGTTACGACCCGACTCGCCTCTCGGTCGCGTTGCTCGTGGCGCTGCGCGCCGTGCATCCCGACAGCTTTCACGTTCGCGACGCGAGCTTCGATCGCCTCGCGGCGGGACCCGCGCTGCGCTTGGCGATCCTCTCGGGCCGCTCGTCATCGGACATCCGGCGAACCTGGTCCGAGCCGCTCGCGCGCTTTCGTCGCCAACGCGCCAAGTACTTGCTCTATTAGACGTTTCCCCTTTGCGTCCGTTTGGGCGGCTGTTACCTTCCCCCCCGCTATGAACGTCATCCCGCAAGCCGTGAAAGACGGTTTTGTACGTCTGACTGGGCCGGCGGTGCGGGCATTGATCCGGGGCGGCGTGACACCCAACGTCATCACGACGGTCGGCGCGCTGGTGGTCGTGGGGTCGGCCGTGGCGTTCGGGATGAGTGCGATCCGGCTTGGGGGCGCGCTGCTGCTCGCCTCGGGGATATTGGACATCCTGGACGGGCAGGTGGCCCGCCACGGCGGTCTGAGCACCACCTTCGGCGCATTCTACGACAGCTCGCTTGATCGGGTGGGTGAGGCGGCGTTGTTCGCCGGCATCGCGTTGCACTTCCTGCGCGGCGGGCTGCCGCCCTCGGACGTCGTCCGGGGTGTGATGCTGGCGATCGCGGCGCTGGCCGCGTCGCTCATGGTCTCCTACACGCGGGCGCGGGCCGAAGGGCTGGGACTCGACTGCAAGGTCGGCATCGCCGCGCGCGCCGAGCGGATCGTGGTGCTGGGCGCGCCGACGCTGCTGTTCGGCCCCGGCCGGGATGGCCGGCTGCTCTTGTGGATTGTCGCGGTGCTCGCGGTGGCGACGACCATCACCGTGATTCAGCGGATCGTCCACGTGGCACGCCTCGTGGACGCGCCGGGGGCGCGGCGGCGCGACACGTTGCCGGGCCACGCACCGCTTCGGAAAGGATCCTGAGAGTGTCGCAACCAGCAGAGGCGCACAGAGAAGTCGCGCCCGCAAAGGGTAAACTGGGTGTGTTACTGGTGGGGCTCGGCGCCGTGTCGACGACCTTCATCGCCGGCGTGGAGAGTGTGCGCCGGGGGCACGCGCTGCCGATCGGGTCGCTGTCGCAGATGGGAACGATCCGCTTGGGTAAGCGCACCGACAAGCGGACGCCCAAGATCAAGGACTTCGTGCCGCTCGCCGACCTGAACGATCTGGTGTTTGCGGCTTGGGATCCCATCCCGGACGACGCTTACACCGCGGCCACGAAGGCCGGCGTGCTCGAGGCCAGGCACCTGGAGCCGGTGGCCGGGTTCCTCAAGGCCATCAAGCCGATGCCCGCCGTGTTCGACCAGAACTACGTCAAGCGGCTCCAGGGCAGCAACGTCAAACGCGGCAAGAGCAAGCGGGAGCTGGCCGAGCAGCTCCGCCTGGACATGCGCAACTTCAAGCAGGCCGCGGGCTGCGACCGTCTCGTGCTGGTGTGGTGCGCGTCGACCGAGGTGTTCATCACGCCCGGACCGGCGCACCAGACGCTGGAAGCATTCGAGCGGGCGATGGAGCAGAACGACCCGTCGATCGCCCCCTCTATGCTGTACGGCTGGGCGGCGCTGATGGAAAACATCCCCTTCGCCAACGGCGCGCCGAACCTCACCGTGGACATCCCGGCCCTGACCAAGCTGGCCGAGGACCGCCGGGTCCCCATCGGCGGCAAGGATTTCAAGACCGGGCAGACCATGATGAAGACGGTGCTGGCCCCCGCCTTCAAGGCGCGCATGCTCGGGCTCGCCGGCTGGTATTCGACCAACATCCTCGGCAATCGCGACGGCGAAGTGCTGGACGACCCCGAGTCGTTCAAGACCAAGGAGGAGTCGAAGCTTGGCGTGCTGGAGTACATCCTCCAGCCCGATCTGTATCCCGAGCTGTACGGCAATGTGTTCCATAAGGTGCGGATCAACTACTATCCGCCGCGCGGAGATAACAAGGAAGGCTGGGACAACATCGACATCTTCGGGTGGCTAGGCTACCCGATGCAGATCAAAGTCGATTTTCTGTGCCGTGACTCGATCCTCGCCGCGCCGATCGTGCTCGATCTGGCGCTGTTTTTCGACCTGGCGCAGCGCGCCGGCCTCGCCGGCATCCAGGAATGGCTCTCCTTCTATTTCAAGAGCCCGCAAACGGCCCCGGGTCTGTACCCGGAGCACGATCTGTTCATCCAGCAGACCAAACTGAAGAACACCCTGCGCTGGTTGATGGGTGAAGCCCAGATCACCCACCTCGGCGTCGAGTACTACGAGTACGGGGAGAAATAGCGTCCCAGTGGCGCTCCCGCCGTTCATTCCATGACTTCAGGAGATTCGACGTGATTATTCGCCTGGCCTTGGTCGTCGCCATGGGGCTCATGCCTGCGCGCGTGGCGGTCGCACAGACGGTCGCGCCGGCGGCGCCCGCCGCTCAATCCCCCGACGCGGCGGGTGGAGAGGCCAGCCTGATCCTGCCGGATCTCCATCAGGCCACCTTCCTTGGCGGCATCGACGGGCACCACCTGTTGGTGTGGGGGTTGCTCGTCTGCGCCTTGGGCCTCGGGTTCGGCCTCGTCATCTACACGCAGCTGAAGCACCTGCCCGTGCACACGGCGATGCTCGAGATCTCGGAGCTGATCTACGAGACCTGCAAGACCTATCTCGTGACGCAGGGAAAATTCCTGCTGGTGCTCTGGGTGTTCATCGGGACGATCGCCGCGATCTATTTCGGCGTGCTCGCCCCGACCGTGGACGCGGCCGGGGCGGCCGTCCACGGCTTTCCGCCCGCCAAGGTCGCGATCATCCTGTTCTTCAGTCTGATCGGCATCGCGGGGAGCTACGGCGTGGCCTGGTTCGGGATCCGGGTGAACACCTTCGCGAACTCCCGCACCGCGTTCGCGGCGCTGACGGGCAAGCCGTATCCCTGTCACCAGATCCCCACCAAGGCGGGGATGAGCATCGGGATGCTGCTGGTCTCGGTCGAGCTCATCATGATGCTCTTCATCCTGCTCTTCATTCCGGGCGATTACGCGGGCCCCTGCTTCATCGGCTTCGCGATCGGCGAGTCGCTGGGCGCGGCCGCGCTGCGCGTGGCGGGCGGCATCTTCACCAAGATTGCGGACATCGGAGCGGATCTGATGAAGATCGTCTTCAAGATCAAGGAAGACGACGCCCGCAACCCCGGCGTGATCGCGGACTGCACCGGCGACAACGCCGGCGATTCGGTGGGACCCTCCGCCGACGGATTCGAGACCTATGGCGTGACCGGCGTGGCGTTGATCACGTTCATCCTGCTCGCCGTGCACGATCCGCTCGTGAAGGTGCAGCTGCTCGTGTGGATCTTCGTGATGCGCATCATCATGATCGTCACCTCCGGGGTGTCGTACTACATCAATGCCGCGCTGACGCGCGCCAGGTACGCGAACGCCGACCGGATGAACTTCGAGGCGCCGCTCACCACCCTGGTGTGGCTCACCTCGTTCGTGTCGATCGCGCTGACCTACGTCGTTTCCCGGTTGCTCATTCCCCAGCTGGGCGGCGATCCGACGCTGTGGTGGAAATTGTCCACCGTGATCACCTGCGGCACCCTGGCCGGGGCGGTCATCCCGGAGCTGGTGAAGGTGTTCACGTCGATGAATTCGGCGCACGTGCGGGAGGTGGTGACGTCCTCGAAGGAGGGCGGTGCCTCGCTCAACATTCTCTCCGGCTTCGTGGCCGGGAACTTCAGCGCCTTCTGGCTGGGCATGACGATGCTGCTGCTCATGGCCGTCGCCTACGGGGTCAGCACCATGGGGCTGGGGAGCCTGATGATCGCCCCGGCGGTGTTCGCCTTCGGGCTGGTGGCGTTCGGGTTCCTGGGGATGGGCCCGGTGACGATCGCCGTGGACTCCTACGGTCCCGTGACCGACAACGCGCAGTCGGTCTACGAGCTGTCGGTGATCGAGCAGATCCCCGGTGTGAAGGCCCAGATCAAGCAGGACTTCGGCTTCGACGTGAACTTCGAGCGGGCCAAGGAGAACCTCGAGGAGAACGACGGGGCGGGGAACACGTTCAAGGCCAGCGCGAAGCCGGTGCTGATCGGCACGGCGGTCGTGGGGGCGACGACGATGATCTTCTCGATCATCCTGACCCTCACCCACGGCCTGCAATCCGAGCTGTCGAATCTGTCGATCCTGTACCCGCCGTTTCTGCTCGGGCTGATGGCGGGCGGCGCGGTGATCTACTGGTTCACCGGCGCCTCGACGCAGGCCGTCACCACCGGCGCCTACCGCGCCGTGGAGTTCATCAAGGCGAACATCAAGCTCGAGGGCAGCGCCAAGGCGTCGGTCGCCGATTCGAAGAAGGTGGTGGAGATCTGCACCCAGTACGCGCAGAAGGGCATGTTCAACATCTTCCTCACGGTGTTCTTCGCGACCCTCGGGTTCGCCTTCGTCGAGCCGTACTTCTTCATCGGGTATCTCATTTCGATCGCCCTGTTCGGGCTGTTCCAGGCGATCTTCATGGCGAATGCCGGCGGCGCCTGGGACAACGCGAAGAAGGTCGTGGAGACGGTGCTCAAGCAAAAAGGCACGCCGCTGCACGATGCCACCGTGGTCGGTGATACGGTGGGCGACCCCTTCAAAGACACGTCCTCGGTGGCGATGAACCCGATCATCAAGTTCACCACCCTGTTCGGGCTGCTCGCCGTGGAGCTCGCCGTGTCGCTCACGTCGGAGGGCGGTGTCGGGTTGACGCGTGCGTTCGCCGCGGCCTTCCTCGCCGTGTCGATCGTGTTCGTATGGCGCTCCTTCTACCGGATGCGCATCGAGGTCAGGTAAGGCGGCCGGCATGACCGCGGCGCAGCTCGTCGTCAGCGCGCTCGGCGTCGCCGCCATCGCGTGGGTGCTGTGGTATTTCCTGTTCTCCCGCCGGCCGGCGGCGGCCGCCCGCCAGACGCGGGGCGTCCAGGAGATCGCGATCACCGTGAAGGGCGGCTATTCCCCGGACACGATCCTCGTGCAGGCGGGCAAGCCGGTCCGCCTGCTGTTCTATCGCGACGAGACGGCGGATTGCTCGGACCGCGTGGTGTTCGAGCACTTCAGTATCAACGCCCGGCTGCCCGCTTTCGAAACCACGTCGATCGAGTTCACGCCCACCGAGCCCGGCGAGTACCAGTTCCGCTGCGGCATGTCGATGCTCAAGGGCCTGCTGGTGGTCGAGCCCGCGGGCTCGGCTCGGCGGGGTGCCGCGTCGCCGCACCCGTCCCATGGCTAAGCAGCGCGTCACCCTGCCCATCGAAGGGATGAGCTGCGCCAGCTGCGCCGCCACGGTGCAGGAGGCGCTGGGTGGCGCTCCCGGGGTGTCCGGTGCGAGCGTCAACTACGCCACCGCCAAGGCGGCCGTCGAATACGAGGACACCCAGACCGCCGTGGGGCGGCTGGCGCAGGCCGTGCGCGACGCTGGTTACCAGTGCGGCCAGGCGACCATGACGTTCGGCATCACCGACCTGCATTACGCGCCCAGCGTGGCCGGGCTGGAGCGCGAGCTGGGCGGCGTCGTGGGCGTGATCCGCGCCGTGGCGAATCAGGCGACCGAGTCGGCCACCGTCACCTACGTGCCCGGCGTCGTGACCGCGCAGCAGCTGGAGCACGCCGTGCGGGCCGCCGGCTTCCGGACGGCGGAGCCGATCGCGGCCGAAGATCCGGTGGAGCGGGAGCGTCTCGCGCGCCAGCGCGAAGTGCGCGTGCTCAGCTGGAAGTTCGCCCTGGCCGCCGTCGTCGCCGTGGTCTCGATGCTCGGCGCCATGCTGCTGATGGCGGGTGACGCCGGACACGACGCGGGCCTCCGCAACGTGGACGTGTTGGGCCGGCTGCTCATGCCGCTCGCGATGCGGCTGCGGGCCGCGGCCGCCGGGTCGAGCCTGGTCGCCGAGCCACAGCGGCTGAAGCTGCTGCTCGGCGCCCTGACGCTGCCCGTGCTGGCGTGGTGCGGCCGCCAGTTCTTCGTCGGTGCCTGGAGCGGGTTCCGGCACCGCACCGCCGACATGAACACCCTGATCGCCGTCGGGACCGGCGCCGCCTTCCTGTTCTCCGTCGCGACGACGCTCGCCCCCGGCCTGTTCGCCCGCGCCGGTCTGCCCGCCGACGTCTACTACGAAACCGTGTCCGCCATCATCGCCCTGATCCTGCTCGGCCGGCTGCTCGAAGCACGGGCCAAGGGACGGACGTCGGCGGCGATCCGGCAGCTGGCCGCGTTGACCCCCGCCGTGGCGCACGTGATGCGTGGCTCGACGTCGCACGACGTACCCGTCGCCGCGGTGGAGCAGCGCGATCTGGTCGTCGTCAAGCCGGGCGAGCGCATCCCGGCCGACGGGCGTGTGACCGAAGGCAGCTCCGCGGTGGACGAGTCGATGCTGACCGGCGAGCCGATGCCGGTGATGAAGCAGGTGGGCGACGAGGTCATCGGCGGCGCCTTGAACACCACCGGCAGCTTCACCTTCCGCGCCACGCGCGTGGGCAAGGACACCGCGCTCGGACAGATCATCCGGCTGGTCGAGGACGCCCAGTCGTCCAAAGCCCCGATCCAGGGGCTCGCCGACCGCGTCGCGGGCGTGTTTGTGCCGATCGTCATCGCCATCGCGATCGCGGCGTTCGTGGCCTGGTTCGACCTCGGGCCCGCACCGGCGCTCCTGTACGCGACCGTCGCGCTGATCACGGTGCTGATCATCGCCTGTCCCTGCGCGCTCGGGCTCGCTACCCCGACGGCGATCCTCGTCGCCACCGGGCGCGCGGCGGAGCAGGGGGTCCTGATCCGCGGCGGCGAGGCGCTGGAGCAGCTGTCCAAGGTCCGCACCGTCCTGCTCGACAAGACCGGCACGATCACCGAAGGCAAGCCCACGGTCACGCACATCGTTACGGCGCGTAAACCGGACGGCAGCGCGGTGGCCACGGGCGAGGTGCTGCGCTGGGCCGCCTCCGTGGAGCAGCGCTCCGAGCATCCCATCGCGCAGGCCATCGTGAAAGCGGCGACGGACCGCATGGTGCTGCTGCTGCCGGTCGAAAAGTTCGCGGCCATGGAAGGGCGCGGCGTGCGCGGCACGGTGGATCGGCGCATCGTCGAGGTGATTTCGGCGCGGCACGCGCGCGAGCGCAGTCTCGAGCTTGGCAGCCTGGCGCAGGATGCCGACCGGCTGTCTGCGCAGGGACGCACGCCCATCGTGGTCGTGGTGAACAACACGGTGCACGCCGTGATCGCGATCGCCGACCCGGTGAAGCCGACGGCGCGCGAGGCGATCGCGCGCCTGCAGGCGATGGGTCTGACCGTGCAGATGGTGTCCGGCGACTCCAAGAACGCGGCCCAGGCCGTTGCCAAGGAGGTCGGCATCACCGAGGTGATCGCGGAGGTGCTGCCGTCGCAGAAGGTCGACCTGGTGAAGAAGGCGCAGCGGCAGGGTCTGCCGGTCGCCATGGTGGGCGACGGGATCAACGACGCGCCGGCGCTGGCGCAGGCGGAGGTGGGCATCGCGATCGGCACCGGCACCGATGTCGCGATGGAGGCGTCCGACGTGACGCTGATTCGCGGCGACTTGCGGGGGGTCGTGACGGCGGTCGAGCTGTCGCAGCGCGCCTTGAGGACGATCCGGCAGAATCTGTTCTGGGCCTTCATCTACAACTTGCTGGGCATTCCGGTGGCCGCCGGCGTGCTGTATCCCGTCACCGGGCTGCTGCTCTCGCCGGTGATCGCGAGCGCGGCGATGGCCTGGTCGAGTCTCAGCGTGGTCTTGAACAGCCTGCGGTTGAGGCGCTACACTCCGTCGTATGCGATACTTCCATAGAAGTCCGTTGTCTCCCGATGCCGTGCTCGCGGCGGCCAGGACGTTCTTCGGCGCGCGGCTCGCTCCAGCCGAAGAATCGACACGCCGGCTCACCTATCGGGGCGGCCTGGGAAAGGTGACGGTGTCGGCGAAAGCGGAGGGTGGGCACTACACGTTCATCGAAGTGGACACCGACCAGGTGGGCGAGTCGGAGCTGGACAAGCTCGGGAAACGATTCCTGGCCGAGGTCCACCGGCAGGTCGAGCCGGCGTACGAGCTGCGCGGAGCGTACTAGCCGATCAGCTTGGCTGCGTACCCGGCCCGCGCGACCGATGCCACGAGCTGCTGCGCGGTCGCCACGTCGTCGTTGAAATCCACTTCGGCCTCGCCGTCCTGCAAGTCCACCACCGCGGAATACACCCCGTCGACCTGCTTCAGCGCGTGCTCCACTTTCTGCCGGCAATGGCCGCAGGTCATGCCGCTCACCTTGAATTTCGCGCTCGCCATATGATGCCCCGGCCTCCTTGATTCTCCTCGTGCCCCCACCCAACTTTCCCGCCCACTATAATTTAGCTGAATGCCCCTCCACTCCGTACCCGACACCAGGTCCGAGACGCCCGCACTGCCGGCGGAGCTCGAGCGGCCCCAGCTGCTCGAGATCTACCGCTATCTGCGCCTGACGCGGACCCTGGAGGAGCGGCTGGTGGCGTTGTACCGCCAGAGCAAGGTGATCGGCGGTCTGTTTCGCTCGCTCGGCCAGGAAGGGGAATCGGTGGCCTCGGCGTATGCCCTGGACCGCGGCCGCCACCGCGATGTGCTCTCCCCGCTGATCCGGAACCTGGGCTCGATGCTCGTGATGGGCGCCAAGCCGATCGAGATCCTGCGCCAGTACATGGCCAAAGCCGACAGCCCCACTCACGGCCGCGAGCTGAACGTGCACTTCAACGATCTCGAGAGAGGCTACCTGGGCCAGATCTCCCACCTGGGCGACATGGTGCCGGTGATGGCGGGGATCACGCTCACCTTCAAGCTGCGCGGTGAGCCGCGCGTCGGACTGGTGTACGTCGGGGACGGCGCGACGTCCACCGGCACGTTTCACGAGGGCCTGAACTTCGCGGCCGTGCAGCACTGTCCCCTCGTGGTGATCGGCGAATACAATCACTGGGCGTACACGACGCCGCCCGAAAAGCAGTTCGCGGTGAAGGATCTGGCGGACAAGGCGAAGGGCTACGGCGTACATGCCGTGACGGTCGACGGCAACGACGTGATCGCCGTCCATACCGCCACCAAGCACGCGGTCGAGCGCGCGCGGCGCGGCAAGGGCGTGCATTTCATCGAAGTGAAGACCTACCGGCGCAAAGGACACGCCGAGCACGACGATCAGTCCTATCAGCCGAAGGACGAGATCGAGCGCTGGGCCCGGGACAACGATCCCGTCGATCGCTTCATCAAGCTGCTGCGGGAGAACGGCTGGGCCGAGGAATTGGAGCTGGCGGAGATCGATCGCGCGGCGAAAGAGGAGATCGACCAGGCGACGGATGCCTGTGTGAACGAGCCGTTGCCGCTGCCCGAGACGGCCTTGCCCGGTGTGTATGCCCACCCCGAGGCCGCGCCGCGGCTCTGGTTCCGGGGGTTGTAGATGCCAGAGATCACGTTTCTCGAGGCGCTGCGCCAGGGTCTGTGGGAGGAGATGGAGCGCGACGATCGCGTGTTCATGCTGGGCGAGGACATCGGCGCTTACGGCGGTGCCTTCAAGGTCACCGACGGCTTCCAGAAGAAATTCGGAGCCGCCCGGGTGATCGACACGCCGATCTCGGAAGCGGCCATCGTCGGCGCCGCCGCGGGGGCCGCGCACATGGGCATGCGTCCGGTGGCGGAGATGCAGTTTATCGACTTCATCTCGTGCGCCTACGACATGTTGACCAACTACGTCGCCACGGCGCGCTACCGCGCGGGACTGTCGACGCCGATGGTGGTGCGCGGGCCGTGCGGCGGCTACGTGCGCGGCGGCCCGTTCCACTCGCAGAACCCCGAGGCGGCGTTCTTCCACACGCCGGGACTGAAGATCGTCTACCCGTCCACGGCGCGGGACGCCAAGGGCCTCATCAAGGCTTCGATCCGCGACGAGGACCCCGTCATCTATCTCGAGCACAAGTGGCTGTACCGTCGCATCAAGGAGACGCTGCCCGAGGGCGAGGAGATCCTGACGCCGATCGGCCAGGCGCGGATCGCGCGGGACGGGAAGGATCTCTCGATCATCACCTACGGCGCCACGGTGTGGAAGGCGCTCGAAGCGGCGGACCAGCTCGCCAAGGAGGACGGTCTGTCGGTCGAGATCGTCGACCTGCGCACCCTGTTGCCGCTCGATGACGACGCCATCATGGCCACGGTGAAGAAGACCAACAAGGTGCTGATCGTGCACGAGGACACCCGTACCGGCGGCCTGGCAGGCGAGATCGCCGCGCGCATCAACGAGCAGGCGTTCGAGTGGCTGGACGGTCCCATCGCGCGCGTCACGGCGCACGATGTGCCGTTACCCTATGCACCGACGCTGGAAGACTTCGTGCTGCCCCAGACGGAAGACATCGTGAAAGCGGCGAGATGGTTGGCGGGATACTAACTGCGTTATCGGTCGACGGTCGTCGGTTTGGTCGTTACCGATGACCGACTACCGATGACGATTCTGAGGTACCTATGGCTCGCATAGACGTTCTCATGCCCCAGATGGGTGAATCCATCGCCGAGGGCACGCTCAGCAAGTGGCTCAAGAAGCTCGGCGATCAGGTGAAGCGCGATGAGCCGCTGTTCGAGATCTCGACTGATAAGGTCGATGCCGAAATCCCGGCGCCCGTGGCTGGAACGCTGGCCGAGATCAAGGTGCAGGAGGGGCAGACGGTACCGGTGCAGACCCTCGTCGCGGTGCTGGAGACGGAACAAGGCGCTGCCGTACCGGCGTCGGCACCCGCGCCCGCGTCGCCCGCCACGAAGCCGGAGCCGGTCGCCGCCGCGGCCGCACCCGTCCCCCGTCCCGCGTCCCTCGTCCCTCGTCCCCCGTCCCCCGTTCTCCCGAAGGGCGACGGCGCCGAGACCGCCGAAGAGCGGCTGCGCCGCCGCTCCACACCGCTCGTCCGCAAGATCGCATCCGAGCACCAACTCGACATCTCGCGGATCCCGGGCACCGGCTTCGCCGGACGGGTGACGAAGCAGGATATCCTGGGATTCATTGAGCGGGGCGTACCCGCAGCCCCGACACCTGGCACCCGGCCCCTGGCACCTGCCGGTCCCATCCAGCACCCCGCCGCCGAGCCCTGGCCCGGCGACCGGGTCGAGCCCTGGTCCAAGATCCGCAGGATCACCGCGGATCACATGATCATGTCGCGCCGCGTGTCGGCGCACGTCGCGAGCTTCTTCGAGATCGACTATTCGCGCGTGGCTCAGCTCCGCGCCGCGCACAAGCAATCCTACGCCGATCGCGGGGTCAACCTCACCTTCCTCGCATTCATCGCGAAGGCGTGCGCCGAGACTCTGCGCGCGCACCCGGTGGTCAACGCGGCCGTGTCCGGTGACAGCACGATCTACCGGCGGGACGTCAACATCGGTATCGCGGTCGCGCTCGACTGGGGCTTGATCGTTCCGGTCATCAGGCACGCCGACGAGTTGTCCCTGCTGGGCATGGCCCGGGCGATCAACGATCTGGGCGAGCGGGCCCGCACCAAGAAACTGTCGCCCGACGACATCCAGCGCGGCACTTTCACGATCACGAACCCCGGCGGGTTCGGACCTTACGCGGGCATCCCCATCATCAACCAGCCGCAAGTCGCGATTCTGGGCGTGGGCGCGATCGAGAAGCGCCCCAAGGTGATCACCGGGCCCGAGGGCGGCGACGCGATCGCGATCCGCACCATGGGTATGCTCACCATGTCCTACGACCACCGCGTCGTGGACGGCGTGGACGCCGACCGGTTCCTGGCGGACGTGAAGAAGGTGCTGCAGGAATTCCCGGAAGGAGCGGTCTGATCATGCCGAAGGTGCTCACCGCCTCGCGCGTGCGCGTCGCCGCCGCGAACGAGGCCGACTACCTCGCCACACTGCGCGAGCTGGCCCAATTCGCGGACGCAAGGGGGCAGCGCATCTGGCTGTTCCGCAACGCCAAGGACCCGCGGCTGTTCATCGAATTCTCCGAGAGCCCCACGGAGATGTCGCACCGCGCGCAGGCGTCGCGCCTGCCCGAGGAGACCAAGCTCGAGAAGAAGCTGCAAAGCCTCGTCACCTACGCTCCGGACGCATGGGAGTTATGGTCCGAGGTGCCGATCCCCGCCGCCGCGATGGAGGCCTGACGTGCCCCGTCGCATCCTGGTGATCGAGGGCGAGCGCTGGGAGGTCAGCCCGTCCGGCCGCAGCACCGTGTACGGACAGGACCAGTACAGCCTGCTGTTCCAGCTCGGGACCGGTCCGGACCGCAAACGCCGCTTCACCCGCTACACGCCCACCGGCGCGCGACGCACCGACGCGGCGCTCGGCGAGCTCTCCGACGGCCAGCTGCTGGCCCTGTTCCGCCAGTCGCAGCCGGCGTGGACCGCCCCGGAGAGCGCGTACGGCGCACGTTGATCTGCATTGCCATTCCACGGCCTCGGACGGCCAGGTTGCCCCCGAAGCGGTGGCCCAGCATGCGCACGCCGTCGGCTTGAGCGCGTTCGCGCTCACCGATCACGATACGCTGGCCGGGATCGAAGCCGCGACCACTGCGGCGCGACCCCTGGGGGTTCGCGTCGTGTCGGGATGCGAGTTCAGCGTGCGCGCACCGTGGGGAGAGCTGCACCTGCTCGGCTACTTTCTTCCCATGGGCGATCCCGCGCTCGATGCGTTTTTGGCGCAAGCGCGCCGCGCGCGCGAGCGGCGGGGAGCGCAGATGGTCGAGAAGCTGCAGCGCCTGGGTGTCGAGATCGACCTGGAGGATCTGGCGTTCCAGGCGGGGAGCGGCGCCGTCGGCCGCCCGCACGTCGCTCGCGCGCTGGTGGACGCGGGAGCGGTGCAAGACTTCGAAGAAGCGTTCGGTCGGTACCTCGGGTACGGTCGTCCCGCGTTCGTCGCCAAGCCGCTGCCGGCGCTGCGCGAGGTGTCCGATCTGATTCACGGTGTGGGTGGCCTCGGGGTCGCCGCCCATTTGGGCGACCGCGGGCACCTGGCACAGCTCAAGGCGTTCAAGGCCGACGGCCTGGACGGCGTGGAAGTGCGCCATCCGAGTCATCCCAAGCACGTGGAAGCCCGCCTCACCAAGCTGGCCCGTGAGCTGGACCTGGCGGTGTCCGGGGGCTCCGACTGGCACGGCGAGGAGAATGCGGCGCTGGCGCATGCCCCGTTGGGAGGAATGGACGTGCCGATGGCGTGGCTCGAGGAGTTGGAACGACGCAAGGAGAGGGCGTAATGAGCGAAGTCTTGGAGGTTGGGAGCAACGCCCCGTTGTTCGAAGCGCGGGCCTCGGACGGAAAGACATACCGATTAGCCGACGTCCTGAAGCGCGGGCACGTCGCGTTGATCTTCTATCCCGGCAATAACACCCCCGGGTGAAACCGCCAACTCTCCGCCGTGCGCGATGAGATGACGAGTTTCGAGCGGGCCGGAATCCAGCCCTTTGGCGTGAACCCGGCGAGCCCCGAGAGCCACCTGAGCTACGTGGAGAAGATGCGGTTCAATTTCCCGCTGCTGTCCGATCCGGATCGGGCCGTGGCCCGGGCCTATCACGCCCTGAAAGAAGACGGGAAGGGCATTCAGCGCACCGTGTACGTGATCGGGAAGGACGGCACCGTGCGCTTCGCGCAACGGGGTGCGCCGCCGGTAGACCTGATCGTGGAGTCGGTGGAGGCCGCGGGGCGGGGGGGCCGTGGCGGCTGAGCTCGTCGGTCGCGTCGCGCTCGTCACCGGCGTCGCCCGGGTGGGGCAGATCGGGCATGCCGTGGCCGTCGCGCTCGGTGCGGCGGGCGCCCGTCTGGTCCTCGCCGACCGCAGCGCGGAAGCGCTGGACGAGCGACTGCGCGAGTTCGCCGCGGCGCGGGTGGAAGCCGCCGCATCCCCCGGGGACCTGACCGAGCCGCATGTCGCGCGCGCGGCGGTCGGCTTCGCCGAGGCCCGCTTCGGCGGTCTCGATATCGTCGTCAATGTCGCGGGCGGGCTCACGAGTTACGGCGCATTCGAAGCGACCGATCCCGCCGCGCTCGATCGCGAGCTCGAGATCAACCTCCGCACGGTGTACTGCGTGTGCCAGGCCGCCGTCCCCTCGCTACGGCGTCGCGGCGGGGGCGCCATCGTCAACTTCGCGTCCATCGCTGTCCTCCATCCGCAGGCCAACCTCGCCGCCTACACGGCGGCCAAGGGAGGGGTCGCCGCGCTGACCCGCGCCCTGGCGCGGGAGCTGAGGGATGACAAGATCCGCGTCAACGCGCTCGCGCCGGAAGCCGTGCGGACGACGGGGAACGTCCAGTCGATGGGCGCGGCTGCCCGTTTCGTGGGGATGGCCGATCTGGTGCGCACCGTGTGCTGGCTTGTTTCGGACGCGGCCTTCGCGTTGACCGGACAGATTCTGCCCCTCACCGCCCGGGCGGGCTAGCGATCGTGGAGCTCTCCGGTCGGGTCGCGCTCGTCACCGGTGCGGGACGGCGCCTGGGGCAGGCCATTGCGGTTGCCCTGGGGCGGGCTGGCTGCGACGTCGCCGTCCACTATCACGGGTCCGCGGACGGCGCCGAAGCGACGGCGCGGTCGGTCCGGGAGGCGGGGCGCACCGCGCGCGTGTTCGCGGCCGACCTGCGGGATGCGACGGCCGCGCGGGGGTTGCCCGACCAGGTCGCGCACGCGTTCGGTCGGCTCGACGTGCTGGTCAATTCCGCCGCGGTCATGGTGCGCCGCGAGTTCGAGGCGATCACGGCGGCAGAATGGAATGACGCGCTTTCGTTGAACGTGTCCGCGGCGTTCTTCACGGCGCAGGGCGCCGCCCCGCATCTGCGGCGCACGCGCGGCAAGATCGTGAATCTCGCCGACCTGGCGGCGTTCGAGGTGTGGCCGTCGTACCTGCCGCTCAACGTGTCGAAGGCGGGCGTCGTCATGCTGACCCACGCGCTCGCCCGCGTGCTCGCCCCCGAGGTCACCGTCAACGCGGTGGCGCCGGGCGCCGTGCTGCCGCCCGACGACTGGCCCGCCGAGGCGCTTGAGCGCTTGATGGCGACCACGCCACTGCGGCGGCTCGGCGCGCCGGAAGACGTGGTGCGGGCGGTGCTGTTTCTGCTCGACAACGACTTCATCACCGGCGTCGTGCTGCCGGTGGACGGCGGCCGGCTAGTGCGATGAGTGACGAGTGCCAGCACCATGTGTACGGCGTCGGGACATTCGCGGTCGAGCAGGTACTGGAGGGAGAGCGGATCGTGGCGGAGGCAGCGCGAGCGGCGGTTAACCTCCTGAAGGTCGGAACGCCACTCCCGTCGTGACCCCCGAGGACCGGCGCACCCATCTGGAAGACGCGCGCACCCTGTTCAATGCGCGGGAATTCTGGCTCGCGCACGAAGCCCTGGAAACCGTATGGCGTTCTATTATTGAAGCGCAGGAGCGGCGGGTGTGGCAGGGACTGATCCAGGCGGCGGCGGCGCTGCTGCACCGCGAGCGTGGCAACCGCCACGGTGTGGTGAGCGTCGGTGCGGCGGCGCTCGCAAAGCTGGCGGGAGGCCAGCACCCGGCCGTCGAGTTCGACACGGAGCGGTTCCGCGCCCGATTGGCGCGGGCCCTGGCGGGGGAGGGGGATCCTCCGCAATTGGAATGGCGTATCGATGCCTGAGAACGGCACGCAGTCGTACGACGTGATCATCGTGGGCGCCGGCCCCGCGGGGCTGTGTGCCGCGATGTATGCGGGGCGCGGCATGCTCAAGGCCCTCACCATCGAGCGCGGTGCCCCGGGTGGCGAGCTCCTGAACACCGACGTGATCGAGGACTACATCGGGTTCGAGAGCGTCAAGGGCTGGGACCTGGCGCAGAAATTCACCGGGCACGCCAAGAAATTCGGGGCGGAGCTGGTGACCGACACCGTGGAGAAAGTGCGCAAGGGCGCCGACGGCTGGTTCGAGGTCCACACCGCGCGGGAGCGAACCTATCGCGCCCCGGCGGTGATCATCACCGCGGGCGGGACGCCCATCAAGCTCGGCGTGCCGGGCGAGAAGGAGTATGCGGGGAAAGGCGTCTCCTACTGCGCGGTCTGCGACGGCGCGTTCTTCAAGGGCGAGGTGCTCGCCGTCGTGGGCGGCGGCGATGCGGCCGTCGAGGAAGCCGATTATCTGACCCGCTACGCGTCCAAGGTCTACATCGTGCATCGTCGCGACCAGCTGCGTGCGTCGAAGATCCTCCAGGAGCGGGCGTTCGCCAATCCAAAGATCGAGATGGTCTGGAACTCCAAGGTGACGGCGATCGTCGGGAACGAGAAGGGGACGGACCACCTGGAGCTCGAAGACACGGTCACCGGCGCCAGGCGGTCGCTCGCGGTTGGCGGCGTCTTCATTTTCATCGGCTTCACGCCGAACTCGGGGATCGTCGAGGGCCACGCACGCCACGATGAAGCCGGCTATTTCATCACCGATGAGCGTATGATGACGTCGATCCCCGGGCTGTTCGCGGCGGGCGACGTGCGCAGCCAGCTCACCCGGCAGATCACGACCGCCGTGGGCGATGCCACCACCGCGGCGATCGCGGTCGAGAAGTACCTCGCCGCGCTGCGCGAGCAGGAAAAATCCGTCCCGGCGGCCGCCCCATGAAGGTCGTGATGATTCCCAACGGCGGTTTCGTCGAGAACTGCTACCTGGTCATCGACGAGACGGCCCGGCAGTGCGCCGTCATCGACCCGGGGGAAGATGCGGGCCTCATCCTGCACCAGCTGGAGCAGGCCGCGGTTCAGCCAGTGGCGCTGTGGTTGACGCATGCCCACCTCGATCACGTTCTCGGCGTGCCCGGGGTCCACGCGGCGACCGCGGCCCCGATCTTCCTGCATCCGGCCGACCGTCCGCTGTATGATCGCGTTCCGGAGCAGGCCGCCGCCTTCGGACTGCAGGCGGTGCTGCCGCTGCCGCCGCCGGATCGGCCCTTCGCCCATGGCGAGCGGGTACAGGTCGGCGGGCTGAGCTTCGAGGTGCGTCATACGCCGGGCCACTCGCCGGGGAGCGTGTCGCTGGTGGGCGAGGGGGCGGTGTTCGGCGGCGACGTGCTGTTCCAGGGGTCGATCGGCCGCAGCGACCTGCCGGGCGGCGATGCCGAGACGCTGCTCCGGAGTATTGAGCGGGAGTTGCTGGTTCTACCCGATTCCACCATCGTGTACAGCGGGCATGGACCGCAAACCACCATCGGCGTCGAGCGCCGCACCAACCCCTTCCTCACCGGCGCCTTTCCAGCCGCGTACTGAAGATCGCCCGCCGGCGACCTGCCTGCGGTGCGGGGCCCCCGTGCAACCCAAGCCGTGGGGCTGCAAGAACCCCTGCGCGAACTGTGGTTTCACGTACCCGTTGGGCGACTGCTCGGACTGACGTGATCGCTCATCTGCTGGCGCTCGGCGCCCTGGCGCTGGACGTGGTCGTGCGCGCGTGGCGCATTCAGCTCGCCGCCTGGACATCGGGGGGCGGACTGCGGTTCTGGCCGGCGGTGCGCCTCAACCTCTACGGTGAAGCGGCCGCGACGCTCACCCCGAATCGGCTGGGAGGGGAAGCGGCCCGATTCGCCGGGCTCACCGAGGCCGGATTGCGGCCCGTCACGGCGCTCGTGGCCGTCGGTGTCGAGGTCGCGGCCGAGTGGCCCGTGTTTCTGCTGCTGGTGGGCGTCCTGGTGGTGCACTACGTCCCCGATTGGCGTCTCGCCGCGCAGCACTGGCTGCGCCGTCACGTCGCCACCGATCTGGTGATGATCGAGCTTGTCGCGTTGGGGGCGCTCCTGATCATCTATCTGATCCAGCGCCTGGCCAAGCCAGGCGCGATCCGCCACCGCGTGCGGCGCCAGTGGCGCGTCGCGCTGGCACACGTGCGGCGGGCGCCGCTGTGGGTACAGGCGGTGAACGCGGTGCTGACGGCGGTGAGCCTGGTCGCACGCGCGCTGATTCTCCCGGCGCTGGCCTGGGGCATAGCCGACGCCCCGCCGTTCGGCCAGATGGTGTTTGGCGCCCTGGCGCTCCTGGCCTCCCCCGTGCTGGTGCCGTTGCCGTCGGGCGGTGGCGGAATTGAGGTGGTGTTCCTGTCGGGATTCGCGGGAGACTTCGGCCGCCACGCCGTGTTGATGCTGGTGTGGTGGCGCTTCTATTCCGTGATCCTGTTGACCGCGGCCGGCGTGTACCTCATGATCCACTCGCTCGGCGTCCGTGCCGCAAAGCAGCTGGTCACGATCGGCTGGGGTCGACGCAAGCACTCGGACCAATCCTGACTTAGAATGGAAGCCTCTGCCATGGATGATTCGTGGCTCGAAACCGACGGCAGTCGGGTGGAGCGAACCGAGATGATGAGCGCGACGCGTGTCGAACGTGACCCCTTGGGCGAGCTACCGGTTCCCGTCGAGGCGCTGTACGGCGTCCAGACCGAGCGGGCCCGGCGCAATTTCCCCATCTCCGGCCTGCGCCCCACCGCAGCGTTCGTGGATGCCGTCCTGTGGATCAAGCAGGCGGCGGCGCTGACCCACCGGGAGACCGGCCGGCTCGACGCGAAGCGCGCCGACGCCATCGTGCGCGCCGCCGACGAGATCCTGAGTGGTCAGCACCGGGATCAGTTCGTGGTGGATCCCTATCAGGCGGGCGCCGGGACGTCGCACAACATGAACGCCAACGAGGTGCTCGCCAACCGGGCCAACGAGCTGCTCGGCGGCAAGCGCGGCGAATACCAGCCGGTGCATCCCAACGATCACGTCAACATGGCGCAGTCCACCAACGACGTGATTCCCACGGCGATTCGCCTCGGCGCGTTGAGTCTCATTCCCCCGATGCTCGAGACGCTCGACCGCCTCGCCGCGGCGTTTCTGGCCAAGGGCACGGCGTTCGACGACGTCCTCAAGTCGGGCCGCACCCATCTCCAGGATGCGACGCCGATCCGGCTGGGCCAGGAGTTCACGGCCTATGGCCACACGGTGCAACGGAACCGCGACCGCATTGCGCGGGCGGCGGGCGACCTGCGCGATCTCGGGATCGGCGGGACGGCGGTGGGCACCGGATTGAACGCCGAGCCCGCCTATCCCGCCCTGATGGTGAAGCACCTGCGCGCCATCACCGGGCTCGAGTTGCGGGAGGGCCAGGACCGCGTCCAGTTGATGCAGTCACTGGGCGACGCGACCGCACTCTCTGGAGCGCTGCGGACCTTCGCCGTGGACTTGGGCAAGATCGCCAGCGACCTGCGCCTGCTGGTCTCCGGTCCGCGGACCGGCTTGGCCGAGATCCGGATGCCGGCCGTGCAGCCGGGCTCGAGCATCATGCCGGGCAAGGTCAATCCGTCGATCGCCGAAATGGTGAACATGGTCTGCTTCCAGGTCATCGGAAACGACGTGACGATTGCGACCGCCGCCGAAGCCGGCCAGCTGGAGCTGAACGTCATGATGCCGGTCGTCGCGCACAACCTGTTCGTCACGCTCGCCCTGCTCACGTCGGCCTGCCGCGTGCTGGCGGAGCGCTGCGTGGAGGGCATCGAGGCGGATCGCACCATGTGCGCCCACTGGCTCGATCGTTCTCCGGCGCTGGTGACGGCCCTGGCGCCGAAGATCGGGTACGCGGAAGCCGCGAAGCTCGCGAAAGAGGCGGTGGAGAAGAACCTGTCCGTGCGCGAGTTGCTCATGCAGAAAGGCGTGCTCAAGGGCAAGGAGCTCGACGAAGTGCTCGACCTGCGCGCCATGACGGACATCGGCGTACGCGGCATCGGTGGAGGCGGTTGAACCACACCTTTCGAACGGAGGCCGTACCATGAGCTGGTGGCTGGTAGGATTGATCGCGGGCGTGGCTGCGTGGCTCGCCGACTGGGTGCTGTGGAGTAAGGTGTTCATGAAGGGTACGGAGCACATGGTGACCCCGCCCCCCGCGGGGCAACCGATGAACATGACGCCGATGATGGTGAAGTCGTTCTTGCTGGCCATCGCTTTCGGTCTGGTATTCACCTACCTCTATGCGCGGTTCTCCCCGAGTCTCTGGGTGACCGGTGGCGGTCCGCTCGCCGGGATGGAGTTCGCGACGGTGCTGTGGCTGCCCACCATCGCGCTCTCGACGCTCGGCACCGGCGTGTGGTACGACAGGGCGCGTCCATTGATGAACGCGACGTTCTGGGCCTGGCTGATCCGGATGAATGTGGCCGGCGTCGTCGTCGGGTTGCTGTTGAAGTAGGGCCGAAGGGGCGGGCCGGCCTGTGCCTATATTCGGGGCATGCCGGCTCCGCCCGAGTTCTCCCACGAAGAGCTGATCCGCTATTCGCGGCACTTGATCCTGCCGCAGATCGGGGTCGAAGGCCAGGCACGACTCAAACACGCCCGCATCCTCATCGTCGGGGCGGGCGGGCTCGGCTCACCGGCGGCGCTCTACCTGGCCGCGGCCGGTGTCGGCACGATCGGCCTCGTGGATTTCGACGTGGTCGATGCCTCCAACCTGCAGCGACAGGTGTTGCACGGGACCGGAGCCATCGGCGTCTCGAAGCTCCAATCCGCACGCGCGCGCCTGATGGATCTCAACCCGCACGTCACGCTGGAAACCTTCGACGCTCGACTCACGGCGGCGAACGGGCTCGACGTGCTGCGCGGCTGGGATGTGGTTCTGGACGGCAGCGACAATTTCCCGACCCGCTATCTCGTCAACGATGCCTGCGTGTTCCTCGGGATCCCCAACGTGTACGGCGCGGTGCTCCGTTTCGACGGTCAGGTCTCCGTGTTCGACGCCAGGCGCGGGCCGTGCTATCGCTGCCTGTATCGGGAGCCGCCCCCTCCGGAGCTGGTCCCGTCATGCGCCGAGGGCGGCGTGATGGGAGTAGTGCCCGGGGTGATCGGCAGCCTCCAGGCGCTCGAGGCGATCAAGCTGGTGACGGGCGCGGGGACCACGCTCATTGCACGGCTGCTGCTGTTCGATGGTCTCAAGCTGCAGTTTCGCGAGATCGAGCTTTCCAGGGACCCCGATTGCGTGGTGTGCGGACCGCATCCCACGGTCAGACGGCTGATCGACTACGAGGCGTTCTGCGGCGCCGGGGGCGGGGGAAGGGGGAAGCAGGAAGGGATGGAGATCGGTGCCATCGAGCTGCGTGCCGAGCGCGACCGCAAGCCGAGCCTGCACTTGCTCGATGTTCGTGAGCCGTTCGAGTGGGAGATCGCGCGCATCGAGGGGGCGCGGCTCATCCCGCTCGGTGAGCTCCCGGCCCGCGTGCGCGAGCTGGACGGCCACGCGGAGATCGTGACCTACTGTCATCATGGCGTGCGGTCACGCCGCGCAGCGGAGATGCTTCGTGCGGCAGGGTTTTCGAGTGTCCGCAATCTGACAGGCGGGATCGATGCGTGGTCCACCGAGGTGGATCCTGGTGTCCCACGGTATTAGCTGACAGTGCCGAAGGGGGGACTCGAACCCCCACGGGCTTGCGCCCACTGGCTCCTGAAGCCAGCGCGTCTACCAGTTCCACCACTTCGGCGATTGTGGGAACGCGAAGTATAGGCCGCGGTATAACCTCAAGTCAATGTTCGGCTTGACCCATCACACCGCGGTTTCTATACTTGCGCTGGCGACTTGAACAAGACTTCCATCGCGCGCAATCCACGGGCGCGTCATGACTACCACCTCCTGGAAACGTGGGAGGCGGGGTTGGTGCTCACGGGCACCGAGGTGAAGTCGCTGCGGGATGGGAAAGCGAGCCTGGGCGAAGCCTACGCACACGTGCGGCGCGGGGAGGTCTGGCTCGAAGGACTGACGATCTCACCCTACATCCACGGCAGCTACAACAACCCGCCGCCCGCTCGATCGCGCAAGCTGTTGCTGCACAAGCGCGAGATCCGCAAGCTCATCGGCGCGACCACGCAGCAAGGCCTGACCCTCATTCCGCTCGAGCTGTATTTCAAGGACGGCCTCGCGAAGGTCGCGATCGCGCTCGCCAAGGCCAAGCAGCTGCACGACAAGCGGGAGGACTTGAAGCGACGCGCCTCCGAGCGGGAGCTGGCGCGCGAGTTCCGGGGTCGCCGATGATCGCCGCGTTGCTCCTGGCGCTCGTCGCCCCGCCCGAGACGGTGCGGATCGCGACGCCGCGCGGCGAAACGGCGGTCCCCGTGAATCGCGAGCGGGGGGCTGCGATCGCCGCCCCGCTGGTCGCGGGTCCGCTCGACCTCGCGGTGGTCATCGAAGGCTCGCGCGCGATCGTGGTGCTGAACGGCGTCGGCTTCGTGTTCGCCATGGGATCGCCGTTCGCCCGCATCGGCACTCGGATGTGCCAGCTGGTGGACGAGTCCTACATCGCGCGCGACACGCTGTTCCTGCCGCTCGTCTGGCTCACCGACTGCATACCGCGCGTGTTCGGCGACCGGTTCCGATGGGATCCGACGCTCGGTGTCCTGACAGAGAGTCCACCCCCCGGGGCGGCGCTGGCCGTGGAATCGACGCCACCGGCTCCGGCGCCGCCCGTCGTGACCCCGGTCCTGCGCGCGACGCCGAACCCCCTGACCGGGCTGCGACAGCGCCACGTCGTGGTCGTGGATCCCGGACATGGCGGGCGAGACCCGGGGAATCCGGGTCGGTTCTTCCCGAGCGGCGTCAGCGAAAAAGACGTCAACCTCGGCATCGGACGGCTGCTGGGCGCCGAGCTGCAGCGCCGCGGCATCGTGGCCACGCTGACCCGAACCACCGACACGCTGATCGACCTGCACGACCGCGCGGCGTTCTGCCGTGACGACTGCGAGCTGTTCGTCAGTGTGCACGTCAACTCGATGCCTTCCGGGCGGCGTACGACGATCGCGAACGGGGTTGAAACCTATTTCCTGTCGGACGCCAAGACCGAGGATCAGCGACGCGTCGCCCGGATGGAAAACGACGCCATCCGCTTCGAGTCCGCCGACGCGCAGGCGGTGGAAGGGGATCTGGCCACGATCGTGAAGGACCTGCAACAGAACGAGTACTTGCGGGAATCGGCTCGCCTGGCCGAGATGGTGCAGCTGCGGGTGGCAGGCGTGCACCCCGGCGTCGACCGCGGCGTGCAGCAGGCCGGCTTTTACGTGCTCAACAGCGCGCGCCGGCCGGCGATCCTGGTCGAGACCGGCTTCTCCAGCAACAAGAGCGACGGCGCCTTCCTGGCGTCATCCCTGGGGCAGCGCAAGATCGCCAATGCGATCGCCGATGGGATCATCGGCTATTTCCTGGAGCTGGAGCACAAGCTGGCGATCGGGGGAGCGCCGTGATCCGGCGTCGTCATGCCGCCCCGGCGTTGCTGGCGCTGTGGCTGCCGGGATGTGCCTACTACAACGGCATGTGGAGTGCCCAGCGTCTCTCGCGCGACGCGCAACGGATGGAGGCGCGCGGCCAGGACGCCGAAGCCCGTCTCACGTGGGGCCGCGCGGCGATCAAGGCCGAATCGGTGCTGGTGCATCATGGGCGCAGCCGTTGGGCCGACGATGCCCTGGTGCTGCAGGGAGAAGGCCTCGCCCGGAGCGGCAGCTGTGCGGACGCCGCGCGACCGCTGACGCGGGCCCTCCAGGGGGTCGCGGATGACGCCCTGCGCGAGCGCGCGGCGCTCGCGGCCGCCGAATGCGCCTTGCGACAGGGCGAGACCACCGCGGCGGAACAGCTGGTCGTCCCGCTCCTCGCATCCGGGGATGGCCGCCGCCGCTCGAGCGCGGCGTACCTGGCGGGTCGCATCGCGCTCGCGCGCGGCGACGCGGCGACGGCGGCCGATCGATTTGCCCGCTCCGCGCGGGCGGAGGCCGCGCCGGCCCGGGTCCGGGCGCTCGTCGCGGCCGGTGAGGTCAATCGGGCGGTGCGCCTCATCGACAGCCTGGCCCGGCGCGATCGAGACGAAGCACGGTGGTCCGAGGTGTTGGACGATCTCGGTCGAGTCGCCGGCGCCGCCGCGGCGGCCGACGGGTTGGACCGCTTGCTGGCCTCGGGACGGTTGCCGGACGGGGCGCGGGCCCGGCTGCTGATCGCCGACGGCGACCGGCTGCGCGCTGCGCGCTTGACGGATCGAGCGGCCGGGCGATACGCACAAGCCGCCGCGTTGGTCCCCGATTCCGCGGAAGCCGGCCGTGCCCGCGTCCGCGACGTGCGGCTGCACACCGCCCGGGTGCGCACCCCGGCGGAGCTCGATTCGGTCTCGGAGCAGCTCGCACGCCTGACGGCCACACTCGGAGCAGCGGCATTGGCTGATTCCCGGGAGCTGCAGCTCCAGATCGCAGCGGTCCAGCGCGACGATTCCTCGGACGTCGAAGCCTTTCACGCGGCCGAGCTGGCGCGCGATACGCTCGCCGCACCGGCGCTCGCAGCGGCGCTGTTTCAACGGTTGGCCGACCGTCACCCCTCGTCTCTGTTCGCTCCCAAGGCGTTGATCGCGGCGGGGCAGCTCGACGCGGATGCGCTCGATTCGATCGGCGCGGTGCTGCGGGCACGCTATCCCGGATCGCCTTACACCATGGTGTTCCGGGGTGAGGCGAGCCCGGCGTTCCAGATTCTCGAGGATTCCCTGGCGGTGGCTCTCGGCGTCACGCGACTGCAGGCGCCGGTCCCCGGCGCGGGCGCGCTCCGTGTGGCGGCGCCGCGTCCGGGGCCCCGCGGGCCTGAGCTCGATCCGCCCACACCTGCCGGGCGTCGGCCCGCGCTGCGGCCCGAGGATCGCCCCTGACGGCGGTCGAGCTGTTCGGCACTCGATTTCAGAACCCGGTCTTGCTGGCGGCCGGCACGGCGGGCTTTGGACGGGAAGTGGACGGGGTGATCGATCTCGATGCGCTGGGCGGCATCGTGACCAAGGCGGTCACGCCCGAGCCGCGTCGCGGGCACCCCGCACCGCGCGTCGCCGAATTCGCGGGCGGCATGCTCAATGCCGTTGGGTTGGCCAATCCTGGTCTCGACGTCGTGGCTGTCGAGGATCTTCCCTGGCTGGCCGCTCGGCTGGTGCGGGCCCGCGTCCTGGTCAACGTGGCGGGCGCCACAGTCGAGGACTATGAGCGGGTGCTGGCGCGCCTTTCGGACACGGCGGCCGTGACCGCGTTCGAGATCAATGCGTCCTGTCCGAATACCGCCAGCGGGGGCCTCGAATTCGGCTCGACCGCGGACGGACTGGCCGAGCTGGTGCGACGCACTCGCCGCTGCACCACGAAGCCCCTCGTCATCAAGCTGTCCCCGGTCCTTCCCGATCTTCCCGCCATGGCCAGTGTGGCGCAGCAGGAGGGCGCCGACGCGGTGAGCCTCGTGAACACGCTCCCGGGCGCGCTCGCCGACAGGCTTGGCAGTCGGTTTGGCGGTGTCAGTGGGCCGGCGTTGCTGCCCATCGGCGTGCTGGCGACGCAACGCGTGCGGGAGCGGGTCGATCTGCCGGTGATCGGCGTGGGCGGCATTCGCACGGCTGACGATGCGCGCGAGTACCTCCGCGCCGGCGCCGCGCTGGTCGCCATCGGCACGGCCGCGCTCGCCGACCCGCGGGTCCCCAATCGCGTCGCCCGGGCTTTGGCCGATGGCTGAGCTGGTCGTCGCATTCGACGTGGCGAGCGGCCGCGAAGCGTTCGCCCTCGCCGACCGGCTGCCGCAGCTCCAGTGGGCCAAGGTCGGGCCGGTGCTGTTCGTGCGCGAAGGTCCCGCGCTGGTTCGCGAGTTCGCCCAGCGCGGTGTGCAGGTGTTTCTCGATCTCAAGTGGCATGACATCCCCAGCGTCGTCGCGGAAGCCGTAACGGCCGCGCGTAGTCTGGGTGTCGCGATGGCGACGGTGCACTGTCTTGGTGGTCATGAAGTGCTGGCGGCGGCCGCGCGCGCCGCCGGGCCGGACTTGGCGCTCGTCGGCGTCACCCTGCTGACGTCTCACGCGCCGGCGGATGCGGAGCAGATCCTGGGTCGCGGCGTACCCGATCTGGGCCTCGAGGCCACGCGTCTCGCCCGTCTTGCGTCGAATGCGGGATTGCGGGGCGTGGTCGCTTCCGGGCAGGATCTGACCTTGCTGCGGGAGGCGCTGGGCTCGGCGCCATGGATCGTCGTTCCCGGGATCCGGCTGCCGCAATCAGCCGTCGACGATCAGACGCGCACCGTGACGCCGGCCGAGGCCGTGCGCCGGGGAGCCACCCATCTCGTCGTGGGTCGACCGATCACTCGAGCTCCGGACCCCTCACTCGTCTTCCGGCAGATCGCGGAGGCTCTGTGAAGTGGTTCCTCGGCCTCCTCCTCCTGTCCGGCCCCGGCGGTCTTGCCGGGCAAAGCGGCCTGGATGTCGCCGCCCAGCGTGCGCGGCAGGCCTGGCTGGCGCACGATCCCGTGGCCCTGTTCCAGGGGAGCCCCGGGGTAATTCTGCAGATTCCGGGTGCCGACCCGTCCGCGGCGATGGGACGAAACCAGGCCGCCGAGCTGCTGGCGCGCTACCTCCGGACCTCGGTCGAGCGGGGCGTGGACATCGCAGTCGCCCGGGAAGTCGAGGACGGTCGGGGATACGTGGAGCTGGTACGACGTTACACGATCGCCGGGACAGCGGAGGAACGGCGGGAAACCGTGTTCGTGGGGCTGCGGCGGCAGGGGGGCAGATGGGCCGTCGTCGAGCTGCGCGCGGGTCCCTGAACCGCCGTATGTTGTCCCCTTGCGGGAACTTACGGGCCCGTCTACAATACGAGGCTCAATTGGACATTTCTTCCCGGGGTGGCTCGAAGTGAAGGTGCGTACCAGCGTCAAACCGATCTGCGAGCATTGCAAGGTGGTCCGACGCCGCGGCGTGTTGCGCGTGATCTGCAAGCGCAGCCCCAAGCACAAGCAGCGGCAGGGCTGAGCCATGGCCCGGATCGCTGGCATCGACCTGCCGCGCGACAAGAAAATCGAGTACGCGCTGCCGTACATCTTCGGAATCGGTCGCAACAACACGAAGCGGATTCTGGCGGAGACGGGGGTGAGCCCCGACACGCGGGTGCGTGACCTCCGGGACGCGGAAGTCGCGCGGCTGCGCCAGGTGATCGAGCGTGATTACAAGGTCGAGGGCGCGCTGCGCACCGAGACCGCGATGAATATCAAACGGCTGATGGACATCGGGACCTACCGCGGTGGACGGCACCGCAAAGGGCTTCCGGTGCGGGGCCAGCGGACGCACACGAATGCGCGCACCAAGCGCGGGCCGCGTCGGGCCATTGCGGGCAAGAAGAAGCCCTCCCTGAAAAAGTAGCGGGCGAGCATGGCACAAGCGAAAGCAACGGGCGCCAAGCGCGCCAAAAAGGTCGTGGAAGCCGAGGGCATCGTGCACATCACGGCGACGTTCAACAATACCCTCATCACGATCACCGACATGCAGGGCAACACGATCAGCTGGGGCTCGTCCGGAAAGGCGGGCTTCAAGGGATCGAAAAAGTCCACGCCGTTTGCCGCGACCGTGGCCGCCGAGCAGGCGGGTCGCGAGGCGGCGAACCTCGGCGTGAAGCGCGTGCACGTGCGCGTGCAGGGGCCCGGCTCGGGTCGCGAGTCGGCCATCCAGGCGCTCGCCACCGCCGGGTTACAGGTGCGCTCGATCCGGGATGTGACGCCCATTCCTCACAATGGGTGCCGGCCGCCCAAGAAGCGGCGGGTCTGAGCGATGGCGCGTTACACCGGTCCCGCCTGCAGACTGTGCCGCCGCGAGGGCACGAAGCTCTTCTTGAAGGGCACGCGCTGTCTGACGGAAAAGTGCGCCATCGAGCGGCGGGCGTATGCCCCCGGGCAGCACGGCCAGTCCACCGGCCGGCGTCGCAAGGCCTCGGAGTACGCCAAGCAGCTGCGCGAGAAGCAAAAGGTGAAGCGCATCTACGGGCTCTCGGAGCGGCAGTTCCGCAACGTGTTCGAGCGCGTGCTGAAGGAGCCCGGAGTGACGGGCGAAGCGCTCCTGATCGCGCTCGAGAGCCGGTTGGACAACATGGTCTACCGGATGGGGTTTGCCAGTTCGCGTCGGCAGGCGCGGCAGCTGGTGCGCCATCGGCACATCCAGATCAACGGTCGCACCCTGGACGTGCCGTCCTATCGCGTGCGCCCGGGCGATGAGGTGAAAGTGGCTGACGCGAGCCGCGAGATCATTCCCGTGAAGCTGGCGCTCGAGCAGTTCGGTCGTGGCCAGCCGGTCCGGTGGATTCAGGTGGATACTGACAAGGCCGTGGGGCGCATGACCGAGCGGCCCACGCGCGACACGATTCCGATTGCCGCCCAAGAACAGCTAATCGTCGAGCTCTATTCCAAGTGATGACGACTCTTGATTTGTCGGGGCTCGTCCGACCGCACCTGGTCGAGATGACCAAGCGGGAAGACAACCCGAACGCCGCCGAGTTCCGCCTGCAGCCGCTGGAGCGCGGCTACGGCCACACGCTCGGCAATTCGCTGCGCCGTATGCTCCTGTCCTCGCTGCGCGGAGCCGCGGTCTGGGCGTTCCGCCTGGACGGCGTCGTGCACGAGCACCAAACCATCACCGGGGTGGTCGAGGACGTGCACCAGATCATTCAGCGGCTGAAGCAGCTGACGCTGGTGCTCGACCCCGACGTCGACGAGGCCATGCTGCACGTGCGCCGCGAAAAGGCCGGGCCCGTGTACGCCCGCGACATCGAAGCCCACTCGGCCGTGTCGATCGTCAACCCGGACCAGCTGCTCTTTACGCTGCAGGATGATCGGGATCTCTCCGGGGATCTGTACGTCAACAAGGGTCGCGGCTACGTCGAGGCCGAGCAGCATCCGGTGGATCGCACCCTGCCGGTGGACGTGGTCCGTATCGATTCGATCTACAATCCCGTGCGGCGCGCCAACTTTACCGTGGCGGAAACGCGCGTGGGACAGCGCACCGACTACGACCGGCTCACCATCTCGGTCGAGACCAACGGCACCATTTCGCCCGAGGATGCGGTCGCGTACGCCGCGGCCCTCGCCCAGGAGCACTTCCGCTTCTTCGTCGATTTCGGCAAAGTGCCGATGGTCGCGGCCGAGTCGCCCCTGGCGGGTGGAACGGCGGCGGATGGCCTCGCGGCTTCCCTGGCGCGGTCCATCGACGATCTCGGGCTCTCGGTGCGGTCGGTCAACTCGCTCAAGAACTCCAACATTCGCACCCTCGCCGATCTGGTGCAGTACAGCGAGGGCGATCTGTTGAAGGTGAAAAACGTCGGCGAGAAGGCCCTGGGGGAGATCGCCGAGCTGCTGCGCCGGGAAGGATTGAACTTCGCGATGCGGTTCGAGGATCTGGACGGGACGATGCGCGTCGTCGATCCCGGGGCCACGCCGATGGCGCACGCCACGGAGAGCGGGGACGAGTAGATGCGGCACCGGGCCAAGGGCAAACAGCTCTCCCGCACGGCGAGCCACAAGAAGGCGCTGCTGGCCAATCTCGCCACCAGCCTGTTTCGGCATGACCGGATTCAGACCACGCAGGCGAAGGCGAAGGAGCTGCGTCCGTACGCCGAGCGTCTCATCACGCTGGCGCGCCGCGGCGATCTGCACGCGCGGCGGCTGGTGGAGCGCAAGCTCAAGGATCGTGAGGTCACACACCGTCTGTTTACGGAGCTCGGGAAGCGCTTTGCGGCCCGTCCCGGTGGCTACACGCGCATCGTCAAGCTGGGTCACCGACCCGGCGACGGCGCGGATGTGGCCCGGATCGAGCTGCTGAGTGAGTGACGGAGTGCGAGGGGCGGGGAGCGCGGTGAGCGCGACGACAAGGGGGACCCGGCGGGTCCCCCTTTTTTCAAGCGACCTTCGTGACCCGGTTCGACTTGATGCAGCGGGTGCACACGCGCAGGCGGCGTGTGGCGCCATCCACCCGCGCGCGCACGCGCTGCAGGTTGGGATACCAGCGGCGATTGGTCTTGTTGTTGGCGTGGCTCACGTTGTGCCCCGTGACGGGGCCCTTGCCACAGATGTCACACACTCGAGCCATGAGTCGATCCGAGAATGAAAGCGGCGCACCAACCCCCGGACCGCGGTCGCGCCGGGGAAACGGCGGGGAAACCTAAGCGTGACGGTGAGGCGACACAACCCCGCCGCACGGCCCTGATCACGGGAGTCACGGGTCAGGACGGCTCCTACCTGGCCGAGCTGCTCTTGGAGAAGGGGTACGAAGTCGTCGGCGTCGTGCGCCGCACGTCGCACGACTCCTACGAGCGGATCGGTCACCTGCTCGAGCGACTCCACATCGTGCCGGCCGATCTCCTCGATCAGCACTCGCTCACGAGCGTCGTGCGCGACGCCCGGCCGCACGAGGTCTACAACCTGGCGGCGCAGAGCTTCGTGCCCACCTCGTGGACGCAGCCGGTGCTGACCGGAGAATTCACCGCCCTGGGCGTCACGCGACTCCTGGAAGCGGTGCGACTGGCGCATCCCGAAGCCCGCTTCTATCAGGCCAGCTCCTCGGAGATGTTCGGCAAGGCCCAGGAGACACCGCAGCGGGAGACGACGCCGTTCTATCCGCGTTCGCCCTACGGGGTTGCCAAGGTCTACGGGCACTGGATCACGGTCAACTATCGTGAATCCTATGGGTTGTACGCCGTCAGCGGCATCCTGTTCAATCACGAGTCGCCGCGACGCGGGCTCGAGTTCGTGACCCGCAAGGTGACGCACGGAGCGGCGCGCATCGCCAAGGGCCTGGCGCGGGAGCTCCGGCTCGGTAACCTGGACGCGGGCCGCGACTGGGGATTTGCCGGCGATTACGTCGAAGCCATGTGGCGCATGCTGCAGCAGCCGACTCCCGAGGACTACGTGATCGGGACCGGTGAGAGCCACACGGTGCGGGAGTTGTGTGAGGTCGCGTTCGCGCACGTCGGGCTCGAGTGGCAGAAACACGTGACCATGGATCCGGCGCTGGTGCGTCCGGCCGAGGTGGACGTGTTGCTCGCGGACCCCGGCAAGGCACGGCGGCAGCTCGGCTGGCGCCCCACGGTGGGGTTCGCCGGCCTGGTGCGGATGATGATGGACGCGGACATGGCGCGCCTGGCATGAAGGTTCTGGTAACGGGAGCCGACGGGTTCGTCGGTTCCTGGCTCACCCGCCGGCTGGTGGCGGACAGCCATGTCGTCGTGGGCACCTTCCGGCCCGGGGAAGATCACCGTGCCGCGCGCTTCACGCCCGCGGAGCGCGACCGTGTCACCTGGGTGCCGCTGGAGTTGGCGGACGATGAGTCGGTGCGCCGGGTCGCGGAAGGCGGGTGGGACGCGGTTGCCCACCTGGCGGCGGTAAGCTGGGTGACGGTCGCCGAGCGAAGCCCCGGCCGGGCCTGGAACGAGAATGCGGGGGGCACCGCCCGGCTCACGCGCGCGCTGGCGGAAGCCAAGCGGGCGGGCGACGCCGACCCGCTCGTGCTCGTGGTCTCGAGCGTCGAGGTGTACGGGCCCGGGCCGAGCGTCCCGCGACGGGAAACCGATTCGCCCGCCCCGGTCTCGGCCTACGCGGCCAGCAAGGTGGGCGCCGAGCTGGCGGCGCTCGTGGAATGGCGCCGGGCCGGATTGCGAGTCGTCATCGCGCGTCCCTCGCCTCACACCGGGCGGGGCCAGAGCGAGCGGGCCTTGATCCCGAAGTACGCGCGCCGGGTCCTCATGGCGCGGCGCGTGCGCGCCCCGGTGATCGCGACCGGCTTGCTGGACGGCGTGCGGGATTTTCTGCACGTGACCGACGTGGTGGAGGCGTATCTGCGGCTGCTCACCGATGGCACGCCAGGGGAGGTCTACAACGTCTCCTCCGGCGAGCCGGTCGGCTTGAAGGACATCGTGCTGCGGCTCTGCGCGCTGAGTGGGTGGCAGCCGATTCTCGAGGTGGACGCGGCCGACATCCGGGCGGATGCCGTGCCCTGGCTGGTGGGAGATTCGACCAAGCTGCGCGAAGCGACCGGATGGGCGCCGCGCCGGTCGCTCGATCAAATGCTCCAGGACGTGCTCGATGCCCAAACGAGCTGACCTGCATCGCATCCTGCTGCTCGGCTCCGGCCCAATCATCATCGGACAGGGAGCGGAGTTCGACTACTCCGGAACCCAGGCGGTCAAAGCGCTGAAAGAGGAAGGGTACGAGGTCATCCTCGTCAACTCGAATCCCGCCACCATCATGACCGATCCGGAGCTGGCCGACCGGACCTACATCGAGCCGGTCACGCCGGAGTGGGTGCGGATGGTGATCGAGCGCGAGCGGCCGGATGCCTTGCTGCCGACGATGGGCGGCCAGACGGCGCTCAACGTCGCCATGGCGCTGGCGCGCGACGGCACGCTTGGCGAGTTTGGGGTCGAGTTGATCGGGGCGTCGGCACGGGCGATTCAGATGGCGGAGGATCGGGCGGAGTTCGCCGCGGCGATGCGGCGTATCGGACTCGATACGCCGCACGGCCGCACCGTCACTTCTCCGGCCGAGGCGCTCGACGCCGTGGCCGTCACCGGGTACCCGGCGATCATCCGTCCCTCGTTCACGCTCGGCGGGACGGGTGGTGGTATTGCCTACAACCGGGCCGAGTTCGAGGAGATGGTGGACCGGGCCCTCGATCTCTCGCCGGTGCGCTCCACGCTCATCGAGCGGAGCGTGCTCGGCTGGAAGGAATTCGAGCTCGAAGTGATGCGCGACGGGCGCGACAACGTCGTGATCGTGTGCTCGATCGAAAACCTCGACCCGATGGGCGTGCACACCGGCGATTCGATCACCGTCGCCCCGGCCATGACGCTGACCGACCGCGAGTACCAGAAGATGCGCGACGCGGCGATCGCCGTCATCCGCGAAATCGGCGTGGCGGCGGGTGGGTGCAACATCCAGTTCGCGGTCAATCCGGCCGACGGCGAGATGCTGGTCATCGAGATGAACCCGAGGGTGAGCCGCTCGTCTGCGCTCGCCTCCAAGGCGACCGGCTTTCCGATCGCGCGCATCGGCGCGAAGCTGGCGGTCGGGTATACCCTGGACGAATTGCCCAACGACATTACCCGCACGACACCCGCCTCGTTCGAGCCGGTGCTCGACTATGTCGTGGTGAAGGTGCCGCGCTTCGCGTTCGAAAAGTTTCCCACCGCCGATTTCCGGCTCACGACCCAGATGAAGTCCGTGGGTGAGGCGATGGCGATCGGACGCACCTTCAAAGAGGCGTTCCAGAAAGGACTGCGGGCGCTCGAGACGGGTCGACCCGGATGGGTGGCGGGGACCTCGCTCGCCGACGACCGGCTCACAAGCGACGCCCCGGAAGATCTGCGCGTCGCGCTGCGCACGCCCACCCCCGAGCGGATCTTCCAGATCAAGCGGGCGCTCCAGGCGGGTCTCCCGGTGGAGGGCATCGCCCAGGCGACCGGCATCGACCCCTGGTTTCTGTACCAGCTCGAAGAGCTGCTCGACGCGGAGCGCCGCTTTGCCGCGCTGCCTGAGGTGCAGGCCGGCGAGCTGCGCACGATGAAGCGGATGGGGTTCTCCGACTGGCAGCTGGGGGTGCTGCGCGGCACGAGCGAAACGGCGATGCGCGAGCAGCGCTGGGCGCTGGGCATCCGGCCCGTCTATAAGACGATCGACACCTGTGCCGGCGAATTCCCCTCGGCCACGCCGTATCTCTACTCCTCCTACGACGACGAGAACGAATCCGAGCCGCTGGGGGATCGCGCGGTCGTGATCCTCGGCAGCGGGCCGAACCGCATCGGGCAGGGCGTCGAGTTCGACTACTGCTGCGTGCGCGCCGCGCTCGGGTTCCGGGAGTTCGGGTTGCAGACCATCATGATCAATTCGAACCCGGAAACGGTCTCCACCGACTTCGACATCTCCGACAAACTGTATTTCGAGCCGCTCACGTTCGAAGACGTGATCGAGATCGTCCGCTTCGAGCAGCCGCGCGGCGTGGTGGTCCAGCTCGGCGGGCAGACGCCGCTGCGATTGACGGCTGCCCTCGCCGAGGCCGGCGTGCGGATTCTGGGAACGTCGCCCGATGCCATCGATACGGCGGAGGATCGCCAGCGATTCGAGCAGCTGGCCCGCCGGCTCGGCATCAACCAGCCGCCCAACGGGAGCGCGCGCTCGGTCGACGAAGCGGTGCAGGTCGCCGAGCGGATCGGGTTCCCCGTGTTGATCCGCCCGTCCTACGTGCTGGGCGGGCGCGCCATGGAGATTGTCTACGATGTGGGCTCGTTACGCGAGTTTTTCGAGCGGGCCGCGCGGGTCGCCCCCGAGCATCCGGTCTTGATCGACCGGTTCCTGGAAGACGCCTTCGAAGCGGACGTGGACGCGATCGCCGACGGCCAGCGCTGCGTCATCGGCGGCGTCATGCAACATATCGAGGACGCCGGCATCCATTCGGGCGACTCGGCCTGCGTGCTGCCGCCCTATCTCATCGGCGACCGGCAGGTCGAGGAGCTGCGGCGCTACACGCAGGCCTTCGCGGCTGCCCTGGGGGTTGTGGGGCTGATCAACGTGCAGTACGCCATCATGGACGGCGTGGTCTACGTGCTCGAGGTCAACCCGCGAGCGTCCCGGACGGTGCCGTTCGTGAGCAAGGCGACGGGGGTGCCGCTGGCCCGGCTCGCCGCCGCCGTCATGGCCGGGCGGACCCTGGACGAATTGGGCCTGGCCGATGAGCTTCCCGTCCCCGGCGTGGCGGTGAAGGAGGCGGTCTTCCCCTTCACCAAACTGCCCAACGTGGATACCGTTTTGGGCCCGGAGATGCGGTCCACCGGGGAGGCGATGGGCTTTGCCGACAGCTTCGGGATGGCGTTTGCCAAGGCGCAGATCGCGGCCGACGGGAGCCTGCCGCTCGAGGGAGCGGTATTCGTCACGGTGAACGATTCGGACAAGCCGACCGTGGTGCCGATCGTGCGTCGGTTCCACGAGCTCGGGTTCCGGATCCTGGCCACCGAAGGGACCCAGCGCTACCTCCGGGCGCGCGGCGTCCCGGCCGAGCGGGTGGCGAAAGTGCATGAGGGGCGGCCCAACGCGATCGACCTGCTCGTGTCGGGCGAGATTCAGCTGTTGATCAATACGCCCCTGGGGAAGTTCACTCAGCAGGACGACTATGCGATCCGGCGCGCCGCCTTGGTGCACCGGGTGCCGTATACGACGACCATGTCCGCGGCGAGCGCCGCGTGCGATGCGATCATTGCACTGCGAAGCCGCCGGGGTAGCGTGAGGAGCCTACAGGAATGGCACGAAAGCAAGAACGTCGGAAATCCGGAGCCGACGCCCGTCGGCGTGACGGCGCCAAGCCGCGTCCCGCACCCGGCGGCCGGGTAGCCAAGCCGCCGGCGAAGCCGGCGCCCAAGGCGGCCGCAAAGGCAGGCACGGCCGGCAAGCCGACCACCCCACCCACGCCCAAGGTGAAGTACCACGGGCGGATGCTCGAGAACGAGCCGCTGGCGCGCTACACGACTTGGCGCATCGGCGGGCTGGCCCGCTATCTCCTCCTGCCCGCGGACGTGGAGGACATCACGCGCGGGCTCGACATGGCCCGCGAGCGCGGGCTGCCATGGATGGTGCTGGGTCTCGGCTCGAACGTCTTGGTGCGCGACGGCGGATTCCCCGGGATCGTCATCCGGATGGGGAAGGGGCTCGATCGCTTCGAGATGAAAGGCGCGATCGCCAGCGTCGGCGCCGGTATGGCGACCCCCATTCTGGCCCGCCGGACCGCCGAGGCGGGATTCTCAGGCGTGGAGCGCTTTATCGGCATCCCCGGAACCGTGGGGGGCGGCATCTACATGAACGCCGGCTGCCACGGCGCGGAATTCGCCGAGATCACCACGGAAGTGACCGTGATGGACGGGAAGGGGAAGGTGCGCACCATCCCGCGCAAGCAGATCTCGTACAAGTATCGCAGCTCGAACCTGGGCGAGGTCGTGGTGCTCGAGGCCAAGCTCAGCCTCGGCGAGGAAGCGCCGGCCAAGCTCAAGGAGCTGCAGGCGAAACTGTTCCGTTGGCGCAAGGCCGGCACGCCCTTCGATCAGCCCTGCGCCGGGTCGACGTTCAGGAACCCGGGCGGGAACAAGACGGCTGGGATGCTGATCGACGAAGTGGGGTTGAAGGGCTTCCGCATGGGAGGTGTGCAAGTTTCCACGATGCACGCCAACTACTTCGTCAACACCGGTACGGCGACCGCGGCCGACGTCTTGAAGCTGATCGACCACGTCCGGAAAACGGTGGCCAAGAAGACGGGCGTGGAGCTGGAGCTCGAGATCAAAGTCCTCGGGGTCTAGTGGCGGACTACTACGTCCATCCCTCGAGTTTCGTGGACGAGGGGGCGAAGGTCGGGACCGGCACCAAGATCTGGCATTTCAGTCACGTGATGCCGGGCGCGGTGATCGGCGCGCGCTGCAACCTTGGGCAGAACGTCGTCGTGATGCCCGGCACGAGGATCGGCGACAACGTCAAGATCCAGAACAACGTCTCGATTTACGAAGGCGTCGAGCTCGAGGACGACGTGTTCTGCGGCCCCTCCTGCGTGTTCACCAACGTGCTCAATCCCCGCAGCCACGTGTCGCGCAAGCACGAGTATCGACGCACGCTGGTGCGGCGCGGGACCTCGATCGGGGCCAACGCGACGATCGTGTGTGGCGTGACGCTCGGCGCCTTCAGCTTCGTCGGCGCGGGCGCCGTGGTCACAACCGACGTTCCCGCGTACGCTCTGATGGTCGGTGTGCCGGCCCGCCGCGTCGGCTGGATGTGTCAATGCGGGGAGCGTTTGACCATCACGGCCGGTCATGCCTGCTGCTCGGTTTGCGGCACCGCCTACGAAGAAAGCGGGGGCGTCCTCCGCCCGATTGCCTGACCGGCTCCGTCTGTGTAAATTGTTGCCTCTTTTGCGGATAGAGCCATACGTGAACGTGCCGTTGCTGGACCTGGTCGCTCAGTACCGGGCCATCAAAGACGAAGTCCTTCCCGCTCTGCAGGCGGTCATCGAGTCGCAGCAGTTCATCATGGGCCCGGCCATCGCGCAGCTCGAATCGCGCGTAGCCGAGGTGTCCCACGCCCGGCACGGCATCGGCTGCGCCTCGGGCACGGACGCGTTGCTGTTGCCTCTGAAGGCCCTCAATCTCCGTCCCGGCGACGAAGTCATCACCACCCCCTATACATTCTTCGCGACGGCCGGAGCGATTCACAACGCCGGTGGGCGGCCGGTGTTCGTCGACATCGAGCCGGAATCGTTCAACATCGATCCGGCGGCCGTGGAAGCCGCCATCACCCGGCGCACGCGCGCGATCGTCCCGGTCCACCTCTACGGTCAGATGGCCCAGATGGAACGGCTGATGGTCCTGGCCGCGCGCCACGGGCTGGCGATCATCGAGGATGCCTGCCAGGCGATCGGGGCGCGCCGGTCGATCGACGGCGAGTGGCGTATGGCCGGAGAGCTGGGGTGGGTGACCGGGTATTCCTTCTTCCCGAGCAAGAACCTCGGTGCCTGGGGCGACGGCGGGATGATGGTCACCTCGGACGACGCGGCCGCCGAGCGCCTGCGGAAGCTGCGGCTGCACGGCGGCGCGAAGCAGTACCACCACGACGAAGTGGGCACCAATTCGCGGCTCGACACGCTGCAGGCGGCCGTGCTCCTGGCCAAGCTGCCGCATCTCGCGGCGTGGTCGGCCAAGCGACGGGAGCACGCGGCCTACTACACCAGGGGACTTGAGGGGCTCGGACCGGTTCGGCCACCCGTGGTGGCGCCCGGCAACGAGCACATCTTCCATCAATACACGCTGCGGGTGGAGCGGCGCGACGTGCTACAGGCTCATCTCAAGGCGAAGGGCATCGGCAGCGCGATCTACTATCCGATCCCGCTGCACCGGCAGCCGTGCTTTGCCGATCTGGGCTACGCGGCGGGCAGTCTGCCGCAGTCGGAACGGGCTGCCGCAGAGGTGCTCTCGCTGCCGATCTTTCCGGAGCTCACGCAGCAGCAGATCGACCATGTGATCGCCGCGATCCGCGAGTTCTACCGGTGAGTCGCCTGCGGCTCGGCGTCATCGGCGCCGGGACCTGGGGCCGAAACCACGTCCGGACCGTGGCCCGGCTCGCCGATGCCGAGCTCGCAGCGGTGTGCGACACCAGCGACGCGGTGCGCGAGACGGTCGCCCGGCAATACCCGGGCGCCTTCGTCACCGCCGAGGTGGGCGCGCTGCTCGAGCGGGTCGAAGCGGTCGTCATCGCGTCGCCGGCCACGACCCATGCCGATTTCGCGCGCCGGGCCATCGCGGCCGGCAAACCGTGTCTGGTGGAAAAGCCGTTCGCGCTCAGCGTGGTCGACGCCCTGGCCGTCGCCGAGGCCGCGGCGGCCCGGGGTGTCCCGGTGCTGGCCGGGCACCTGCTGTTGTTTCACCCGGCCGTGGATGCCCTGCGGGCCCTCGTGGCCGGGGGCGAATTGGGGCGCCTGCTCTACATGTACGGCTTGCGCGTGAACCTGGGACAGGTGCGGGCCGATGAAAATGCCTTGTGGAGCTTCGGCCCCCACGACGTCTCCGTGGCCCTGCATTTGCTGGGGGAGGCTCCGATTCGCGTCACCGCCCAAGGGTCGAGCTATCTGCGCCCGGGCGTGGAAGATGTGGTGTTTCTGCACATGGAATTCGCCAGCGGGGCGCTGGCCCACATCCAGCTGTCCTGGCTCGATCCCCACAAGGAGCGCAAGCTCACCGTGGTGGGTGACAAGAAGATGGTGGTATTCGACGACATGGAGCCGCGTGAAAAGCTGCGGATTTACGACAAGGGGGTGACGCGGCCACCGGAATACGCCTCGTGGGGCGAGAGCCTCGCCGTCCGCGAGGGCGACATTTTCATCCCCAAGATCGCGAACGTCGAGCCGCTGGCCGCCGAGCTGACGCATTTCGTCCGTGTGGCGCGTGGGACGGAACCGCCGCGCGCCGGCGCCGCCGACGGCGTGCGCGTGGTCCGAGTGCTCGAGGCGGCCACGCGCTCGCTCGCGAACGGAGGAACACCGGTTTCGTTATGACCCAGGCTTCGCAGACTCCTCGTGACGCACTCCTGGCCAAGGCGCAGGACCGCTCGGCCGTATTCGGGATCGTCGGCCTCGGCTACGTCGGCTTGCCGCTGGCGATGGAGCTGATCCGCGCCGGATTCCGGGTGCTCGGCTTCGATATCAGCACGCGGGTCGTGGAGGGGCTCAACGCGGGCCGCTCGCACGTCCAGGACATCCCGTCGGACGCCGTTGCCCAGGCGGTGAAGGCCGGCAAGTTCTCGGCCACCACCGATCTGGGACGCCTGTCGGAGCCCGACGCGATTACCATCGCCGTTCCGACCCCGCTGTCCAAGACCAAGGATCCCGACGTCAGCTACGTGATCTCGGCGACGGAATCGATCAAGAAGACGCTGCGGCGCGGCCAGCTGGTCATTCTGGAATCGACCACCTATCCCGGTACGACGCGCGAGCTGATGCTGCCGTCCCTCGAGGCGACGGGCCTCAAGGTGGGCGAGGATTTCTTCCTCGCGTTTTCCCCCGAGCGGGTGGATCCCGGCAATCCCAGATACGGCACCCGCAATACGCCGAAGGTAGTCGGGGGCATCACGCCGAGCTGTCTGGCGGTCACCATGGCGTTGTATCAGCCGGCGATCGAGCGCTTGGTGCCGGTCTCGTCCACCGAGGCGGCTGAGCTCGTGAAGATTCTCGAGAATACGTTCCGCAGCGTCAACATCGGCCTCGTCAACGAAATGGCGATCGTGTGCGACAAGCTGGGCGTGGATGTCTGGGAGGTCATCGACGCCGCGGCGACGAAGCCGTTCGGGTTCATGAAATTCACGCCGGGCCCCGGGGTGGGCGGTCACTGTATTCCGCTCGATCCCCATTACCTGGCGTGGAAGATGCGCACTCTGAACTACCGCACCCGCTTCATCGAGCTGGCGGGGGAGATCAACGCCGAAATGCCCGAGTACTGGGTGGCGCGGGTCGCCGACCGGCTGAATGAGCAGGCCAAGGCGGTGCGCGGCAGTAAGGTGTTGGTACTCGGGGTGGCCTACAAGAAGGATATCAACGACATCCGTGAGAGTCCCGCGCTGGACGTGATCCGGCTGCTCGAGCGCCGCGGCGCGGTCGTGAGTTATCACGACCCGCACGTCGCGAAACTGCACGAGGATGGCGTCGAGCTCACGTCGGTGCCGCTGACCGTCCAGACACTGCGCGGCGTCGACTGCGTCATCGTCGTCACCGATCACTCCGGAGTCGATTACGCCATGGTGGGGCGCGAAGCGCCCGTCGTCGTCGATACACGCCACGCGTTGCCCCGGGCGACGGGGAGCCGGCAGTGAAGATCTGTGTGGTCGGGACGGGCTACGTCGGATTGGTGGTCGGCGCCTGCTTCGCGGAAACCGGCAACGACGTGCTGTGCGCCGACGTCGATGCGAAGAAGATCGCGGGCCTGAAGGAGAACCGGCTTCCTATTTACGAGCCGGGGCTCGAGCCGCTGGTGACTCGCAATCAGCGTGACGGCCGGCTGCAGTTCACCACCGACGTGGGGGGGGCGATCGAAGCCGCGGACGTGGTGCTGATCGCCGTCGGAACGCCGCCCGATGAAGATGGCTCCGCGGACCTGCAACACGTCCTGGCCGTGGCGCGCACCATCGGCCAGCACATGAACCGGCCCAAGGTGGTGGCTACGAAGAGCACGGTCCCGGTCGGCACCGCGGAGCTGGTGCGGGCGGAGATCGCCAGGCATACCAAGACCGAGTTCCACGTCTGCTCCAACCCCGAGTTTCTCAAGGAAGGGGCCGCGGTCGACGACTTCATGAAACCGGACCGCGTCATCGTCGGCGTGGACCACCCGGAATCGCGGCGCGCGTTCGAGGAGCTGTACGGACCGTTCGTGCGCACCGGCAATCCGCTGGTGTTCATGGATGTCCCGTCGGCGGAAATGACCAAGTACGCCGCCAACGCGATGCTCGCCACCCGCATTACCTTCATGAATCAGATCGCCCAGTTGTGCGAGGCGGTGGGCGCCGACGTGCAGCTGGTGCGCAAGGGGATCGGCTCCGACCACCGCATTGGCTCGGCGTTCCTGTTCCCGGGCCCCGGCTACGGCGGCTCGTGCTTCCCCAAGGACGTGAAGGCCCTGGTCAAGACGGCCGAGGGCAAGCAGGTGTCGCTCGATGTGCTCAAGGCGGTCGAGGCCGGCAATGAGCGCCAGAAGCGCGTGCTGTTCGAGAAGCTGTCGCGGCACTTCGAGGGGAGGCTCTCGGCTCGCACCATCGCCGTCTGGGGGCTCGCGTTCAAGGCCGAGACCGACGACGTGCGCGAGAGCCCGGCGTTGGTGCTGATCGACGCCCTGTTGGGTGCCGGCGCGAGGGTCCGCGCGCACGATCCGGCGGCCATCGAAACGGCCCGCCACGAGCTGGGCGACCGGGTGACCTACGCGACCAGCGCATACGATGCCCTCGCCGGGGCCGACGCGCTGGTGATCGTCACGGAGTGGCGGGAGTATCGCAATCCGGATTTCGCACGCGTCAAGCAGTCGCTGTCGCGGGCCCTCATCGTCGATGGGCGCAACCTGTACGAGCCGTCGCGTCTGGCCGAGCTGGGGTTCACCTACGACTGCATCGGTCGCCCGCTGGCATGCGCATCCTCGTAACAGGCGCGGCAGGCTTTCTCGGGTCTCACCTCTGCGACCGCCTGCTGGCGGACGGCCACCGGGTAATCGGGATGGACAACTACATCACCGGCACGCCGACCAATCTCGCTCACCTCGAGCACCACCACGCGTTTCAATTCGTGCGGCAGGACGTGACCACCTTCATCGAGGTGGAGGGGCCGCTCGATGGGGTGCTGCACTTCGCCAGTCCCGCCAGCCCGGTCGACTATCTGGAGCTGCCCATCCAGACGCTGAAAGTCGGGTCCCTCGGCACGCACAAGGCGCTGGGGCTCGCCCGCGCCAAGCGCTCCCGGTTTCTGCTCGCCTCGACGTCGGAGGTCTACGGCGACCCGCTGGTGCATCCGCAGCCCGAGAGCTACTGGGGCAATGTCAATCCGGTGGGGCCGCGCGGCGTATACGACGAGGCCAAGCGTTTCGCCGAGGCGATTACCATGGCGTATCATCGCTTCCATGGGCTCGACACCCGCATCGTGCGCATCTTCAATACCTTTGGACCGCGCATGCGACCGCACGACGGACGAGTCGTGTCCAATTTCATCATTCAGGCGTTGCGCAACGAGCCGCTCACCGTGTACGGCGACGGCTCGCAAACCCGATCGTTCTGCTACGTGGACGATCTGGTGGACGGCATCGTGCGATTGTTCGAGCGGGGAGCCGCCGAGCCCACCAATCTCGGGAATCCGGGTGAGTTTACCGTGCGCCAGCTTGCCGATCGGGTGCTGGCCCTGACCGGAAGCGCGAGCGTGGTGGTGCATCGGCCCCTTCCCGAGGATGACCCCCGCGTGCGGCAGCCTGACATTACGCGGGCGCGGGAGCAGCTCCATTGGGAGCCCCGGGTGAGCCTCGACGAGGGCCTCAGCCGGACCATCGCCTTTTTCCGGGAGACGCAAAGCGGATGAGCAGGCTGCTGGTCACCGGCGCTGCCGGCTTCATCGGGTCGCACTTGTGCGAGGCGCTTCTCGCTGCCGGCCATCAGGTGGCCGGCGTGGACAACTTCGACCCCTTCTATCCTCGCGCGGTGAAAGAGCGCAACCTCTCCGCGCTCCGCGGCCACGCCGGCTTCTTGTTCTCCGAGGGCGACGTGGAGCGCGACCTGCTCCCGCTCGATGGCGTCGAGGCGATCATCCACCTCGCCGCCAAACCGGGGGTGCAGCCCTCACTCGACAATCCCGTCAGCTACATGGAGACGAATGTCAGTGCTACCGCCCGCCTGCTCGACCTCGCCCGGCGGGAAGGCATTTCCCGGGTGGTGTTCGGATCGTCTTCGTCGGTTTACGGGGAATCGACCCCGGCGCCGTTTGCCGAGGATGCGGTGGCCGACCAGCCGATCTCGCCATATGCCGCCAGCAAGCGCGCCGGAGAGCTGGTGAGCCGGGTGTTCACCCATCTCTACGGGACGCGCATCGCCTGCCTGCGTTTCTTCACGGTGTACGGGCCCCGCCAGCGGCCCGATCTGGCGATTCACCGCTTCACGGCGCGCATTGTGGCCGGCCAGCCGATTCAGATGCGGGGCGACGGTTCGAGCGAGCGCGATTACACGTATGTTTCCGACGTGGTGGACGGGATCCAGGCGGCGCTGGAATGGACGTCGCGGGCGGGGAGCGGCGGAATCGAACCGTGGCGGGTATTCAATCTGGGCGGTGGCGGGCGGGTGCGGCTGGACCGCCTCATCGCCCTGATCGGCGCGGCCGCCGGCCGGACGCCGGTGATCGAGCGCGCTCCGGATCAGCCGGGGGATGTCTCGCTGACGGCGGCGGACCTGCGGCGTTCCGAGCGCGAGCTGGCGTACCGGCCGAAAGTGGGAATTGAGGAAGGCATTCGTCGCTTCGTCGCCTGGTATCGGGAGGTCCATGGACGCGAGTCCTGAACGCAGGGTCGATCAGGCGCGTGAGCGATTCGCCCTTCAGGACTACTACGGGGCCATCCATCTGCTCGAAGAACTCGTCGCCGTGGGGCATACCTACGCCGACGCCGAGCACATGTTGGGCCTGTGCTACTCGCTCGTGGGCCAGCCGGAAAAGGCGCTCGCCCACTTGGATCGCTCCCTCGAGCTCAACCCACAGTACGTCGAAGCCCTCGTGCACCGTGCTCTGGTGCTCAATGATCTGGGTCGCGAGCAGGAGGCCACGGATTCGCTGCGGCGCGCCGGGCAGATCGGCGGGAAGTCGCGGCTCGGGTTTCCGACGCACCTCGCCGCGAAGCTCGCGAATCTCCACGCGCATCTGGCCGAGGCCTACATCGAGGCGGGCGGCATGCGCGAAGCGATCGGTCAGTACCAGGCGGCGCTGGCGCTCGGCCCCGATTTTCACGACCTCCGCTACAAGCTGGGCCGTCTCCTGCTGCAGGCCGGGCGCGTCCTCGAGGCGCGCGAGCAGTTCGAGATCATCGCGCGCTCGCGCCCGAACTTCCAGGACGCCGCTGCGATGCTGGGGCTCGCGTGTTACTTGAGCGGCGACGGCCTGTCCGCCCGCGTGGTGTGGCAGGATTGCCGGCGGCGCCGGCCCGAGGACCCGCGGGTGGAGGCCTACCTGGCCATGCTCGACCGGGGCGATGCGATCGGCGCGTCGGCGGAGCTGGCGGCACGCGCGGCGGGGCGCCTCCAGGAGCCGTGAGGCGCGGGATGACGTTCGCGGCGCTCGCGACGACGCTCGCGTGCGCCAAGAGCGCGGCCGACCATGAGGTGCTGGGCGATCGCTGGTATGCGACCGCCGCCTACCCCGATGCGTTGGCGGAATACCAGCTCGGGCTGCGCGCCGGCGCCGGCGGGGCGGGGTTGCATGCGAAGGCGGGACTGGCCGCGCTGCACACCGGCGACTTGCGCGTGGCCGCCGAGCAGTACCGTGAGCTCGCCCACGCCGATCAGTCACGCGCCGACGAGTCGGCCGACGGATTGGAACGCACGGCCCGGGCCGCGGTAGCTGCGAACGATCGCGGCGCCCTGGCCGCCGCGCTGCAGGGGCTGCGGGAAACGGTCCCGAGTCGACCGCTGGGAGCCTATGCCCGGATCGTGGCCCTGGACGCGGCGGCCGCGGGGAACACCGCGGACGCGCTGGCGTACTTGCCCACCGCGATCGCCACCGCGTCGGACGCCCGGACTGCGGACTCCCTGTTGTACGTCTACGGCGAAGCGGCCGCGCTCGCCCGCGATTGCGTGACGGCCACCGTGGCGTTCGAGGGCGTGCTGCGACGCCAGCGTCAGCTCACCGTGCAGGACGCCGCTCGCGAAGGGGTCGCCCGCTGTGCGCTGGTGCGCGGGGACGCGGCACTCGCCGCCGGCCACCCCAACGATGCCGAGGAGTGGTTCCGGCGCGCGGCGACGCCCGGGGCGACGGTCGACGTGGCCCGCGCGGCGTACCTGGGACTGGGCGATGTCGCCCTCGCGCGGGGTGACGTGGCCGGTGCGGTGGACTTGTACCAGCAGGCGCTGAGCGGCGGTGTGCCGGGGGACTCCCTGGCGCAGCGCGCGCAGGAGAAGCTCAACGCGATTGGCAGACCCGACAGCGAACCTCCTCCCACTCAGCCGTGAGAGCGATGCGTATCCGTGGACCCTTGATCCTGTGCCTGCTTGCCGCATGCGGCGGCCACAATCGCGTGCCCGCGCCGGGACTCGCGCCCGAGCTCCTGCTGCAGCGTGCGCGATCGGAGCTTCGCCGGGGGGAGTTCAGTCGCGCGGAGCAGAGTTTTCGCCGACTGCTGTTCGAGCTGACCCCCAACGACCCGGCGCTCGCGGAGGTGCACTACCAGGTCGCCGAAGCGCAATTCCAGACCGGGCAGTTCCTGGAGGCGGCGCGCGGATTCCGCCAGACCGCGGATTCCTTCGCCGGGAGCGTGTACGCGTCGCTCGCGCTGCTGCGAGCCGGTGACGCCAACTTGCGACTGTGGCGGAAGCCCGAGCTCGATCCGAGTTTCGGTCAGGCCGCCCTGGCGATCTACCAGGATCTGGCGGGCCGCTATCCTGATTCCGACGCCGCGGCGCGGGCCCAGCTGCACGTGCGCCAGCTGCGGGAGTGGTTCGCCGACAAGACGTACAAGAACGGACTGTTCTACTTCAAACGGGGCGCCTACGACTCCGGAATCATCTACTTTAAGGACGTCGTGGCCAATTATCCGGAAGCGCCTCGCGCGGCGGATGCCCTGTTGCGTGTGGCCGACAGCTACCGCGCGATCGGGTATCGAGACGAGCTGCAGGAGACCTGCGCGCACCTGCGCCGTTACTACCCTCAGGCCAACGGCATCGAGCGGTCCTGCCCGCCCGACAGCGCCGCGCGCTGAGCGCGTGGACGCGCTGTTCGGCGGGTCATTCGACCCGGTCCACCTCGGCCATCTCGTGGTGGCCGAGGTGGCCGCGGAGGCGCTCGGAATGCGCGTGCGACTGGTGCCCGCGCGCGAGCAACCGTTCAAGCAATCGATGCATGGCGCGACGCCCGCGCAGCGAGTGGACATGCTGCGGCTCGCGGTAGCGGAGAATCCCCGGCTCGCCGTCGAGCCGATCGAGCTCGAGCTCCCCGCGCCGTCCTACACGGTGCGTACCCTGCGGGCCCTCGCCCTGCGGGAGCCGGGGAACCGGTTCACGTTATTGCTGGGGGCGGATGCGGCGCAGGAAATGTCGGTTTGGCACGAGGCAGCGGCCCTCCCCGAGCTCGCCGATGTGGTCGTGTTCGCCCGCCCCGGGTGGACGGTGCCCGCCTCTCCCATGATCCGGCGGGTGTTGGAAGTTCCCGGCCTGGATATTTCGGCGACGGCGGTGCGCCAGCGCGTGGCCGCCGGCCGGTCGATCCGCTATTTCGTGCCCGATGGGGTGCGAGAATACATCGCGGCCCACGGGCTGTACCGCTAGTCGAGGACGGATGGTCCAGAACCTCTTTACGAAGCTGATCGGGACCCGCTTTCGGCGCGAGCTGAAGCGGATTCGCCCACTGGTGGATGCGATCCACGCGCACGAGGCCCGTTTCAAGGACCTGAGCAACGGTGCGCTGCAGGCCCAGACGGCGGCGTTCCGCGCCCGCATCGTGGAACAGACGGGCGAGCTGGCCGCCGAGGTCGAACGGCTGAAGCGGGAGAAGCACGATTGTCCCGACGCCGAGGAGCGCGCCCGGCTGGCGGACCAGCTCGGCGGCGCCGAGGCACGCTATGCGAAGGCGCTGCAGGCGGCGTTGGACGCGCTGCTGCCCGAGGCGTATGCCGCCGTGCGCGAAGGCTGCCGCCGGCTGCTGGGCACCAAGGTGATGGTGACTGGCCACGAGCTCACGTGGGACATGGTGCCCTACGATGTGCAATTGATCGGCGGCATCGTGCTGCACCAGGGCAAGATCGCCGAAATGGCGACGGGTGAGGGCAAGACCCTCGTTGCGACGTTGCCGCTGTACCTGAACGCGCTGGCCGGGAAGGGCGCCCACCTCGTCACCGTCAACAATTATCTAGCGCGGCGCGACAGCCAGTGGATGGGGCACCTGTTTTCGTGGCTCGGGCTCACGGTCGGGTGCATCGACGACACGCAGCCGTCCACGCCCGAGCGCATCGCCGCCTACCGCTGCGACATCACTTACGGCACGAATAACGAGTTCGGCTTCGACTATCTGCGCGACAACATGGTGTTCGCGCTGGAGCAGCGGGTGCAGCGCGGCCACCACTTCGCGATCATCGACGAGGTCGACTCCATCCTGATCGACGAAGCGCGCACCCCGCTCATCATCTCCGGTCCCGTGGGGGCGGAGTCGGACGAGAAGTACGCGCAGTACAACGCTCAGGTCGTGCAGCTGGTGCGGCGCCAAACGGGGGTCGTCAACGATCTCATCGCGAAGGCCGAGCCGTTGCTGGCCGAGCAGAAGACCCAGTACGACGGGGCGAAGATGTTGTACAAAGCCCAGCTCGGGATGCCGAAGAACAAGCGGCTGCTCAAGCTGCTGAACGAGCAGGGCGTCAAGGCGCTGGTGCAGCGTGTCGAGCTCGACCGTCTGGCCGACCGCAAGCAGTCCGCGTCGAAACAATCGATGCGCGACATCGAAGACGACCTCTACTTCGTGATGGACGAGCGCGGCCACTCGGTGCACCTCACCGACAAGGGCGTCGAAACCATGTCGCCCAACGACCCGGTCCTGTTCGTCATTCCGGACATCTCGCACGCGGTCCACACCATCGACCGTGACGAGACGCTCTCGGCGGCGGAGAAGCTCGAGCGGCGCCATACCGTGGAATCCGAGTACGCGGCCAAGAGCGAGATCCTGCACATCATCCACAAACTGCTCCAGGCGCACGCCCTGTACGAAAAGGACGTGGAGTACGTGGTGCAGGACGGCCAGGTGTTCATCGTGGACGAGTTCACCGGCCGGTTGATGCCCGGCCGGCGCTGGGCCGAGGGCTTGCACCAGGCGGTGGAGGCGAAGGAGAGTGTGGCGGTGCGCGAGGAGACGCAGACGCTCGCGACCATCACGATCCAGAACTACTACCGCATGTACGAGAAGATCGCCGGCATGACGGGCACCGCCGAAACGGAGGAGACGGAATTCTTCCAGATCTACCGGCTGGACGTCGTCGTCATACCCACCAACCGGCCGGTGCGCCGGGTGGACAATCACGATCTCATCTACAAGACGCGGCGGGAGAAGTACAAC
>JBGQFX010000018.1:0-61223 GCA_041497135.1 Gemmatimonadota bacterium | reverse complement strand
GGATTCGACACCATGCGCGGGCCGATGAATCCGTCCATCAACGACGAATGCGGCCTCCTGGTCGAGGGATTCGACACCCCGCCCGTCGTCCTGATGCCGTACAATCCCGCGTACTACGTGCCGCTGCACGAACGCTACGGGTTTCACAAGGCGAAGGACCTGATCGCCTTCTGGGGCGGCGGCGAAGCCCCCCCGGAGCGCTTCACCCGCGCCGCCCGCACGATCGCCGAGCGCTACGGGGTCACGCTGCGCACGCTCGACATGAAGCGCTTCAAAGAAGAAGTGGATCTCGTCAAGGCGCTGTTCAATGAAGCGTGGGAGCAGAACTGGGGCTACGTGCCGATGACCGACGCGGAGCTCGATCACCTCGCCAAACAGCTCAAGCCAATCATCGTTCCGGAGCTCGTGATCTTCGCCGAGCACGCCGGACGTGTGATCGGCTTCACCGTCGGTCTCCCGGACTTCAACGTCGCGCTGAAGCACAACCCGTCGGGACGCCTGTTCCCCGGATTGCTCAAGGTCCTGTGGTACTCACGCAAGATCCATCGCGTCCGCATCCCGCTGCTCGGCGCGATCAAGGAGTACCAGGGCAAGGGGATCGATGCACTGCTGTACCACCGCATCTGGACGGAGTGCGTCGCCCGCGGCATGCCGTACGGCGAAGGCGGCTGGGTCCTCGAAGACAACGCCGCCATGGTGAACGGGATGATCCGCCTCGGCTTCCATCCCTACAAGACCTACCGGGTCTTCGACAAGACACTGTGAAGGCGTTCGTCACCGGCGCCACGGGCTTCGTGGGCGCCCATCTCGTGCGAGCGCTCGTCACGCGGGGCGACCGCGTGACCTGCCTGGTGCGCTCACCCGCCAAGGCGCACGCCCAGAAGTGGCCGCCGGAAGTGGGCATCGTCCCGGGGGACCTGGACGATCCCGCCGCGCTCGCCGCCGGGTGCGGGGACGCGGAGGTGGTGTTTCATCTCGCCGGCCGGATCAGCGCGCGCAATCTGGCCGGGTTCCTGACGGCCAACCGGGACGGGACCGGGCGGCTGGTCCAGGCCGCGGCCGCGCACCCGCCCCGCCGGCTGGTCTACGTGTCCTCCCTGGCCGTCGGTGGCCCGACGACGGTGGGACGTCCCGTCGACGAGACCCGGGCGCCAGCGCCGGTGACGAATTACGGCCGCAGCAAGCTCGCCGGAGAGCAGCTGGTACGGGCGGCCCCATACCCGTGGACGATCGTCCGGCCCCCCGTGGTGTACGGCGAGTGGGACCGGGAGGTGCTGCGCGTGTTTCGATTTGCGCGCCTGGGCTGGGGCCCGGTGATCGGTGACGGAACTCAGGAATTGTCGGTCATTTACGCAGGCGATCTGGCGCTGGCCCTGATCGCCGCCGCGACGGCCGCTGATACTGCGGGCCGCGTCTACTACGCGGCACACCCCCACCTCACGACCAGTCGGGGCTTCGTGGAGGCTGTTGGTCGGGCCGTGGGCCGGCGCCCACGGATCGTACGCCTCCCCGGGCCGCTAGCGCGAGTCGCCCTCGGGGTCGTAGGTTCGCTGGCGTACTTGGCCGGTCGCGCAACCCTGCTGTCGTTGGACAAGGCGAACGAGTTCCTGGCGCCGGCCTGGACCTGCAGCGCCGACGCCTTGGCGCGCGACGCCGGCTGGCGAGCCGAGATCGACCTGGAACCGGGACTGACGCGCACCGCCGCATGGTACCGTACGGAGGGATGGTTGTGACGGAGAACAGATTCACGCGTCTCGACTGGTGGACGCTGGGCTACGTCGCGTTCGCGACGGTGGCGGTCGCGTTGTCGTTCCGGGGTGAGCCCATTCCGGACTGGCAATACCTCGCCGGGGCGCACGTCATGATGGTCGGCCTGGTGCTGCTCGCCCCTCGGGCGCGGGCTGGCGGGGCGGCGGGTCGCTTCCTGGGCGACTGGTACCCGATGCTGCTGCTCGCCGCGCTGTACGGCGAGATCGGCGTGCTCACCTTGAACGCCGGCTTCCAGAACGACCTGGCGATCCAGCGGATCGAGACCGCCGTGTTCGGCTCGCAGATCTCTTATCGCTGGATTCGGGAAATGCCGGTGCCGTGGCTGTCGGCGGTGCTGCATACCTGCTATCTCGCTTACTACGTCATCCTGTATGGCTCCCCGTTCGGCCTGTGGGTGTCGGGGCGACGCGACGCCGCACGACACACCATCCTCGGCGTCATGGTGACGTTCTATCTGTGCTACATCGTGTTCTTGTTCTACCCGGTCGCCGGCCCGCGCTACGCCTTCGCCCTGGCGCACAACTCGGCGACCGAGGTCGGGCCGGCACGGTTCGCCCAATGGCTGCTCGATCGTGGCGATTCCTGGGGGGCGGCGTTCCCTTCCTCCCACGTCGCGGCGTCGGTGGTGGCGACGGGCTTCGCGCTGCGCTACTGGCGCCCGCTCGGCATCGCGCTGCTGTTACCGACGACCGGGCTCGTGCTGGCGGTCGTGTACGGCCAGTTCCACTACGGCGTCGACGCGCTCTCGGGGCTGGTGGTGGCGGGAATCATGCTGGCGGTGCTGCAGCGCTCGCCGGAACCGACGCTGGCGCGGAAATCGGTCGTCGGCGTCCTCGACGCCAGCGCCTAATGCCGTTCCAACTATTCGCGGCAAGTCATCGGAACCCGTAAAGGCTGTCGGCCTACATACGCTGCTTTCGGAAAGTTGGCGAATCAAGTTGGAACGGCACTAACCGGTCAGCGGAAGCTCTGGGCCGCGGCGGGAAGCCGCGTCGCGAGCCCCGGGGCGGACCCGAGCCGCAGGTAGTGCCGCAGGTCGTGCACGTAGAGCGAGTCGGTCGGCTCGGCCGTGGGCCATGGCACCGCTCGCGCCGGCTTGAACAACCCCGCGACGACGCCCATGCCCCCCTCCTCCAGCGTCTGTCCCGTCGCATTGTTGTAGAAGACGGTGACGCGGTAGCGGTGGCCGGTCTCGATCTGCACGCCCACGCCGGTCAGCCCGACGAATTTCTTCTGGGGCATCCCCACCACGTGTCCGGTCGAATCGACGATCGGCTGAGCGCTCCACACATCCTTGCCGGTGGTCAGATCGCGCATGACGAGGGAATCCGCGTGGTCGTGCACGTGGCCGCCGATGCCCACGATTTTTCCGGGAATCGCCGGGCTTCCCTCGTAGAACTTCTCCGATCGTCCGGGCGGCAGGTTAAACGATTTATCGCCCACCGGGAACGCGACATCGAACTGCCAGGGGTAGGCCCGCAGCAACGGGTACCAGTGCCCCTCGTCCGTGTAGGTGAGGACCAGCCGCGTGCGGACACCGGTATAGGACCGCGTGGTGGGATTGTGCAGCATCGCGTTCGCCACCAGGCGCTCGCCCTTGGTGAACGGTGCGCCGAACAACCACCGCGCCATCTTGACCGCACCGGTTTCGCTGCCAGCGGCAAGCACCCGCCGCGAGATCGGCAGGAACAGCTCACGGTGATTCGGGTCGATCAGGTTGTAGTGGTGCAGGAGTTCGCTGGGGAGCGGGTGGCCACGGGCGTCCACCATCTCGACGCGAAATCCCGACATCCACCCAGACAGCGGCAGATCGACGGCCATAACCGGCGGATAGACCGGGTTGTGTGCGTGGTGCTCGCTCATGTTCATACCCGGCATCGCCATGCCGAGCATGGCCTCGTGCGGCATTCCCGTCGGGACGTCGACCGGGCCCAAGTCGATCGTGATCTCGTGGCGGTCGGGATAGACGTGCACTTCGGCGGCCGGGAGCGCGCGCACCCAGTCTCCGGGCGTGGTATCCCGGGACGGCGTCAGGAAGAAGAGCGGGAGCGGCAGTAGGGAGCAGATCATGGTCGGCGGCGAATATACACGGGTCGTCACAGCCCTGGTAGGCGATTCACGCTCATGGCGCGCCGAGACTCTTCTTGCCGCGCCGGCCGCGCAGCGCGGGGTACCCGTCGGCCCCGCAGGCGGGACAGAGCTGCGCCATCAACGCGATCGCCTTCCCGCATGCGCCACACGTCGGCTGATCCGGATCGGAGCGGAGATCCCGCGCTTCGGGCAGCTCGTGGCCACAGGTGCAGCGGACCGCCAGGGAAGCGAGACCCTCTCCACACGTTGGGCAGTGCCGGGTCATGGCGTGCCGTTCTCATAGCCAATAGCTTCGATGCTCGGTCGGACGCTCGTGGTAGGGGCGTGAACTCTTGCGGGAGGATGCATGAACGTCTCCGGGGGTATGGCGTTTCGGATGCTGGCGAAAGGGACGTGGAACCTCGTCCGCAAGTATCCGTTGACCATCTCGTTCGAGGTGACCCACAGTTGCACAGCCAATTGCTGGCACTGCAACTGGGGCGGCGCCATCAAAGAGACCCGCCGCACACCGGAAGAATATGCCGCGATCTGCCGTAACCTCAAGCCGGTAGTGGTGAACATCTCCGGCGGCGAGCCCATGGCCCGCGGCGATCTCGACGACATCGTCCGTGCCCTGGCCCGCCCGGGACGGCTGCCGTGGCTCGTAGTAGTTTCCAACGGTTCGCAGCTCTCTCCGGAGCGCTTCCTGCGCCTGAAACGCGCCGGCATGCATCAGCTGTCCATGTCCATCGATTTTCCCGACGACCGCCACAGCGAGTTCCGCCGCATCCCGGGCCTCTTCGCCCACATGGAGGAGATGGTGCCGCGCTGCGTGGCGATCGGCGACGCCGAGGACATCTCGCTGAACTGTTGCATCACGGCCTGGAACTACCGCGACCTTCCGGGCATCGTCCGCCTCGCCAAGCGTTGGGGTGTGGCGGTGAACTTCTCAGCGTATAGCACGCTGCGCATGGACGACCCCAACGGCCTGGTGAAGCACAACGGATCTTCCGATGAGCTCCGGGAAAAGATCGAGGAAGTGATCGCGCTCAAGCAGGCCGGCTTCCCCGTCTACACCTCCGAACGCGTCCTGTGGAAGTTCTACAAGTTTCTGGTGGAAGGACGGATCGGCGGCTGCTCGGCCGGCTACAAGTTCCTGGTGATCAATCCGGACGGCCGGCTGACGCCGTGCGCGATGGTCATGGCCTACTTCGACGACCACAAGACGATGCAGCGCGAGTTCTCGAGCTGCAATACGTGCGGAGCCTGCTACATCTCGACTCGCGCCAACGCCGAAAAGACCCTGGGCGAAACGCTGAGCGACAACGTCGCCACGTTGCGCCGCATGCTGCCGGTGTTCGGTCAGCCGAAGCGCGTCGCCACTCAGGCCTAGGACCCGGGATCCCCCAGCGGCAGCTCCGTCGCCGGGGCGCTTTCGGCGAGTAACGACTCCTTCCGCAGCAGACGTCCGCCGATCACGATCGCCGCCGGGACCAGGATCACCGCGATCAGGATCCAGGCCGGCACGGACACCTGGCCTCCGAACCAGGCGTACAGCAGCCAGCGCGGCACGCGTCCCACCACGGTGGCCACCATGAACTTCCACAGTGGATATCGGTGCAGGATCGCGAGTCCGCGCGCCGCCCAGAATGGGAGCGGCGTGAACGCGAAAATGACCACCATCCAGAATGGCGACCACGCGAAGTTGTCGACGCCCCACCGCACCCAGCGATTGGATCGCAGCCCTCCCAGGCGCTCCCAGCTCAGCACCCACGAGTAGACGTGCCAGTTGATGTACTCCATGTACATGTAGCCCGACGTCGCGACCAGCGTCACCGCCCACGCCGGCTTCCACTTGGCGGCCTCGATGATGATCGGCTCGAAGAAGGTCGGGAGGATCGGAGACAACGGGCTGTTGGCCGGCAGCGAGAGCACGGCGAGCCAGACGTAGGTGATGGCGTTCGGAACGAGCAACGCGACCGGAATACCGAGCAGGGCCACCACGGCGGTCGCCCGAAGAAACACGTTCCAGCGACGGTCGCCGCGGGGCTGGGTCCAGAGCTGCCACGCCCGCGTCAAACCGCCGGGTTCGACCGCCATCGTCGTCATCGTATCCCTTCTGTTTCACGGGATGAGGAACGGTCGGCAGGCGCCCTCAAGCGCCCGTCAAGCACCAACCGCGTCGCGATACCGCCCGGCCCGGCCGGGCTTCACCATTTCCTGCAACAGGATGGCTCGCGCGATCGGCGCCGCGAACGCGTAGCCCCGGGCTTCCGCCGTGAGCCAGCGGTCCCACTCGAGCCGATCCAGGGCCCGATCTACGGTGGCTTGCTCGAGTCCGGTGGCGCGCGCCAGGGTCGCCGCGCCGACCCGGTCACCGAGGGCGGCGGCCGCCGCGAGCACCTCCTGCACCGCCGCCGGAAGACGATTGAACTCAAGACAGATCGCTCCAACCACGGCCGGAGGCAAGTCCCCGGGCAGCGTATCGACCAGCGTGCGTCGTTCGCTGGGCCACGCCGGTGCCTCCGCGGTCAGTCGAAATCCGTCGACGATCGCCTCGAGCATGGCCGCGGCGAGCAGGGGGACGCCCGCCGTGTCTCGCTCCAGACGGCGCACGAGCCGCGCGATCTCCTCCCCGCCGTAGCGCGGCAGGGCCCAGCGTGCCAGCGCGCCGAGCGCCACAGCATCGAAGCGCTCGAGCCGGATCGCCTCGCCGCGGAGCTCCCGCCCCAGGTGCGCCCGGAGCGTCTCCAGCCAGTCCAGGCGCCGGCCGGACGTCGCCGCACTGACGACCAGCAGCACCGGCCGATCCCTGAAATCACGGGCGAGCTGCGGTAATGCCGCCGTCGTCGCCGCGTCCAGATCGTGCGCATCGTCCAGCGCCAGCAGCACGGGCTGCTCCGCGGCGGCGGCGCGCACCACGGCCGCGAACGCGCGCGGTGGCTCGAGCCGGTCAGCGGACCCCGCCACACCGGCGGAGAGGTCGGGATCGAGCTTTGAGAGAGCGGCCAGCGCCGCGGGAGGAGCACCGGCGAGACCCGGCGCGGTATCCAATCCACCCGTCAGGAGCCCCGCGAGCCCGCTCCACGTCACCGCCGCGTCGGCGGGGACGGCGCGACTGGATGCCACGGTCGCGTCCTCCAATCGGGCACGGTCGAGCAGCTCGTCCAGCAACCGGGTCTTCCCCTCACCCGGCTCCCCTTCGATCAGCACGCAGGCACCGTTCCCGCCGCGCACGCTTTCCCAGGCGCCGATCAGACGGGCCAGCGGCTCGCGCCGCCCCACGAGCGGGGGCCGCGCCCGGGCGCCGCTCGGCGACGCCACCACCCGCCGCCCGACCCGCGCCTGTCGAATCCGCTCCGTGAGCCGCTGCGTTTCCGGAGCCGGCGCCGTACCGACTCGCTCACGCAGGTCGACGCCGAGCCGCTGAGCCAGCTCGAGCGCCGCGGTCCGGTCGCCCGACAAGGCAAGCGCCCGCATCGCCGCGCGGACCGCGGACTCCGCGGTCGGATCGATCATGTGCGCGCGCAGCGCGGTGGTGCGCGCCGGTGCAATCTCGCCGGCGGCAATTTGCGCCTCCGCGTGCCGGGTCAACGCCTCTATGCTGCGCGCGCGCCAGCCGAGCCGCTCGGCGGCGAGCCAGGTCTCGAACTCGTTCGCCTCGGGAACCGACAATCCTTCGAGGAAGTCGCCCTGCGCGAGCGCCGCGGCGCCGGCCCAGTCCTGGGTAGCGCTCAGGGCGGCGAGCTCGTCACAATCGAGCGTGATCGCATCCGGCCCGAGCGCCACCTGATCGACGTCGGCACGTACGTGAGTGTTGCCCAGGACGCGCCGGAACACCCGCAAGGCCTCGCTCAGCGAGTGTCGCGCCGCCTTGTCATCGCGCTCGCTCCACAACAGCCCGATCAAGTGCTCGCGCGTACGCGCCCGACGCGGACTGCGGGCCAGGTAGACCAGCAACGCCAGGTGCTTGCGCCACAGTAGCTCGGCCGGCGCGGACTTCCCGCCCACCGTGATCCGGGCAGGACCGAGGACGCTGACATGAGCTCGAGGGCGTTCGGTCATGGCCCGACGAGTATCCATGGCGGAGGCTCGTCCGGCAAGTCGACACCCCGCTCTTCGCGGCGACGTGTAGATTGCACCGCGGTATGGACACACCCGACATCGCGCAGGTTCAACGCGCCGTCGGCGAGCGCTACGAGTTGATGGATCTCGCCGGGGCCGGGGGCATGGGTGTGGTGTACCGCGCCCGCCACAGCGCGCTCGGCAACTTCGTCGCCATCAAGGTGTTGCCTCCCGAGGTGGCCGAGAGCGGCATGCGAAAGGAGCGCTTCAAGCGCGAAGCCTCGCTCGCCGCGCATCTGTCGCATCCAAACATCGTCCCCGTGTTCGAATTCGAGCAACGCGCCGGCGTCTCGTATCTCATCATGCCGTTCGTGCGTGGCCGCTCGCTCGAGAGCGTGCTCGCCGTTGGCCGCCTCGCGCCGGTCGACCTGATGCGGATATTGGTCGACATCGGGGCCGCGCTGGATTTCGTGCACCCGCGCGGCGTGATCCACCGCGACGTCAAACCCGCCAACATCATGATCGAAGACGAGACCGGGCGGGCGCTGCTCACCGACTTCGGGGTGGCCTACGTCTCGCCGACGACGAGCGGCGCGCTCACCGCGGTCGGGGCGGCGATCGGCACGCCGGACTACATGGCGCCCGAGCAGGCCTTCGGCCGCCGTATCGACGGACGCGCGGATCTGTACGCGCTCGCGATCGTGGCGTACGAGGCGTTGACCGGCTCGCTCCCCATGTTGGCGGCCTCCACCGACGCCCCGGCGCGGGCGCTCCATGCTGCCCGACCGGAGATCGCGCCGCGACTCGCCGCGGCCCTCGTGGCCCCGCTGGCGCAACAGCCGGAGGATCGTCCCGCCAGCGCCGCGCAGTGGCTGGCGCAGATCAAGCGCGCCTCCTCGGGTGCTCGCCGCCAGGCCGCACTGCTGGGCGCGGTGATCGTCGCCGCCCTGCTCATCGTGGGTAAGATCGCCCTGGGGCGCCACGAGGCTGCCGCGGTTCCGCCGAGCGTCGCGGTCATGCCGTTCACCACCCTGGGGCCAAAACCTTACCCGGTCGAGGACATGGCCATGTGGTTCTTGGGGCGGTTTAGTTCCGTGCCCAAGCTCTACGCCTACGCTCCATTCGACCAGGTACGCGCCCAGACCGGCCCGAACCCGGTGACCAGAGCCAAAGCAGATTCCGTCGCCCAACAGTTGGGCACCAAATACTTCCTCAACCCCGTTTCCCTCTTGTTCCAGGGTGATAGCGTCTTCCTCACCGCGAAGTTGTTCGAGACCGGGCGAACGGACGAAGAAGCAACCGTGGAAGCAAAGGGACCCGTCGACGCTCTAACTGCGGTGATGGACACACTCTGGGCGAAGATCCTGGGCGTCGTGGGCGCCGAATTCAGCCCCAATGCCTACGCGACGATTCCACGCGGCAAGGACGCCATCGCGGCGTACTTCAACGCCGACGAAGCGTTCCGCCACGGCGCCTACGCGACCGCCACTGCCCTCTATGACAGCGTCACGCGCCGGGACCCCGACTTCGCCCCAGCGTATCTGCGACGAGTCCTTGTCCTCGCCCAAGTGGAGCCACAGGAGGATTTGCTCCGCGCAGCGATGGACAGCGCCAGTCGACATACCTCGAGTATGACGCCGTCCGATAGCCTGCTGTTGGAGGGATACATCCAGCTCGTGAAGCGCGGGAACGGCGCCGCGGCGCTGGAGAAGTTCCGCGAGGCCGTGAACAGAGACGCGGGGAGTATCTGGGCCCGGTTCGCGCTGGCCGAGTTCTACTACTATTTCGGCCAGCTGTTCGACATCGACCATCCACTCGATTCGGCCCGGGCTGCGTTCGACTCCGTACATGACATGGACCCGCATTTTGCCGCCGCGATCGCCAACAGCATTTCCCTGGCCCACCTGTTCGGAGAGAATGACAAAGCGCAACGCCTGATCAGCGAATATCGCCGCATCGATTCCACCTCCGTGGTGGCGGAGGTCATCGGACTGGCCGACACGTTCCTGTTTCACGAGCAGGACGCGCCCAACGTGCTGAAGACGCTCGACCGGCACGACTTTACCGTCCTCGAGTTTCTCGCCTTCCAAGCCGCCCAGGCCGGTACCCCAGAGCAGCGGCATGGCCCCGCACGAAGCATCCTGCGCGCGCTGGCGCACCGGGCGAGAAACCCCTACGAGCGGACCCTGGCGTTGCGCTTCGGGCTCGCTGCCGACTTGCGGGAAGGCTGGCCCGACAGTGCGCGCGTGCGGTTGGCGAGCTCAGGCGCAGAGGCGACCGAGCGCGACGCCTGGCTGGTGCTACTCGCCCACACTGCCGGTCTACGGCCCTTGGGCGAAGCCACGGGCGCGCGGAAGCGAATCGTCTCGGGTCGCGGTACCGATACGAGCGCGACCCAGCTCTGGCTGCTGGGGATTTCCGCCGCAAACTCAGGCCCGCAGATCAACGCCCTCGGGCGCCTGACGGCCCTCGACAGCTCACCCTTGGCGTCGAGCCTGGGAAGAGATCTGGAAGCGCGCCGCCTGCTGGTCCATGGCGACACGGCGGCCGCCCTTTCGCTCTGGGACGAGGCTACGCAACGCTACGCCGTGCTCGCCGCACCCTTCGGCCTGGTCGCCTCACTGTGGCCGCTGCGGCGCGATCTGGTTCGCCTCGCCATGCAACATGGTGACACGGCGCGCGTGATCCGAGCGTGCCGTAGCTTCGATACCATCGTCGGCTTTGTCGATCAGATCGTGCAGCCGGACATGAAAGAAATGTGTGCTGCGTGGAGTTTGCGCGCCCCCTAGCGTAGATAGCGCCATCCCGCCGCGGCGAAGACGAGACCTTCGAGAATCCACGCCCACGGCTGTCGATAGTAACCGACGTACATCGCGCGACCCCAGTAGCCCGAATTCGTCCACAAGGCGAGCGAGAAGCGGCGCCGGCTGAACGGCAGCAGCAGCGGAATGCCGGTATCCGTCGGCATGTCGGCGACGACGTGCGCGGCGAGACTCAGCCCGGCCAGGCAGCCAAGCCAGGGGCCAAAGGCGATGACGGCCAGCAGGGTCACGCCGAGGCAGAAGACGAGACTGTGGCTCCAGGTGCCGTGAAATTCGGGTTTCGCCCATCCCGCCCGGATCACCAGCGAGTCGGCGTTGGGGAGAAACTGCGCCGCCCCGACGATCGCGAACACTTCCGGACGGGGATCGAGCGAAGCAATCGCCAGCGCAATGCCCACATGACCCAACTGCATCGTGCCTTCCCTATAATGGACGGGAAGACATTCACACCGCGGTCTCAAGCCATCTTCAAGACGCCTCGCCCGCCGCCGCCAGGATCCGCTGGCGTTGCCCCTCCGTCAGCTGGTCGCGCGCGATGACCTCCCGGACGATCCGGGCCGCGAATCCGTACCCACGGCCGTCGACCGTCAGCCAGCGGTTCCACTCCAGCTCGTCCAATGCGTCGATGGTGGCCTCCGCCGCGAGCCCACTCGCGCGCGTCACCCGGTCGAGCTCGAGCGGCGCCCCCAGCACCGCGGCCACCTGCAGCACCCGCTGGGCCCCGGGACTGAGCCGGCGGAACCCCACGCGGATCGCACTGACGATTCCCTCGGGCAGGTCCCCGGGGAGGGTCTGGTCGAGAGTCCTGAGCGGCTCAGGCCAGGCACCATGGATCGTCGCGAGATCGAGCCCCAGCGCCACGGCATTGAGCAGCTCGATCGCCAGTAACGGCAGCCCCGCGGAATCGGCGTACACCCGACGCGTGAGGCGATCCAGGGCGGCCGCTTCGTATGTCGGCACGGCCCACCGGGCCAGGCGGTGCACATCGGCGGACGGTAACGGTCCGAGTCGGACCACGCAGCCGTCCACGTCTCGACCGATGCCCGCCTGCAGCTCGTCCAGCTCGGCACGCACCGATCCGGATGGGACCGTCAGCACGAGAAACAACGGCCGCCGGGCGAAATCCCGCAGCGCCCCGATCAAGCCGAGCAGCGAGTCACGATCGATTCGCTCGGCGTCGTCCACCACGAGCGCCAGGGGCTGCTCGTCGAGCGCTCCTCTGAGGACGTCGGTGAAGGCGTGAGCGGGAGACTCGAGCGGCGTCGCGTGTCGAATCGAAGGGAAACGGTCGGCCCAATCGGGGAGGCGTGTCGCAAACCAGGCCAGCGCAGCCGGTGGGGCCGCGGCGAGGCCTGCCGCATCCAGCAGCCCGCCCGCGGCCAACCCCACGAGACCATTCCAGGGAGTCTGTAGATCGCCCTCCACCGCGCGCACCAGGGCGGGAACAGCACCCTCGAGTCGGATCCGGGCCACAAGCTCGTCCACGAGGCGAGTCTTCCCAACGCCGGCGTCTCCGGCGACCACGACGGCCGCGGCCGTGCCCGCGGCCGGTCCACGCCGCCACGCCTCCCAGAGACCGCCCAGCTCCCTCTCGCGACCGACCAGCGGCGCTCGACGACGCTCCGGTCCGGCATCCCGGACCCGGGGCACTGATGTCCGGCGCTCGCGCTCGCGTTGGATCCGCTCCATCAACGCCGTCGTGTCGGCGCTTGGCCGTGCCTTCAGGTCCTGCTCGAGCCGCGCCCGAAGCTCCTCGTAGGTCTGCAGCGCCCCGGCGCGATCGCCGTCCAGCGCGAGCGCCCGCATCAATGCTCGCGCCGACGACTCCGAGACGGGATCGATGGCGCGCGCACGAGCGGCGACCACGGCCGCCTCACGCACACGTCCGGCCTCCAGCTCCCCCTCGGCCGCGTGCAGCAGCGCTTCCACCGTGCGCTGACTCCACATGCGCTGCTCGACGGTCAGCCACTCCTCAAACCCCGACGCCCCCGGGATGGCCAGCCCTTCTAGAAACACGCCCGAAACCAGCGCGGCCGCCCCGGGCCAATCACCCGCCTGGGTCAGTGCTTCGAATTCCTCCGTATCGAGTCGCACCGCGCCCGGCTCCAGCTGAACCCGATCCGCTTGCGCGCTGACCTGGTCTTCTCCCAGACAGCGGCGGATCGGACGTAGCGCCTCGTTGAGCGAATGCCGCGCCGCCTGCTCCGGCTTGTCGGGCCACAGGAACCCGATCAAGTGCTCGCGGCTGCGGCTGCGCTTGGGCGAGCGGGCGAGATACACGAGCAAGGCGAGATTCTTGCGCCAGAGCAGCTCGGGGGGAGCCGGACCGCCGTCCACGCTCACTTCGATGGGTCCGAGCACCCGGCAGTGGATCACTGGCTCGAGCCTGCGCAGTGCAGCTCCGCAGCAAGTCGTGCCGCGCTGTCGGCGCGCGCCGCGAATGGGCGTTCCCCGCCCCGCCACAAACGCTCGATCGTCGCGTACAGCGGGCACAGATCTTCGCGTCTGCCGGTCGGACGAAGCAACACGGCACGCCGCCACCGCGCCCATGGCCGGAACGCCCAGTCCACGTCCATCGGTTGCGGGTCGCCGGTCGGCAGGGTGGCCTGGTCGAAGTTTTCGGCCCAGAGCAGCTCGTTCACGGCCGCCTCGGGGCGCCGCAGGCGCGTCAGCCAATCGGCCCGTAGCAGGTGCAGCATCGTGCGATAGACGGGGAAATCGCGAATCGGCCAGGCCGTCAGGTCGATGAACCGGTCCGTGGAATCCACCGCTTCCCGCAGCCGGCCGGCCTCGGCGCCGCGGCAGGCCCGCAGCAGCCCCTCCAATTCCGGCGGATAGGCTGGCCAAGCGCGCAAACCGGAGCTCGTTCGAGCCAGAGCCGCGGGGAACCGACATTGCAGTAAGTCCGCGAGCCACCCCGTGCGCTGGCGCAAGCCGACCGGAAGGTTGGTCGTGCTCGCGATGTTCGCGAGCCGGTTCGCGAGGGTATCCACTCCCGGTGCGGCGTTTGGGTCTACCGCGAACAGCAGCACCAACCCTTCGAGCTCCAGCCGGAGGACGGCGACGGCCGGGTCTGGGTAGATCCCGCGGAGCCGATCGAGATTCATCCAGGACGAATCGAGCTGGCCCAGGGCAGCGTGCCCGAACGCCTGGGCGATGAGCGCCGAGCGTCCGTAGCGCGGCTCGCTCTCCAGCAGCCGGCCGATCCAGACGGCGCCCGCCGGAACCGAGAACCCGTTCAAGTACCGCGCCCCTACGTCGAGCGCGCCGATGCCTTTCCGCTTCGCTTCATCGATGGCTTGCCGGGTCAGCACTTCGGCCTGCTGCTGCGGCAGGAATCGCCAGGCAAAGGCGGCCTGCAGCAGCTCGGGAACGCCGGACGTGAGTTGCTGCAGCTGGTTGATGTGTCCCAACTCCTCCAGCGCCGCGCGTGCGCGCGGACCGTCTTCCTCGAGCACGGCAAGCCAGAGCTGATGCTCGACGGCCGGTGCGAAGTCCGGGCGCACGTTCAGTGCGGCCTGGAAATGCTGCGCCGCTTCCCCTCGCGCCCGGCCGATCAGCGGCCCGCGATGCATTAGCTCGTCCCCGTAGCGGAACTCCCCGAACAGGAACGCCGGAGACCGCTTGTGCAGCGCGTCGAGCGTGTCGAGCCGCGCCAACAGCGGAAGTGTGTCGACGCGTATCAGACTCTGGTACTGTGGAGGAAACAGCGCGATGTGCTCCAGCGCCCGCCGGATGCCGACCGTGTCGTCGTCCTGGCCGAGCCAGCGTCGGGTTTCGGTATGGCGCCACACGCACAGCCAGCAGGTGGAGTCGACCGTGGTCGCCTCATCGTAGGCGGCGTATGCCTCGCGCCAGCGCGCGGCGGCGAACAGTTTCTCGGCCGCGAGAAACGCCCGGAGCCCCGCGGGAGTGAGCGGCAGCACCCGTACCGGCACCTCGGAATCGAGCGCCGTTCCGCTGAACACGCGCATCAGGAGGCTGTCGGCGAGGACGTCGCCGGCGGCCCGCCAGTCGCTGGCCGCGGTGGTGATGGCGAATTGACGCTCCCGCAGTCGCATCGTGATCCGGAGCCAGGGACCCGCGAGCGAGACGGTCCCCTTGACCACATCACGGACCCGCCCGGAGCGCCCAGGCCCGAGCACGGTGAAGTCCGGAAACCCGGTCAGGTGCCCTGCCACGAGCGCCGCGATGGAATCGCCTAGGAACGCCGAGCCGCCGGTGCCTTCGGCGACCAAAGACTCGATGCGAAGGTCGGAAACGGGGCCCCGGGGAACGTGCGAGACCACCCAGGCGGCAGCAACCACGGCCACCGCAATTCCCACGCGCTTCGCCCACAGGCTCGTGGCCGCGCCGGGTGTCGCTTCGAGCAACGCCCGCCGGAACGCCTGAGCGTCTGGCCACCGCTGCTTGGGAGATTCGGCGAGCGCGCGCTCCAGCACCACCTGGAGGCCCTTTGGCACGCCGTCCCAACGAGCCGCCTCGGGAGACTCCAGCAGCCATTGCCGCCCGGTCAGCGCTTCGTAGACGACCATGGCGAGCGCGCACAGATCGGTTTGGGGCGTGACGTCTCTGCCGGAGGATTGCTCCGGCGGCATGTAGAGCGGGGTCCCCAACGCTTGCCCCGGAGCCGTGAGTGCCGCCTCTTGCCGGTCCAGACGTTTGGCGATCCCGAAGTCGGTGAGGATCGCGCCGCCACCCTCCAGGAAGACGTTGCTCGGCTTGATGTCGCGATGCACGATCCCGTGGCGATGCGCGACGGCGAGCGCGTCGAGCAGCTGGCCACACAGTCGAATCGCATCCGCCTGCGGCAACGCGCCCTGCACGAGACGCTGCTCCAGCGTCTCACCCACGAGATAGTCCATTACATAGAAGGGAATCCCCAGGCCGCGCGCGAGGCCGGTGGCATGCACGGGGACGATGTGCGCGTGTCGCAGCTTCGCGAGCGTCTGCGCCTCACCCTGAAACCGTTCCACCGCCGCGGCGCTTGCGTATTCTGGGCGCATCGACTTGATCGCCACCGGCCGGTCGAGCGCCACGTCGCGGGCGAGGAAGACCGTCCCCATCCCCCCACGTCCCAACTCTCCTTCGAGCTGGAACTCGGGGGCCAGAGACTCGCGCAGCTGCTCGAAGAACGTGGACATGGGCCGCAGGGGCGGCGCCAAAGGTAGCGGCCGTTCCGAACCCCCGCCGCCCCACCGAAAAGCGAGCGGCCCCGGGTATTCCCGGGGCCGCTCGATTCCTCACCCTCGCGGGGTCTGGCTTACTGCACCGTCGCCGTGAACTTCATACCGAGCGCCACGTGGGGCGTGCAAAAGCCCTTGTACACGCCCGGCGGCAACCCTGCGAACGACACGTCGTAATGATCGTTGGCGGTCACCAAGAACGGGCCGGCCAGATTGTCCATCCGATTCGCCATCGCGGCGTTCAGCTTGTCCGCGGCGCCGCTCGGAATCGAATCCGCGTAGAACGACACATTGTGCGGCCCACCCTCGATATTGATGAAGCGCGCCGTGCCGCCGGCCGGCACGGTGAATGTCGCCGGCTCGAATCGGTAGCTGTTGCCGCTACCCACCATCTTGATCTCGACCACCGCTCCAGCCGGCTGAGCCGCGGACATTTCCGGCTGCGCCGCCGACTGCCCTGCCTGCTCCGCCTTCTTTTCTCCGCACGCCAGCGCGCCGAGCGCCAGCGCTGCCCCAATCCAGGTAAGCCGCATCGTGTACATCCTCCAGAAAGTTCGAATGTCCCCGCTCGCATGAGCGCGTTCACGATACACGGGAGGACCGTGAAACGGGAGGCCCGCCGAGCCTGTGGCAATCCAGGTGTGCAATCTCAATCCCTTCGATCGTCTCTTCTGGCGTCTCCGACAGGAATGAAACGATGCGTCCCCGCACCCTGCTTACGATCTTGTCGCTCGGCGCCGTACCCCTGTCCCTCCACGCCCAAGGTTGGATCGAGCCGTCTCGCCCTGGCCCCGGTTGGGGTGTCGAAAAGCTCCGCAGCACGGTCTCCGTCACGCTGCAGGGCCGCATCGCGCAGGTGACGGTCGAGGAATGGTTCCAGAACCGTGGTGCAGGCCTCGGCGAGGGCGATTATCACTACCCGCTGCCCGGCGAGGCTGCGTTCGGCAGCTTCTCCTTGTGGCAGGGTGACGTCGAGCTGCGCGGTGAGACAATGGACGCCAATCAGGCACGCACCATCTACGAGGAGATCGTGCGGCGCAAGCGCGACCCGGCGCTCATCGAGCTCGAAGGCCATGGTCTGATTCGCGCCCGGGTGTTTCCCATCAACCCCGGCGAAACTCGGAAGATCACGCTGCGCTACACCCAGATCCTCGATCGCGAAGGAGATGCTTGGCGCTTCCGGTACGCCACGGGCACCGGCCCGGGCACCGCGGGCGCCGCCCGCAGCTTCCGGTTGTCCGCGGAGGGCGCCGACCACTTCGGCGACCCGTACTCCCCCACGCATCAAGTGCGCACCCGTCGCGCCGACGGCCGGCTCGAGGTGACGCTCGCCGATTCCGCCGTGACCGGCGATCTCGACTTGTTCCTTCCGCTCGCTCGCGGTCTGGTCGGGCTCTCGGTCGTCGCCCACCGCCCGCCCGGCGAAGACGGCTACTTCATGCTGCTCCTGGCCCCCGGGGCCACGCCCGGGGCGACGCTACGCCGCGACGTCGTCGCGGTGCTCGACGTGTCCGGCTCCATGTCGGGTGACAAGCTCGCGCAGGCCAAGGCGGCGCTCGAGCAGCTGCTGGGCTCGCTGCGCGAAGGAGATCGGTTCCGGCTCGTCGCCTTCGAGAGCGGCGTGCGTCGTTTTGCCGCGGAGTGGACCACACTCACCCCGGACAACCGGCGCCGCGCGGTCGATTGGGTGCGCGCGCTCGAAACCGGTGGCGGCACCAACATCGCCGCCGCCCTGGAGGAAGCGTTCAGCGTCTCGCCCGCCGGCGGCGCGCTGGGTGTCGTCGTCTTCCTCACCGACGGCCTGCCGACCGTGGGCGAGCAGGACCCCGAGCGCATCGCCGCGCACGCCGAGGAACGGCGCGGGACCTATCGGGTGTTCTCCTTCGGCATCGGCTATGACGTCAACACATATCTGCTCGACCGGCTCACCGAGCAAGCGCGGGGCGTCACTCAGTATGTCATACCCGGCGCCGACATCGAGCCCGTCGTGGGGGCATTGTCGGCGAGAATCGCCAGCCCCGTGCTGACCGACGTCGCCCTCAGTGCCGCGGACGGCATCGAGCTGTACGACCTCCCACCCAGAATCCTGCCCGATCTCTTCGCCGGCGATGAGATGGTGGTCTTCGGTCGCTACCGGGGGCCCAACCGCGGCGAACAGCCGGTCACGCTACAGGGTCGCCGCAACGGTAGCGTCGAGCGGTTCTCGACCGTTGCCGGATTCCCGCTGGAGCGGATGGCCAACGAATTCGTCCCGCGGCTCTGGGCTGCCCGCAAGGCCGGCGCCTTGTCGCGTGAGATCCGGTTGCACGGGCAGACGGCGGAGCTGATGACCGCGCTGAAGGACCTCGCGCTGCGCCACGGCGTCCTGACCGAATACACGTCGTATCTGGTGCAGGAGCCGGGCCCGGTGGCAAGCCGAATGGAGGATCAGATGCGGGTTGCTCCGTCGACGGCGCCCCGAGATCAGGCAGGTGCCGGAGCGGTCGCGCAGGCGCGGCTCGATGGACAGCTGGCGTCCAAGTCGATCGTGGCGGGCGACCGGGAAGAGATGGATCTCCTGCTGCGCGGCCGCGCCGGAATCAATCCCACCCGGCGTATTGACGGCCGGTTGTTCATCCTCCGCCAGGATGTCTGGACCGACTTGCGGCATGTAGATTCGCTGCCCGTCACCACCGTGGCCCCCTTCAGCGACGCATATTTCGCGCTGCTCCGGGCGCTGCCCGAGCTGGGGCGAGCGGTGAGCTTGACGCCCAGGGTCTTAGTGGCCGGGCGGCGCGTGAGTATCGAGATTGGCGCACGGGGCAAGAACGCCTGGCGACAGGGAGAGCTCGAGGCCCTGGTGCGTGCTTTCCGGTCCTGAGGATCGATGCCCGAAGATCTGGCAGAGGTTTACAAAAGCACGTACGCCGCGCTCGTGCGATTCCTGTACCGCAAGGTCTGGGACGCCGAGCGCGCCGCGGATCTCGCTCAGGAGGCGTTCGCCCGGGCCCTGGTTCATCGACCCGACAACGCGCGCGGATGGCTCTTCGTGGTCGCGGCGAACATGGCGCGTGACGAAGCACGACGGCAGGCCCGGGAACGGCGTCACCTCACCTTGCTGACGCAGGAATCCGAGACCGCCGTTCCGGCCCCCGATGAAGCGATCCATGCCGAACAGGATCGGGTGCGCGTGCGCCAGGCACTCGAGGACCTGACGCCCCGGGATCGTGAAGTGCTGCTGCTGTGGGATGCCGGACAGTCCTACGATGAAATCGCCACCCAGACCGGGCTCGCCCGGGGCGCCATCGGCACTACCCTGTCGCGGGCGCGGCGGCGGCTGGTCGAGGCATACGAGAAGGGAAATGAGGCCGAGCATGTCGCACGTGGATGACGGAACCCTGCACGCCTATCTCGACGGAGAGCTGGCTCCGGTCGAGATCGAGCAGCTCGAGTCGCATCTCGCCGGATGCTCCGGCTGTCGCGCGCGGCTCGACGAAGAACGTGCGCTGATCGAGCGGGCCGCGCGACTGCTCGGCGTCGCGGTCCCGCCGGGTCCTGACCACGCCGCCCCTCCCCTGCACCAGCTGCGTCCGCCGCGCCCAGTGTGGCGGAGGCTTCGCGTGCCACTGGCGTGGGCTGCGACGGTCGTGCTCGCCCTGGGACTCGGGTGGTACGGGGGCAGTCTGCGAATGGCTCCTTCGACGGCAGAAGCGCCGACAACTCCGGCACTCGACGCGGCACGAGCACCGGTCGCGCAGGCCGAAACCCGGCCGGCCACGCCCGCCGCGGGGCGGCGGGTTCCACCGCCTCCGGCGGCGATTGGGGCCCTCGCCGATCGCCCGGCTCGCGTGGAATCGGACGAGCGACAGGCGGCGCCATCCGCGTCGGTGGCGAGCAACGCCATCGTGGCCACGCCGGCCCCCGCCTTCGCCCGCGACCTCCTCGGAGTCGCGCCGGTAGCCATCCCGGGATACGTCGTCCGCTCCCTGCGGCGCAACCCGAGCGTGGCACGGGAAGTGATAGTGGAGCAGGAAATCGCCGGCGTCGTGGTGTCGTTGTTCGAGCGACCGATCGACGAGGGCGCGCAAGCCGGGCGCCAGGACGACCAGGGGCTGGTGGTGGACGGCCGCGCGGCGAAAGCCACCGCGAACGAGCGGCTGGCCCGGTTGGTCGGCGGGCTGCGGGTCGAGATCTCGGGGCCGCTGCCGATGGATTCGTTGAGCAAACTGCTGGAGCTGATCAGACCGTAGCGACCCCACGCCGCCAGGCGATCAATTCGGCGACCACGCTCACGGCGATCTCCTCTGGCGTCACCGCTCCGATCGCCAGCCCGACGGGAACCCGTACCCGTTCGAGCGCCTCCATCGGGACCCCGGCCCGGACGAGCGCCTTGGTCACGACGGACTTCTTGCGGCGGCTCCCCAGCAGGCCGACATAACTCGCGATCGACGGCGCCACCCGCTCGAGGATGAGCGCATCGTGCCGGTGGCCCCGCGTGGCGATGACCACCGCATCGGCCGCGGTGATGGCGAAGCGCCCCAGCGTGTCGTGGGCCGGCACGACGCAGACGCTGATGGGGTCCGGGAATCGCGACGGATCGGCGAACTCCGGCCGGTCGTCCAGGACGAGGACTTGAAATCCGGCGGTCGCCGCCGCCAGCGCGATGGCGCTGCCGACGTGACCCGCACCGAACACGATGACGCGCGGGGCCGGCACCAGACGCTCCACCATGGTGCCCCGATCGTCCGACAACGCCGCCGCCGGCGCCCCGGGTCCAATCGCCTGTGGGGAGAATCGCTTGACCGGTCCCGCCGACCAATCGAGCCCGGTGGTCAAGATCCCCGCGAGGCTGGCGGCGACTTGTTCCAGCGCCTGCACGTACCCGGGAACGGCGACCAGCGGCTCGATCACGATTTCCACGGTTCCGCCGCAGGACAGGCCCAGATCACCGGCGACGTCGGCATTCAAGTGGTGGGTGAGAATGCGCGGGCCGTGCGGCTGGGCGTCGACCGCCGCCTCGATGACGTCGGCCTCGACGCAGCCACCGCCCACCGACCCGGCGAGGCGGCCCGCGGGACCGATCAGCATCTTGGTGCCGACGGGGACCGGCGTCGAGCCGGTCGTGCGCGCGACGGTCGCCAGCGCGCCCCCCGCTCCGGCGCGCGCAAGTTCGGCGGCCGCGCGCCATACGCTCACCGCTCGGGCAGCTCCTCGAGCCGAGCCACCGCGCGTCGCAGGTGGGGGATCACGATCGACCCGCCCACCACTAACCCGACCGCGAACGCGTCGTACAGCTCCGCGTGACTCACGCCCTCCTCCCGGCAACGCACCAGGTGGTAGGTGATGCAATCGTCGCACCGCAGCACGAGCGACGCCACGAGGCCGAGCAGCTCCTTGGTCTTCACCGGTAAGGCACCCGCTTCGTAGGTGCGGGTGTCGAGGGCAAAGAAGCGCTTGATGTTCAGATTGTCCGCCGCGAGGATGGCGGAGTTCATTTTCTCCCGGAAATGCCGGAAGCCTTCGAGGGTGTCTGGCGTCTCGCTCATGGCCCGGAAACTAAGCGCCCGGCGCGGAATCCGCGCCGGGCAGCCTCGTAGCTGTCAAAGCACCGCCGGCTATTGAACGACGATCATGCCGCGCATACTCCCGTGGATCGCGCAATGGTACTGGTAGGTGCCCGCCTGCAATGTCACCACCACTGTCCCAGAGGTCAGTGTTCCGGTGTTCGCCGGCAGAGTTCCGGGCCCGCTGTCCCAGGTCACGGTGTGGCCGTTCGAAGGTGTCGACCAACTGAACGTTACCTGTCCTGCGGCAACGGTGTCGGGTGTAGGTGTGAACGTGTTGTTCCCGACGGTGATAGTAGTGCTGCGTCCTCCCCCGCCCCCTCCGCCTGTACTGTCACTGCAACCCGCGGCGATCAGGACCGCCGCCACCGCTATCAGACCGCCGTTGCGCATGAGACCCTCCGGATGTAAGCGAACCCGACTCGCGCCCTCATACCCTGAGTAGGCCGCCGGGTTTCGCTCCGGATGGATGGCTCGTTCAGGCAGGATTTGCCCGACGTCACCAGCTAGTGGCCGTGCTCCCGTTCGAGCGTATCGGCGGCCAGACGAGGAGAAATCATCGGGTAGCGGCCGGCGAACCAGCTGTAAGAGAGCGCGTACAACCCACCGAAGAGCAGCAAGGCGCCGAGCTCGGGCACACCGATGGCCGGGCCGGCCCCGCCGTTGATCGACGGCACGATCTCGAGGTACCGCTCGAGCCACACGCCGGCCAGGCTCACCAGGGCGATGGCGAGCAGCCAGCCCGGCGTCTTCTTCGGCTTCTCGCCGAGCAAGGAGATGAACGGAATCAGGAATACCATCAGGAACACGGCGATCCCGAACGGGCGCCACGGTCCCCACAGCCGGTAGAAGACGAAGTACGTCTCCTCCGGCAGATTACCGTACCAGATCACGAGGAACTGCGAGAACATCAGGTACGCCCAGAACACCGTGAAGCCGAAGCACAGCTTGGCCAGATCGTGCTGCTGCTTCCTGGAATACAGGTCCTCCAGGCCCATGCGTTGGCGCATGCGAATGCTCAGCACGGCGAGCCACATCAGGGCCGTAAGAAAGCTGCCCATGAAGTAGAACGCCCCGTACAGATTGCTCACCCATTTATGCGCGAGCGACATCACGGTGTCGAACGCGATCAGGCTGAGGCCGAACGCGAAACCGACCGCCACGAGTGCCGCGTCGCGTGCGAGCAAGCCCCGCTCCGCTTCGGTGGACTCCACCGCCTGGCCCCCGGCCAGCTCGGCCACGTCGGGCGCCAGGTCGCGACGCACGAACCGCCACGAGAGCCAGGCAAGCAGTGCCAGCACCGCTCCATCGCGCAGGTAGAACCATGTCGGCTTGAGCCACCAGCCCAGATCCGCGCGCGGCTCGGCGATCCAGGGATAGATGTAGCTGCGACCGAAGAAGGAGACGAAGAAGAGCACGACCGCGATCGGCAGGAACGCGACGGACGCCTCGGCGAGGCGGATCACGAGACCGGACCAGCGCCCCTTGGCGAGTTTCTGTGTGGCCGCGACGACGACTCCCGCCTGGGCGAGCCCGAGCCAGAAAATGAAATTGAAGTGGTAGGCCTGCCACACCCGGGCGGCGTGCCCCTTGAGGCTGATGAGCAACAACACGAGGCCGACAGCCGTGGCGCCGAGACCGACCATCCGGAACGTGGCGACGGGGAACCCCCGCGCTTTGTGCGCCAGATCGGCGCGGCTCACCGTGGCGGCGCTCACGGGTTTCCTCCGGAGCGGGCCTGCTGCTGCAGAAACCGCACGTAGTTGACCACATCCCAGCGATCGGTGCCGTGGATCTTGTCGCCGTAGATCGGCATCAAGCCGCGCATGCCAGGCGCGTGGATCACGACCCCGTAGATGTACCCGTCGCTGCGTCGGGCGAGGCTGTCGTTGACCAGCGACCGGACCCCGACGAACGGCCCGCCCACCGTTGACGAGATCGGCCCGTCGCCACGGCCCGCGTCGCCGTGGCACACGAGGCAAAACGTCTCGTACTCCGCCCTGCCCCGGTTCAGGGACTCGGAGGTCCGGGCGCGCGGATTGACCAGGCGATCGGCGGTCGTGCTGCGGCCACCCGCGTCGAGCCCGATCGAGTCGACTTCCGACCCGTCCACCGGCACCGCCCCGGGTACCGTCGCCCGCGGCATGGCGTACGGCTTGATGCTGCGCTGGTGGCGCATGGTGGCGAACCACCCGACGTGGTGCACCACGTAGTCGGGGTCGCAGCCGGCCACGAGCAGCAGGGCGAGCAGGGCCGCCGGTTTACGCACGACGCACCTCCTCGGCTCCCGCGCCTTTCAGGAGGCTCTCCATCGCCGCGGCCTGATCGGTGCCGCAGCGGACGAACACGCCGAACTTGTCGTTGGTGAACCGGGGATCGTACGCGGTGGTGCCCTGGTGGCGTGAGGCGAGCAGCGCGTTGAACAGCAGCCCGAGGATCGTGGTGAGCGCGCCGAACAGCACCGTCATCTCGAACATGATGATGATGTACGGCGGAATCGATCCCACCGGCTTACCGCCGACCACGACCGGCCAGTCGTACGACATGTACAGCGTGATCCAGGCGCCGATGCCGCACCCGGTCATGCCACCGATCAAGGTCCACATCCGCACGGGACTGGTAGGCCGCGCGAGCACATCTTCGAGCTCGTGGCGCGGCACAGGCGAGTACACCGTGATCGCGTCCCCGTGACCGCCGGCCTTGAGCGACCGGATCGCCGCCACGGTCGAATCGAGATGCGCGAACACCCCCAGCACCCCGGGAGTGGCGGGCCGGTGGAAGATTTCGCGCAACGCCCCGGGGAGCATCATGCTGCCCTCCCCGGCGCGCGCTGGGGCGGCGGCAGGACTTCCTTGATCTCCGAGATCGCCACCGCCGGAAAGTTCTTCACGAACAGCAGGAACCACATGAAGAACCAGCCGAAGCTCCCGGCCATGATGCCCCAATCGGCCCAGGTCGGATTGTAGCCTCCGTTGGCCCACTTCTCGTACGGCTCGCCGGCCAGCGAGACCACGATGATGACGAACCGCTCGAACCACATCCCAATGTTCACGAAGATGGAGATGACGAACAGGGACGTGATGTTGGTGCGGATCTTCTTGAACCAGAGCAGCAGCGGCAGGAAGCCGTTGCAGATGATCATGGTCCAGCCCGCCCACCAGAACGACCCGAACGCCCGGTTCCAGAATGCCGCCCGCTCGCTCGGATTGCCCCCGAACCAGGCGACGAAATACTCCGTCACGTAGGCGAACCCCACGATCATCCCGGTCAGCAGACAGAGCTTCGCGAGATTTTCGAAGTGATCGACGGTGATCAACTCCTCCAGGTGGAACAGCCGCCGGATCGGCACGATCAGCGTGATCACCATCGCGCAGCCCGAGTAAATGGCCCCGGCGACGAAATAGGGCGCGAACAGTGTCGCGTGCCAGCCCGGCACCAGCGCCATGGCGAAGTCCCACGACACGACGCTGTGCACCGAGAGCACGAGCGGTGTGGCCAACGCGGCCAGATACAGGTAGCCGCGCGTGTAGTGGCGCCACTGCTCGTTGGTACCGCGCCAGCCGATCGACGTGAGGGCGTACAGCTTCTTGCGCCACCCCGTCGCCAGGTCGCGCACCGCGGCGATGTCGGGGATGAGTCCCATGATCAGGAACACGGTCGAGACGGTGAAGTAGGTCCCGATCGCGAACTCATCCCAGATGAGCGGCGATTTGAAGTTGGGCCACAGCCCGCGCTCATTCGGGTAGGGGATCAGCCAATAGAAATACCATTGGCGCCCGATGTGAATCAGCGGGAACAACCCCGCCGTCATCACGGCGAACACGGTCATCGCTTCGGCGGTGCGATACACCGCCGTGCGCCAGCCCGATCGGAACAGATAGAGGATCGCGGAGATCAGTGTCCCCGAGTGCGCGATGCCCACCCAGAACACAAAGCAGGTGATGAACACCGCCCAGTACACCGGGTGGGCATAGCCCGCGAGGCCGAGGCCGTACCGGATCATCAAGACGAGACAGGTGATCCCGATCGCGAGCAGGGTGAGCGCCGCACCCAGCAGCAGGAAATAGCCTCTGCCCGGGTTGCCGAGCGTGCGCGCGATGGTTCGCGTAACGAAATCGTAGGTCAAACGACTGGTCGAAGTGACAGGTGTCTGGGCCATCGCTCAGGCCTCTGTCCCGGCCGTCACTTTGGCCAGGTAGGTAATGCCCGGCTTCGTATTCAGGCCCGCGAGCACGTGATAGCCGCGCGGATCCTCGGCCAGGGCATGTACCCGCGAGCGTGGATCATTGAGATCGCCGAATACGATCGCCTCCGACGGACACGTTTGCGCGCACGCGGGGACAATCTCCCCGTCCGCCACGGCGCGGTCCTCGATCCGCGCGCGGTTCTGGACGCCGCGGATGCGCTGCACGCAGAAGGTGCACTTCTCCATCACGCCTTTCTCGCGCACCGTCACGTCCGGATTGAGCTGCCAGGTGAGCGGCTCCGGGAACGCGTCCCAGATGCCGTCCTGCTCCGCGTAGTTGTGCCAGTTGAAGACCCGCACCTTGTACGGGCAGTTGTTGGAGCAGTAGCGGGTGCCGACGCAGCGGTTATAGATCTGGGCGTTCAACCCGTCCGGCGTGTGGTAGGCGGCATAGACGGGACACACGGGCTCGCACGGCGCGTTGCCACACTGCTGGCACAACATCGGGGCCGTGACCGCAGTGAGCGAGCCGGACGGCGTCGGGCGGAAGTAGCGTTCGATGCGGAGCCACGCCATTTCGCGGCCGCGGACCACCAGGTCTTCACCGACCGTGGCCACGTTGTTCTCCGCGTAGCAAGCGGTCACGCACGCAGAGCATCCGGTGCACTTCGACAGGTCGATCGCCATCGCCCAGCGCGGATGGTCTCCCGCATAATTGCCAAGGGACGCTTGTTCGTGCTGGGCCTCGGCCCACCCTTCCAGCGCCGACCGCGAGTATTCCGGTGTTCCCTCTTCCTCGATCGCGTGCGCTCCGGGTTGTAGCCGGAGTGCCTCCGACAACGGCACCGACGGAACGATCGTCTCTCCCAGGTGACGGCCGGTTCCCTCGGTCGTGGCCAGGCGGCGGTGGTCGGTGGTCTTGGAAACCGTGACCGCGACGGTGTGGGTCCGACCGCCGTATCGGTTGGGCTCGCTCGAGAGCAGATCGAAGGCGTTGAACGACCGATCCTGCGCGTAGCGTCCGTAGGCCTTATGCCCCTGGCCGGTCGGCAGCGCGAGCACGCCGGGGCGCACCGAGGGCGTGATCCACACCGGCGCGCTCACGGCGCCGAAGCCGGACTTGATCAGCACGAAGTCGCCGCTGGCCAGCGCCCATTTCTCTGCCGTCTCCGGATGCACCTCGACCCAGCCGTGCCAGGTCATCTTGGAGACCGGGTCGGGCAGCTCCTGGAGCCACGGCTTGTTGGCGCCGCGCCCGTCGTGCAGCACCGAGTGCGGGAACACCACGGCCACAGTACCCTCGACGGCGAGCGCTGCCGTGGAGAGGCCGTTCGTGGCGTCAGGCGACAGGCGTACCGCCCGGGTCGGTGCGTCTCCGTAGACGCCACCGTGCTGGAGCGACTCACCCCACCACTGATCGAAGGGCTTGCCGCCGCCCCCGCGCTGTTGCAGCGCCGACCACTTCCCTTGCAGGTAGCTCTTGTAGCTGCCCGGCTGTCGCGCCAGCTGAAGCAGCACGTCGCCGGTCTGCTTCGGGCCGTCGAACACGGGCAGCATCGCCGGCTGCTGCAGCGCGAACACGCCGGCGCGCGGGCGGCTGTCGTTCCACTGCTCCAGTGGATGCAGATCGGGCAGCACGAGATCGGCGCCGGCGGCGGTCTCGTCGAGATAGGACGAGAACGACACCTTGTAGCCGACCTTTGCCCAGGCCTGAGCGAACACGCCGCCCAGGGCGTGCACCGGGTTGGCCCCGTGGACGAGAATCATTGCGACCGCGCCCTGCGCCATGTCGCTCGTCAACGCCGCCATATCGCGGAAGCTGCCGGACGACGCCTGGGCCAGGTCGGCGCCGAAGCGCACGGTCCGGCCAACCGCCCCGGCCACGTAGTTCAGGATGTTGACCGCCGCGACGACCTCGGCCCCGTTGTCGTAGTGCGCGGCGATGCCGCCGGCTACCGCGAGGGGCGCGCCGGAGTGCGCGAACTCCGTGGCGAGCCGCTCGATGTCCTCGGGTTTCACGCCGATTGTGTGCGCGACCTGCTGCACGTCGGGGAGGTTCAGCCGCTGCGCGTCGGCCGGCACCGGCCCCAGACGCTTGCTCACGATGACCTGGGCCATGGCGAGCGCGAGCAATGCTTCCGCGCCGGGCGCCACGCTCACCCATTCGTCCGCCACGAGCGCCGTCTGCGCCATGCGCGGGGCGACGTACACGAACCTGGCCATGCCCGCGCTCGTGCCGGATTCGAAGCTGTGCGCCCGCGTGAACCCGCTCTGGAATCCCACGGGCGACAGCCAGGTTTCCATGAAATCGGCGCCGAACGACAGGATGTATTTCGCGGCAGCGAAGTCGTAAGTGGGCAGACTCGCGTCGCCGAAGACGGCCCGGTTGCCCTCGCGCAACGCCTCGAAGGCGAACGGCTCGTAGGTCAGGTGCCGGGCGCCGGCCTGCTTCGTCCACTCGTCGACCAGCTCCCCGAAGCTGCCGGACTCGAGGCCCGTGAGGAACACGATCCCCTTCCCTCGAGCCTCCCCGAGCTTCGCCTGGAGCGCCGCGATCGCCTGGTCCCAGGCCACCGGCTCCAATCGACCCGAAGCACTGCGCTGCATCGGGCCGGTGACCCGGTCGGGATTGTAGAGTCCCTGCAAGGCAGCTTGACCGCGGGCGCACAGGCGCCCCTGATTGATGGGCGAGTCGGGGTTGCCTTCGATCTTGATCGCGCGTCCTTCGCGCACCTTCACGCGGATCCCGCAGCCGGCGCCGCACTCGCGGCAGGTGCTCGCATACCAGGTGGGGATGCCGGGCGTCTGGTCTTCCGGCGGAACGAGATACGGAATCAGCTTTTCCGTCGGCTCGGGGCCGATGCCGCAGCCCGACAAGACGGCGGCGCCGCCTCCGGTCACCCCGAGGACCTTCAGGAACCGTCTCCGGTTCATCCCGTCCGTCATAGCGTCTCCGACGTTCCCACTAGTGCCGTTCCAACTTGTTTCCACAGCTCTATGGGCGTGAATAGTTGGAACGGCACTAGTAATGACACAGCGAGCAGTCGCGGCTCACCTTCCGCTCCACGTGACAGCGAATGCACCATCCCATCTTCAACGTGAACACCTGGGACACCTGCGGCATCCCGTTCACCTGGCCGTGGCAATTGGCGCACGATTCGGGGCCCGTGCCGAGCACTTTGATATGGCGCATGTGGGGAAAGTGCACGAACCCGGGCACCGCGTGAATGCGGATCCATTCCGGCGGCTTCCGGTCGCTCCAGGCCTTCCGCACCTTCTGGATCTCCGCCTGATGCGCGGCCGTCGACCCGCCGATGATCTGGTGGCATCCGATGCAAGTCCGCAGTGCCGGAATTCCCGGCTCGCTCGAAACCGCGACGGTGGCGTGGCAATACAGGCAGGGAATGCGATCCTGGCCCGCGTGAATGTCGTGACGGAAGAAGATCGGTTGGCGCGGACCCTTGAGGGCGCCGGTGTCACTGATGACGGGTGCCTTGAAACCGGGAGTGCCGGGGGCGGCCTGCGTGCCCTGCGCAGCCAGGGGCGTCAGTCCCATGGCCAAGCCGATGAGCAGTCGCAGTCCGGTCGCCAAGACGGTGGCCTCGATCGCTAATCCTAAAGTGTGGTCAGGACGGCAGCGGCTTGGTACGGCAACGGCTTGCGGGCGCGAGGAATGTAGCGCGCCCGCCGAATGCCGCACAAGGCCCGATCAGTCGGGCCGCGACAGCAGATGGTGTTTGAGTCGAATGACGTCGATGAACCCGTCCACCGAGTCGAGATCGGGGAACCCCATCCAGCACCAGCGGACGCCCTCCATCAGCTCCCCGCCCTTCACCGCCTGCTTGACGGCACGGGGCAGGCCGTTGGCGAGCACCAGCTCCTGCTCCTCGGCACCGGTGAGAACGAACGTGCCGCTCACCCCGGACTCCATGGGATGGAGAAAACCGAGCTTGCGCCCCCCGACTTCGTACATCCAGACCCATTTCCAGGCGGTGCCCATGAACACCACCTGCTCGGTGACGTGTCGCAGGGCCCGCACCCCAGCGCGCGCGCGCTTGAAGCGCCCGGCCGCGAGTTTCGGCAGGTCTCGAGTGGGGGAATCCGACTTGGGACGATCGCGCGGGCTCTGGTACAGATTGGTGGCCCAATACTGTTGCGGCTGCTTACTCATGACGGAGTGATTCCTTGGTGTGAGAAACGCGATCCCGAATCGCCGGTCCACAGTGCGACAACGCGACGGTAAGCTACTCGTGTGGTCAACTCAGTTCGCGTATCCATCGGCGGAGCAACGAGTTGCTCATGGTTCGACGGGCTGCAGGCCCGCTCCCCGGAGCCGGGCGTCGAGGGCGGGAATATCGATCCGTCGCACACCATCCCATTGCCTCAGGAGCGTGGCGAGATCCCGCTCGAGCCGCGATACGGCGGCAACCGCTTGCGTGGTGGGCGTCGCATCCGCCCCCTCGATGATGCCGTACACGTCGGCGAGCTCCCCGTTCAGCCGCGTGAGGCTCTGCTCATCTCGTGTGCCAAGCAGGCTCGGCGGAGCCCCCGCGCCGGACTCGAGTCGGGCCACGCGACCGTCCAGGGAGTCGATGGCGAGATCGAGCGCGCTCTGACCCGCTTGCTCGCGACGCGTCCGGAGCGCGGACCGGAGTCCGCGCACTTCTCCCAGGGCGGCAGAGTCCCGATGCAGACCATCTACGAGGCGCTGCGCGAGGACGAGCTGGAGCGCCAGCGTCGCGGCCGGGGTCCGGACGCGCGGATCCATCCGCACCGTCAATGACTGGCTGAAGCTCTTGCCGCCGGCCATGAGCCGCACCTGATAACGGCCGGGAAGTACCCAGGGGCCACGCGGCTCCAACGGCGTCTGACCCGCAATCGCCGCGATCGGATACCCGCGGTTGAGAACAGCGGGAGTCGCATAGCGGAGGTCCCAGAGGAACCGGTGCATCCCCGGATCGGCCGGGAGGGTCCGCGACGGCCGCACCCACGACGGCGAGATACTCGCGGTGGTGTCGGGCGACTCCGCCGGATCGTCGCTCGCGTAGCGTCGCACCAGCCGTCCGGATGGCTCCAGGATCTCGAGCGTCACCGGCCCGGATGAACCGCGCGGCAGATAGTAGTCGAGGATCGCGCCGTCCGGCGGGTTTGCGCCCGTCGGCTCGTCGGGCGGCAACGGCGTATCCGTGTTGTTGTTCCAGCGCACTCGATAGGCCGGCGCGGGGCGGAACAGCACGGCATCCGTACCCGTGCCGGCCGCGCTCAGCTGACGCAGCGGCGAAATATCATCGAGGATCCAAAACGACCGGCCGTGCGTCCCGACCACGAGATCGCTGCCGTGCAGCGTGAGGTCCCGTATGGCGGTCGCCGGCATGTTGCGCCGCAACGACTGCCAGTGGTCGCCGTCGTCGAACGAGACGTACACCCCCCGCTCGGATCCCGCGAACAGCAACCCGCGCCGCACCGGGTCCTCATGCACGGCGTTCACGACTTCATTCTCGGGGATCCCGTTCACGATCTCGGTCCAGGCCCTCCCGCCATCCCGGGTGCGGTAGATGTGGGGGTGGAGATCGTCGAGACGAAACCGGTTCACCGCCGCGAACGCCTCGAGCGTGTCGTAGTGCGACGCCTCCATGATCGACACCTTGCTCCACGGCGTGAGGGACGGCGGGGTGACGTTTTTCCAGCTCCGGCCGCCATCGTGGGTGACGTGGATCAGCCCGTCGTCGGTGCCGACCCAGAGCAGGCTCACGCTTCGAAACGACGGGGCAATCGTGTAAACCACGCCCCGGTGCGTTCCCGTTTCGGGATCGAGATCCGTGAAGGCCCCGAGGGTTACCGGCGCGCCGGAGCGCTCGCGTGTCAGGTCGGAGCTGATCGTTTGCCAGGCGTGACCGCCGTCCAGCGTCTTCCACACGACGTTGGTGCCGAAATACAGGATATGGGGATCCACGGGCGAGAACAGCAATGGCAGGGTGCGAACGTAGCGGTAGGGTCCCATCCGCACGGCCTCCGGCGCGACGTTCTGTACCGCGCCGGTGCGCCAGTCGAAGCGCTCGATCTTGCCACCGAACACGACGTCGGGATGCAGGGGATCGGGTGCGATGTACCCGTACTCTTCCGCGCCGACCGGATGCCAATCCCGGAACGTGACCTGACCGTCCGCGCCGCGGCTCGCCACCCCCGCCGAGCCGCTCTCTTGCTGGCCGCCGTAGACCCGGTAGGGGAACCAGTTGTCGGTGATGACGTGATAGAACTGCGCGGTCGGCTGGTTGTACCACGAGCTCCAAGTCGCCCCGCCGTTTACCGTGACGACCGCGCCCTGGTCACTGGTCAGTAGAATGACGTTGGGATCCTCGGGATCGATCCACAGCCGGTGGTAGTCATCACCGCCGGGAGCGCCGCGCCAGCCGACGAACGTGCGCCCGCCGTCGACGGACTTCCAGGACGCGACGTTGGCAACGTAGATGACGTCCGGGTTCCGGGGATCGGCCTTCACTTCGTTGAAGTCGCCGTCGCGTCCCCAGAGGCGCGGATCAGGATTGACGAGGTGCCAGCTCTCGCCGCCGTCGTCGGATCGGTACAGGCCGCCGCCCTTCGTGGCGCCGACGATCGCATACATCCGTCCCGACGCACTCGGCGCCACGGCGATGCCGATGCGCCCAAGCCCGTCCTGGGCCGTGGGGAGGCCGCTGGTGAGCTGCCGCCACGTGGTGCCGCCGTCGGTGGACTTGTAGAGACCGTTGTTGGCCGAGATGGTCCACGAGCTGCCGATCTCCCAGGGCGCCTGACGCGCCGACCACAGGTCCGCGTACACCGTCTGGGCATTGGCGGGATCGAACGCCAGGTCCATCGCGCCCGTGTTCTCGTCCTTGTAGAGCACCTTCTGCCACGTCTGGCCGCCGTCAGTCGAGCGGAATACGCCGCGCTCCGGGTTGGGGCCGTACGGGTGCCCCAGCACCGCTACGAAGACGCGGTTGGGGTTGGTGGGGTCTACGATGATCGCGGGGATCTGCTGGCCGTCGTCGAGACCCAAGTGCTGCCAGTGCGCGCCGCCGTCGGTGGTCTTGTAAATCCCGTCCCCGACGGAGAGATCGGGACGTTGGAGTCCTTCGCCCGTCCCGACGTAGATCGTGTTCGGATCCGACGGGGCCACGGCGATGGCGCCGATCGAGCCGGTCGGCTGATCGTCGAAGATCGGCGTCCAGACCCGACCGTAGTCGGTGGATTTCCAGACGCCGCCGTTGTTGACGCCGATATAGAGCACCGTCGGTTGCCCATGCACGCCGACCGCGGCGACGGTGCGGCCGCCCCGGAACGGACCGATCATGCGCCACCGCAGACCGGCAAGGAGTGAGGAGTCGTATTGGGCGACGGCTCCGGAGGGGACCGCGCCGAGAACGACCGCGGTACCGATGGCGCTGAACAGACGACGAACGAAGACCACGCGTTGAGCCTCCTATTTCAAGCCGATGCGCCGTACCAGATCGCCGAAGCGCGCATCGCCGCGCAGCGGCGCGTAGCCGGGATCCAAATGGAGGTAAATCAGGCCGGCGGAGCGGGCCTGAAACGCACGCTCAAGGCACGCGAAGGCTCGGTCGAAGTCACCCACCGCCGCGTAGCCCATAGCCATGACTTCGGCTCGCACGTAGTGCTGTCGCGACTCCTCTTCCAACCGGTTGAGAATCTCCTCCGCCTCGTCGCCGCGCCCGAGCGGCGCCAGCGCCCGCACGATGAACGCATCGTAAGAGCGGACGCTCGTGTCCAGGCCCTGTCCATGACGGAACCATTCCAGGGCTTCCTCGGGCTGCCCTTGCGCCAGGCACGCCGCGCCGATGTCGAGGTAAGACGGGAAATAGTCCGCGTTGAGCTCGATGGTCTTGTGGGTCTGCGCAATCGCGGCCGGATAGTCGCCGGCGTAGAGCAGGAATCGGCCGAGCCAGCGGCTGTACTCCGGGTACAGTGGATCCAGGGTGAGCGCCTTGCGCATCTCCTCCACCGCCTCGCCGAGCTTCCCGACCGTTGGCAGGACGCTCCCGAACGCCCAGTGCCCCTCGGCGTAGTTGGAGTTGAGCGCCACGGCGCGCCGCAGCTGTTGCTCGGCGCCGGCAAAGTCCCATTCATACCAGCACAGGACTTTCCCGATCGACGTGATCGCCTCGGCGAGCTCGGGGTCCTGCTGCAACGCTCGTGTCGCGGCGGCCTTCGCCCTGGGATAGGCGTCGTCGGGGACGACCCAGTCGTCCGCCAGATTGCACCAACAATCCGCGATGCCCGCATACGAGCGGGCGTAGCCTGGATCCTGGAGCAAGGATTGCTGGAACAGGTCCAGGCCCTTTCTGAGGCCCGGATCGGTGAACTTGTTGAAGAAAAAGCGCCCCTTCAGATACAGGGTGTAGGCCTCGAGGTTCTTCGTGGGCGCCACCAGCTGGCCGGCATCACTTCCCAGTCGGAGCTTGAGCGCGTCTACGATGGCCCGGGAGATCTCGTCCTGGATGGCGAAGACGTCCTCGAGCTGACGGTCGTACGTCTCGGACCAGAGGTGGTAGCCGTTTTCCACGCTGATCAGCTGGGCCGTGATCCGGATCCGGTTCCCGACCTTGCGGACGCTCCCCTCGAGCACCGAGGCCACGCCGAGCTTCTCCCCGACCTCGCGGATGTCCACCTGTTTGCCCTTGAAGGCGAAGCAGGAGCTGCGTGAGGCAACCTGCAATCCCGGCACCTTGGCGAGCGCGTTGATGATCTCCTCGGTCATCCCGTCGGAGAAATATTCGTTCTCGGGATCGGCACTTCGGTTCGCCAGCGGCAGGACCGCGATGGCCTTGGGAGCCGGCGCGCTCTTCTGGAATTCCGGCGGAGTGCGCTGTGGCATCCGCAACGCTTCGGCGAACTCGGCGGCGGTGGGGAACCGGTCCACCGGGGTGCGGGAGAGCGCGCGGGTCACCGCCTCGTCCACCGCCTCAGGGATGTCACGCGTGGTGCGCACTTTGGGAATGGGAGAGACGAAGCGTTTGGCAATAATCGCCTGAGCGGTGGGACCTGTGAACGGAGGCTCACCGCTCAACATTTCGTACAGGACACAGCCGAGGCTGTAGAGGTCGCTCCTCCCATCGATGTCGCTCTCGCCACTGCCCTGCTCCGGGCTCATGTAGGCGGGCGTGCCGAGCGCCATGCCGGTCTGGGTAATGGAGCCGTTGCCGCTCAGTGCCTTGCCGATGCCGAAGTCGGCGACCATCGCCGCGCCTTCGTGCAGCAGGATGTTCTCCGGCTTGATATCGCGGTGCACCACATGGTGACGATGGGCATAGTCCAGCGCGGCGGCGACTTCGCGGGTGATCTTGAGGGCTTCCTCGAGCGGCAGCTGGCGCTCGTGTTCGAGCCGCTCCCTGAGCGAACGCCCTTCCATGTTGGGCATCACGTAAAAGAGCAGCCCATCGGCTTCGCCTGAGTCGTAGACGGGAAGGATGTGGGGGTGAGTGAGACCCGCGGCCATCTTGATCTCGCGCAGGAACCGCTCGGCGCCGATTTCGGCGGAGATGTCGGGTCGCAGCACCTTGAGCGCGACCTTGCGGTCGTGGCGCAGGTCGTTGGCCAGGAAAACGACGGCCATGCCGCCCTGACCCAGCTCGCGCTCGAGGGTGTAGCGGCCGCGGAGCCCAGTTTCGAGGCGCTGCTGGAGGCTGCTCACGGATGCGCTAATGTCCTTCCTTCGTCAGCCGCGCCAGCGCCGCCTTCGCCTCGGTCACGTACGGTTGCAGCTCAGGATCGGCGTGGCGCCACACGGTCGCGATGAACGAAAACGCTGCCCTCGCCTTGTCCCGATTGCCCAGCCGCCCGTTCACCCGCCCGCGCTCGAGGGCCCACAGCACACTGCTCGGCGGTTGATAGGCCGGCGTGACGAGCGCCTGATCGAGCAGGAGGGCCGCTTCTTCGTTTCTCCCCAGCACCGCGAGCATGCGTCCCTGCGCATAACGCTCCAGATAACAATCCGGGCACAGCGAGTCCGGCAGCGCCGCGAACCCGCGCAGCGCCGCGGCCGTGTCGCGTCGCGCGAGAGCGAGGTACGGGGCGGTGGCTGCAGCGTCGTATGTCCAGTAGGCACGACGGGAAGGGAGAGTGGCGACGCGGGCGCTGTCCGCCGCCAAGCGTGCGAACGCGCGGATCGAGCCCGTGTCCCCGAGCTGCGTCCACCATAGGGACGCGGCGTTGGCCCATTCATTGCCGGCGCGGAGCCAGCGGCCGAACCGGGCGGCAGCCGAATCCCGCGGCACCCCGCCGAGCAGCGCCAGCTCCACGAAACCGATGCGGTTGTCGGAATCGCTCGCAACCAGTGGATAGGCTTCGCGTACTCGGCCATGGTAGCCCAGCGTGTAGGAGAGGAACCCTCGGAACCCATCGCGTGAAGCGGCGAGAGCGCGCGCGGCACGCACCGTTGTTTCGGTCGAGTCAGGGTAGCGCCGCAGGAAGAACCTGAGCTCGTAGAGAACGTCGGCGGGGAACGAGTCCAGCAACGCGTCGGGAATCGCGGCCGCGCCGTTTGGCTCGAGCAGCCGCTGCACGATCCGCAGTGCTGCCGCCTCGTCCCCCGCAGGGCCGAGGCTGAGCCACGTCGCGACGTAGCGCCGCGCCCGCTCGGGATCGCGCTCGAGCAGCAGCTCGATCGCGTGCTCGTACGCCGGGGCAAACGCCGAGTCGAGCATGATGGCTTGTTCGAACGCGTTCAGGGACTGATCCGCAGCCTCCCGAACGCCCTCGCCAACGTGCATGAACGCCTCTCCGAGCCGGTACCAACCCTCGGGGTCAAGCGGGTAGCGCACCGCGTCGGTCACGGGGAGCTTCCCCTCCCGCGTCAACCGATGGCGCAACGACTCGCCCGACACGAACGGCATGACGTAAAAGAGGAGGTCGTCCTTGGCGCCGGCGGCCAAGACGGGGAGGATGTTGGTGTGTTGGAGATGCGCGGCGAGCTCGATCTCCTGCTTGAACCGCGCCTGGCTGACTTCGCTCGACAACTCGGGCGGTAAAACCTTGATAACGACCTGGCGGTGCAGCGACGCTTCGGTGGCGAGAAACACACGGCTCATCCCGCCGCCGCCCAGCTCCCGGTCGATCTGGTAGGCGTCGCCGAGCGCGGCCTGAAGGCGGGGGCGGAGGTCGACCATGAAGCCGCCAATCTACACCGACGTGAGCAGCCTCGTCGCCCCCTCGAACCGCCCCCGATCGAGCAGCCGGGCCGCCGACTGATCGGGAACAGCCATGCGGCCGTCCCTCCCCATTGTCAACTTGATGACGTCGTTGTTGCGGCCATACCACCGCGCGCTCGGCTCGAGATCCGAGGGATAGACGCACAACGGTAGCGCGGCAACGGCGAGCGACGCCTGAGATCCGATGCCCGATTCCGGCATCGTCCCCGCCCACAGCTCGACGTCGTGCGCCAGGGCGATCCGATAGATGCGGAGTACCTCGGATAACCCGCCCACCCGGTGGACTTTCATGTTCCATACGGTCGGTCCACCGAGCTCCACGACCTGCCGGGCAATGCTCGCGCTCTTCAGGGTTTCGTCCAGACAGACCGGGGTCTTGAGCTCGCGAGCCAGAGTGACGTGACCCACCAGCTCGTCGGGGGCGAGGGGTTGCTCGATGTAGAGCAGTCCGGCGTCGTCCAGGCGCCGCAGCTCGGGTTCGTGCGTGGGCCACTCGTACGCCCCGTTCGCATCGACTGTGAGCGGCAGATCGACTCCCGACATCGCGTCGCGGGCCGCCGCCACGGCGCGATCGTCCCACCCGGGCATCACTTTGATCTTCACACGCCGGTAGCCCTGATCGAGCGCCTCCGCCACGCGTCGCGTCAGGGTCTCGGGGCGTCGGCCCTCCGGAATGCCGAGTGCCACGCCGCAGGGAATCGCCGTTGCCGGCGTCACGCCCAGCCGAGCGCCCAGCAAGGCCGCGAGCCCCGAATTGCGGCGGTTGGCCTCCAGATCCCAGGCCGCCGTCTCGACCCCGGCACGGGCAAAGGGGTTCCCCCGCACTCCTTCGTGCAGCGCCGCGTCGAGAGCTTCCGGCGACTCGAACGCCTTTCCCACGATGCGAGGCAACAGCAGCCGTTCGATGAGATCCCGTGCCGAGGCGAGGGTCTCTTCGGAATAGAACGGCGATTCGAACGGAGGCGACTCACCGTACCCGATCGCGCCCTGGGAGTCGGTCAGCCGTACGATCAACGAACGGCGCTCCGTGATGGCGCCCCCGGAAATGATGAACGGCTCAGCCAGCGGAAGCGCGAGCTCGAACAACTCAGCGCTTGAGACGTGCATGCGCCAGGTCGAGAAAATGCAGCTCGCCGCCCCGCCGATGGAGCAGGCCGCGCCGCTCCAGCTTCCAGAGCTCCGCGATCAGCCCGTCTTCCGGGTGGAATACGAGCCGGTGCAAGGCGCGCTGCGTACGCGATCCCTTCTGCGCCGAATACTCGTCGAGCGGCAATTGAAAGGCGGTGTGCACCTGCACCGCCTCACACCCACCCAACGCATACGCCACCACGGCGCGACCGGTGCTGATGCCTCCGGTGCCGCACAGCCCCTGAACCGCCGGCTGGTCCGGATCGCGGGCGAAGAACGAGAACGAGCCGAGTACGCGCAGGTTCCGGTCACTCAGATCCCAGCCGCCATAGGCGACCCCCTGCTCGCTGTCATACATCCGGTTGAACACCACGAGCGCGTCCGCCGCGGCGCCCGCCAGCATCATTTCGTGCTGGAATCCCTCCTCGAACCGGGCGTTCATGAGCTTGAGCGCCACGCGCACCGGGATTGGCGACGACTCCCGGATCAGCTGCGGTACCACCCGCAGCCACCGCAGGATCTGCTGGCGGTCCTCGGCCAGGGCATCACCCGCGAGCGTCGGGGAAAAATCCTTTTCCAGCAGCAATGGGGGTTCGTCCCACGCGTCCGCGAGGCTGGCCGTGGTGAAGCGGTATTCGGATTCGACGAACGGGACGCCGAGGCGCGGCAGGTGGTATTTCACCGACGGGACCACGAGCAGCTCACCGGCCCGGGTGAGATCCCTCCCGGTGCGCACGAGCGACAGGTAGTCCTCGAACGTGCGATCCCAGCCGCGGCCTTTCCACGTGACGGTCCAACCCTCCCGGCCGTCCGCCGCGCGGCGCTTCTCGACGCGCATTTTCGTTTCGTGGGTCGCCCAGGCTGCCATGGACTGGACACCGGCCTCGTCCTGGGCCACCACGGTTTTCAGGACCGTGAACGCGAGCCCTGCGGCGGCGTCTTCGGCGAGCTGTTTCTCGTTGAGGGACAACTGTCCCGAGCCCTTCCCGATCGGGTGCGGCAGCGTCTCGCCCAGGTAGCGCGCCGTCAGATCGAGGTGATAGGTCTCGCGGACGTACGCCGGGAAATCACGCGGCAGCTCGTTCTTGAACCGCTCGAAATCAGCGGTCAGCAGCGCGCGCATCGTGCACGGCTCGGATCACGACTTCACGCTCCGTGGCGGCAAGCGGAGGTCCCCAGGGGTCATCACAGGCATCGGGCGGGAGCGCCCCGTCGGCGGCGGCCGCCCATAGCATGCGGCGCACATACCCCTCGATCGGGGGGGTGAACGTCGCCTGCGCGAAGCGGTCCACGCGCCGGGAGAGCCGCACGAACCGCGCCAGGTCTCCTGCCGCATGCGCGCGCAGCAGCTCGATCTGAAGATCGCACAGCGCGGCCCCCATTCCGACCAGGGCGCAGCGTGCGCCCATCATGAGCGAATACCCGAAGAAGCGATCTTCCCCGGTGATGAGGAGCTTCTCGGGGTGCGCATGCATCAGGGTGGCGATGCGCTGAAAGGTCATCACCGAATCGAGTGTGGCGACCTTGATGCCGATGACGGCCGGCAGACTGAGGATTGCATGCAACGTGGCGTCGTCGTACGCCACCCCGCCGGCCGCCTCATATAGATAGAAGGCGATCACCGGCAGCTCCGCACCAAGGGCGGTGTGCCAGGCGACCGGATCGGCGGCGCGCGGGAACGCCAGCAGGGCGTCGGCCCCGCCGGCGCGGGCTTCCCGGGCCATCTCCAGTGAGGCCGCGCCGGCGACCAGGACGCGGTCCGGGAGCGCCGCCCGCCACGCTTCGAGCACCAACCGGCGTTGGTCCACGCTCAAATGCACGCCCCGCCCCGTGTGCGCCCACACGGCGACGCCAGCCACTGGCTGCACCGACATCCAGCGGGCATAGGAAAACTGGGCGTCCTGGGCGAGTGCCACGCCACGGAACGGTACCGGAACAGCGGGGACGAGACCCCCGCTGAGTCGCCGAGCGAGGGACATCGCGTCAGTCAGCGATGATGTCCTGGAGGTTGCCGGATTCGATCTGCTCGCGCTCGACCGGAGGCAAATCCAGCAGATCCAGCTTTGCCACCGCTGCCTCCGGCAGGCGCAGCGGCTGCCCGGTACCGAACACGAACCGTTCGGCGCCGATGGTGCCGAGCACTGTCGCCAGGTGTTCTTCGGGAGGACCCCAGATCCAGCTGATGTCCCACCACATGCGACGGGCCTCGGCGGCGGTGGAGCCGAAATGCACTTCCTCCACGAACGCGCGATCGGCGTGGGTAATGATCAGACGCAGGGCCGCATCGCTGCGGATCAGCGCGCGCACGGCGGCAGCCGGCAGCTCGGCCGCTATGTCATTGGGATGGCGTTGCCGGCTATCCTCAAGCCGGACCGCCAGCACCAGCGGGAGTCGAGCCGCACCGCAGGCGGCGGCCAGCACGCGCAGCTCCGGACCTGACGGGTGCAGTCCATACCAGCACGGATCGCAGCGGACGGCCGGGGCCCCCCGCGACGCCGCCTCTTTCAAGACATCCGGCCAATGCGCGAGTCCGGGATGCACGGCCGGGATCGGCCGCAACCGCGGGCTCGATCCACACGTTTCGTACAGCCAGTGGTTCCCTTCGGTCGGATCACGCCAGAACAAGCCGGGCAGATGCGTCACCCAGGCCGCATCGATCGCAGTGCGGTCCAGAGCGGCCAGCAGCGCCCGGGGAGACGTGCCGGGGACACGCCCCCACGGATAGGCGCCCACAAACGCGTTCACGTCGATGCGCATCAGTCGCTCGCGAAACCGGCCTGAGGGAAGACGCGGGCGGCGTTTTTCCAGGTCACCAGCTCGAGCTGGGCGGGGGTGAGGAGATACGCGAGGTAGCGCAACTTCGCCCATCCGGTGTCCATCGTCATGTCGGTTCCCCACAGCAGCCGCTCGACGCCCGCGGCGTCGAGACATCCCTCCAACATTCCTCCGTCCGCGCCGCTGCCGGACAAGTCGAGATAGACGTTGTCGTAGGCTCGCACCGCAGCCAGGGTGTGACGCCAGTCTCCCCCACCGCCGATATGCGCCAGTATGAAGTTCACGTCAGGGTGCCGAGTGGCGAGCTGGCACAGCTCCGCACCGTCAGACGCCTCCTGGCCCGGCCAATCGCGCCGGCGACCTTGCCAGATATGGTGCAGGATCGGGAGACCCAACGTGCGCGCGGCGCCGGCCACGGGGTCGAGCAACGGGTCGTTGGCGCGGCGGCTCGCCGCCAGCTTGATCCCGATCGCTCCCGCATTGCGACAGCGAGCGATCTCCCGCAGGGCGTGGTCGGTGTCGTTCGGATTGACGCACGCGTAGGTCCGTAGCCTGCCGGGGTGCTCCCGTTCCAGCGCCAGCGCCGCATCGTTGCCCACGACCACGTCGGCGGGTGACGGGAAATAGGTGGGAGAGCGGCGCCCGAAGGTGCCGAGCATCGAGTTGACGTGGACCGTCACGCCGATCCGATCGCCGGCGGCGAAGCGCGAGGCGTTGTACTCGCGCCAGTCGGCGCGCGCCGTGCCCGAGAAGAAGAAGTGGGCATGGACGTCGATGAGCATGCTGGAAAATGCGAGGTTCACCCCCACCCCGCTATGTGGCCCGTGCCGCATCCTTCAACACGTCGCCCAGGACGTCGAGCGTGCGATCGACGTCGGCCTCGGCATGCGCCAGCGAGACGAAGTTGTAGGCGGTGCGCTTGAACAACACGCCACGCCGCGCGCAGCCCACGGCGACCGCCCGGGACACGTCCTCGTTGGCGTAGTGCAGGAAGCACATCTCCGCCACACCGCCCACGCCCGCGACGTGATGAGGATGCTCGTGCTGCAGGCGGTGCAGACCGTGCAACAACCGCGTGCCGACCCGGTGCAGGTGCCCGCACACCGATTCGCGCTCGAACACGTCCAGGGTCGCCAGGGCTGCGGCGAGGCTCACCGACTCGGTCGCGAGCGTGGAAGAAATCCAGGTCCGCGCCGCGGCGGCCATCACATCGGCCCGGCCGCCAACCGCGGCGAGCGGCAGCCCGTTCGCGATCGCTTTGCCGATCACCACGAGATCGGGGAGTACGCCGTAGCGCTCCGTGGCGCCGCCGATGGCGAGCCGAAACGCCGTCTTGATTTCGTCGAACACGAGTACGGCGCCGGCCTGCGTCGCCTCCTCGCGCAGCGTCTCGAGCCACTCGCGCGACGGCTCGGCCACGACCACCGGCTCCACCACCACCGCCGCGAGCCGGTCGCCACGATAGCGGATCATCTCGCGGGCCCGCTCGGCATCGTTGAACGGCAGCTCGGCGAACACGGCCCGGGTGCCTTGCGGGACGCCTTCCGCGCGCCCCTGGCACCAGTCGAGCCATCCGTGATAGCCGCATCCGAGGACTTCTTCCCGGCCGGTGACCACGCGGGCGAGACGCACCGCCGCCGCGACCGCCTCGGCCCCGGTCTTGAGAAACCGGATCCGTTCCATCCATGGCAGACGCTGCGCGAGCGCTTCCGCCAGACGCTCTTCCTCCACCGGTGGCAGCGGCCCCACCGCGCCGGCGGCGAGCGCCTCGGTCGCGGCCCGCTGCACCGCGGGATGCCCGTAGCCGAGGGCCACCGCACCCAACGCCATCACGTAGTCCAGGTACTCGCGACCCGCGTCGTCCCAGACCCGCGCGCCGCTCGCGCGGGCCATGCGGCTGGGCAGCGTGGGGTCGTCGCCCACGCCGAACAGCGCCTCGGGCCGCTTACTCCCGGTCGACGTGAATCCCGCTACGCGCCAGTCGCTCACGGTATTTCACCACCTCGATCGCCATCGCGCGGAGCAGCTTCGCTTCGCGCTCGTCCAACGGCACGCGGTGCACGATCTCGCGCACCGTGCGCATGATGTGCTCGCGATCGCGGATCTTGAAGAACTCGATCGCTTCGAGCGCCCGTTCCGCGTCGCCGAACAGCCGCTCGAGCTCCTCGACCGTCGCCGCGCCGGCCCGGCGCCGGGGAGCCTTGAACGCCCGTGTCTCGTCGCCACGCGCCAGCGCCAGCTCGTACAAGATCAGCACCACCGCGTGCGCGAGATTGAGCGACGCGTAGCCGGGATCGGTGGGGATGGTCACGATGCGGTGACAGCGATCCAGCGCCTCGTTGGACAGCCCCTTGTCTTCGCGCCCGAACAGGAGGGCGACCGGGCCGGCGTCGGCCGCGCCCAGGATTTCCTCGGCGGCTTCCCGAGGCCGCTGGAGATTGCGCTTCGCCGATCGGCCCCGGGCCGTGAAGCCGACGACGTGCACGCTGTCGGCGAGCGCGGCTTCGAGCGAGTCGTAGAGCACCACGCGCCGCAGCACGTCGTGGGTCTGGTGCGCGATGCCTTCGATGCGATGCGCATCGTACTCCCGGGGCTCGACCAGCCGCAGGTCCCGGAAGCCGAAGTTCTTCATGGCCCGGACCACGTGGGCGATGTTGACGATGTCCTGAGGCTGGTGTAAGACAACGACGGCCATCATCCCACCAGCTCCAGGATCCCGAACCGGCCCGGATCCTGCCGGTCCCCTTGCAGCCAGACCCAGCCGCTGCCCCCGCTCCAAACCAGCTGACCCGCCCGCCGTTCGCGTTCCAGCCGCATCTCGTTCACGATCAGGTCGAAGCCGACCCGGCCACCGACGTGCTTCACGATTCCCTCCGGCCACACGACGGCCAACGTGAGACGGTAGCCCGCGTCGGTCGCCCGCCACGCGCCGCGCACAGCACCGGGATCCCCGGCGCCGTTCGAGACGGTACGTACCCGGAGGCCGGTCCCGCCGGGTTCCGGCACAACCAGAAAGCCGATCCACGCTTCGGTTTCGGATCCCTGGGTCGAGAGGTACACCTGCACGCCATCGGAGTGGATATCGTCCGGTTCGTTATCCAGAAGTTTCGGTCCAGCATCGGACGGCCGAAAGCACCGCTCGGGCTTCACCACCTCGATCCCGAGATACAGCGCCGCATCATCCCAATTGGCGTAGCAAAGCGCCGAGAAGTCCTCGGCCCCGGAATACGCCTCTTCACTGCGCCGGTACTGATCTTCGAGCTCGAGACGCAACGGCTCCGCGATGTCGAACCCCTCGAGCGACGCGTTCAACCTCGGGGGCGCGTCGACGCGCCACGCCGAACCCGTCGCGCGCGCGGGCGGCTCGAGGTTGAGCAACGGGTCCAAGCGCGGTGGGGTGACGGCGCGCGCCGCCAGCGCGACGCGCCCGGCGGGTCCCGCAATCTCCCACTCCCGTCCCGTAAACCGATGCAGGTCGGTGCCGGCGGGCGTATCCACCTCGACCAGGTCGCCCTTCACGCGCATGCCGCGGACGATGCTCCCGGGGGCCGCGAATTCGATCGCGGTGACGAAACGCAGATTCCGCCCCCGGGCGCGCTGCAGATAGAACGGTTCACGCGGTCCGTTCGGCCGGCCCGGCCCTTCGGCGCGCAGCAGATCGCCGGGGAACACGAAATGCGCCGTCAGGGGTCGGCCGTCGGAGGTCAGCTCGAGGACAATCGGACCCGCTTGTTCTGGCTTGAGTCGCAGTACATGGGAAACAAACTCGTCCGCGAGCTCGCCGTCCTCCCACCGGCCGCCCCTCACGTCTCCCCGCCCCGCGAAGTGCCACGGCAGCTCGAGCGTGCTTTCGTCACGCCCCGTGAGCTCGAGAATATCGAGCAGGTAGTGCTCGCCCGAGACGACGGTCCGGCTGAGCGCGCCCAAACGGCCCCGGATCCACCCCCACCCGGCTTGCTCGTCGAACGCCTCGCCCTGCGCGTCGCCCGGCGGCTGGAAGATCCCATCCAGCCGCGGCGCGTTGTGCGCGAGCGCCGAACGGTACCAGAACAGATCGCGCATGACGTAGGATCCGGTCCCGAAATCCGGCAGCCAGTACACGCCCCCGGCGTGCAGGGTCAGGTTCAGGCGATCCGGATGCCCGTGTCCTCCCCCGCCCGCACCGCACTCGAGACCGACATAGCGCCCGCCGGTGCGCAGAATCCCCAGCCCTTGTCCCGACATGAACACGCTCGGCGCTGTCCACGGCTGCTCCGGCGCGGGGATCTCGGGTGCCATCTCCAGGAGGGACCACCACGAGAGTCGCTGGCGGGAGCGGGGAGCGGGGAGCGGTCCGATCGGTGCGTCGTGAAGATAGGATTCGAACACCTCGAGCGGACCGGGGCCACTCGCGTAGAGCGCGGACAGCCATCCGGCAAGGTCCTGCTCAGCTTCGACCGCTCCCCCCTCCCCGCTCCCCAGGCGTCCCAAACCAATCTCCCACAGCTCCGAGTACATCGGCTGCGCCAATGAGATGCCGAACCGAGCGTCCTTGCGCGCGGGGAACGTGAAATCCGGCAACGCCGTGAGTGCCGGCGCGCGTAGCGCCCGGGTCAAGGCGGCCGCGAGCTCGGGCTCGGCCGAGAAGTCCATCCCGGCGTGAGCGGCCCAACCCGCCCCGAGCAGCATGCCCCGCAGCGCGAAGAGGTGGTAGTTCTCGCCCTCGTACCACAGGCCGTCGTCGCGGTACCCGCGTAGATGCGCGACCAGGCCCGTCTCGCTCTGGATCGCCCGCCGCGCCAGATCTTCGTCCTCGAACCAGACCGCGATGGCGCACAAGGCCGCATTGTTCCAGGTCTGGCGATTGGAGAAACCTTCATCGTACTCGCCGATCAGGTTCGCGGCTTCGTCGGCCACGGCGTGCACGGCGCGCGCCGTCGCATCGTCGAGCGCACCCGCCTCGCGCAGCAGCGCGGCGGCGCCGAGGTAGTTCAGAATCCAGATCGACTCGAGGTAGGTAGAGAAGAACAGCCGGCTGGGCCCGAGCACGTTGTCGCGGTTCGGATAGCTGAAGTAGCGATCGCCGTAGGTGCGCAGGATCTCCACGGAGCGCGCGGCCGCGCTCCCCGGCCTATCGCCCAACGCGGCCAGCGCCGCGAGCTCGACCGCCCGCTCCGCAAGCCAGAGATGCTGGAACTTGGCCCAGGCGCGGTGATGGCGAACGCCCGTGTGGCGCCGGCCGCAGGTCGGGCACGTGTGGTCGTCCGGGCTCCACGGGTCGAAGACGAGTGCGCGGCCGTCGTCCGGGCACCGGCCGCCGTCCACCGAGAGCAGCGCCTTCACTTCAGGTACCGGTGGGAGCCGCTCCAGGACTCGAGCGTTGCGGGCCGCGATGTGGCGCGCCAGCGCGGTGAGGTCGGGCGAACCGGCGATCACTTCTCGCCGCGCCGCGAGCTGCTCCGCGGTCACCATACGCGACCACCTTCCCACGCCCAGCGCGCCGGCAGCACGGTGGCTCCAGCCTCGCGCGCCGCGTCCCCGACCGACTTACCCGGATCGCGCGCCAGAAAGAACATCGACCCACCGGCTCCGGCCCCGGCCGCCTTGCCGCCCAGCACCTTCTGATCACGCATCGTCGTTTCCAGGCGCGCCATCTCATCGGTGCGCATGCCGGGATCGAGCGCCTGCTGGCAGGTCCAGTTCTCGCTCAGCAGCGCTCCCACCTTCGCGAGATCGGCCGCGCGTAACGCATCCACCATCCCCGAGGCCACGTCCTTCATCTGTTCGAGCGCCCCGGTCACGGCGCGATCGCCGCGCTCGTAGGCGCTCATGACGCGCGAGATGGTCGCCCCCGAAACGCGCGTTAGGCCGGTGTAGCACAGGACCAGACGTCGCTCGAGGGCCTCGGCGAACGCCGGATCGAGCGTGATGGGCTCGATGCCCACGTCCGGATCGCGGAAGCTCAATCGCTGAAATCCCCCCATCGCCGCCGCGAGCTGGTCCTGCCGTCCGCCGGGAATGCGGGCTTCTTGCGTTTCCAGAAGCCACGCCTGATGGGCGAGATCCCGCGGCTCGAGCCGCTCGTGCCGAGCGGCGCTGAGGCAGGCCACCAGCGCGACGTCGAGGGCACCGGACCCACCGAGCCCGGAGCCGGGTGGGGCATCCGAGCGGGCGCTCAGCGTGAGCGGTCCGAGCACGGGGAACATGCGCAGTCCGGCCTTGAGCAGATCGAGCCGGCCATCGAGCACCAGGCCGGCCGCGTTCGCGCATTCCACCGTTTCTCCCAGGTCCAGGGACTCGAGGCGGACCAGTGAGCCGCCGAGCCGCAATTCGACGTGGACCATGAGCCCGATCGCCGCGTTCACGACGAGGCCGCCGGCTCGGGTGGAGAACGGCGGAACGTCGGTCCAACCCCCGGCCAGATCGAGCCGCGCCGGCGCCGTTGCGCGAAACTCCGTGGGGAGATCGCTCCGTCTCACGGCTCGGTCCACCACTGGGCCACGGTCACAAGCTCGCCGCGAACGTCCATCGTCACCCCGTTGACGCGTCGGTTCATTCCCTGCACGCCGCGCGCAAGGTAGAGCCAGGCGACGGGCGTTTGATCCGCGAACATGTGCTGCTCAGCCGCCGGTTCGACGGACGCCGGGAGCCCCGTCAGGCCGACGATCGGGGACAGGTAGCCGAGTCCCGGATCGCCGGGAATGCCCATCACGGCGACGTCGAAGTCGTGGCGCGGACCGTACACGCGATCGAGGAACGCCGAGAGCTCCAGCTGGCGGATCGTGACATCGAATCCCACGGCGGCGAGACGCGCCTGCAGCAGCTGTTCCAGCGCCGCCTCGCCGCTCCCCACGGTGAGCAGCTCGAGCTTCGGGCTCCGCCCGGCCAGGAGCCGTCGCGCCGAATCGGGAGCGAACGGCGTGGGCGGCGCGGGCACATAGCCCGGCAGGAAGGGCGGTACCGGTCCCGCCGCCGGTGAACCGAAGCCGAACAGGAAGCCATCCACGATCTCCTGCCGGTCGATCGCCAGCGAGGCGGCGCGGCGCACCGATACGTCGTCAAACGGCGGCCGGCGAGTATTGAACACCATGCCGTAGACGAAAATGAGCGGGTAGCTGCGCACCAGGAGATCCGGCTTGGTGCGTACGAAGGCGGCGTGCGCCGCGGTGATTCCCGCGAAATCGAGCTCACCCGCGGTGAGCGCGGCCAGCTTGGTCATCGGCTCATCCACCACCACGATCACCAATCGTTTCAGGCGCGGCGGTCCGCCCAGTACGGCGGGAAAATCCGGATTGCGGTCGAAGACCCAGCGACGGTGCGGCTCATGCAGCACGAACCGGAATGGCCCATTCCCCACCGGGCGTTCGTTCCACCCGGCCCGGCGCAGCTCGGCGTGCGGCACCGATTCGAGGAGATGCGCCGGAAGAATGGCCAGATCGGTGAATACGTCCGGGACCCGGGCCTGTGGCGCCCGAAACCGCACGACCACCGTCGTGTCATCGACCGCCTGGACGCCCGTGATCTGTGCGAGATCCGTCAAACGCGGATACCCGGTGGCGGGATCGCGTGCCGCATCGAGCGTCCAGGTCACATCCCGCGCCACCGTGGGGCGGCCGTCGCTCCAGGGCAGACCACGGAACAGCGTGAACGTCAGCGTGGTGCGATCCGGAGACCACTGCCAGTGCCGGGCAAGATAGGGCTGCGCGGTGAGCGCCGAGTCGTAGCGCAGCAGCGTGGTGAGCAGCGCGTAACGCTGCACCTGCTTGGCGAGCGGGTGCATCGTGAGCAGCGGGTTGATGCTCTGGAGATCGGCGCCGGACGCGAACAGCACGGTCGCTCCACGGCGCGTCGCGCCGCCGGCGGTTCCACATGCCCACATCCCCACGACCCCGAACCAGAGCCGGGACCGGATCGCTCGCCACGTCACAGGCAGGATTCTAGCGGGGCTCGACGGGCAACGCGAGATTGCGTCATGCTGCGCATGGTCGCGCGTCGCGCGCTCATCGGCTGCGCCGTGATCGCCGGCGTCGTCACCCTCACGTTCCTGTTGCTCCACGCGGCGCCTGGGGATCCGGCGGAACAGCTGCTCGGGCCCACGGCGACGGCCGAGCAGCTCGCGGCGGGACGCCAGGCGCTCGGGCTGGATCGCCCGCTCGTGGCCCAGTACGTGAGCTGGCTGGGTCGCTTCGGGCGCGGTGACTGGGGTACCAGCCTCGCCACGGGCCGCCCGGCGCGCGCGATGCTCGGCGGCGCCTGGCCCGCCACGGCTCGCCTCGTGTTGCTGTCGCTCATCCTGAGCTACGGTCTGGGGCTCGCCATTGGAGCGATCCAGGCCGCCCGGCACCGCACGCGGCTCGATACGACGCTTTCGATCGCCAGCGTGACGCTCCTCGCGCTGCCGGGCTACTGGCTCGGCTTGATGCTCGTGGCCGTGTTCACCTATCTGCTGCGACTGCTCCCCGCGTTCGGGGCCGCCGGATTCGACGTGGACGAGTTGGGCGGCTGGGCTCGCCTGGTGGACGGCCTGCGGCACCTGGCACTGCCGCTCGCGACCCTGACGCTGATCGGGACGGGCGCCGCCGCGCGTTTCGCTCGCGGAGCGATGTTGGACGCCCTGGAGCAGCCGTTCGTCGTCGCCGCGCGGGCCAAGGGCCTGACGAGTACCCGCGTGCTCGTGCATCACGTCTTGCGCCACGCGTTGATTCCCATCGTCACGCTGCTCGGCCTGTCCTTGCCGGCGTTGTTCTCGGGCGCGGTGTTCGTGGAAGCGGTGTTCGCCTGGCCCGGCGTGGGACGCGTCTTGGTGGAGGCCGTGCAGGCCCGGGACTACCCGGTGGTGATGGCGGCCACGGCGGTCAGCGCGACCCTCGTGGTGGTCGGGAACCTCGCCGCCGACGTGGTCACCGGGCTCGTCGATCCCCGGGTGCGCGCCATCGAGGAGCGCATCACATGACGGCCGCGCTGCGCGATCGTCGCGGGCAAGTCGGTCTCGCGTTGCTGCTCGGCGTCTTGGTCACGGCACTCGCCGCTCCGCTCGTGACCGGAGGCAACCCCAACGCCCCCTCCGATGTCGTCGCTACCCGGTTTCTCGCGCCTCTGACCCGCGATGTGCACGGCGTTGTCCATCCGCTGGGGACGGACCGGTTCGGGCGTGACGTGTGGACCCGGCTCGCCTACGGCGGCCGGATTTCGCTGGCGGTCGGCGTGCTTTCGATGATTCTGTCCGTCACCGTCGGCACGGCGATCGGCGCCGTCGCCGGGTGGTGGCGCGGCTGGGTGGGCATCATGCTCACCGGCTTCACGGATTTTGCGCTGGCACTGCCACGCGTCGTGCTCCTGTTGCTGCTCGCCGCGCTGTGGCGACCCAATGCCGGGCTGGTCGTCCTGCTGCTGGGGGCGACGGGCTGGATGCCGGTGGCGCGCCTCGTGCACGGCGAGGTGCGCGCGCTGGCGGCCCGACCGTTCGCGGAAGGCGCTCGAAGCCTCGGCGCCCGCCCGCGCCGGGTGCTGTGGCGGCACGTGCTCCCCAACGCGATGACCCCGGTGATCGTCGCCGCCGCGCTCGGCGTCGGGAACGCGATCCTGCTCGAGGCCGGCCTCTCCTATCTGGGCCTCGGCGTACAGCCCCCGACGCCCTCCTGGGGCAACATGATCGCCTCCGGCCGGGACACGCTGGTCAACGCGCCCTGGGTGGCGACCGCACCCGGCGTGATGCTCGTGCTCGTCGTGGTGGGGTGCACACTGTTGGGTGACGCGCTGAGGGACGGAATCGGTCGTCAGTCGTCGCCGATAACCGACTACCGATGACCCTCGCCAATGCGCTGCAACACGTCTGGCACGATCTCGTGTCCGCCTTCGAACCGCTCCACCCGGTAGGCGATGCCGTGCTCCCGCAGCCGTGCCTCGTCCCGCGCCAGAACTTTGGGCGTGATGAACTGGTCGGTGCTGCCGGCGACGAACGTCAGCTCGGTCCCGCTCCAACGCTCTCGCGCGGCCGCGAGATCGAGGTCGGGTGGGACTTCCCCGCCCCACAGAATCAGCCGGTGCGCCTGGGCCACCCCCTGCGTCAACCAGCGCGCCGCGGTCGCGGTGCCCTGCGAGAATCCGAGGACGGTCACCCGGCGGGCGATGCCGGCGCCCACCAGGGCGTACACCGCGTCGAGATAGCGCACGTAGTCCGCGATTTCCGTCAACCGGTCTTCGCGCGTCATCCAGCTCGCACCGATCTTGCCGTTCCGTCCCGTCTCCAGATAAAACCGCGACAGTCCCTCCGGGGCCACGATCCGTCGCGTGCCGTCGTCGAGCGCGGTGAAGTGGCGGAGGAAACGTCCCGCGAGCTGGCCGTACCCGTGCAGCACGAACCAGACATCGGCGGCGGAGGCGTGCTCTTCGCCCAAGGTGAAGAAGCGCGCCGTTCGCGGCACGCCGACGTGGTGCTCGACCATCAGTGGCGCACCACCACCGTGACGATTTCGTGCGGCTCCGCGATGAAGCGCACCACCCGGCCGCCGTCGTCCGTGACGAGCGGCATGGCGTCTCGCTCGTCCAGGCGTGCCCGGTGCGCGGCGCGCGCGGCTTCGGGGAGTCGCCAGGCGCCGGCCCGTCGCTCCGACCCGGGGTTATAACAGCGGAGCACGATTTCGTCCCCGCGACCCCCGTGGGCCGGCTTGAGCGCCGAGAACACGAGCCCGGCGCCTTCGAGCGTGATGCCGCCCCTGGGAACGACGAGATCGACCGCATCACGGATCCACAGACCTCGCAACGGCGTAAACACACTCTCCCACAGCGCCGGGAGCGAGTCCCCTTCGGCCAGCGGGGCAAGGGCCAGCTCGACGCGTGACGCTCCCAGACACTGCGCGCCAGGGATGGGGGTCGGCCACGCGGCATGGCCGGGTCGTGTGGGAAGATCGTCGCGCGACAGCAGGCCGACACAGCGCAGCAGCGTGACGACCACGTCGCCCGCCGCCGTGTGCTCGTATTCGAAGAACCCGGGAGCCAGGATCGCGAGGCCTCGTGGGCCGTCAGACGCGGCAACGAAGCGGTGCGCGGGCGCGGTGCCGACCGGCGCTTCGAGGGCAGGCGCATCGACAGCAGGCTCGATCGGCCCTCGCGTCTCCTGGCCGAACTGGGCGCCGACAGCGGCGGCTCCCGGGCACCCGGTCGGCACCCGCGCCCGTAACCGGTGGTTCGTCGCCTGATTGTCGATCTCGAAAATGCAGCGCACCGCCGGGCTGTCGGCCTGCAACAGAACGGTCAGCGACGCCTCGACGCGCCCGCGCCGTCCGGCGCGCATGGTCCAGCGGGCTTCGAGCGACGCGACCAGCGGCCCCGCCGCCCGGCGCCGCACCCGGATCGGACCCTCGCTGCGCAGCACGCGATCGCGCGCCGGCGGGCAGTACGTGTACGCATCACCCGCATCGCCGTCGCTTTCGAGTCGCAGCAGATCGAGCCACCGTCCGCCCGTTCGACGATCGTACACCATGAGGGCCCCGGTCCGGTCGAAGGTCACGACCACGAAGCGGTTGACCAGGGAGCGCCCCTGCACCTCCGCCACGTCCCCCGGGGCGGCCGCCGACGGCGGGTCCGTCGTCAGGGTTGCCAGCCCGAAGCCAGGCATGGCCGGCACCCGGATCGCCAACCGCACGCGATCCACTTCGTCCAGATCGGGACCATGATGCCGGGCATCGAGACGCTCGACACCCGGGCGGCGATCCAGCACCTGCAGCGGCACGGCGTGGCCATCCAAGCGGAGCGACAGCGGCTGAAAACCTCCACCTTCCCGCGCCACGCGGGCTCCCGGCGGACCGACCATCACGTCACGGCGGAAGAACGTCGCGTCAGTGATGACGATGCCTTCGCGCACGTGGGGCGTGGGATTCCATACGACCAGCCTGGGAAGCTGCGCCTCCGGGCGCTCGCGGGCGCGATCGGGATCATGCCGCACCACATCGAAGGCGGCATCCCGCACTACCTCGTCGGCGTACGATCGCGCCGTATCGAGCCGCAGCTCCGCTTCCCGGGTCACCGGATCGCTCGTGGTGCCGCAGATCGTGTCGTGGAACTGGCACTGGACCAATGCGCGCCAGGCCTGCTCGAGCTGGGCACGGTAGTCCCCGCCGCCGCGCCAGCGCGCCAGTGCCGCAAGCGGCTCCGCCGTGCGCTCCAACCACAGCTCGACCGCCGCCGCACGGCGCTTGAGCGGCGCCCGCGTACCGTGCACGCCCTGCAGCGACCACGTGTATCCCGGCGAGGCCCGCAACGCACCCTGGAGCAGCGGCGCCGCGCGGAATTCGTCCGCCGCCGCCTCGAAGAACTCGTCGAGCCGCGACACGCGGACGATGTTGGGGCGCTCGAGCTCGGCCAGCTGATCGCGCAGCCGGCTCATTTCCGCCGGCGGGGCCTGGTGGTCCGCGCCGATGAACACCGGCACCGCGCGCCCGGCGGCGCGACCGACGAGCTCACCGCGCACCCAGGCCCATGCCTCCGGCAGACGCTCCGCATCCGTGGCGAGCGCCATGCCGATCTCGTAGCCCGCGGGCGGCAGGTGCCACAGCCGCACCTCGGCGCCGCTCGGACCGCGCCAGCGATAGCGGTCTCCCTCTTGTCCCGGGACGCCCCCGAGGCCGCGCCAGACGACACCGGAGCTGAGCCCTGCCCCGCGCGCCAACTCCGGCCAGCACGCGGGGTGCCCAAACGCGTCCGGTGAGTAGAGCACCGCGAGTCGTCCGCCCCAGTGCTCGGTGTCGGCCGCTCCCAGCACGAGATTGCGCGTCAGCGATTCCCCGGAGGGGATCAGCTCGTCGGGCAGCACGTACCACGGTCCCACCTGCAACCGACCCGCTCGAGCCAGATTGCGGATCGTCTCAGCGCGCTCCGGCCGCACGCGCAGGTAGTCCTCGAGCAGCACCGTCTGCCCGTCCAGGAGGAAGCTGCGGAACCCTGAATCAGCCGCCAACCGATCGAGCAGATCGTCCATCATGGTCACCAGGCGGGCGTGAAACGCGGCCCGCGGCAGGTACCACTCGCGGTCCCAGTGCGTGTGCGGAATGAGGTGGAAGGTCAGTGTCGCCATGCGGCTCAGGGCACCGTGGCGAGCTGTTCGACGTCCGACGCGCCGGCCAGGTGCACGTGGCACACGCGTCGCCCGCGCGCGAGCAGCGCCCGGATGTCGCCCATAGCCTGCGCGCGCTCCAACCGTCCGAAGCTCGTTCCCATCTCGGGGATTTCCAGGTCCTCCGACGCGTGGGCGGTGATGACGAGAAACAGGCCAGTGTTGGGGCCGCCCTTGTGCAGCTGACCGGTGGAATGGAGATAGCGGGGGCCGAAGCCGACGGTCGTCACGATGCCCAGGGCACGGCCCCAGGTCACCTGCACTCGATGCAACGCCGCCTCGACGTCCGGTCGCGGAGGCAGGTACGCGAGCACGGCCAGATAGTCGCCCGGTCGCGCGGCTCGTCGTAACTCCGCGGGGGTGAGAGTCCGCGGCACGTCGGCGCCCGCCGAAGGGCGTCTTGTCAGCTCGGCGCGCGCGAGCACCTTCGCCGCCTCGACATTCGGCTGATCGAACGCATTCACCCCCAACCGCTCACACAGCTCCCACGTAGCGTACTCCCAGCGGAGGAACTCGTGGCCCAGGTCGAGCGGGTCGGGCGAAAACTCGCTCACTTTCTGCACGTCGTCGCCGGCCTGGTCTTCCCCGCCGATCAACGGTACGACTCCCTTTCCGTCCTTGCCCGAGCTCTCGGCGACCAGCTGCTCGATCCACGACGCCAGCGCCGCCACGGGAGCGGGCGGCGTGAGCGACAGCTTGTCGCGCCCGGCCACCGCGGCGGTGGCAATGTCCCCCCCCAGCGTTCGGGCAACGGCAACGTCGGTCTCGCACGCGCGTTCGAGCAGCGTGCGGCCATCGATCCCCGCCAGCGCCGCGGGGAGCATTCCGACGACGGTCAGCGCGGCGTAGCGGCCTCCCACGTCGGCGGGATGGGGGAACACGGCGCGGAATCCTCGCTCCCCGGCGAGTCGCTCGAGCGCGCTCCCGGGATCGGTGACGGCGACGAATTGATCGGGTCGCGCGCGGGCGGCAAAGTAGTGGTAAGCGGCGAGGGTCTCGACGGTCGACCCGGACTTGCTGACGATCAGGAACACCGTGCGGTCGATCGGGTGGCCCTGTTCGGCGGCGCGCACGGCGGCCGGATCGGTGCTGTCCAGCACGTCGACGCCGGTCGCCCCGAAACTCTGCGCCAGCACGCGGGGGGCGAGGCTCGAGCCCCCCATCCCGCAAATCAGCGCCCGATCCAGCCCGTTGCCCCGGATTTCGGCCGCAAACCGGGTCCACCCGGGCCAGCGCTCGAGCGAGTCTCGGGCGGCCCCGGTCCAGCCGAGTCGGTCGTGCATGGCGCAGCAAAGCTAACGCGCTCTCGCCCGGCTGGCGGCTTCTCACTACTTTAGCGCCTACCAGCGTGATCACCACCCGCACTCGTTTCGCTCGCATTTACGTCGCGGCCGCGGGGAGCCTGCTCGGGGTCCTCGTCTTCCTCTATCTCCTCCACCCGTTGTCCCCGCGGTTGTTATCGGGAGCCGGGTGGACGGTGACCTCCCTGGTCCGGGCCATTGGGGTGCTCGCCGCGTGGCGCGCAAGCCAGGATCCCCGCCGTCGACGGGCGTGGGGCTGGCTCGCGGTCGGCAGCATTATCGATCTCGCGGCGCAGATCTACTGGGATGTGGCGAGGGTGCAGGGCGCGCCATCGCTCACTCTCTCGCTCGCGGACGCGGGGTTCCTCGCGGTGTACCCGACGTTCTTCCTGGCCGCCTGGAATCTGCTCGCCCGGCAACCGCGCTTCGATTTCTCCGCCGAGATTCTGCTCGACGCGCTCCTGCTCACGCTCACCGCGGTCGCCTGGGCGTACGAGCTGGGCATCGAGCCGGCCACCCTCGAGGCGACCGGCCCGGCGCTGTTCGGCAGCATCGCTTATACGACGGGTGGGCTGGCCCTGATCTGGCTCATCGGCCTGCTGCTGCTGCGCCCCAACCGGTTTCCGACGGGCGGCGAGGGGCTCGCCGTCATCGGGCTCGCCGTATACGCGCTCTCGGATCTCATGTTCGGCACCGTGGTGCTGCCGCGCGCCGTGGCCTCGCCTCAGGCCCTCGACCTCGGCTGGGATCTGGCGAATACGCTGCTCGGTGTGGCCGGAGCGCTCGCGGCCGCGCGACCCCAGGCGCAGCCGGCCACCCGCGCGACCAAGAGCAGCGTCGCCCCGCGGCTCGGCGCCGTGCTGATCGGGATTGCGGGGCTCATCGCGCTGGTCGTCCGCCGTCTGACGGCGGGCCAGGTCAACCTGGAGGACGTGCTCCTGCCGATCGCCGGAGGCACGGTCATTGCGGCGCGCATCGCCTATTCCCTGTTCGCGGATCGCCGTTACGAAAACACGCTCGAGCGCGAGGTGGAACGTCAGACCGAAACGTTGCTGACCTCGCTCACCGCCGCGGCCTCGGCCGAGCGGAATCTGCGTCAGATCGTGGAGGCCTCGCCCGATCCGATCGTCCTGTTGAATCGCGAAGGTCGCGTGCTCGAGTTCTCGCCGGAGACTCCACCCCTGCCCGGCGCGATTCCGATCGCCGGGCGCTCGATCTACGACGCGTTCGAGCCCGACACCGCCGCCGTGGTGCGGGGACACCTGGAGGCCGCGTTCTCCGGAGAAGTGCGCCGCTTCGAGATCCCGCTGGGCCGGGGGGACGGGAGTCGCGGGGTGAGCTCGCTCGTCTACGCCCCGATCCGCGAGCGCGGCGCGATCACCAAAGTGCTGGCGATCGCCCGGGACGTGACCGAGCTGCGGCGCGCGCAGAGCCAGCTGCAGCAGGCCGACAAGCTGGCCGCCATGGGGCAGCTGGTGAGCGGCGTGGCGCACGAGATCAACAACCCCGCCGCCATCATCTCGGGGTTCGCCCAGACCCTGATGCTCGACGATCTGCGTCCCGAACAGCGCGAGATCGTGGAAATGGTGCGGGACGAAGCGATGCGGATCGGCCAGATCACCACCAACCTGCTCGCCTTCGCCCGCATGAGCGGACCCGAGCGCTCGCTGGTGGACGTGAACGAGCTGGTCCGGCGCACACACACGCTGCGCGCGTATCACCTCAACACCCTGAATGTGAGCGTACAGCTCGAGCTGGATGAGACGGAGCCGCGGGTCTGGGCCAACGTCTCGGAGCTGCAGCAGATGCTGCTCAATCTGCTCATCAACGCCGAGCAGGCGCTCGAGACCTACGACGGCGCGCGCCGCATCACGCTGCGGACACGCGCGGATCACGCGGAAGTCCGCATCGAGTGCCGCGATTCCGGCCCGGGCATTGCTCCGGACATCCGCACCCGCATCTTCGACCCGTTCTTCACGACCAAGCCCGAGGGCGTCGGCACCGGCCTCGGCTTGTCCATCTGCTACGGTATCGTGAAGGGACACGGCGGTCGCATCTGGGTCGAATCGGAACCGGGGAGCGGCGCCTGTTTCATCATCGCGCTCCCGCTCGACCTGCGGACGCTGCCGCGCCCCATCCCGGGCGTCACGCCCGAGGTGGCCGTCAACGCCGAGACGCTCAGCGTGCTCGTGGTGGACGACGAGCCGGGTATCCGGCAGGCCACCGCGCGCTTCCTGAACCGCGGCGGCATGCAGGTACGGGCCGTGAGCGACGGCGCGGAAGCCTTGCGTGCGCTGCGCACTCAGGCGTTCGACGTGATTCTGTGCGACGTGCGCATGCCGGGAATGAATGGACGCGACTTCCTGATCCGCCTGCGCGAGCAAGCCCCGCGGCTCGTCTCGACCCTGATCTTCGCGACCGGCGACACCTTCGACACCGACACCGCCGCCCTGCTCGCCGACGCGGGCGCGCCGTCGCTCGTCAAACCCTTCGACTTCGATGCCTTGGAACGTCTCGTGCGGGATATCGCCGCGCGGGCGACGCGGCGCGCGACCGAGGAGCGCTAGGGAATCCCGAGCCGCTGCTTCACCGCCAGGGGCAGCAACGGCACGGCGTGCCGGATCGGCACCGACAGCGCGAACCCGGGCGCCTGCGGCAGCCCGGCGCGATGGATCGAGATGACTTCGCCGTTGGCGTTGAAGACCGGGCTGCCCGATGAGCCTCCGACCGTCATGCCGTCGAACTGAATCACGTTCTCGGTCACGCGCGAGATGATGCCGGCCGTCATCGACGTGCGCACCACCGAGGACCCCAACCGCGAGAACCCGCTCCCCGCGGGGAATCCGATCAGGGCCGCCGGCTCACCTTGGCGCGACTTGGTACCGCCCCAGTCGATGGCCGACAGCGACGGTCCCTGATAACCGCGGATCTTGAGGACCGCGATATCCCGCTCCTGTGAGGTGCCGACGACGTCGGCGAAGCGCGAGGTCCCCTGATCCGCCATCGTCACCCAGATCGTGTCCGGCTGGGGAAAGCCGCTGTCGGTCACGACATGCCAGTTGGTCAACATGTAGCCGTCGGGGGAGATGACGAAGCCCGTCCCGTTGTAGAAGTTCCGGCCGAAACTCACGGTGATCAGGCCGACCGCGCCTTGATTCTGTTGCGCGATGCTCGCGAAGTCGGTGCCGCGGATGGCGCGCATGCGGGCATCGAGGCTGGCGGCCTGCACCTCGGTCGCCTGCAGCTGGTGGCGCAGGCTGTCGATCGTCCCCGATGACGGGGCGGTGCGCTGCGCCTGGTTCAGCTGGTCGCGCAGGCGTTGCACGTCGCGCTGCGACTCCATTCGCTTCGCCTCGCCCTGCGAGAGCTGCTGGGTCAGCGCGCCTTGCGCCCGCTCCAGCGCCTGGCTCAGCACCTCGGTCCGCGCCTGGGCGGATTCGAGCTGCGCCCGCAGGCTGTCCACGGTCGCTGCCGGCGCCGCAGCCGACCGCGCCGCGTCCAGCTCCTGACGCAGCCGCTGCGCGTCCGCGCGCGCCGAATCCTCCGCCGAGCGCCGTTCGACCTCGGTTTGCTCGACCTGCTGGGACAGCAGCCAATAGACGCCGTAAACTCCCCCACCGAGCACGAGCACCAGCACGGTGATAATGACCGTGAGCCAGCGGAACTTGCGGTGGGAATCTTTCCCCACTTCCGCGGCCACGGCCCTGAGAAATGCGGTGGAGCCGCGCCCCCCACGCTGGCGCTCCTCCTTGGCCTGGGCCAGCGCATTGTTGATCAACCCCATCACCGTATTCGGGCTCATCCCCTGGACCGGGGCCGGCGCCGGGCGCACGGCGGCCTTCACCGGACCAGTCCCGATCCCTTCGACGACGAGCACCGGGCCCCCGGGGCCCAGCGTGATGCGGTCGCCCAGCCGGACCGGCGTGGCGCCGGCGATGCGATCCCCGTTCAGGAAGGTGCCGTTCTTGCTGCCGACATCCCGGAGCGACAACCCCCCGGACCCGCCGACCGTCAGCTCGGCGTGTATGCGGCTCACGATCCCTTCCTGCTCCACCACGGGGCGGATCTCGCACTCCTTGCCGCGGCCGATCCGGATGCGGGTGCCTTGCGCCTCGAACCGCTTGCCGCTCGCCGAGGCAATGAGGGTCACGCCGTAGGAGCGAACTTCGGGCCCGCGCGCGGCCGCAACGTCGAACACCGGATGCTCGGCGAGTGTGGCCTCGACCACATCGGCCATCGCCACCACGGTGATCCGCGGCCCGCCTTCGCCGAGCCGGATCTCGTCCCCGGCACTGATCGGGGTATGGCCCTGCACGCGGCGGCCGTTCACGAAGGTCCCGTTGCGGCTGCCCAGGTCGATCAGCCGCCACGCGTCGTCGCCATGGCGCAGCTCGGCGTGGCGCGTCGAGACGATGCGCGCGTCGTCCCCGCTGAACGAAACCGCAGCGGATGGATCGCGACCCAGCTGCACGAGGGAGTCGTGCAGCTCGAGCGTCCGTCCGGTCGAGATCAGTTGGAGCTTGAGGTACGGCATCGCCGCGGGAGTGCCGGCGTCAGGAGGGCAACCCTTCGGTGGGGAGCTCGCGCCGGTCGCCGGGGAAACGGCGCGCGTCGTCGCGGCGATTGACACCGGCGCGCCGGTCCACGCCGGTGCGCCGCTCCACCGGCGCCGCGACGCTCACCTTGCGACGCTCGAGCTGGCCGCGGCGGTCCACCCCCGACCGCCGGTCCATGAGATCGCGGCGCTCGTCGGTGCGCCGCCGATCGCGATACCTGGGCATGGAAGTCGCCACGGCGCATAACCTACACCCGCGGTCTTCCGTGGCTAGTGCCGTTCCAACTTAATTCGCCAACATGCCGATTGCGCGTTCCGATGACTTGGCGCGAATAGTTGGAACGGCACTAGAGCCGTCGGGGCTTATCTTCCCGCCCGTGGACAACCTCGCGCACACCCTCGTCGGTGCGGCCCTTGGCCGCGCGATCGGCGCGCGTCGCGTACCAGCGGCCGGCTGGATCGGCGCCGTCGCGGCCAACGCGCCGGACTGGGCGGAGTTCCTGATCGGTTTCCGGCCCGATCGCGGCAGCCTCGCCTACTACGAGCTGCACCGCGGCGTGACGCATTCGTTCATCGGAGCGGCGATCGAGACGGCGGGAATCATCGCGGTGCTGCTGGGCGTGTTCGCCCTGGTGCATCGACGGGGAGGGCGTGTCGCACCGCTCGGGCCGATGGTGGTCGTGGTCGCCGTGGGCGTCGCCAGTCATCTCTACCTCGATTGGCAGGGCTCCTACGGGTTGCGCCCGTTCCTTCCGTGGAGCGGCCGCTGGTACTATGCCGACTGGGTCGCGATCGTCGATCCGCTATACTGGCTCCTCCCGCTCGTCGCCATCGGCTGGGGCGCGGAGCGGCACTGGCGTGACCTGATCCCGTTGCTGCTCGTCGCCGCCCTTGTCATCGGTCTGCTGTGGGTGCGCACCGACGTCGTGGTCACCCCGTTGCGGCTCACGTGCTACGCTGTGGTCGTCGTGGGGGCGGTCGGCTGGGTGCGTCACTGGTTCGGGGTCGTCGGGCGGCAGCGCGCCGCAGTCATTGGCCTTGTCGTCCTGGCGCTCTACGCCGGAGTCCAGGCCATCGCGAGCGTGCCGGTCAAAGCCGCCATCCGTCGGGCCGCGACAGCCCGCTTCGGCGCTCGCGCCCAATCGGCCGCGCTCACCCGCGTCGGCATGCCGTTCCAGTGGAACGCGATGTTCGCGTCCCCCGACACGGTGGCCGGGAGCGACTGGGCGCTCCCACGCCATCTCGATGATTCCCACGTAGAGCGTGCGCTGCGCGACGAGCCGGCGGCGCGGGCGTTCGCCGAGTTTGCGCGCTTTCTCGTGGCGGAGGTCGATTCCGGACCGGCCGGCGTCGCCGTGACGTTCCGAGATACACGATTCGCGTTGCCGCCGGCCACCGGCTGGGGCGTCGTCACCATTTCGTTACCCACGGGCGCGTCACGGTGAGCCGTCACGGGTTAGATTCGTTCGCCGTGACGCCCGATACCCCGCCCGTCGACCTGCTCTCAGGCATCACCCCGGCCTTGGAG
>JBGQFX010000017.1:0-61431 GCA_041497135.1 Gemmatimonadota bacterium | reverse complement strand
CGCCGGCAACCTCTATGGCACGCTGCGGGGCGAAGTGAAACGGGTGCAGTCGACCGGGAGGCACGTGTTGCTCGACATCGAAGTGCACGGGGCGCGGCAGGTGCGACGCGAGTGTCCGCCCCCCGAGTCGATCAGCGTGTTCGTGCTGCCGCCCGATCCGGACACCTGGATCGATCGCCTGGTCGGCCGGGAGACGGAAGCCCCCGCCGTCCTGGCGCAGCGGCTGCACCGGGCGATCAGCGAGATCCGGGAGTCGCTCGATTGGGAGCACACCGTGATCAACGACGACCTCGATGCGGTGGTTGCGGAAGTGGGCACGATCATCGATGAAGACGGCGCGGTACCGCATCGCCCGCCGGCCCCGCGGTTGGTGCGGCTGGTCGAGGACTTGGTGAGCGCCGCCGAGCGGCATCGGCCGCCGGCATAGTGGACCGATACCTGGGAGTGAACGAGGACCCATGCGCATTGTGACCCCGCAGGAAGTCGCGAACCAGACCCAGAACAAGTACCTGGGCGTGCTCGTGGCCGCGAAGTTCGCGCGGTTCGTCAACGAGTTTCCCCGCGATCGCAGCGTGGAATTCGAGCAGAAGCTCACGACCCGCGCGCTCGGCGAGCTGGTGCAGGGCAACCTGCGGTACAAGCTGGTGCGGCGGCGGCGGCAGGAGTCCTGATGGGCGTGGCCGGCCGTCACGTCGTGCTCGGCGTGTCGGGCGGCATCGCCTGTTATAAGAGCTGCACGCTGGCCCGCCGCCTGAGCGAGCACGGCATCACGGTCGATGTCGTGATGACCGCCGGCGCGACGGAATTCGTCCGTCCATTGACCTTCGAGGCGCTCACCGGGCGGCCGGTCCTCACCTCACTGTGGGAGCGGGACCGCGCCCTCGCCCATATCGGTCTCGCCAAACATCCCGACTTGGTCGTCGTGGCCCCGGCCACCGCGCAGCTGTTGGCGCGGGCGGCGATGGGGATGGCCGACGATCTCCTGACGGCGATCCTGCTGGCGCGCAGCGGCGCCGTGTTGGCCGCCCCGGCCATGAACGACGCCATGTACGCCCACCCGGCGACGCAGGCGAATCTGGCGGCGCTGGCCGGACGCGGATGGACCTTCGTCGGCCCCGACACGGGAGCGCTGGCCGAGGGTCCCAGCGAGCGGCCGGGCCGCATGAGCGAGCCGGAAACGATCCTCCACGCCGTGCTGCGACAATTCGGAGCCGACTCGCCCTGGGCCGGACGCAAGGTGGTGGTGAGCGCCGGTCCCACCCGGGAGCATCTCGATCCGGTCCGGGTCATCACCAACCCTTCGAGTGGACGCATGGGGTGGGCGCTCGCCGAAGCCGCGCGCGATCGCGGCGCACACGTCGTGCTGGTGGCCGGCCCGACCTCCCTCGCCCCGCCCGCCGGCATGCACGTGGTGGCGGTCGAGACGACCGAGCAGATGCAGCGTGCGCTGCAGGAGGCGCTCACCGGTGCGTCGGCCCTGTTCATGGCCGCGGCCCCGGCCGACTACCGACCGGCGAAAGTGGCGAACCGCAAACGCCCTCGCGTGGGCGGCCGGTTCACGTTAGCGTTCGAGCCGACCCCGGACATCCTCGCGACGCTGAAGCGTCCGCCGGGGTGTCTGGTGGTGGGCTTCGCGCTCGAGACCGGAGACGGAATCGCACGGGCCCGGAAAAAGTTGCAGGCGAAGCGGCTGGACTACGTGGTACTGAACGACGCGCTAGAGCCCGGTGCGGGGTTCGAAGTGACCACGAACAAAGTCACGCTGCTGTCGCGGTCGGGAGCCCGGACCGAGCTGCCGCTGCTCGAGAAGCGTGACGTGGCGCAACGAATCCTCGACGTGGTGGAGCACGATTTGACGTGAGCGACGGGCGGGCTCTGGCGCGCGCCTATCTGGAACAGCAACGACTCCTGGGAACGGACGCGGTGCCCCTGCCGCCGGCCGAGATGCCGACGTCCGCTCCGCAGGCCGCCGCCGCCCCGGCGAGTCGTGCGCCCTCGGGGAAAAGCGTCGAGCTGCCGCCCGCCGGCCTGGCCTACGATCCGCCGGCCCGGGACCTGTTCACCGCCGACCCATTGCAGCAGGTGACGACGCTGCGGGCCGTGGCGGATCTGGTGGCCCCGTGTACCCGCTGTCGCCTGTGCGAAGCCCGGAGCCACACCGTGCCGGGTGAAGGTCCGGACGGCGCCCGACTGGTCTGCGTCGGAGAGGGCCCGGGGCGGACGGAAGACGAAACCGGCCGTCCCTTTGTCGGGCAGGCGGGAGACCTCCTGACCAAGATCCTGGCCGCCATTGGACTGGCCCGCGACCAGGTATACATCTGTAACGTGGTGAAATGTCGGCCACCGCAGAACCGCACGCCGCTGTACGACGAAATCGCCGCATGCGTGCCGTATCTGTTTCGGCAGCTCGAGATCCTGGCGCCACGGGTCATTCTCGCGATGGGCAACACCGCAGCGCAGACGCTGCTCGACACCAAACAGTCGCTGGGCGCAATGCGGGGGAAGGTGCACCGGTTTCGCGGCATCCCCCTGATCGTTACCTATCACCCGGCCGCCCTGCTGCGCAACCCGAACTGGAAGAAACCGACCTGGGATGACGTCCGCATCGCCCACCGTCTCCTCGACGGCTGACCCCGACTACGCGGGCCGACGCGCCCCGTGGAGCAACGAGGCCGAGCAAGCCGTGCTCGGCGCCATGGTGCTCGATCAGGACGCGGCGCTCAAGGCGGCCGAGTTCCTCGACGACACGATGTTCTACAAGGAGGCGCACCGGATCCTGTTCCGGGCGATGGTGAGCCTCACCGAGCGCAACGACGTCATCGATCCGGTCACCCTGCGCGAAGAGCTGTCGCGTCGTGGCGACCTGGACCGGGCCGGGGGCATGGAGTATCTGGCCACGCTGCTGGACGTCGTTCCCACCGCCGCCCACGTCGAATACCACACGCGCATCGTGCGCGACAAGGCCGTGCTGCGGCGGCTGGTGGAGGCGGCGACCGAGATCATCCAAGACGTCTACGAGCTGCGCGGCGATTCCGGAGAAATCCTGGATAGCGCCGAGCACCGGATCTTCCAGGTGGCGCAGTTCCGGCGCTCGGAAGACTTCTCCCGGCTGAAGGAGCTGATCTGGCCGACCATGGAGCGGATCGAACAGCTCCAAGGGGGCCACGGGGCGGTGACGGGGGTCGCGAGCGGATTCGTCGATCTCGACCGGCTCACGGCGGGATTTCAGAAGGGCGACCTCGTGATCATCGCCGCCCGGCCTTCGATGGGCAAGACCTCGCTGGTGCTGAACTGCGTGCAGCACGCGGCGATCGAGCATCAGGTCGGCGTCGGATTCTTCTCGCTCGAAATGTCGAAAGAAGCGTTGGTGCAACGGTTGCTGTGCTCCGAGGGCCTGGTCGACGCGCAACGGCTGCGGCGCGGCGCGCTGCGTGACGACGACTATCCCAAGCTCGCCCGGGCCGCGGGGTTGCTGGGCACGGCTCCGATCTGGATCGACGACTCCGCGGCCTTGACTCCGCTCGCGATGCGCTCGAAGGCCCGTCGGCTCAAGGCCGAGCACGACATCGGTCTGGTCGTCGTCGATTACCTGCAGCTGATGCAGGGGCCGTCCAGTGTGGAGAACCGGCAGCAGGAGATTTCCTACATCTCCCGCTCGCTCAAGGCGCTCGCCAAGGAGCTGGACCTTCCGGTGCTGGCCCTGTCCCAGCTGTCACGCGCTCCCGAGCAACGCACCGGCGAGGGGCGCCGTCCACAGCTCTCCGATCTGCGCGAATCGGGCGCCATCGAGCAGGATGCCGACCTCGTCTGCTTCATCTACCGGCAGGAGATGTACGAAGGGCCCACCGACAAGGACGGCAACAGCATCGAGGGAGTGGCGGAGCTGATCGTGGGCAAGCAGCGCAACGGCCCGACGGGGATCGTGCCGCTCTACTTCAAAAAGGAATACACGCGCTTCGATAACCGCTCGCTCCGGGACACTTCGGCGGATGGTGGTCGTGGCTAAGGCGTCGTCCGTGTTCCGATGCACGGAATGTGGGGCGGAGCAGCCCAAATGGGCCGGACGCTGTGACGCGTGCGGCGCCTGGAATACCCTCGCGGAGGAACCGGTCCGTCGAAAGGTTGGAAGGTTGGAAAGAGGGAAGGCTCCCTTTTCCGGCGTTCCACCCGTCCGACTTTCCGACATCGCGGCCAACCCGCTGGTGCGGTGGCGCACGGGTCTCGCGGAATTCGATTTCGTGTTGGGTGGGGGGATCGTCCCCGGGTCACTCGTACTCGTGGGCGGTGAGCCGGGGATCGGCAAATCCACGCTCTTGCTGCAAGCCGCGGCACGACTGGAGCGCGCCGGCGTGCGAACGCTGTACGCATCCGGCGAGGAGTCGCCGGAGCAGCTGCGCCTGCGGGCCATGCGTCTGCAGGAGGACGCCGGAGCGGTCTCCGTCGTGGGGGAGACCAACCTGGAAAGCATCCTCCATCACGCCGCGGCGATGGGCGCGCAGGTGGTGTTCGTGGACTCGATTCAGACCACGTACACCGACGAGCTGGAGGGTGCTCCGGGCAACGTCGGGCAGGTGCGCGAGTGTGCCGCCCGGCTGATGCGGTTCGCCAAAGAGGCGGGACCGGCCGTGCTGCTGGTCGGCCATGTCACCAAGGGCGGCGGCATCGCGGGCCCGCGCACGCTCGAGCACATCGTGGACACCGTGCTCTATTTCGAAGGCGAGGCGACGCTCGATCACCGCGTGCTGCGGGCGGTGAAGAACCGCTTCGGCTCGGTAGACGAAATCGGTGTGTTCCGCATGACCGGCGCCGGATTGGAGCCGGTGCCCGATCCGGCGGCGGCGTTCCTGGCGGGGCGTCACACCGGGGTCTCCGGGTCGGCCGTGACGGCACTGATGGAGGGGACCCGTCCGGTGCTGGTCGAGATTCAGGCACTGGCCGCCAAGGCGGGGTTCGGCACGCCGCAACGCGTGGCGACGGGGCTCGATCAGCGGCGCTTGGCCGTGTTGCTGGCCGTGCTCGAGCGTCGCGGCGGGTTGGCGGTGAGCGCGCTCGACGTGTTCGTGAACGTCACGGGCGGGGTCCGGCTGCTCGAGCCGTCCACCGACCTGGCGGTGCTCGCGGCACTGGTTTCGAGCGTGTACGATCGTCCGGCGCCGGCGGACGCCCTCTTCCTGGGTGAAGTGGGTCTGGGCGGCGAAGTCCGTCCCGTCAGCAGCCTCGAACGACGACTCGCGGAAGCGCAACGCCAGGGGTTCCGGCGCATCTTCGTGTCGGCCCGATCCCGCATATCGAGCGATCTCGACATCGTGGGGATCGAGCACATCGGTGAGCTCGCCCGTCGCCTCGCCGCGTGACGTCGGAGTGGTCGTCGTCGCGGCCGGGGCCGGCGTGCGCGCGGGTCCCGGAGAGCCGAAGCAGTTTCGCCCGATCGACGGCGTGCCGATGCTGCTGCGGGCGCTGCGACCCTTCACCGCGCATCCCCAGGTCGATCGGGTGGTGATCGCGCTGCCCGCCGGCTACGTCACGCGGCCCCCCGAGTGGCTGGCGACGCTGCCGGGCGAGCGCCTGCGGCTCGTGGCGGGCGGCGCCACGCGCGCCGATTCGGTGATCGCGGGCCTGGAGGCGCTCCCCTCGGAGACGCGCGTGGTGCTGGTGCACGATGCGGCACGGCCGTTCGTCGGCCGACCTACCATCGATGCCGTGATCGCCCGTGCCCGCACCGGGGTGGGTGCCGTTGCCGCGGTGCCGATGGGTGATACCGTCAAGGACGTGGATGACGACGGGCGAGTGGCGCGCACGGTCCCACGGGCGCGGCTATGGCGCGCGCAAACCCCGCAGGGGTTCCCGTTGACGATGCTGGTCGCCGCCTACGGCGGGATCGCGGACGGGCGCGATCGATCGCCCACGGACGACGCCGAGGTGTGCGAGCGTGCCGGCATGCCGGTGGAAGTGGTGGCGGATTCTCCCGGAAATCTGAAGGTGACGACGGCGGAGGATTTCCGCATCGCCGACGCGCTGGCCCGCGCGCTGCGGTGAAGGCGATACCGTTCCGCACCGACGCCGAGGCGAACGCCGCGTTCGCCCGGGTGGTGAGCCACATGCAGGGCGGGGGATTGCTCGCGTATCCCACCGAAACGGTGTACGGTTTGGGTTCGCGCCCCTTTGAGCCGGACGTGCGGGCCTTGGCGGCGCTCAAGGGGCGGGCAGCCGGAAAGCCGTTTCTGCTGCTGGTCGCCAGCCAGGAGATGGCGGAGGCGCAGGGACTCGCCTTCAACGAGTCGGCCCGCGCCCTGGCCCGCGCGTTCTGGCCGGGGCCGCTGACGCTGGTATTGCCGGGTGGGAGCGGGCGGTTGCCCGATGTGTTGCGGGGACCGGAAGGGGGCTTCGCGGTGCGCTGGACTTCACATCCTCAGATGGTCCGCCTGGTCGCTGCGCTCGGCCTGCCGCTGACCTCGACCTCCGCCAATCTGCCCGGGACGGCGCCGGCCCCGGGGCCTGACGCGATCCTGCGAGATTTCTCGGACGCGGTGGTGCGCGGCACGTTGCTGGTCCTGGACGGGGGCGTGCTCGGGAACCGGCCGCCATCGACGGTGGTCGACTGCACGACACAAGTGCCCCGCGTCGTGCGCGTGGGTGCGCTGTCGCTCGCGCAGCTGCGGGCGGGAGCGGGAATCCTCGCACCATGAGGCATGTGCTCTTCGTCTGCACGGGCAACATCTGCCGCAGCCCGCTGGCGGAAGCGTTGCTGGCGCGCGCCCTGCACGGGCGCGGCGTCTTGGATATCCAGGTCGCATCGGCCGGGACGGGCGCCTGGGACGGCGCGCCGGCCTCGGAGGGCGCTTACCTGATCGGCATCGAGCGCGGGCTGGATCTCTCCGGCCACCGCGCGCGACTCCTGACGCGGGAGATCGTCGAGGACGCCGACCTGATCTTCACCATGGCGCGACACCATCGGGTCCGCGTGCACGAGCTAGGGGGAGAAGGGCGCGTGTTCGTTCTCGGGGAGTATGTCGGGCGCGCGGGCGAGGAGGCCGAGGTCGGTGATCCGTTTGGAGGCGACCTCGACGTGTACCGCGACACCTTCGCCGAGCTCGATGCCTTGATCGGGACGGTGGCCGACCGGCTGGCGGGCGAGACGGGTCGTGAGGATCAGCGGTAACACCCGGGTGCTCGCGGTGCTGGGCGATCCCATCGCCCACTCGCTTTCACCCGTGATGCACAACGCGGCCATCGCAGCCCTCGGACTGGAGGCCGTCTACGTCGCGCTCCGGGTCCCCGCCACCGCATTTCCCGACGCGCTCATTGTCCTGGGGGGGCTCGGCGTGGCCGGGAACATCACCGTGCCGCTCAAGGGTGCGGCGGAACGATGCGTCACGCGCAAAACGGACCTGTGCGCGCGCACCGGGGCGTGCAATACGTTCTGGGTGGAGCAGGGTGCGCTCGTCGGAGACAACACCGATGTTCCCGCCATCGCGGCGGAGCTGGCCGACCTCGGTGGTGCCGGGGGGCGGTGGCTGCTGCTCGGGACGGGGGGATCGGCACGCGCCGTGGCCATCGCGGCCGCGGAGGCCCGCACGGAGCTGCTGGTGCGCTCGCGCGATCCGGCTCGGGCACGCGCCCTGGTCGATTGGGCTGCGGGCCAGGGCGCCCGAGCGCTCGTCGCGACCGCGCCGCTCACGGCGGACGTGGTCGTCAACGCGACGCCGCTCGGGATGAACGGGGACGACGCGCTCCCGATCGAGCCCGGCGCGGTGCGGGACCTCCGTGGCGCGCTGGATCTCGTGTATCGTCGCGGTGCAACACGCTGGGTGCGCGCGCTGCGAGGTCAGGGAGTCACCGCCCGCGATGGGCGCGGCGTGCTGACGCGGCAGGGTGCGCTCGCCTGGAACCGGTTCTTCCCCGATCACCCACCACCGGTAGAGATCATGCGCGCGGCTGTCGACCGCGCCCTGCGTGAGTAGCGCGCTCGAGCGGCTGCTGCTGCCCGCCGAGTGCCTCGTCTGTCGGGGGTTGTTGTCGCATGCTCGCGCCGACGATCTGGTGTGTCCGGTGTGCCGCTCCCGCATGCGGGTGGTGCGACCGCCGTGGTGTGCGCGATGCGGTCAACCCGAGCCGCACTTCGGACCGTGCCGGCTCTGCCGGGAGTGGCCCGGCGCGCTGCGATCTGCCCGGTCCGCGGTTTGGCTCGAGGCCGGGGCTCGCAGCGCGGCCCATGCGCTCAAGTACGGCGGGCTGCCGCGAATCGCCACCGATCTGGCGGCGGTGATGGTCCGGGCCATTCCCGCTCCGGATGCGACCGCCCGCCTGATTCCGATTCCTTTGGGGCGGGCCAGACTGCGTCGCCGCGGTTACAACCAGAGCCTGTGGTTGGCGCGGGCGCTGGCGGCGCACTGGCGGCTGCCGGTCCTCGTGCAACTCCTCGTCCGCACACGAGATACGGCCACGCAGACGGCGTTGACACCGGGGGCGCGGCAAGCGAATGTGGCGGGGGCATTCGCACTGCAATCGGGTGTGTTGCGTGGCCGCGGCCCGCTCGTTCTGGTCGACGATGTGTTCACGACCGGTTCGACTCTTGCGGAGGCGGCACGCGCGCTGGAGGCGTCGGGGTTCACCACCATCTCGGCCGTCACGTTCGGCCGAGCCAGCATTCCGGATTTCAGCTAAGGGGAGCGAGCATGGCGGTACGGGTCGGGATCAACGGGTTCGGGCGCATCGGGCGCAACGTGCTGCGGGCCGCCGTGATGGCCAGGCAAAGCGCGATCGAGTTCGTCAGCGTGAACGACATCACGGATACCAAGACCCTCGCCCATCTGTTGAAGTACGACTCCGTCCACGGGCGATTCCCCGGAACGGTGGAGGCCAAGGGCGACGTCCTGATCGTCAATGGCCGGGAGATCCGAGTCACCGCGATCAAGGAGCCCGAAAAGCTGCCCTGGAAGGATCTCGGGGTGGATCTGGTTCTCGAGAGCACGGGCCGGTTCACGGATCGCGATTCGGCAGCCAAGCATCTGAGTGCCGGGGCCCGCAAGGTCGTGATCTCGGCGCCCGCCAAAGGCGAGGACCTCACCATCGTGATGGGCGTCAACCAGCACGCCTACGACCCCGCGAAGCATCACATCATCTCGAACGCCTCGTGCACGACCAATTGCCTCGTGCCCGTGGTCAAAGTGGTGCTGGACAACTGGGGATTCGTGCACGGTTTCATGACGACCGTGCACAGCTACACCAACGACCAGCAGATTCTCGATCTGCCCCACAAGGACCTGCGGCGCGCGCGTGCTGCGGCGCTCTCCATTATCCCCACCACCACGGGAGCGGCGAAGGCCACGAGTCTCGTGATCCCCGAGGTCAAGGGGAAAATCGACGGCATCGCGCTGCGCGTGCCGACGCCCGACGTCTCGCTCGTGGACCTCACGGCGGAAGTGCAGAAGCGGACGACGATCGAGCAGGTCAACGCCGCCTTCAAGACGGCAGCCGCCGGCGTGCTCCAGGGGATCCTCGACGTCTCGGACGAGCCCCTCGTGTCCGTCGACTACATCGGGAACCTGTTCTCGAGTGTCGTGGATGCGCAGTCGACGAACGTCATCGACGGCACGCTGGTTCACGTGTCGTCCTGGTACGACAACGAGATGGGCTATTCGGCACGATGTGTCGACCTGCTCGCCTATCTCGGGTCGCGGCGGTGACGAAACGGACGCTGGAGCAGCTTCCCGCCGCTGCGCTCGAAGGCCAGCGCGCGCTGGTGCGCGTGGATTTCAACGTTCCCCTGAAGAACGGCGCCGTCGCGGACGACACGCGCATCCGGGCGGCGATACCCACGATCGCCTACCTGCGAGATCATGGCGCCCGCGTCGTGCTCCTGTCCCATCTGGGTCGACCCAAGGGTGGACCCGAGGCCCGGTTCTCGCTGCGGCAAATCGTCCGAGACGTCGAACGCGCGCTTGGCGTCCCCGTGGAATTCATCGAGGATCTCACGACGGGTGTCGCGGCGACGCGCCGGCTCCCGCGCGGGGGAGTGGCGCTGGTCGAGAACACGAGATTCTGGCCCGGCGAAGAAGAGAATGATCCTGCCTTGGCGCGACAATTCGCGGCCCTGGGCGATTTCTACGTCAACGATGCCTTCGGCTCGGCGCATCGAGCGCACGCTTCGACGGAAGGGGTCGCCCACCTCCTGAAGCCGGCCGTAGCCGGATATCTGATGGAGCGGGAGCTGCGCTACCTTGGCTCGGCGCTCGATCGGCCGCGCCACCCGTTCGTCGCCGTGCTGGGCGGCGCGAAAATCAGCGGCAAGATCGACGTCATCCAGGCCCTGTTGCCCAAGTGCGACGAGATCCTGATCGGGGGCGCCATGGCCTGCACCTTCTTCGCAAGCCTGGGCCTCGAAGTCGGGAAGTCGCTGGTGGAGCCGGACCGGATGTCGCTCGCCAAATCGCTGCTCGCTCAAGGGGGGGCGAAGCTGGTGTTGCCCCGCGGCGCCACGGTCGCCCCTGGACTTGATCATCCGGAGCAGCGGCGCCAGGTCTCAAACGACGCGATTCCGGCCGACATGGCCGTGTTCGACATCGACCAGGCGACGTGCGATGAGTTCCGCGCCCGGCTGCTGCGGGCCAAGACGATCGTCTGGAACGGCCCCATGGGGGTGTTCGAGACGCCGCCATTCGACGTCGGGACACGCGCGGTCGCCCAGGCGCTGGTCGATGCGACGGCGAAAGGGGCCACGACCGTCGTCGGCGGGGGCGATTCGGCGGCCGCGGTCGCCGGATTCGAGGACAAGCTCACCCACGTCTCGACCGGCGGCGGGGCGGCGCTCGAGTTTCTCGAGGGGAAGCCGCTGCCGGGCGTCGTCGCGCTGGACGACGCGTGAGACGGCTCCTCTTCGCGGCCAATTGGAAGATGCATGTCGGGCCGAGCGACGCCCGGTCCTATCTGAGCGCGTTCCAGTCCAACACGCCGGTCGTGGCCGGTCGGGATGTGTGGTTTTTCCCGCCTGCCGTCTCGCTCGAAGCGGTCGCCATGGCCATTCGCGATCGCGGCGACCTCGGCGCCGGCATACAGGACGTCCATTGGGAGGCGAAAGGGGCGTTCACGGGTGCGGTGTCGGTGCCGCTGGCAGCGCAGGCCGGGGCGCGGGCGGCGTTGGTGGGACACTCGGAGCGGCGCCACGTGTTCGGGGAGACGGACGAGGAGACGGCCAGGAAGGTCCGGGCCGTCCTGGCCGGGTCACTGGTCCCTATCCTCTGTGTCGGGGAGACGCTGGCGCAGCGGGATGGTGGAGCGACGCTGGACGTGGTCCGGCGACAGCTCGCCGTCGCTCTGGACGGGCTCGACGCACGGGCGCTCGGGACCGTCGTCATCGCTTACGAGCCGGTGTGGGCCATCGGGACCGGTCGCAACGCCACTCCGGGGGACGCGGCGGCCGTGCACCGTGAGATCCGCGCGTGGGTGGAGGGGCGGGGAGTCGCGGTGACCCGCGTGCTGTATGGGGGCAGCGTGAATCTGAAGAACGTCGCCGAGCTGCTGGCCGAGCCGGAGCTCGACGGCGTCCTGGTGGGTGGCGCGTCGCTCGATCCGGCGGGTTGGTCCAAGCTTGTGTCGACGGCAGTGCCCTAGCTATTTTCCGCGCGCGATGTACACCGCGCTCCTGGTTCTCCTGCTGCTCCTTGCTCTCGTGATGACCACCGCGATCCTGTTGCAAGCGGGGCAGGGCGGAGGGTTGGCGTCATTGGGTGGCGGGTCGGGGACGGAAATGGTGATGGGTGGCCGCCAGGCCACGACCCTGCTGCACACGGTCACCTGGTGGTGTGCGGGTCTGTTTCTGTTCCTGGCGCTCGTGCTTGCCGTGATGTCGTCCCAGACCAGCGCGCCCCGGTCGGTGATCCAGGGTGGAGAGCAGCCCGCACCCGTGCAGCAGGCTCCGCTGCCGATTCAATCCTCGCCGGCCCCTCCAGCGCCAAATCGCTGACCCGACCCCGGCCTACGTGCTCCTGGAGGATGGCGACTGGTTCGCCGGCACCGCGCCCCTTCCATTCGAGCCATCGTATGCCGAGGTCGTTTTCACCACCAATCTGAGCGGGTACCAGGAGGTGTTTACCGACCCCTCCTATCTGGGCCAGCTCGTGGTGATGACGGCGCCGATGATCGGCAACTACGGCATCAACCCGGAAGACGTCGAATCGGACCGGCCGCGCGTGGCTGGAGTGGTCGTACGCGAGCTGTCGGCCAGACCTTCCAACTGGCGCGCGACCGGGGGCCTGCTCGAGTGGCTCAGCGAGGCGCGGGTCCCGATCGTGGCGGACATCGACACCCGTCAGCTCACGCGTCACATCCGCTCCAAGGGCGCCATGCGCGGGGTCATCGCGCCGGGAGATCGGCCGACGGAACGCGTGCGGGAGCTGCTGCAGGATTCTCCACGCATGGACGGGCTCGACCTGGCGAGCCGCGCCACGGTGGGGGCGGAGTACGTCGCGGGGCCGGGTGACGCGGGGCACCATGTCGTGGCGTTCGATTTCGGCATCAAGCGGAATATTCTCCGTCTGTTCGCCGAGCACGGATGCCGGGTGACGGTAGTTCCCGCCACGACCAGTGCCGCGCGCGTGCGGGAGCTCGAGCCCGATGGCGTCTTCCTCTCGAATGGGCCCGGCGACCCCGCGGCGGTCGGCTACGCCGTCCGCACGATCCGCGAATTGGCCGACCTGGACCTCCCCATTTTCGGGATCTGCCTTGGGCACCAGTTGCTCGGGTTGGCCTTCGGTGCCGAGACGGTCAAGCTGCCTTACGGTCATCGGGGCGGGAATCACCCCGTCCGCGATCTCAAGACGGGGCAAGTGCTTATCACTTCACAGAACCATGGGTTCGCGGTTCGGGGCAACGAGCGCGCCGTTCCAGGTGCGAAAGAGCTTGAGGTCACACACCGTAACCTCAATGACGGCACGGTGGAAGGCGTTTGCCACCGGGAGCGACCCATCTTTGCCGTCCAGTACCATCCGGAGGCTTCTCCGGGTCCACATGACGCCCAAGGGCACTTCCGAGAGTTTCTCCAAGCTCTTGACAGTCAATAGGTAAGACCCCTATGTTGGGCCCCCGGTTGCGGTATTCCCTGCGCCCTTCGGGGGGTACGGATGACGAAGGCCGATCTGGTCGAAAAAGTGACGGCACAAATCGCTCGAACGGCCGGTCCCCTTATTTCCAAGAAGGACTGTGCGCGGGTGGTGGACTCGTTTCTGGATGCCGTGAAGGCTGCCCTCTCCGAGCAGCATAACATTGAGATTCGGGGGTTTGGGACCTTTAAGATCCGCCAGCGCAAGACGCGCATGGCCCGTAATCCCCGCACGGGCGATCCGGTCGAAGTCGCGGCGCGTCCAGTGCCGGTGTTCAAGCCCAGCAAGGAGTTGCGCGCGATGGTGGCGGACCACGACGCCAGCGTTTCGACGTAAGCGTCGCGATCTCTGATACTTGACGCGGCCCCGCCCTAGTAACGGCGGGGCCGCATCGTTTCTGGGCTCTCATGGTATCATTCCAGTCCGGCCTCAGTCACTCAGACTCAACCCGAGGTTGCGCATGATGTTGCGGAGATGGTGCTCGGCGGCGGTTCTGTCGCTCGTGCTCCCCGGACCCGCCACTGCCCAAACGGTCCGCTACGAGGTCTCGATCGCCTCGGCTTCGGCCCACCTCTTCCACGTGAAGGCGGAATTCCCGGCCGCCGGCCTGGACACCCTGCTCGTGTCCCTGCCGGCCTGGAGTCCAGGGAACTACGAGATCCAGAACTACGCACGGCACATACGTCATTTCTCCGCAACTGACACGGGGGGGCGGGCTCTGTTCTGGGACCGACTCGACAAGGACACGTGGCGGATCGGCACCGGCAGGGCCGATCGCATTAGGATCGCATTCGATTTCGAGGCCGACGCGATCGATCTCTCCGGCTCACGACTGGTCGACGACTTCGGCGTATTCCTCGGCACCAACCTGTTCCTCTACCAGGAAGGCCATCTGGACCGGCCCGCCGACGTGCGCTTTGCGCTCCCGCCGGGGTGGAAGCTGGCCACAGCGTTGGCGCCGGCCGCGACCGGCTTTCGCGCCGCGGACTACCACGAGCTGGCCGACGCGGTCACGTTCATCGGCCGGTTCAGCCTCGATTCGTTGGCGGTGGACGGGAAGTGGATCCGCATCGCGGTCTACCCCGCCGCCGACTACACGGCCGCGGTCGCCCGTAACCTGCGCGAGGCTATTTCCCGGCAGGCCGCGGTGCAGAACCGCGTTATGGGCGGGCCGCCCTACGACGCGTACACGGTGTTCTTCAACGTGTATCACGAGCCGATCCAGTTCGGCGGCGGGCTGGAGCACGCGTACTCACAGTTCGACATCATGCCCGCGAACGGGTTCGCCGACTCGGACGGCACGCTAGGCGACTTCATGCGGCCACTCTTGGCGCACGAGATGTTCCATCTCTGGAACGTGAAGCGGATCCGGCCGGTCGAGATGTGGCCGTACGATTACCACGGCGAGCAGTACACGCCGCTCCTGTGGTGGTCGGAAGGGGTGACCGACTACTACGGCGATCTCACCAACTGGCGTGCCGGTCTGTGGTCCGACGACCAGTGGATGGCGAGCATGGAAGCCAACGTCGACCAGGTGGAATCGGCCCCCGAGCCCTGGAGTGAGGAAGACGGCAGCGTGGCGACGTGGATCGACGAGGTCTACGTCAACAGCTCGCAGCTCTATTATCCCAAGGGCTCGTTGACCGGCCTGCTGATGGATGTCGCCATCCGCGATGCCACGGACAACCGGCACAGCCTGGACGAGGTGACGCGAGCGCTGTACACGCGATTCTACAAGCAGGGGAAGGGATTCCGCACCGCGGATCTCCTGGCGCTGCTGAAGGAGGCCGGGATGCCGGATGTGGACGGGTTCTACCAGCGCTACGTCAATGGTCGCGACCCGTTGCCCTATGAGCAGATCTTCCCCAAGGCCGGGATCGCGGTCGAGCGTCGGACGACGACCTCCCCGTTTCTGGGAGTGCAGACCAGCCAGCCCGCCAACGTCATCGGTGGGGTGGTCGCGGGAGGCGCCGCCGAGGCCGCGGGAGTCCAGGCCGGGGATACGCTGGTCTCCGTCGGCGACGTGCAGGTTGCAGCGGATCAGGACTTCGGCCCGGAATTCCGGGACCACTATCGTGGCAAAGCCGGTCAACCGCTCCGGATCGTCGTGCGGCGCAACGGGCAGCGGACGCTCGACACGACCGTACGCGAACGGGGCACGTCGACCGTGCAGATCTCAAAGGCCGCGACTCCGGACGCGCGCGCGGCGCGGCTGTGGCGTGGACTGGCCACCGGTACGGCGGGAAACTGACTCGTGGTTCGCGTCCGCTTTTTCGCGCGCTATGCCGAGCTGGTCGGCCGGGAGGAGATGGAATTGGAGCTCCCGCTGCCCGCTACGGTCGCGGACGTGGTGCGACAGGCGCGTCGCGAGCTGCCGGCAGCGCGAGCCCTGCCCGAGCATCTCCTGGCCGCGGTGAATCTGCAGCACGTCCGCCTCGATGCGGCGGTGCAGGACGGGGACGAAGTGGCGCTGCTACCTCCGCTGGCGGGCGGATAGCGTGTCGCTGACACGCGAGCCTATTTCACCCGCCGCCCTCCTGGCCGAGGTCGCCGCGCCGGAGTGCGGGGGAACCTGCCTATTCCTCGGCACGGTGCGGGACGGTCCCGAGGATGGCGGTGTGACGGCCATCGAGTACTCGGCGTACGACGCCATGGCAGCGGCGGAGCTAGATCGCATTCGGGCCGAGGCGATGAAGCGCTGGCCCCAGGCGCGCCTCGCCGTGCGCCACCGGCTCGGGCTCGTCGCGACGGAAGAGGCCAGTATCGGGATCGCCGCGGCGGCCCCGCATCGCGACGACGCTTTCGCGGTGTGCCGCTACGTGATCGAAGAGGTGAAGCGCCGGCTTCCGGTCTGGAAGAAGGAGCTGCGCGCCGACGGCACCACTCTCTGGGTCGACCCGCAGGGACGCCCGGCGGTGGTCGGGCCCGAATGACCGCGCATCTGCTCGATCGTTTGCGGCGACCGCTCGGCAGTCTCCGGATCTCGGTCACCGACCGCTGCAACATGCGGTGTCGCTACTGCATGCCCGAAGCGGAGTACGTGTGGTTGCCGCGGGCGCAGATCCTGACGTTCGAAGAAATCACGCGGCTGGTGGGCGTATTCGCCGGCCTGGGCGTCGCGAAGATCCGATTGACCGGCGGTGAGCCGCTGTTGCGGCAGGAGTTGCCTACCCTGGTCCGGTCGATCCGGGCCGAGGGACGGGTGCGGGATCTCGCCCTGACCACGAACGGCATCCTGTTGGCCGGCCAGGCCGCGGCCCTGGGTGCCGCCGGGTTGCGGCGCGTGACCGTCAGTCTCGACACGCTGCGCCCCGAGCGCATGGCGCAGTTCGCCCGGAGTACGCGCCATGCGGATGTGCTGGCGGGCATCGGCGCCGCCCAGGCGGTCCGGTTCGAGCGGCTCAAGCTCAACAGCGTCGTGGTGCGGGGGTTCAACGAGGACGAGCTCGTGGACCTGATCGAGTTTGCCCGCGCCCGCGATGCCGAGGTGCGCTTCATCGAATACATGGACGTCGGCGGGGCGACGCAGTGGTCCCTGGATCGCGTCGTCTCACAACGCGAAGTGCTGGATCTGCTCGCGCATCATTATGGACCCATCACCCCGGTCACGGGCGATGATCCGCATGCCCCGGCGGAGCGATTCGCGCTACCCGACGGTGCGACGTTCGGCATCATCGCGTCCACGACCGCGCCGTTCTGTGGGGCGTGCGATCGCAGTCGACTCACGGCCGACGGCCAGTGGCTCACGTGCCTGTACGCCCAGCAGGGGATCGATCTGCGGGAGCCCCTGCGATCGGGGGCGAGTGATGCCGAGGTCGCGGCGCTGATCCGGGACTGCTGGACGGGGAGGACCGACCGTGGTGCCGAGGAGCGGCTCGGCCTGGCGCACCGGCAGCCGCTCTACCCCGTGGCCGGCCTGCGCGCCGACCCGCATCGGGAGATGCACACCCGCGGCGGCTAGGCCCTATATTTGCGGCCCATGTTCAACAAGATCACGGTAGTCGGGGCGGGGAACGTCGGCGCCACCGCGGCGCAACGACTCGCCGAGAAGAACCTGGCCCGCACGGTCGTGCTCGTGGACGTGGTCGAAGGCGTGCCGCAGGGCAAAGGCCTCGACCAGTGGGAATCGGCACCGATCGAGGGGTTCGATACCCGGGTCGTCGGGGCCAACGACTACGGTCCGGCGGCCGGCAGCGAGCTGTTCATCGTCACGGCGGGCATCGCCCGCAAGCCCGGCATGAGCCGGGACGATCTGGTCCGCACCAACGCGGACATCGTGAAGCAGGTTTCCCGGCAGATCAAGCAGGCCTCGCCGCAGGCGATCGTGGTGGTCGTTTCCAATCCCCTCGACGTCATGTGCTGGGTGACCAAGCAGGTCACCGGCTTCCCGCGCGAGCGCGTCTTTGGGATGGCGGGCGTGCTCGACACGGCGCGCTACCGCAGCTTCCTGGCCGAGGCGCTGAACGTCGCCGTGGAGGACATCCAGGCGATGGTGCTCGGCGGCCACGGGGACACGATGGTGCCGTTGATCAGCTACACCACCGTGTCTGGGATTCCCGTCACCCAGCTGCTCGACAAGCCCTCCCTGGACAAAATCGTGGACCGCACGCGTAACGGCGGCGCCGAAATCGTCGCCTTCCTGAAGACCGGATCGGCGTACTATGCGCCCTCGGCGGCCGCGGTGCAGATGGTGGAATCCATCGTGCTCGACAAGAAGCGCATCCTGCCCTGTGCCGCCTGGCTCGAGGGGGAGTACGGATTGTCAGGGATCTATTGCGGCGTGCCGTGCAAGCTGGGGAAAGGTGGGTTGGAGCAGATCCTCGAGGTGAAACTGACGGAGGAAGAGAAGGCGGCGCTGGAGAAATCGGCGGGGGCGGTCAAAGAAACGATGGCGGCGGTGAAGCTGTAAACGTCATCGGTCGTAAGTCATCAGTCGTCGGTTTAGGCCGATGACCGATGACCGATCACCGCTCTACGCAGTCCCCGTCCAGCTCTTGCCTTCCCGCGGAGGCGCGATCGACGCCCTTATGAGGTCCCGGTTCAGCTGCGCGATTAGATCGACCGAAATCTCCTTCGGGCAGGCTGCCATGCACTCGCCATGGTTCGAGCAGGCGCCGAACCCCGCCTCGTCCATCGCGTCGATCATCTTCACCACTCGCCCGTAGCGCTCCGGCTGTCCCTGGGGCAGGGCGCCCAGGTGGGACACCTTGGCTGCCACGAACAGCATCGCGCTGGCATTGGGGCAGGCCGCCACGCAGGCGCCGCAGCCGATGCAGGCCGCGGCATCCATGGCGCGATCGGCGTCGCGCTTGGGGACGGGAGTCGCGTTCGCCTCCGGCGCGCTGCCCGTCCGGGCGGTGATGAATCCTCCTGCCTGGATCACCCGGTCCAATGCGCCGCGGTCCACGATGAGGTCCTTGAGCACCGGGAAGGCCCGTGCGCGCCACGGCTCGACCCAGATTTCCTGGCCGTCCGTGAAGTGGCGCAGATGCAACTGGCAGGCAGTGGTGGCCCGCTGCGGACCATGCGGCCGGCCATTGATCACCACGCCGCACGAGCCGCAGATGCCCTCCCGGCAATCGTGGTCGAAGGCGATGGGCTCTTCCCGGCGCGCGGCGAGGGATTCGTTGATCCCGTCCAGCAGCTCGAGGAAGGACATGTCGGGCGACGCATCGGGAATCTCGTACCGCTCGAACCGTCCCGGCGCATCCAGGCCCGTCTGGCGCCACACATGGAGCACGAGGCGCATCAGCGGTAGCTCCGCTGCGTCAGATGCACGTACTCGAAGGCGAGCGGCTCACGGTGCAGCGCCGGGGCCTTTCCCTCGCCCGTCCACTCCCAGGCGGCGACGTGGGAGAAGCGGTCGTCATCGCGTCTCGCTTCACCATCGGGCGTCTGGAATTCCTCGCGGAAATGTCCGCCGCACGATTCCTCGCGCTGCAACGCATCGACGCACATCAGCTCGGCGAACTCCATGAAGTCCGCCACCCGCCCGGCTCTCTCGAGCGCCTGATTCAGGTCCTCGCCCCTTCCGGCGACGCCAACTTCCTTCCAGAAACGCGCGCGCAGCTCCCGGATCTTGCCGATGGCGTCCTCCAGCCCGCGGTGCGTCCGCGCCATGCCGCATTGATTCCACAGCAGCGTGCCGAGCTCCCGATGGAACGAATCCACGCTGCGGGAGCCACCGACTGCCAGTAGGCGGTTGGTGCGCTCGCGCACTTCGGCTTCCACGGTCCGGAACGCCGCATGATCCGTATCGACCGGAGAGAGTTTCGCCTGCGCCACGTAATCACCGATTGTGTACGGCAAGATGAAATAACCGTCGGCCAGTCCTTGCATGAGGGCTGAGGCGCCGAGGCGATTGGCGCCGTGATCGGAGAAATTGGCTTCGCCGATGACGTGCAGCCCGTCGAGGTTGGACATCAGGTTGTAGTCCACCCACAGGCCGCCCATCGTGTAGTGCGGCGCCGGGTAGATTTTCATGGGGACCGAGAGTGGATTCTCGCCGGTAATGCGCTGGTACATCTCGAACAGGTTGCCGTACCGCTCGGCGATGGTCTGGCGGCCCAGCCGCTGGATCGCGTCGCGGAGGTCGAGATACACGCCATGGCCGTCGGGGACGACACTGTGGCCGGCGTCGCACATTTCCTTGGCGCGCCGCGACGCGACGTCGCGCGGGACCAGGTTCCCGAAGCTCGGGTACTGGCGCTCGAGATAGTAGTCCCGCTCCCCCTCGGGGATGTCGTTCGAGGCCCGACGGTCGCCGGCCTCTTTGGGGACCCAAATGCGGCCATCATTGCGCAGCGACTCGCTCATCAGCGTCAGCTTGGACTGGTGCACCCCGTGGGCGGGAATACAGGTCGGGTGGATCTGCGTGAAGCACGGGTTGGCGAACAGCGCCCCCCGCTTGTGCGCCCGCCAGGTGGCGGTGACGTTGCAACCCTTGGCGTTGGTGGAGAGGAAATAGACGTTTGCGTACCCGCCGGTCGCGAGCACGACGGCGTGGGCGGCATGAGAGTGGATGGCCCCGGTGACGAGGTCGCGGACCACGATGCCCCGCGCCCGACCATCGATCACCACCAGATCCAGCATTTCCGTCCGGGGATACATCTTCACCTGGCCCAAGCCGATCTGGCGGGCCAGGGCTTGATAGGCCCCGAGCAAGAGCTGCTGGCCCGTCTGGCCGCGGGCGTAGAAGGTCCGGGACACCTGGGCGCCGCCGAAGCTGCGGTTGGCGAGGAGGCCGCCGTACTCGCGGGCGAAGGGAACGCCCTGCGCCACGCACTGGTCGATGATCGCGGTACTGATCTGCGCCAGCCGGTACACGTTGGCTTCGCGCGCGCGGAAGTCACCACCCTTGACCGTGTCGTAGAACAGGCGCCAGATCGAATCGCCGTCGTTCTGGTAGTTTTTGGCTGCGTTGATGCCGCCTTGCGCGGCGATCGAATGGGCCCGACGCGGGGAATCCTGAAAGCAGAAACAGGAGACCTGATAGCCGAGCTCGGCGAGCGAAGCGGCGGCCGAAGCGCCGGCGAGTCCCGAGCCCACGACGATGACGTGGTAGCGCCGTTTGTTGGCGGGACTCACGAGCTTCATCTCGAAGCGGTGGGCGTCCCACTTCTGCTCGATCGGCCCGGCGGGAACGCGGGAGCGGAGATCCATGGCTACCGCACCACGCCGGCCAGCACGGCCAGGGGAATCGCGATGAAGCCAGCGACGATCAGCAGCGTGAGCGCGCCAGCCGCCCCGCGGCGGAGCTGGTTGTAGCGCGGGTGATTCAGGCCCAGCGTCTGGCACGCGCTCCACAGGCCGTGATAGAGGTGGAGGCCAAGGGCCAGCATGGCGATGAGGTAAGAGATGGCGACCGCGGGCACCGAGAAGCTGGCCACGACGTTGCGATACGCGTCTCCCGGTACGAAGCCCGGGTTCACCCGGCCGAACGTGAAATCGAGCAGGTGATAGATGACGAACGCCAGAATGAGCACGCCGCCCCACCGCATGGTCCGCGCCGCGTAGGTCGTTTCGACCTGGTGGAGCGCTTTGTAGGGGACGGGGCGGCCGTGCCAGCTGGCCCGGGTCACGGCATAGGCTGCCCAGACGTGCCCGGCGATCGAGGCGAGCAGCACGGCCCGCGCGATCCACAGCAAGTGCGAGCGGCCGAACAGCGGCGCCCCGAGGGTGCGCAGCCCTTCCGCGTACGCGTTGAAATGGTCCGGACCTTGAAAGATCTTGAGGTTGCCGTAGACGTGCCCGACGAGGAACCCGACGATGATGGCGCCCGTGACAGCCATGAGGATCTTCTTGCCGACGAGCGAGTGCGTCAGGGCGTCCACGCGGGACATCACGACTCCATTCGGGGGTGCAGGGCGTCCGGATGATACAAGGACGGGCATGAGGCGTAAAGTTTCGTACCGTGAAGGCGGAGCGCTCCAGTGAGGCCGACCGTCGTGATTGTCGGGGCCGGGTTCGGCGGGCTGCGGGCGGCCCGGGCGCTACGCCGCGCCCCGGTCGACGTCATCCTCGTCGACCGGCACAACTATCACCTATTCCAGCCGCTCCTGTATCAGGTCGCCACGGCGGGACTCGAGCCCGAGGAGATCGCCAAGCCGGTGCGGGCGATCCTGCGTGGGCAAAGCAACCTCGAGTTCCGGTTGGTCGAGGTAACGGGCGTCGATTTCGCCACGCGTCGCGTGCTGACCAGCGACCGCCCCATCGGCTATGACTACCTCATCCTCGCCGTTGGGGCGCGCACGAACTTCTTCGGGCTCGCCGACGTCGAGCGCCACGCGCTCGATCTGAAGGACATTCCCGGCGCGGTGCGCGTGCGCAACCAGGTGCTCGAATGTTTCGAACGCGCGATGCTCGAGCCGGACGCCGAGCGGCGGCAGGCGCTCCTGACGTTCGTGGTCGTCGGGGGTGGGCCCACGGGGGTCGAGATGGCGGGTGCGCTGTCGGAGCTCGTCCGATTGGTACTGGTCAAGGACTATCCCCGGCTCAACCTGAAAGACGTGCGCATTCTCTTGCTCGAGACGGGGGACCGGCTGCTCGCGGCCATGCCGCCGCGACTGTCGGAAGCCGCGGCCGCCACCCTGTGGAAGAAGCACGTGGAAGTTCGCCACGGGGCGACGGTGGCGGACTACGACGGCGTCACGGCTCGATTGAAGAGCGGCGAAGCCATACCGGCGCACACGCTGATCTGGGCGGCCGGCGTCCAGGCGGCGGGGCTGGCCGAGCGGCTGGGAATACCGACCGCGCGGCTGGGGCGCGTGCCCGTCGCGCCGACGTTGCAGCTCGTTGCGCATCCGGAAGTCCTTGTCATCGGTGATGCCGCGTACCTCGACGTCGAGCACACGTCAATCCCGATGATGGCACCGCCGGCGATGCAGATGGGGGAAACCGCGGCGGAGAACATCCGGCGTCTGATCGCGGGGATGTCCTGCCTCCCGTTCCGGTATCGCGATCCCGGCACCCTGGCCACCATCGGTCGCAACGCTGCCGTAGCGCGCATTTGGGGCATCTCGTTCAAGGGATTCCCGGCGTGGGTGGTGTGGCTGGTGGTGCACATCATTCAGCTGATCGGGTTCCGCAATCGGCTGTTCGTCTTGATCAATTGGGCCTGGGACTATTTCTTCTACGACCGCGCCGTGCGGTTGATCACCCGATAGGCCGCACGTCATGAGTTCGCGGCAGGCGAGCTACGGCATCGACGCTCCGGGCGTCGTGCGCAACCTGGCGCTGCTCGGTCTGGCCTGCGGTGCCGTGGCGTTCACCGGCCCACGGCGGCGCGGGCTCACGATCCCGGCCGGCCTGTTTCTCGGTGAAGCGGTTCTGATGGTATGGAGCTCCCGGGTGGGCAAGCGGCGCGTCGTGGGACGAATGCTCGACGCGCTGGCGTTGCGCGGCGATGAGCGTGTGCTGGATGTCGGCTGCGGCCGGGGTCTCGTGCTGATCGAAGCCGCCAAGCGGCTCCCGCAGGGGCGCGCGGTGGGCGTGGATCTGTGGCAGCAGCGGGACCAATCGGGTAATGCACGGCGTGTGACGCTCGAGAACGCCGATCGGGAAGGCGTCGCGGATCGGGTCAAAGTGCACGACGGCGACGCCCGGCGGCTCCCGTTCGACGATGGCTGCTTCGATGTCGTGGTGTCGAGCCTCGTCGTGCACAACATTCCCGATACCGGCGGGCGCGAAGACGCGATGCGCGAGATGGCCCGCATGCCCCGTCCGGATGGACGCGTGGCAGTGCTCGATTTCCGCCACACGGGGGCCTACGCCGAGGCGCTCCGCACGGCTGGGCTCGAAGCGATTCGCCGTACCGGCATGCGGTTCGGCATCTTTCCGGCGGTTCGCATCGTCGCGGGGCGCAAACGAGGTAGGCCATGATCACCCGAGCTTCGGAGTCACCTATGCGTCGTCTCTCCTGCCTGCTCCCGGTACTTCTTGTCGCGAGCGCTCGCCTGCTGTCAGGGCAACAGGTCGCGGTGGTCGAAGTGACCCCCGCCCATGCGACGGTGACGGCCGGCGACACGATCCGGTTCCGCGTCACCGCCAAGGATTCTTCCGGCCAGGTCGTCGCCGGAGCCCAGACCGTGTGGATTGCGCCGTCCTTCGACATTGCCGGCGCGGATTCCACCGGACTCGTGACGACGACCCGGGCGGGCCAGACCTACGTATTTGCGCTCGTCGGCGGGACTCCCGGGTTCGCCGTGCTCGATGTCACGGAGCGCGGGTCGGCTCGTCTCGAGATTCCACGCCCGAAGGCAGCACCGATCTCGTGATCGGGGAGGTCGTGCGTCTCGAGGCGCGGGCGTACACCGTGATGGGCGACCCGCTTGGCGGCGCCGGCTCTCACCGATTCGCTCGTGATGGACGCCCGGCTGATCAACGATGTGATGACCACCGCTGACGGCAAGATCCTGGTGGCCAGCCGTGAAGGGGCGAGCACCCGCCGCAATGGCCTCGTGTTCTTCGATTGCGCCGATCCGCGCCATCCCAAGCCGCTTTCGGAATTCTCCGAGACGGTGACCGGCGGCGTGCACAGTGCCTACGTGTACCAGCACTACGTCTTCGCCACCGATGACGCGACCGGGTCGCTGCGGATCATCGATTTCTCCGATCCGCAACATGCCCAGCAAGTCGCCCGGTGGGAGGTCGACCCCGGGACGCCCGTAACGGCGTATCCAGTCGAGTTTCTGAACGTCACCCCCCAGCGGTATCTCCACGATGTCTAACATGGCCCTCACGTGGAGCGCCATCCCGCACCACGGGTACGTGTTCGCGAGCGACATCAACTCCGGGTTGTGGGTAGGGAGGGTGACGGGAACGGCAATGCCGTAAAGGGTCATCGGTCGTCGGTCATCGGAAGTCGTTACTGGTGACCGACGACCGTTTACCGTCTACAGTCTTGGCAGTGTGATTCCCACCTGCGCCTGGTATTTCCCCTTCTTGTCGGCGTAGCTCTTCTCGCACTCGTCGCCCTCGTCGGCCGTGAAGAACAGCACCTGGGCGATGCCTTCGTTGGCGTAGATCTTGGCGGGCAAGGGAGTGGTGTTCGAGATCTCGAGCGTGACGTAGCCTTCCCATTCGGGCTCGAACGGGGTCACGTTGGTGATGATGCCGCACCGGGCATAGGTGCTCTTGCCGACGCAGATCGTGAGCACGTTGCGGGGGATGCGGAAGTATTCGACGGAGCGGGCGAGGGCGAACGAGTTGGGCGGGACGATACAGACGTCGCCCGTGAACTCGACGAACGACTTGGGGTCGAACTGCTTCGGATCCACCACCGCGGAAAGGACGTTGGTGAAGATCTTGAACTCCGGGGCCACGCGCATGTCATAGCCGTAGGAGGAGACGCCGAAGGAGATCACTCCTTCCCGTACCTGGTTATCGGCGAACGGCTCGATCATCCGCCGTTCCTGCACGAGGCGTCGAATCCAGCGATCGGACTTGATCGACATAGCGGCGCAATCTAACGGTGCCATCGACACTTACGCCATGTTTTTCGGTTGACAGCCGCAACAGCCACGCATAGTTTCATGGCGGCCTTAGTGAAATTCTTCACGAGATCCCGTGCTCCGAGCCTACGCCGTCCTCCTGCTCCTGCTCGCCTTCGTGATCGTCGCCGGGGGCGTGATGCTCGTGCTGTCGCACTTCGCGGCGCCACGCCGGCCCACCATCGTCAAGAGCGCTCCCTACGAGAGCGGTATGCCGCCGCTGGGCGACGCGCGCGAGCGCTTCTCGGTCAAGTTCTACCTCGTGGCGATGCTGTTCATCGTGTTCGATATCGAGACGGTGTTCCTGCTACCCTGGGCGGCCATCTTCACGGGCGGCACGGCGAGCGTCAGCACGGGATTCCTGCTGATCGAAATGATCGTGTTCCTGGTGATTCTGGCGGTCGGGTACGTGTATGTGTGGAAGAGAGGGGCGTTCCAGTGGGACTGAATGGTGCATTCATGACGGCGTAGGGAGAACGGCGTAAGGGGATAAGGCGTAGGGAGAACGGCGTACGACTCTTCCCTACGAAGTTCCACCTTACGACTCTTTCCATACGCCTTTCGATTATGGGATAACCATGAAACACGTCATCGAAACAAAGGAAGTCGCCGGCAGCCCGAACTTCCAGCTCACCACCTTCCAAAAGCTGGCGGATTGGGCGGTGAATCAGTCGCGTGCCAATTCTCTGTGGCCGATGCCGTTCGGGACCGCCTGCTGCGCGATCGAGTTCATGGCGACCGCCGCGAGCCGCTTCGACCTGGCGCGCTTCGGCATGGAGCGCCAGGCGTTCAGCCCGCGCCAGGCGGACGTGCTGATCTGCGCCGGCCGGCTGCCGTTCAAGCTGGCGCCGGTGATCCGGCGCATCTATGACCAGATGCCGCAGCCCAAGTGGGTGATTTCGATGGGCGCCTGCGCGTCGACCGGCGGCATCTTCGACAACTACGCCATGGTGCAGGGCATCGATACGATCGTGCCGGTGGACGTCTATGTCCCGGGGTGCCCGCCGCGGCCCGAGGGGCTGTTGTACGGTATCCTGCTGTTGCACAAGAAGATCAAAGGGGAGTCGCTGTTCGACGCCGTGCCGCGACGCGACGAGCAGCCGCTCGACGAGCGGGGGTTGCGCCTGCCGCCGGCGGAGATCGACGAGATCTCCGAGCCCTTCGGCAACTCCGTCCACCAATTCCGCTCGTCGTGAATCCGACCGTCGCCGCAGCGCGCGCGACCTTCGGTGACGCGATCGGCCGCGCAGTCGAGGCGCGTGCCGAGACCAGCGTCACCGTCTCGGCGGCACGGCTGCAGGACATCATGCGCTGGCTCAAGGACACGCCCGGCCAGCGCTACGACTACCTCGTGGACATCACCGCGGTCGAATACCGCGACAAGGAGCGTCCGCTCGAGGTGGTGTATCAGCTGCGCTCGCTGGAACGCAAGGCCAATCTGCGGGTGAAAGTCGAGCTCGATCCGCGCGGCGAGCTGGCCGTCGACTCGGTCACTTCGCTCTGGGCCGGCGCCGACTGGCTGGAGCGGGAGGTGTACGACATGTTCGGCGTGGTCTTCGCCGGGCACCCCGACCTGCGGCGCATCCTGATGTGGGAGACCTACGCCGAGGGCCACCCGCTGCGCAAGGATTTCCCGCTGCGCGGCCGGTTCAGCCGCGCCGAGCAGGTGCGGCAGGCATTGAACATGAGTCCCGAAGCGCACTATTCGATGGAAGAGCTGTCAATCGCCGAATCATTCGACGAGCTGCCCGCGGACATGCGGGAGCGGTTGCGTCGCGGCGAGCGCGACGTGATCCCGGGATCCGAATGAGCAAGCGCACGCTCGAGCTGGAGCTCGCCACCCCGGGCCTCGACGCCCAGGGGCGGCCGAGCCGCATCCCGCTGGGGGCGGCCGTCGACGACGAGAGCGATCTGGGGCATGACCACCTGCTGGTGAACCTCGGGCCCCAGCACCCGGCGACGCACGGCGTATTGCGCCTGGTCGTGGAGCTGGACGGAGAAACGGTGGTGCGGGTGATCCCCCACGTGGGGTATCTCCACTCGGGGTTCGAGAAACTGGGCGAATACCGCCACTACAATCAGATCATCCCCCTCACCGACCGCACCGACTACCTCTCGCCGATGGCGAACAACGTCGCCCTGGCACTGGCCGCGGAAAAGCTGATGGACATCGCCATCACGCCACGCTGCACGGTGCTGCGGGTGATCGCCTGCGAGATGAGCCGCATCATCTCGCACATGGTCTGGCTCGGCACCACGGCCATCGATCTGGGGGCGTTTACGCCCTTCCTGTGGGCGTTCCAGCAGCGGGAGCGGATCTACAACCTGCAGGAGATGTGGACCGGCGCGCGGTTGACGACGAGCCTCACGCGCGTGGGTGGCTTGATGGCCGACATCCCGGACGGCTTCGTCGAAGCGATGCGGGAGTTCATCAAGACGTTCCCCGACACCCTGAACGAGATCGATAAGGTTCTGACGCGCAACGCAATCTGGGCCGGCCGCACGCAGGGCGTCGGCGTGCTGACGGCCGCGGAAGCGATCAACTACTCGCTGTCGGGGCCGATGCTGCGCGCCTCCGGCGTGGCCTGGGACATGCGCAAGGATCAGCCGTATCTCGACTACGAGACGTACGACTTCGAGGTCCCGATCGGCGAGCACGGCGATGTGTACGATCGCTATCTGGTGCGCCTCGAGGAGTGCTACCAGTCGAACCGGATCCTGGCCCAGGCCCTGGACCGGTTGCCGGACGGGCCGATCAACGTCGACGATCCGCGCGTGATCTTGCCGCCCAAGTCACGTGCGATGAGCGACATGGAAGCGATGATCTTCCATTTCAAGCAGGTGATGGAAGGCGTGAAGGCGCCGGTCGGCGAGGTCTATCTCGGCGTCGAGAACCCCAAGGGCGAGCTGGGGACGTATTTCGTCTCGGACGGGACCGCCAAGCCGGTGCGGTGGCGAATCCGCCCGCCGGCCTTCATCAATCTCGCGTCGATCTCCAAAATGGCCGAGGGACATCTGTTGTCCGACCTGATCGCGATCAACGCGTCGGTGGACATCGTGATGGGAGAGGTGGACCGGTGAGCGCCGTGCACGTGCCCGCCGGTACGGAGGCCTACCTCCCCGTGTTCACGGGGCCGACGCAGGCCGAGCTGGAGACGATCCTCAAGCGCTATCCCGCCAGGCAGGCGGCGCTGCTGCCCGCGCTGTGGCTGGTGCAACGCGAGCGGGGCTGGATCTCCGATCGCAACATGGCCGAGGTCGCCGAAGTGCTGGGGGTGACGCCGGCGCACGTCAAAGGGGTCGTGACGTTCTACACCATGTATCACCGGCGCCCGGTGGGAAAGCACTTCGTCCAGGTCTGCACGACCTCGCCCTGCAACCTGTGCGGCGCCGAGGACGTGGTGCGGGCGCTGCTGAAGGAAACCGGCGCGGGTGACCTGGGCGCCACGAGCTCCGACGGCAAGTGGACCGTGATCGAGGTGGAGTGTCTCGGCGCGTGCGGCTTCGCGACCCCGATCCTGATCGACGACGATTTCATTGAATCCGTGACTCCGGACAAGGTGCCGGGGCTCGTGAAGCGGTACGACTGACATGGGCTATCCACACAAGCCTCACCCCAAAGAGACCGTCGTTCTGTCCAAATATTTCGGCGACGCCGAAGCGCGTTCGCTGAAAGGATGGAAGAAGCGCGGCGGCTACGAGAGCCTGGAGAAAGCCCTGGGAATGGATCCCACGGCAGTGATCGAAGCGATCAAGGCCTCGGGGCTGCGGGGGCGTGGAGGAGCGGGGTTCCCGACCGGCCTCAAGTGGTCGTTCATGCCGAAGGAGAAGAAGCAGGCGCACTATCTGTGCGTGAACGCGGACGAGTCCGAGCCGGGCACGTTCAAGGACCGCGAAATCATGCGCTGGACGCCGCACGCGCTGCTCGAGGGCACGGCGATCGCCGCGCACGCGATCCGGGCCGAGATCGCCTACATCTACGTTCGCGGCGAGTTCACGGAGCCCTGGGCCATCTTGGAGCAGGCGCTGGCCGAGGCGAATGCCGCCAAGCTGTTCGGGGAGATCAAGCTGTACCTGCACCGCGGGGCGGGGGCCTACATCTGCGGCGAAGAGACCGCGATGATGAACTCCATCGAGGGCAAGCGGGGCAATCCGCGCATCAAGCCCCCGTTCCCGGCCGCCGCCGGGGTGTTCGGGATGCCGACGACCATCAACAACGTCGAGACGCTCGCGGCGGTGCCGCACATTCTCAAGCAAGGCGCCGAGTGGTACAAGCAGCTGTGCCGGTCGAACCCCAAGAGCGTGGGGACGAAATTGTTCTCGGTCTGCGGACACATCGCCAAGCCCGGCAACTACGAAGTCACGTTCGGGTTCCCGCTCAAGGATCTGCTGTACGACCTGGCGGGCGGGATGCGCCCGGGGCGCACGCTCAAGGCTTGCATTCCGGGCGGCTCCTCGGTGCCGATCCTGAATCGCGAGGAGACCGAGAGCACGCTGCTCGATTACGAGGGGTGCGTCGAGAAAGGGACGATGCTCGGCTCGGGAGGCGTCATCGTGTTCGATGATTCGGCCGACATGGTCTACCAGATCATGCGGCTGGCGCGATTCTACGCCCACGAATCGTGCGCGCAGTGCACGCAGTGCCGCGAGGGCACGGCCTGGACCACGAAGATCCTGGAGCGCATCCTCGCGGGGCAGGGCAAGACGAGCGATCTCGATCTGCTGCTCGAGCTGTCCGAGAACATGACCGGCAAGACGATCTGCGTGCTGTCGGATTCGTGCGCCGCGCCGATCGTATCGGGCATCAAGAAGTTCCGGAGTGAATTCGAAGCCTACATCGCGGGGAAGAAGCGCCCCGTGCTCGCGGCCTGATGGCACAGAGAGCCGACTGATGCCCGACCCATTGATCAATCTGACCATCGATGACACGCCGGTGAGCGTGCCGTCCGGCACGCTGGTCATTGAGGCCGCGAAGCAGGCGGGCGTCCTGGTCCCCCACTACTGCTACCACCCCGGGCTCCCGGTGGCGGGCGTGTGCCGCATGTGTCTGGTGCAGGTCGAGAAACAGCCCAAGCTCGCCATCGCGTGCGCCACGCAGGTGGCCGAAGGCATGGTGGTCCACACGCAGGCCGCCGAGGCGAAGACCGCGCGGCAAAGCGTGCTCGAGTTCCTGCTCATCAATCATCCGCTCGATTGCCCGATCTGCGACCAGGCCGGGGAGTGCGAGCTGCAGGACTTCGTGTTCCAGGAAGGCCGGGCGGGCACGCGCTATGCCGAATACGCCAAGCGGTTCAACCCGGTGGAAGACTTCGGCCCGGACGTGTTGTACGTGCCGAACCGGTGCATCCTGTGCACCCGCTGCGTCCGGTTCATGGAGGACGTGGTGCAGGAGCCGGTCCTCAACGTCTCCGAACGCGGCGACCGGGCCTTCATCGGCGTGCACCCCGAAGCGCGGCTGGATCATGCCTGGGCCGGCAACGTCGTGGATCTGTGCCCGGTCGGCTCGCTGCTGTCCAAGGACTTCCTGCACAAGGCCCGCGCGTGGGAGCTGGACAAGACCGCATCGGTGTGCAGCGGCTGCTCCCAGGGCTGCAACGTCACCCTCGACCTGCGCGACGCCACGGTCGTGCGAGTCCGGCCGCGTCCCAATCTCGACGTGAACCGCTACTTCATCTGTGACCACGGTCGCGCCAACTACCGCTGGATGAACCGCGCCGACCGGATCGAGGCGCCCCTGGTGCGCGACGGCGGTACCCTGCGCGCCGCCGACTGGGATGAGGCGCTGGCGCGCGTGCGTGCGCTGCTGCTGGGGGCGAGCGGGAAAGCGGTCACGATCGCCTCGCCCCGCGCCTCGACCGAAGCGCTCTACCTGGCGCGGCGGCTGCTGTCGCGCTTCGAGTGGACCGGCGGGTTCCAGCTCGTCATGGGTGAGACGGCGCCGCTGGCCGGCGTCCCGAACCTCGCGCTGCGTGCCGAGCGCGCTCCGAACGGGACCGGTGCGGAGCTGCTCGGTTACAGCCCGGATCTTGGCTCCGTACTGCAGACCGCACGCCAGGCGGCCGTCGTATTGACGCTGGACGAAGCCGAGGTGCCGGTGCAGACGGCGGGGGCGTTGCTCTACGCCGGGACGGTCCTGCCCGAGCATGCCCGTCACGCCGAGGTGGTGCTGCCGCTCGCCAACGTCGCGGAGGAGGACGGCACGTTCGTGAACCGGGACGGCCGCGTGCAGCGGTACTTCCAGGCCAAGCCCGCGCCGGGCATGTCGCGTCCGGCCTGGTGGGCGCTGGGTGAGCTGGTGTCGGAGATCGAAGGCGCGTCGCAACCGGGTTCGGCCGAGGCCGTGTTCGAGATGCTGGCGGGGGCGGTGAACGTGTTCGCGGGATTGTCCTACGCCGCGCTCGGTCTCTCGGGGCGCAAAGTGAACGCAGGCACGGGGGTGCCGGCGTGACCTTCTTTCTCATCGCCTCGATCGTGAAGCTGTTCGTCGTGTTCAACGTGATCATGGTGGGGGTGGCGCTGATCACGTGGCTCGAGCGGCGCGTGTGCGCCTGGATGCAGGACCGCCTGGGCCCCAACCGGGTCGGCCCGTTCGGGCTGCTGCAGCCGGCGGCGGACGGCCTGAAGAACCTCCTCAAGGAAGAGACGTATCCCGCCAGCGCCGACCGCTGGTTGTTCATCCTCGCCCCGCTGGTGTCGTTCGTGCCGGCGTTGCTGACCTTCGCGGTGATTCCGTTCGGCTCGCCCTTGCCCACCAGGTGGGGCGAGGTGCCGCTGGTGGTGGCCGACCTGCCGGTCGGCTTCCTCTACATCCTGGCGATCAGCTCGCTCGGCGTGTACGGGATCGTGCTGGCGGGATGGTCGTCGAACAACAAGTACGCGCTGCTGGGCGGGCTGCGCGCTTCGGCGCAGATGATCTCCTACGAAATCGCGATGGGGCTGAGCACGGTGGCGGTGCTGCTGTTGATGGGCAACGTCAGCCTGTCGGCCATCGTGGCCAGGCAGCAGGGCTCGATCTTCCAGTGGAACGTGTTCCCGCTGGCGCTCGCGTATTTCATCTTTACGGTCGCCGCTTTCGCCGAAACGAACCGGGTACCGTTCGATCTGCCGGAGGCCGAAGCCGAGCTGGTCGCGGGCTACCACTCCGAATACAGCTCGATGAAGTTCTCGATGTTCATCATCGCCGAATACTCCAACATGGTCACCGCCTCGGCGCTGATGGCGACGCTGTTCTTCGGGGGATGGGACATCCCGTTCACCGCCTGGGACAACGCCGCGCCCTGGTCGGTCCTGAAGACGGTTGCGACCGGGCTCGCGTTCTTCGCCAAGACGGCGTTCTTCATTTTCGTCTACATCTGGGTGCGGTGGACCCTGCCGCGGTTCCGCTACGATCAGCTGATGGCGCTGGGCTGGAAGATCCTGCTGCCGCTGTCGCTGGTGTATCTCACCGTGATCGCCACCGCGGTCTGGTACCTGCACGACCAGCTGGGTTGGAGCTACGACACCCGGTTCGCCCTGACCCTGTTCGGCGTGAACATGGCGCTGGCCGTGCCGTTGTTCCTCGTACTCGACCGGGGCCGTCTCGTGTCCGGCTCGGTCGAGCGGAGCAGTGCCTGACATGGCGATCACGGTGAAGGTGATGCGGCGACCCGTTTCGGAAACCTCCTACCTCCGGGCCACGCTCAAGGGCATGGCGCTGACCTTCTCGCACATTTTCCGCAAGAAGGTCACGATGCAGTACCCCGAGGAAAAGGGCGGGCCGGATGGCTATATCCTCTCGTCCCGTTGGCGCGGTACGCACCGCATGCTCACCGACGAGCAGGGACGCGCCAAGTGCGTCGCCTGCGGGCTGTGTCCGCAGATCTGCCCCGCCAATTGCATCAAGCTGGTTCCCGGGGAAGACGAGCAGGGGAATCGCTACCCGTTGATCTTCGAGATCGACGAGTTCCGCTGCATCTTCTGCGGCTACTGCCAGGAAGTGTGCCCCGAAGAGGCGATCCACGTCGGGGTGCACTACGAGAACGCGGAGTACGACCGCGACCGGTTCGTGTACGATCTGGAGCGGCTCTGCGCCCAGACGCACCCCGTGTCGACGTTGTGGGATCCTTCGGACCCGAAGGGGGAGTGACCGGCGTGTCCCTGCTGCTCGTGGTCTACTGGGGGTTCGCCGGCCTCGCTGTCGTGGCGGCGGGGATGTGCATCACGCGCCGCAGTCCGGTCGCCAGCGCCCTGTGGCTGATCGTGACCCTGTTCTGCCTCGCGGTGCTGTTCACGCTGCTCGACGCGCCGTTCATCGGCATTCTCCAAGTCCTCGTGTACGCCGGCGCCATCATGGTGCTGTTCCTGTTCGTCATCATGCTGCTCAACCTGGGGCGCGCGGGCCCGGGTGACATGAAAGGCCTGGTGGGCGCGGGCGTCGCGGCCCTGCTCGGCGTGGCGCTGCTGGTGCAGCTGCGTGGTCTGGCCCAGGCGGCGCCGCCCGCGGCCATTCAGCTGCCGCCGGGCACCGTCGCGGCGCTGCAGCAGCAGCAAGGGGTGGTGGGTGCGGTCGCGGCGCCGTTATTCGAAACCTATCTCGTGCCGTTCGAGATCACCAGCCTGCTGCTGCTGGCCTCGGTCGTCGGCGCCGTAGTTCTGGCGAAGCGGAAACTGTAGATGCTGCTCGGACCCTCCCTCGCGGTCTCCGCCGTGCTGTTCGCGATCGGCACGGCCGGCGTGCTGCTGCGCCGCAACGCGATCGTGATCTTCATGTGCATCGAGCTGATGCTGAACGCGGTGAACCTCACGTTCGTCGCGTTCGCCCAGCAGTTGGGGATGGGCGGGCAGATCATCGTGTTCTTCGTGATGGCGGTCGCGGCCGCCGAAGCCGCCGTCGGGCTCGCCATCGTGCTGGCCGTCTACCGCCACAAGGAGACGGTCGATCTGCAGCACATCAATCTGCTCAAGGGATGAACCTCGTCTGGCTGGTACCGGCGCTGCCGCTCCTGGGCTTCCTGGTGAACGGGACGGTGGCGTTCGTTCGCCCCAAGACCAAATGGCTCGTGTCGGTGGTCGGCGTCGGCGTGCTGGTCGCGTCGTTCGGCGTCGCGCTGCTGGTGGCGCGCGCGCTGGCGCAGGCGCACGCCGAGGCACCGGTCGTGTTCCGGTACTGGGACTGGATGCCGGTCGGGTCGCTGCAAGTGAGTTATGCGCTCCAGGTGGATGCGCTGTCGGCGGTGATGATGCTGGTCGTCACCGGCGTGGGATCGCTGATCCACGTCTTCAGCGTCGGCTACATGCACGAGGACGAGGGATACGCGCGCTACTTCTCGTATCTGAACCTGTTCGTCTTCTTCATGCTGACGCTCGTGCTCGGGGCCAACTTCCCGGTCACCTTCGTGGGCTGGGAGGGGGTGGGGCTCTGCTCCTATCTCCTGATCGGCTTCTGGTTCTCCGAGAAGGTGAACGCCGATGCCGGGAAGAAGGCGTTCATCATGAACCGGATCGGGGACTTCGGATTCATGGTGGCGATGTTCCTGATCTGGCAGCACACGGGCTCGCTCGACTACACCACGGTGTTCGCCCAAGCTCCCACCACGCTCGCGCTGGGCGGCGGCGTAGCGACGGCGATCGCCCTGTTCCTGTTCCTCGGCTGCACCGGGAAATCGGCGCAGATCCCGCTGTACACCTGGCTGCCCGACGCCATGGCGGGTCCCACGCCCGTGTCGGCCCTGATCCACGCCGCCACCATGGTGACGGCCGGCGTGTTCCTCGTGGCGCGCGCCAACGTGCTGTTCGCCCTGGCGCCCATCGCCCAGGCGGTGGTGGCGGGGGTCGGCGCGCTCACGGCTCTGTTCGCGGCGACGATCGCGTTGAAGCAGTGGGACATCAAGCGCGTACTCGCGTACTCCACGGTCTCGCAGCTGGGCTACATGTTCGTCGGCGTGGGAACGGGAGCCATGGCCGCGGGGATTTTCCATCTCGCCACGCACGCCTTCTTCAAGGCACTGCTGTTCCTGGGATCGGGGTCGGTGATTCACGCGATGCGCCACGCCTACCACGCGACGCACGCGCACGAGGATGCCCAGGACATGCGGAACATGGGCGGCCTGTCACGCTTCCTGCCGTGGACCGCGACGCTGATGTGGATCGCCACGCTCGCGATCGCCGGGATTCCGCCGCTCGCCGGGTTCTTCTCCAAGGACGAGATCCTGGGCGCGGCGTTCGCGCGCGGCACGACCCAGCCGGTCTGGTACCTCTTCTGGGCGCTGGGACTCGGCGCCGCGTTGCTGACCGCGTTCTACATGACGCGCATGATGCTGTACACCTTCCACGGGCCGAACCGCACCGGGGCGCGCGAGCAGGTGCACCTGCACGAGGCGCCGTGGGTGATGACGGGGCCGCTCGTGGTGCTGGGCATCCTGTCCGCGGCCGGCGGCGTCCTGAATCTGCCCGCCCTCGTGGGCGGGCACTTCTGGCTGCACCAGTGGCTGGAGCCGGTGACCGCCGCGGGTGCGGCCCTCGGTCCCGCGCCGGAGCTGGGCCATCGCACGGAGTGGCTGCTCATCGGGGTCGCGGTCACGGTCGCCGTCGTGGGGATCGTAGCGGCGATGCGGGCGCTCGACCTCACGGCACTGGTGCCGGCCCGGTCGGCGGCGCCGGAAACCGGATTGGGACGCCTCCTCAACCGGAAGTGGTACGTCGACGAGCTGTACGACGCCGTGTTCGTCCGGCCCATCGTGTGGCTGTCCAGGAACGTGCTGTGGCGCGTCGTAGACGTGGGGATTGTGGACGGAGCGGGGGTGAACGGCACCGCGGTCGTCTCCCGTATCCTGGGCTGGCTCGGGACCCGCTTGCAGACCGGAGAGCTCGGTTTCTACGTGGTCGTATTCGTGGTCGGCGTCGTGGCCGTGCTGGCCCGGGCGCTCAAGTAGCCGATGTACGACCAGAGCGTCGTCACCGTCCTGCTGGTGTGGCCGCTCCTCGCCGCGGCGGTGTTGTGGCTCGCCCCGGAGCGGCTCGCCAAGCACATCGCGCTGGCCGCGGGGACGATCGAGTTCGCGCTGTCCGTTCCCCTGTGGTGGCGCTTCGTTCCGGCGGGTGGGATGCAGTTCGAGCTGTCGCGGCCCTGGGTGAGCGCATGGGGCATCAACTACCACGTCGGGGTGGACGGCATCTCGCTGTTCATGGTGCTGCTGACGACGTTCCTCGTCCCGCTCTCGATTCTCGGGAGCTACCACTACATCACCAAGCGCGAGCGGGCGTTCTACGCCAACCTGCTGGTGCTCACGACCGGCATGATCGGCGTGTTCGTGTCGCTCGATCTGTTCCTGTTCTACGTGATGTGGGAAGTGATGCTGATCCCCATGTACTTCATCATCGGGATCTGGGGCGGGGAGCGCCGGCTGTACGCGGCGATCAAGTTTTTCCTGTACACGATGTTCGGCTCGCTGCTGATGCTGGTGGCGATCCTGGGCCTGTACTTCACGGCCGCCGGTCGCACCGGCGTGCACTCATTCGACTACGGCTTCCTGCTGGCCAACGTCGGCTCGCTGGGCACGGCCGGGTGGTGGTTCTTCGGCGCGTTCTTCCTGGCGTTCGCGATCAAGGTACCGATGTTCCCGTTCCACACCTGGCTGCCCGACGCCCACGTCGAGGCGCCTACGGCGGGCTCGGTGATCCTGGCGGGCGTCCTGCTCAAGATGGGCACCTACGGATTCCTCCGGTTCGCGCTGCCGTTTTTCCCCGCGGTGGCGCTGCACCCCACGGTGCAGGCGATCATCGTCGTGCTGTCGCTCACGGGCATCATCTACGGCGGCCTGGTGGCGATGGTGCAGCCGGACGTGAAGAAACTCGTCGCCTACAGCTCGGTCAGCCACCTGGGATTCGTGATGCTCGGCATCTGGGCGCTGACGCTGCAGAGCGTGCAGGGCGCCCTGATGATCATGATCAACCACGGACTTTCCACCGGGGCGCTGTTCTTCCTGGTTGGGATGCTGTACGAGCGGCGCCACAGCCGCCTGATCGAGGCGTACGGCGGCATTGCCAAGGTCGTGCCGTTATTCGCGACCGTGTTGACGATCGTGTCGTTGTCGTCGATCGGGCTCCCCGGGACCAACGGCTTCGTGGGCGAGTTCCTGGTGCTGGTCGGCGCGTTCCAGACCTATCCCGTGGCCGCCGGGATCGCGACCACGGGCGTGATCGTCGCGGCCGCCTATCTCCTCTGGGCGTTGCAGCGCGTGATCTTCAACAAGCTCGACAAGGCCGAGAACGAAAAGCTGCCCGATCTCTCGCCGCGTGAGCTGGTCGTGCTGGTGCCGATCCTCGCGGCAATCTTCTGGATCGGGATCTACCCGAAGCCGATTCTCTCCCGCATGGAGCCCGCGGCCCAGCATCTGATCGACATCGTGAAGCCCGCTGCGGCCGCGGCCACGCGATGAATCTCGATCTCTCGAACACGAGCGAGCTGATGCTCGCCCTGCTGCCGGAGATCGTGCTCACCAGCTGGGCGATGGTGCTGCTCGTGGTGGTGGCGTGGCGGCACCAGACGGTCCGTGACCTGCGCCTTGTCGGCTGGCTCACGCTCGTGGGTCTCGCGGGCACGGCGGTCGCCGTGTGGTGGCTGTGGTGGAATAGGACCACCGCCCCGGGCATCGGGCCGATGGTGGCGGTGGACGATTTCCGCTTCGTGGCCGACTGGCTGTTCCTGGGCGCCGCCGCGCTCACCGTGCTGTTCTCGTTCGAGTATCTGGAGCGCGAGCAGCTGCTGGCACCGGAGTACTACCTCCTGATCGTATTCGCGACGCTGGGCATGATGATCATGGCCGGCGGCGGCGATCTGATCGTGATCTTCCTGGGCCTCGAGCTGATGTCGGTCTCGGTGTACGTGCTGGCCGGTCTGGACCGCCATAACGCGAAGTCCGCCGAGGCCGCCTTGAAGTATTTCCTGCTGGGGGCGTTCGCGTCGGCATTCCTGCTGTACGGCATTGCCCTGGTCTACGGCGCCACCGGCACCACGAACCTGGTGCTGATCGGCGTCCAGGTGGCCTCGCTCAACTTGCAGACCAATCTGCTGCTCCTGCTCGGCCTCGGACTCCTGCTGGTCGGCTTCGGGTTCAAGGTGGCCGCCGTCCCATTCCACATGTGGGCGCCCGACGTGTACGACGGCGCGCCCACGCCGGTCACGGGCTTCATGGCGACGGCCGTCAAGGCGGCCGCGTTCGCGGCGCTGGCGCGGGTTCTCGTCGTCGCGTTCTCCGACACCGCCGCCTGGCACGGGATCATCGTCGGGTTGTCGGTGGTGACGATGATCGTCGGCAACCTCGTGGCCCTGGCGCAGCGATCCTTGAAGCGAATGCTGGCCTACTCGTCGGTGGCGCACGCCGGGTACCTGCTGGTCGCAGTCTCGGTCGGCGCCGCGCAGGGAACCGCGGCGGTGTTGTTCTACCTCGTCGCCTACGGGCTCACGTCGGTGGCGGCGTTCGCGCTGCTCGCCGCCAAGGGGCGGGCGGGTGAAAGCGACGTGCAGATCGACGATCTGGCGGGGCTCGCCGCCACGCGGCCCTGGCTCGCCTTCGCCCTGGCGGTGTGCATGTTGTCGCTGCTCGGGTTTCCGGGGACGGCCGGCTTCATCGGCAAGTGGTACATCCTCGCGGCGGCCGTGGCCGGCGGGAAAGCCTGGCTCGCCGCGGTCCTGGTGCTCACGAGCGTGATATCGGCGGGCTACTACCTGCCCGTGATCATGGCGATGTACATGCGATCGGCGCCGTTCGCCGAGGCCCATGCCGGCATGCGAATCGGCCGGCCGGGGCGACTCGCGTTGGCGGTCTGCATCGCCGCCCTGCTGTATTTCGGTCTCCGTCCCAATCGCCTGCTGGCACTCGCCCAGGAGAGCGGCATGACGCTGACGCCCGCCGTGACGACCGCCGCTCCGCCTTCCGGAAACTGATCCGGGGACCATGCGCGTCCCGGCGACCATCTTCCGCCAGTACGACATTCGCGGTACCACGGGCGACCAGCTCACTCCCGAGCTGGCGCGCGCGGTGGGCGCCGCCTACGCGACGCTCGCCACGGAGCGGCTGGGCCGGCCGCCGCGCGTGGCGGTGGGCCGCGACAACCGGCCGTCCGGTGCGGCGCTGGCCCCTGCGGTCCGGCAGGGCATCGTCAACGCGGGCGGCACGGCAGTCGACGTGGGCGAGCTGCCCACCCCGGCGCTGTACTTCGCCACGCACACGCTCCCGGTCGACGGCGGCGTGCAGGTCACGGGCTCGCACAATCCTCCCGAGTTCAACGGATTCAAGATGGTGCTCGCCGGCCAGGCGGTGTACGGCGAGGACATCCAGGGGTTGTATCGCCTGATCGCGGAGGACCGGCTCGCCACGCGTGCCGGAGGCCAGGAGCAGACGGAAACCGGCGTGCTGACGGCTTACCGGGACGCGATCGTGCAGCACAACACGCCGCTGGCGCGGCGGGTGAAGGTGGTGGCGGACTGCGGCAACGGCGTCATCAGTCTCGTGGCGATCGAGACGCTGCGCGCCATCGGCTGCGACGTGGTGCCGTTGTTCGCCGAGTCCGACGGCACGTTCCCGAATCACCATCCGGATCCCACCGTGGTCGAGAATCTGCGCGACCTGCAGGCCGCGGTGGTGCGCGAGGGCGCCGAGCTGGGCATCGCCTTCGACGGCGACGGGGACCGGATCGGGGCGGTGGACGAGCGCGGCACGCCGGTGTTCGGCGATACGCTGCTGGTGCTGTTCGGTCGCGATCTGGCGCAGCGCATGGGGAAGGGGCACGCCGTCATTTTCGACGTGAAGTGCTCCGAGGTGCTGCCGCAGGAGCTGACGAAGGCCGGGCTCGTGCCGACGATGTGGAAGACCGGGCATTCGCTGATCAAGCAGAAAATGAAGGAGCTGCACGCGCCGCTGGCGGGAGAAATGAGCGGCCACGTCTTTTTCGGGGGCGACTGGTTCGGGTTCGACGACGCCTTGTTCGCGGCCGCTCGCCTGCTGCAGTACGTCGCGCGGGTGGGGGGGCCGTTGTCTCGATTGCTGGCGGATCTGCCACAGACGGTGGCGACTCCCGAGCTGAGGGTGGGCTGCCCGGACGAGCTGAAATTCGCTCTTGTCGAGCGCGCGGCGCAGTATTTCGCGAAGCGCTATCCGGTCTCCACCCTGGACGGCGTGCGCATCACGTTCGCCCGCGGCTGGGGACTGCTGCGGGCCTCGAATACCCAGCCGGTGCTGGTGATGCGGTTCGAAGCGCACACCGCAGCGGAACTGGCCGCCTACCGCGGGGAGGTCGAAGGCTGGCTCGCGCGCCACGCCGCGGAGGCGTAATCGGCTCGCGCCGCGGCCGCGCGCTGCTCCTGGTTGCCGCGGTGCTGGCGCTGGCGCTGGTGGTGGGCCGCTGGCTCGCGGTGGAGACCGCGGAGCGCGCCTGGGCGGCCAGCCTGCCCGCGGGCGGAGTCTACCTCGAGGCGCGCGCGCTCGCCCGCCTGACGCGGGTTGCGGTCTGGGTCGTGGCGACCATCTGGGGCACCGGCAATCTCTACATCGTGTACCGCGCCATCGGCTCGGTGCAGATGCCGCGCCGGGTGGGCAACCTCGAGATCGTCGAGGCGGTGCCGCAACGCCTGCTCCTGATCCTGGCGATCGGCTCGGGGCTCGTGCTCGGGCTCGGCCTCGCGTGGGGCACCGGCGACTGGTGGCGCGAAGCGTTGCTCGCCACGGCAGCCCCGCGTTTCGGCCACGTCGATCCGATTCTGCACCGCGATCTGGGGGACTACGTCAGCCGGCTGCCGTGGGCGCTCGAGCGGCAGAGCTTTCTCATGCTCGCGACGGTGACGGCCGCGGTGCTGGTGGCGTTCCTGTATGTGGGCATGGGCTCGCTGCGCTGGCAGAAGGGCCGTTTGATCTCAAGCCCGAACGCGCGCGTGCACGTGGGGGTGCTGCTGGCCGGGGTGGCCCTGGCGATGCTGTGGGGCGCGTTGCTCGACCCGGCCGAGGTCGTGGCGGGTCTGCACGGACCGGTGGCGGGGGGCGCCGTCACGCTGCGCATTCCCGGCGCGATCGCCGTGGCGATTGCGGCCGGCGTGGCCTGCGTGACGAGTGTCGCCTGGGCGCTGTGGGACCGCGTGCGTTGGTTCGGGGCGGGCTGGACGTTGTTGCTGGCCGCGATGCTCGTGGTGTACGGAGTGCTCCCCGGGCTGGGCCGACGAGGCCCCGACGGATTCGCGCGGGAGCGCGCGGATTTCACGGCGCTGGCGTTCGGCACCAGCCGCCGGGTGCTCACGGCGGTCCCCGAGTACCCGAGCATGGCGGCATTCGTGACCGCGACGCCCTTGTGGACCGCCCCGCGCGTGGCCGCCGCCGCGCGGCCCGGTCTGGGCGCGCAGGAGACGGTGGCGGGCGTCGCCCTGGTCCATCAACGGGACGCAGCCCCCAGCTGGCTCGTGGCGCGGGCGCCCGATGACTCGGCGCTCGCGACGGCCCGACCCGAGCCGTTATGGGAAGCGGTGCACCGCGGCAGCCGCGCTCATACCGGGGCTCCGCAGGCATTCACCGAGGGCGACTCCGGGCTCGTTCCGGCGCCGCTCGCGGTACGTGACTCCACCCTCTGGTTCGGTGAGGGATTCGCCCAGTACGCCGTGACCGCGTCTGATCGCCACGACGCAACCGGCATCGCGCTGGACGGCGGGTGGAAACGCATCGCGTTGGCCTGGGTGCTGCAGAGTCCGGAGCTGGCCCGTCGCACGCTGCCCGACGATCGCCTGCTGTGGCGCCGGACGGCGACCGAGCGGTTTCAGCGTCTGGCGCCGTTCGCGGCATTCGCCCGGCCTGAGCCGGTGCTGGTGGACGGTGACCTGTGGTGGCGGGCGGTGGGGTACGTGTCATCGACAACGTTCCCGCTGGTTCAGGGCGTTCGCTCGGCCGGCGCGGTGGAACGCTATCGCCGGGCCGGTGTGCTCGGGGCGGTTCGCGCCGCGAGCGGCGAGACGCGTTTCTGGCTGCTCCCCGGCGCCGATTCGCTGACCGTGGCCTGGGCGCGGTTGTTTGCGCCGCTCGTGGGTGCGGCGGACAGCCTGCCGCGGTCGTTGCTGGCGACGTTGCGCTTCCCGGACGCGACGTTCGACCTGGCGGTGCAGAGCATCCTGGCCGCGGCGCCGGACTCCGACGGGTGGCGCACCCTGACCCGAGAGCCCTACGAGCTGTCGTCCCCGGGCGGCGGCGCCACCTGGCTGGCGCAAGGATTCACCTCGGGGCAAGGCCGGCGGCTGGAGGGGTTTCTGCTGGGAGACATGGGGGCCTCCGGGCCCGAGTTGTGGTATGTCCGGCCACCGACGCTTGACGAGCCGCCGCAGCTGCTCGTGGGTGCCGGCGACACGATCCCGGAGCTGCCGCGCCTGTGGATCGCGGGCGGACATCTCGCTTCGACGCAGGCCCGGTTCATCGTGTCCAGGGCGGTGCCGCCCCGGCTCGAGCGCGTGTTTCTCACCTGGGGCAACCGCGAGGGGCAGGGCAGGACGCGGATGGCGGCGTTACACGATCTCGCCGCCGCGGGCGCGCCGGGAGCGGCGGACACCTCGCTCGCGGCGCGCTGGGAGCACGCGGTCCGGCTGTTTGCGCAGCTCGACTCCGCCCTCGTGGCGCGCGATTTCGACTGGTTCGGTCGCGTGTACCGCCAGTTGACCGATCTGCTCGGTCGGCGGCGCCGCGCGCTTGCTCCACCCAGCCCCTCCCACTAGGGCCGTTCCAACCGAACTGAGACTGATCTATTTTGAAGCCTGCGTAAGCGCTTCGGATGCATTTCGACGAGAACGGTTTCTCAAGACGGGGAAGGGGAGACGATATCTGAGGAACCGCCTGGTGGACTTCCTGGCCGAGACTGAGCCCAGGACGTTGGAACGGCCCTAGGTTGCCCCGCCGTGCCGACCGGGCGTGGAACCATCGTCGTGGCGCTGGGCGGGAACGCCGTCGCGCCGGCGCACGAGCGTCCCACGATCGGCAACCAGTTCCGTCACACGCGCGAGAGCCTGGCGCCCATCGTCGACCTGGCACGCGCCGGCTGGAACATCGCACTGGTGCACGGCAACGGGCCGCAGGTGGGTGACGAGCTGGCCCGTAACGAGCTGGCCACCGGGCAGGTCGAGCCGCTGCCGCTCGGCGTGCTGGTGGCGGGGACGGCGGGCTGGATGGGTTACATGATCCAGCAGTCGTTGCAGAACGCGCTGCGGCGCGCCGGCGTCGATCGGACGGTGGTCACGCTGATCACTCAGACGCTGGTGGACGCCGGCGATCCACGGTTGCGCGAGCCCACCAAGCCGATCGGTCATGGCAAGTGGCGGCGCCTGGCCCCCTCGCCGCGACCGATCGCCATCGTCGAGCGGGCCATGGTTCAGGCGCTGGTGCGCGACGGGCATATCGTCATCGCGTGCGGTGGCGGCGGGCCGCCGGTCTATGAACACGGGTCGCTCGGGCTCGAGGGGATCGATGCGGTCGCGGACAAGGACCGGGTGGGGGCGATCCTGGGCCGGGATATCTCCGCGCAGGTACTCTTGATCCTCACGGACGTCGACGCCGTGTACCGCGGCTGGGGCACCCCCACGCAGCAGGCGATCCGGCGGATGTCGCTGGCAGAAGCCGATCACCTGCTCCAGGGTACCGAGCTGGGCACGGGCAGCATGCGACCCAAGGTCGAAGCCGCGGCCGACTTCGTGCGCGCCGGCGGCGAGCGGGCGATCATCGCCGAATTGGCGCACGGGCTGGCCGCCCTGCACGGAGAAGCGGGCACGACCATCACGAAGGAGATCGGGTGAATCTGCACGAGTACCAGGCGCGCGACATTCTGCGGCGCCACGGCATCCCCGTACCGGACAGCGAGGTAGCGACGACCGCCGCCGCGGTGCGGGCGGCCGCGGAGCGTCTGGGGGGCGCGGTGGTGGTGAAGGCCCAGGTGCACGCCGGGGGCCGCGGCAAGGCCGGTGGCGTGAAACTGGCCCGGACGCCGGCCGAAGCGGAGGCCGTCGCCGGGAACATCCTGGGGATGACGATCAAGGGGCTGACGGTGCAAAAGGTGCTGGTCGCCCCTGCCGCCGACATTGCGTCCGAGAGCTACGTCGGCATCGTCGTGGACCGCGAGACGCAGCGGCCGGTGTTGATGGTCAGTCCCGCCGGCGGCATCGACATCGAGGAAGTCGCGGCCAAGACGCCCGACAAGATCCACCAGCTGGCGATCGACCCGCGCTACGGGCTGCTGGCGCACCAGGCGCTGGCACTCGGGTTCACCCTGTATCCCGATGTGACGCAAGCGCGCGCGGCCGCCGCGATCATGCAGCGGCTGACCGAAGCCGTGTACGACGTCGGCGCCTCGCTCGCTGAGATCAACCCGCTGGTCACGACGCCCGACGGCAAGGTCGTGGCGCTGGACGCCAAGATCGTGGTGGACGACAACGAGCTGGATCGTCGACCCGACATCGCGGCGCTGCGCGATCCTTCCGCGGAAGCCCCGTCGGAAGTGCGGGCGCGTGAAGCCGGGCTCACCTTCCTCAAGCTCGAGGGCACGGTCGGCTGCTGCGTGAACGGAGCCGGGCTCGCCATGGCGACGATGGACCTCGTGAAGTACTACGGCGGAGATCCGGCGAACTTTCTCGACATCGGCGGCAGCTCGAATCCCCAGAAGGTGGTCAACGCCCTGAAGATCATCACCGCCGACGCCAGCGTCCGCTCGATCCTGTTCAACATCTTCGGTGGGATTACGCGCTGCGACGACGTCGCCAACGGCATCGTCCAGGCGACGGCCCAATTCCCGCTCACAGTCCCGATCGTGATCCGACTCACCGGCACGAACGAGCGGGAGGCGGTCGCCATTTTAACCCAGGCCGGGTTCTCCGCGCTCACCGACATGGACGACGCGGTGAAACAGGCGGTCGCGGCCGCCCAGGGGAAGGCCGCGTGAGCGTCTTCGTCAATCAGGACACGCGGCTTCTGGTCCAGGGCATCACCGGGCGGGACGGCTCGTTCCATACGAAGCAGATGCTGGAGTACGGCACCACCATCGTGGCCGGGGTGACGCCGGGGAAGGGCGGGCAGACGTTCGAGGGCAAGGTCCCGGTGTTCAACACCGTCGCGGAAGCCCTCCGCGACACCCGGGCCAATGTCAGCGTCATCTACGTGCCCGCGGCGTTCGCGGCGTCGGCCATTTTCGAGGCGGCGGATGCCGGGCTGCCGCTGATCGTGTGCATCACCGAAGGCGTGCCCGTGCTCGACATGACCAAGGTGATGCCGTACGTGCGCGAAAAGGGCGCGCGTCTCCTGGGGCCGAATTGTCCCGGCATGATCTCGCCGGGGCAGACCAAGGTCGGAATCATCCCCGGCAACATCTGCCAGCCCGGCAACATCGGCGTGGTGAGCCGCAGCGGCACGCTCACCTACGAGATCATCCACCAGCTGAGCACGAACGGCTACGGGCAATCGAGCTGCGTCGGCATCGGTGGCGACCCGATCATCGGCACCAACTTCATCGACTGCCTGGCGGCGTTCGAGGTGGACCCGGAGACGAAGGCGGTGGTGATCATCGGCGAGATCGGCGGCGCGGACGAGCAGCATGCCGCGGATTTCGTGAAACGTAAGATGAAGAAGCCGGTCGTCGGTTTCATCGCCGGGCAGACCGCACCGCCGGGACGCCGCATGGGTCACGCGGGCGCCATCATCTCGGGCGCCGGCGCCACCGCCTCCGACAAGATGCAGGCATTCGAGCGCGCTGGCATTTCCGTCATGAAGCGTCCGGCGGACGTCGTCCCGCTGCTCAGAGCCCGGTTGTAAACCAGTGATCCCTGACCCCGGACCCCTGACCCCGATGTTGACTCTCGCCATCATCAAACCCGACGCGGTCGCCGCGGGCACTGCCGGCAAGATCCTGGCCCATCTCGAGGCCCAGGGCTTTCGCGTGCGCGCCATCCGCATGACCCAGCTCGCCACGCCACAGGCCGAAGCCTTCTACGCGGTGCACAAAGAGCGACCGTTCTTTCGCTCCCTCGTCAGCTTCATGACCTCGGGGCCGTGCATTCCGGTGGCCCTGGAGCGTGCGGATGCGGTGACGGTGCTGCGGGACGTGATCGGGTCCACCGATCCCGCCGAGGCCAAGCCCGGCACGATCCGGAAGCTGTACGCCCAATCGAAGGAGAAGAACGCCATTCACGCCTCCGACTCGGCGGAAAACGCCGTACGGGAGGTCGGGTTCTTCTTCCCCGAGATGGAGCTTGCCGCAAGTCCCACAACGGGTTAGCTTCGCTGCCCATGTTGCAAATCGACCTGCGTGAGCTGCAACGTGGGCCGGTCGACACGCAGGGTCTGGTGGCGCCGGACGATGTCCTGTTCCAGGGATTGGGCTTCACTCTGGCCGGGCCGGTCCGCGTGGGTGGGCGGCTGCAGTCGACGGGGGAGGACCGTTTCTACTGGCACGGCACGCTCGCGACGGAGATCGCGACCCAATGCCGTCGCTGCCTGACCCCAGTGAATGCGCCGGTATCGGCGGAAATCGGGGTGCTGTTCAGCCAGGACGATCTGGCCGCGGACGACCCCGAGGCGTACGCCCTGCCGCCCAACGCCATGGCAGTCGATCTGCGGCCGGCGGTGCGGGAAGAGCTGGCCCTGGCGGTACCGGCCTGGGTGGTGTGTCGCGAGGACTGTCGCGGGCTCTGCCCGCAGTGTGGCAAGGACCTGAATGCGGGGCCGTGCGGCTGCGACCCGACACCCGATGTGCGGTGGCAGGCGCTGGCCGATCTCAAGACCAAGCTCCGCCAATAACGAGGCGATCGGACGATGGCGGTACCCAAGCGCAGAACCTCCAAGCGGAAGAAGCGCGCGCGGCGCACGCATTACAAGGCGGCGCCGATCGCGTTGCAACCCTGCCCGCGGTGCAGTGACCTGAAGCGGCCGCACCACGTATGTCCCACCTGCGGCTACTACGCCGGGGAGCAGCGCGTCGAGGTCGAGGACGCCTGAAGTGATCCACATCGCGCTGGACGCGATGGGTGGGGACCACGCTCCGCGGGCGGAAATCGAGGGCGTGGCGCAGGCGCTGGCCGAGCTGCCACCGAGCTTCGTGGTGCAGCTGGTGGGGCGGACGGCCGACATCGAGGCCGCGCTCGCCGCGCATCCCACGATCGACCGGGCGCGGCTGCAGATCGTCGAGGCGCCGGAAGTCGTGGGGATGGGGGAGAAGCCGCTGCAGGCGATCCGGAGCAAGCCCAACTCGTCCATCGCCATCGGCCTGGGGCTCCAGAAACAGGACAAGTCCGACGCCTTCATCTCGGCCGGCAACACCGGTGCGGTGATGGCGGCGAGCACCCTGATTTTGCGGCTGCACCCCGGGGTGCAGCGCGCGGCGATCGGCGCACTGCTGCCCACGGCCAAGGAGCCGGTGCTGCTGCTCGATGCCGGCGCCAACGCCGACTGTGATGCACGCGAGCTGGTGGGCTTCGCACACCTGGGCGCGGTGTACGCGCGTGACGTTCTGGGACGGGCCGAGCCGGCGGTCGGGCTGCTCAACATCGGGGAAGAGAACGAGAAGGGAAATGCCGTGGTCAAGGAAGCGCACCAGATGATGCAGCGCCAGTCCGGCTTCACCTTTCTCGGCAACGTCGAAGGACGCGATGTCCCCGAGGCCGCCGCTCGCGGCCGGCGCCTGGACGTCGTGGTGTGCGACGGGTTTGTCGGCAACATCGTGCTCAAGTTCTACGAGTCCGCCGGTCGCGTGTTCGTCTCGTTCATCAAGCGGGACGCACCCGAGATCCTGCAGCGCCCCGAGATGCGGAATGTGTTGAAGATGCTCGACTGGTCGACCTATGGCGGAGCGCCGCTGCTGGGCGTCCAGGGCGTGTCGATCATCTGTCACGGCTCCTCGCCGGCGCGCGCGTTCGCGAGCGCGATTCGCGTGGCGCTGCAGGCGGTGGAGAACCATCTCAGCCAGGACATCGGAGCCGAGTTCGCCCGGGGCGTGGTGGTGGCGTGAAGCGGCCCTTCGCGGAGCTGGCGGGGACGGGGCATTACGCGCCGGCGCGCGTGATGACCAACGACGAGTTCTCGGGGATCCTCGACACGTCCGACCAGTGGATCCGCGATCGCACCGGGATCCGCGAGCGGCGCATCTCGAGCGACGCCGAGTCGAACGCCTGCATGGGCAAGGCGGCGGCGACCCAGGTCCTGAACGATCTCGGCATGACGCCGCTCGACGTGGAGGCGATCGTGTACGCCACGGCGTCTCCCGACCGGCTGCTGCCCTCCGCAGCGTGCGACCTGCAGGCGATCCTCGGCGCCAAGAACGCGGCCGCGTTCGACGTGGGGGCCGCGTGCGCGGGGTTCGTCTTCGCGTTGAACGTCGCGGAAGGCCTGATCGCCTCGGAACAGGCGAAGAACGTGCTGGTGATCGCCGCCGAGCGGCTCACCAAGATCATGGACTGGTCGGATCGCGGGACGGCGGTGCTGTTCGGGGATGGCGCCGGGGCGACCCTGGTGCGCCCGAGCGACGGCACGCGCGGCATCCTCTCGTCCTACATGAAGTCGGACGGCACGCTGGCCGACCTGCTGTATCGTCCGGGCGGCGGGGCCGTGCATCCGCCCGATGCCGCCCTGCTCACCGACCACAGCTACTTCATTCACATGGCCGGGCGCGAAGTGTTCAAAGCGGCGGTGCTGTCGATGGCCGACGCCTGCGACCAGGCGTTGCAGCGCGCCGGCCTGACCGGCGCCGACATCGACCTGATGATTCCGCACCAGGCCAACATCCGGATCATCGAAGCCACGGCGAAGCACGCCAAGATGCCGATGGACAAGGTGTACGTGAACGTGGACCGCTACGGCAACACCTCGGCGGCCTCGGTCGCGATCGCGCTGGACGAGGCGGTGCGCACCGGCCGGCTCCAGCCCGGCATGCGCGTGCTGCTGGTCGCCTTCGGCGCGGGCTTCACCTGGGCCAGCCTGGTGGTGCGGTGGTAGCAGTCGTCTGGCTCTGCCCCGGACAGGGGGCGCAGCGGGTGGGGATGGGTCGAGATTTGGCGGAGCGGTTCCCCGCGGCGCGCGACACCTTCCAGGCCATCGACGCCGCGCTCGAGGTTCCGCTGTCCCGCATCATGTTCGAGGGCCCCGAGGAAGAGCTGACCGCGACCCAGAACGCCCAGCCGGCGATCCTGGCGCACAGCGCGGCCGTCTTCGCCGTCATCGGGCCCAAGATCAACGAGGCCGTGGCGGCCGCCGGCCACTCGCTGGGGGAATACTCGGCCTACGTCACGACCGGCGCACTCGCCCCCACGGAGGCGGCGAAGCTGGTGCGCCGCCGCGGCGAGCTGATGCACAAGGCGGGGGCCGAGCGGCGCGGGACCATGGCGGCCGTGCTCGGATTGCCGACGGCGGACGTCGAAGCCGCGTGCACGGCCGCCTCGAGCTCGGGCGCCGTGGTGGTGGCGGCGAACCTGAACGCCCCCGACCAGACCGTGATCTCGGGCGACCCGGGCGCCGTGGCGAAAGCGGGCGAGGCGTGCAAGGCGCGCGGCGCCAAGCGGGTGATGCCGCTCAAGGTGAGCGGCGCGTTTCACTCACCGCTCATGGCGCCCGCGGCGAACGCGCTGCGCCTGGCGCTCGACAAAGCCGATTTCGGCGAGCCGGCCTTCCCGGTGATCGCCAACGCCACCGCCGAGGCCGTGAAGGACGCCGCGCGCGCGCGGCGCACGCTGGCTGATCAGCTCACGGCGCCGGTGCGCTGGGTGGAGTGCATGCAGCGCGCGGCGGAGATCGCGGGGGAAGCAGCCCGGTTCATCGAGATCGGTCCCGGGGCGGTCCTCGCGGGCCTGTTGCGCCGCATCGTGCCGGGGGCGAACGTGACGTCGCTCGGAACCGCTGCGGAAGTGGCGCAGTTCCTCGAGGCGACGTGAACATCGATTTGACGGGCAAGGTCGCGCTCGTGACCGGCGGCTCACGCGGCATCGGTCGCGATATTGCCGGAACGCTCGCCGGCGTCGGGGCGAAGGTCGCCATCCTGGGCCGGGACGAGGCGAAGGCCGTCGCGGCGGCCACCGAGCTGGGCCCTGACGCCCGGGGCTATCGCGGCGACGTCGCGGTGCAGGCGGATGTGGAGCGGGCGCTCGAGGCGGTGGAGCGGGATCTCGGGCCGGTGGACGTGCTGGTGAACAATGCCGGGTTCACCAAGGACAACCTGCTGTTCCGGATGGGCGAGGGCGACTGGGACGCCGTGCTCGACACGAACCTGAAAGGCGCATTCCTCGTCACGAAGCTGGCCGCGCGCGGCATGATCAAGCGGCGCTGGGGCCGCATCGTGAACATCGCGAGCGTCGTGGGGCTGATCGGCAACAAGGGGCAGGCGAATTACGCGGCGTCCAAGGCCGGGTTGATCGGCTTCACCAAGGCCGTGGCCAAGGAGCTGGCGTCGCGTAACGTGCTGGTGAACGCGGTGGCGCCGGGCTACATCGACACCGAGCTGACGCGCACCATTTCCGACGACGCCAGCCGGGCGCTCCAGGCCGCGATTCCGTTGGGACGGCTCGGCACCGGGGCCGACGTGGCCGGCGCGGTGCTCTTTCTCGCCTCCGACTTGGCGAGCTACATTACGGGGCAGGTGCTGGTGGTCGACGGCGGGATGGTGATGTGACTGCGAACCTTCCAACCTCCGCGCGAGAGGCAACATGGCAATGGACATGAAGCAGCTCGAAGAGAAGGTGAAGGATATCATCGTCGAGGAGCTCGGGGTCGAGCGCGACAAGCTCAAACCCGAAGCGAGCTTCATGGAGGACCTCGGCGCGGACAGCCTCGACACCGTCGAGCTCGTCATGGCGTTCGAAAAGGAATTCGACATCGACATCCCCGACGAAGAGGCGGAGAAGCTCCGCACCGTGGGGGACGCCATGAAATACCTGCAGGACAAGATGGGGAAGTGAGGAGCGCCGGGCGGTGAAGCGACGCGTGGCGGTGACCGGCCTCGGGGTCGTGTCGCCGGTCGGGAATACCGTCGCGGCCACCTGGGAAGCGATGCTGGCGGGCCACTCGGGGGCGGGACCGATCACGCGGTTCGATCCCGCGGCCCTGCAGGTGAAATTCGCCTGCGAGGTGAAGGGCTTCGAGCCGGGCCTCTACCTGGACAAAAAGGAGACCCGCCGCTTCGACCTGTTCAGCCAGTTCGCGATGGGGGCGGCGGTCCAGGCCGTGGGCGACGCCTGCCTCGACGGGAGCTGGGACCAGATCGACCGGCACCGGGTCGGCGTGATCATCGGCTCCGGGACTGGCGGTCTGGCGACGTTCGAAGAGAACATGCGGGCCTATATCGAGAAGGGCCCCAGCCGCGTCTCGCCATTCTTTGTCCCGATGTTCATGGCCAACATCGCAGCCGCGGCGGTCTCGATGCGCTTCGGCGCCAAGGGCCCCAACTACTGCACCGTGTCGGCGTGCGCCAGCTCGGCGCACGCGCTGGGCGACGCGTTCCGGCTGATTCAACATGGCGAAGCCGACGTGATGATCGCGGGTGGATCGGAAGCCGGGATCACGCCGTTGGCGCTCGCCAGCTTCGCGAACATGAAGGCGTTGTCGGAGCGCAACGACGACCCGGCGACCGCCAGCCGTCCGTTCGACAAGGATCGCGACGGGTTCGTGATGGGCGACGGGTCGGCGATCGCGATCCTGGAGGACTGGGATCACGCCAAGCAGCGCGGCGCCAAGGTCTACGCCGAGATGGTGGGGTACGGCATGACCGCCGACGCCTACCACATCACGGCGCCCGCACCGGACGGCGAGGGAGCGCAGCGCGCCATGCAGCTCGCGATGGAGGACGGCGGCATCCGGCCCGAGCAGGTGGGCTACATCAACGCGCACGGCACGTCGACCCCGCACGGCGACGGCGCCGAGACCGCGGCGGTGAAGAGCGTGTTCGGCGACCAGGCGAAGAAGCTCGTGTTCGGCTCAACCAAATCGATGACCGGGCACCTGCTGGGGGCGGCCGGCGCGCTCGAGTTCGCGGTGTGCGCGCTGGTGCTGCAGCACGGGGTGATTCCCCCCACCATCAACCAGTTCACGCCGGACCCCGCCTGCGATCTCGACTCGGCGCCGAATCGCAAAGTGCAGCGGCGGGTCGAGGTGGCGCTGTCCAACTCGTTCGGCTTCGGCGGGCACAACGTGACGCTCGCCGTGCGCCGGGCGCCGTGAGCGGCGTCGACTCCGCGCTCCAGCCGATCGCCCGCAAAGTCGAGCGTGCGGAGCGCCTGACGCGCGAGGACGGGCTCGCCCTCTTCAACTCGCCGGACCTGCTGACGATCGGCCGGATGGCCGATGCCGCGAACCAGCGCAAGCACGGCGACCGCGTCTTGTTTGCGGCCAATCAGCACCTCAACCCGACCAACGTGTGCATTCTGCGCAATACGTGCGTGTTCTGCTCGTTCGCGCGCATGCCGCAGGAGGACGGGGAGTACACGCGCAGCCTCGAGGAAGTGTTCGCCGAGGCGGACGCGGCGCGCGACAACCCGACGCGCGAGTTTCACATCGTCGGGGGCCTGCATCCCAAGCTGCGGCTGTCCTACTACGTCGCCATGTTCCGCGGGCTGAAACAGCGCCACCCCGAGGTGCACATCAAGGCGTTGACGGCGGTCGAGGTGGCGCACCTGGCGCGGATCGAAAAGCTGTCGACACGCGACGTGCTCCAGGCCATGAAGGACGCCGGCGTGACGAGCCTCCCGGGCGGCGGCGCCGAAGTGTTCAGTCCCGCGGCGCGCGCCACGATCGCCGACAAGAAGCTCACCGGGGCGGAGTGGATCGCGGTACCCCGGGAGGCGCATCAGCTCGGCATGCCTTCGATCTGCACTATGCTGTACGGGCACGTGGAGACCCTGGCGGACCGGGTCGATCACCTGCTCACGCTCCGGGCGCTGCAGGACGAGACGCACGGGTTTCTCACCTACATCCCGCTCGCCTATCACCCCGACCACAACGAGCTGGGCGAGGCGCTGGGCCGCACCGGGACCGCGACCACCGGGTTCGACGACCTCAAGAACATCGCAGTGGGCCGGCTGCTGCTCGACAACATCCCCCACGTGAAGACGCACTGGCCCATGGTCACGCCGTTCATCTCGCAGGTGGCGCTGGGCTTCGGGTGCGACGACCTCGAGGGGACGGTGGTGTTCGAACGGGTCTATCACGAGGCCGGCGCCGGCACGCCGATGTGGCTGTCCTACGACCAGATCATCGAGCTGATCCGGGGGGCGGGGAAGACGCCGGTCGAGCGCGACTCGCTGTATCGGACGGTGCGCACGTTCGCGGACTGGGCGCCGGGTCCGCAGGCGGTGCGGCCCGAAGGCCCCGCGGGACCGACGTTTCAGATCGAGCATCGGGCCACAGCACGGGGGAAGGGGAAGCGAGCGCTGCCGGTGGTGGCGAGCGTCGTGGATGGCGCGGAATGAGGCTCGGTCGCATTCCCTACATCAATTGCCGCCCGGTCTATGGTGCCATCGACCGGGGTGTCGTTTCCGTCCCCGCCGAGCTGGTGACCGGGACGCCCGCGGAGCTGAACGATCTCCTGGTGGCCGGGGAGCTCGACGTGTCGGTGATCAGCGCGGTGGAGTATGCGCGCCACGGCAAGGATCTGGTGCTCCTGCCCGAGCTGGCCATCTCGTGTGATGGGCCGGTGCGGAGCGTACTGCTGTTCAGCAGAAGGAAAGTTGGAATGTTGGAAGGTCGGACAGTGTTGCTGAGTGCCTCGTCGCGCACTTCGGTAGCGCTGCTCGAGCTGTTGTGCCGTGAAGTATGGAAGATACGGCCGCGCTTTGTGGAGGCGCGCGCCGAGGCGGCGGATCTAGAGCAGCTGGCGGGTCTGCCGCACGATGCGGTGCTGGTGATCGGCGACCCGGCGTTGCTGTTGTCGGCGCGGGGGACGTATCCGTTCCGGGTCGATCTGGGCGCCGAGTGGAAGCAGTGGACCGGGCTGCCGTTCGTGTTCGCCGTGTGGGCGGCTCGGCGTAGCGCGGACGGGCAGGCGGTGCGGCGCATCCACCACGCCCTGCTCGAGTCCCGCGCCTGGGGATTGGCCCACCTCGACGAGCTGGCCCGTGTGGCGTCCGTCGAGACCGGGGTCCTGGAGGCCGAATGCCGTGAGTATCTGGCGGGGCTCGACTATGCGTTCACGTACAAGCATCTGGCCGGGCTGACCGATTTCTTCCGCCGCCTCGCGGCGCAGGGGATCGTGCCCGACGGGTCGCTGCGATTCCTTCAGGTGGCCTGAGATGGTCGATCGCGCCAGCCCCGAGTTTCGTCGTTACCTCGAGCTGTACGAGCGCGCCCCGCTCTTGGAGCTGGGCGCCCAGGCGGATGCTGTGCGTTGGCGCATGCACGCGGAGCCCGTGGTGAGCTACATCATCGACCGCAACATCAACTACACCAACGTCTGCGTCGCCGACTGCAAGTTCTGCGCGTTCTATCGCCGGCCCAAGCATCTCGAGGGGTACGTCCTCTCCTTCGAAGCGATCGGCCGGAAGATCGAGGAATTGAAGGCGCTGGGCGGCGTGCAGATCCTGATGCAGGGCGGGCATAATCCCTACATCCCGTTCACGTGGTACCTGGACCTGCTGCGCTACATCAAGCGCCATCACCCGATCCACATCCACGCGTTTTCGCCCTCGGAGGTCGACTTCTTCGCCGGGCGCTTCGGGATGTCGATCGAGACGGTGCTCAAGGAGCTGATGTCGGCCGGGCTCGATTCGATCCCGGGTGGCGGCGGCGAGATCCTGGTGCAGGAGATCCGCGACCAGGTCGCCAGGAAAAAGGCCGGCGCCGACCGCTGGCTCGAAGTCATGGAAGTGGCCCACGGCCTGGGGCTCAAGACCAGCGTCACCATGATGTACGGCCTGGGCGAATCGAGCGCCGACCGGATCGAGCACCTGATCCGGGTGCGTGAGGTGCAGGCGCGGAGCGGTGGGTTCACGGCGTTCATCTGCTGGCCGCTGCAGCCCGAGCACACCGCGCTCGAGCACCTGGGCAAGACCGACGCGGTCACCTATCTCCGTACTCAGGCGATGGCCCGCATCGTGCTCGACAACGTTCCCAACATCCAGGCCTCGTGGGTGACGATGGGCCCGAAGATCGGCCAGGTGGCCCTGCGCTTTGGCGCCAACGACTTCGGCTCGCTCATGATGGAGGAGAACGTCGTGTCCGCCGCGGGCACCACCTGGTGCATGACCTTGCCCGAAATGCAGCGCCTCATCACCGATGCGGGGTACGAGCCCAAGAAACGCCGCCAGGACTACACGTTGCTTCCGGAAGCAGCTTGACCGATGACCGTTAACCGGTAACGCCTCATGCCCGACGTCCTGATTCTCATCGGCTCCGAGTCCGACAAGCCGAAGATCGAGCCGGCCTTTGAGGTCCTCACCAAGGCGGGCGTGAGCTACGAATTCCACACCTCGTCCGCGCATCGGAACCCGGAGCGCACCGCCGAGCTGGTGAAGGGCGCCAAGGACCGGGGCTGCAAGGTCGTGATCTGCGGTGCTGGGCTGTCGGCGGCGCTGCCCGGATTCGCGGCCTCGTTCACCGAGCTGCCCGTGATCGGGGTCCCGTTCGCCGTGGGCCCGTTGAACGGGCTCGACGCCCTGCTCGCCACAGTGCAGGTGCCGCCCGGGGTCCCCGTCGCGACGGTGGGCATCGACAACGCCACGAACGCGGCGCATCTGGCGCTGCGCATTCTCCGCACATGAGCGGCATGCGCGTCGGCATCGGCTACGATTCGCACCGCTACGCGGCGGGACGACCACTGGTGCTGGGCGGCGTGGCGATCGAGTACGACCGCGGGCTCGAGGGGTGGTCGGACGGCGATGCGGTGGCCCACGCGCTCACCGACGCAATCCTGGGCGCCGCGGGGCTGGGGGACATGGGGCAGATGTTCCCGCCCGGCAATCCCAAATGGAAGGACGCGAGCTCGCTCGACCTGTTGCGGCGTGCCAGCCTCAAGGCCGCGGAAGCGGGTTTCTCGCTCACCCACGCCGACATCACCATCATCGCCGAGGCGCCGAAGCTCGCCCCGCATACGGATGCGATGCGCGAAAAGCTGGGCGAGGCGACGGTCGCGGGGTTCTCCAGCGTGTCCGTGAAGGCGAAGACCAACGAAGGCATGGGGTTCATCGGGCGCGGTGAGGGGATCGCGGTGTTCGCCGTCGTGCTGATGGAGGAGCGTTAGTGCCGTTCCAACTATTCGCGCCAAGTCATCGGAATCCGTAATGGCTGTCGACATGCGTACTCTCCTTTCGGCCCACAGGCGAATCAAGTTGGAACGGCACTAGCGCCGGCCCGATGAGCCACCTGCTGGACACGCTGCAAGCGCTGCCCCCCACGCCGCTGTACGTCGCCATCGGTCTCCTCGCCGCCGTCGAAAACATCTTTCCTCCCGTGCCCGCCGACACGGTGGTGGCGCTGGGCGCGTTTCTCGCGGGCCGCGGCGTGCTCGATGCGTGGGCCGTGTTCGGCATCACCTGGGCCGGCAATGTCGGGAGCGCGACGCTGGTGTACTGCGTGGGGCGGCGCTACGGCCGGGCGTTCTTCACGGGCCGGATCGGGCGGCGGCTCATCTCCGAGCGCGCCCTGCGCCACATCGAGGAGGCTTACATCAAGCACGGCAGCTACGGGATCCTGCTGTCCCGGCTGCTGCCGGTGTGGCGGGCGGTGGTGCCGCCGTTTGCCGGCGTGGTGGGGGTGCCCGCGGGGCGGGCGCTCGGGTCGATCGCGCTCGCGTCGGCCGTGTGGTACGGCGCGCTCACCTATCTCGTCGCCACGCTGGGGACGAATTTCGAGCTGGTCAGCCGCGCCGTGGCCCGGGTCAATCTGGTGCTCGGCATCGTGGCGGTCGCATTGATCGTCGTAGTCGTGGTCTGGGCGGTCCGCCGCAGGCGGCGGGACCGCGACGGGTGACATGATCGCCGGCCCCGCCTTCAAGCTCGAGCTGTTTCGCGACCATCTGGCGCTCGAGGCGGGGAACAGCGCGCACACGGTCGAGTGCTATCTCCGCGATGTGCGCCGCCTGGTCGCGCATGTCGCCGGACTGGGGGTAGGGCAGCCGGAAGCGATCACGGCGGCGGGACTGCGCGAGTTCGTCTATGCCCTGAAGGACCTGGGGCTCTCGCCGGCCACGATTCACCGTCAGATCTCGGCGCTCCGGACCTATTTCCGTTTTCTCGTGGCGGAAGGGTACCTGACGCGCAACCCGGGCGAGCGATTGGAGTCGCCCAAACGCTGGCGCACGCTGCCCAGCGTGCTGAGCGTGACCGACGTCGATCGCCTCCTTGCCGCCCCCACTCCCGATGTGCCGCTCGGCATGCGGGACCGCGCCCTGCTCGAGCTGGCCTACGCCACCGGGGCCCGCGTGTCCGAGCTGGTGGGGGTGGGGCTCCAGGACCTGTCGTTCGAGGAGGGAGTCGCCCGGCTGTTCGGCAAGGGGGCCAAGGAGCGACTGGTCCCCGTGGGCCGGCGCGCGCTCGGCGCCGTGGCGCTGTACGTGCGCGAGGTGCGACCGCTGCTGGACCACGGCAAGGGCCGCGGGCGGGTGTTTCTCAACGCGCGCGGCACACCGTTGTCGCGCGTCGGGGCGTGGGGCATCATCAAGCAGGCGGGGCGCCGCGCCGGCATCGCCAAGCGGGTGACGCCCCACACGCTGCGACACAGCTTCGCGACCCATCTGCTGGAGGGAGGGGCGGATCTGCGGGCGGTGCAGGAAATGCTGGGACATGCGGATCTGGCGACGACGCAAGTGTACACGCACGTCGACAGAGAATACTTGAGAACGGTGCACAGGCAATTTCATCCCAGGGCATGAGGGGAGTTCGACGCCGAGACGGCGAGGGAGACGCCGAGCCGTCGAGCTGCCGAGTGGGGGTGAGGGACTAGGGGTGAGGGGCTCTCGAAAGGTGCTAGCGATGATACAGAGGAGGAACTGATGCTAGCGGAGTATCTAACAGCGGTGATCACACGGGACCTGCGCGCCGTGCGGCGTGAGATCGAGGCATACCCGGACGACGCGAGTGTATGGCGCGTGCCGCCGGGGATCGCCAATTGCGCGGGGACGCTGGCGCTGCATCTGGCCGGCAACGTGCAGCACTTCTTCGGGACGATACTCGGGGGGACGGGCTACGTGCGCGACCGGGCCGCCGAGTTCAGCCGACGCGATGTGCCGCGGGCGGAGATCGGGGGGCAGCTCGAGGCGGGGATCGCCACGGTGGAGCGGGGGCTGTCCCGCGTGGCGGACAGCTCGCTGGCAGCCGACTTTCCGGAAAAGATCGCCGGGCACACGGTGTCGACCGGCGAGTGGCTGATCCATCTCGCCGCGCATCTGGCGTACCACCTGGGGCAGATCGACTATCATCGCCGGTTGGTTACCGGTCGAGCCGAGACGGTGGGCACGATGGCGGTACCGGAGCTGCGCACGGCGCGCAAGCCGCCCGAGGCCCGGTAGGGTTGTCTTCAGCCGGTCGCACGGCGCTCGTCATCGTCGCGACGGCCGCGTCCGTCGTGGGGGCGTATCGCGCCGGGCACACCGTTGCCCGCCGGTCGCCTACAGCGCGTGCGTGGCTACTCGGCGGCAACCTGGCCGCCGTAAGCGCCGGCCTTGTCGCCGCGCTGTGGTTGCCGCATCGAGTCCCCGATACCGGCTCGGCCGCTACGATGGTTGCGGTCGTGCTGCTGTGGATCATCGGCGGAGGGTTGGCGCTGCTCGGCGCCGCGAGCTTCCTGGGCGCCATCACGGCGCGTCCCCGGCGATCCGGTCCCGGCCGCGTCGGGAGTTGACGAATCGCGTTTTTTCGACCTTGCCTGGCCGCCATTCCCCCCTACGGTAGGGGGTGAGTTTCTCCAACGTCTCCAGGGCCGCCTCCGCGGCACCGCCCGCGGTCCGTCAGAAGCTTCTCCCCAGGGTTCGCGCCGCGCTGCGGCTGCGCCATTACAGCCCGCGCACCGAAGCCGTGTACGTCCGCTGGATCCAGCGCTTCATCCAGTTTCACGGTCGGCGGCATCCCAGCGAGATGGGCAGCGCCGAGGTGACCGCATTTCTCGCCAGTCTGGCGGTCGGGGGGCGGGTCAGCGCGTCGACGCAGAACCAGGCGCTCGCGGCACTGCTGTTTCTCTATGGGGAGGTGCTGGGTCATCAGGTCGCCTGGGTGGCCAATCTCGTCCGCGCCAAGAGTCCGCCCCGCATTCCCGTCGTGCTTACGCGCGACGAGGTGCGGGCCATCGTGGGCCACATGCATGGTGTGCCGCAGCTCGTCGCCCGCCTTCTCTACGGCACCGGTGTGCGTCTGCTTGAGGGATTGTCCCTGCGAGTCAAGGACGTCGACTTCGGGCTGAACGAGATCACGGTCCGGCGCGGCAAGGGGGATCGAGACCGAGTCACCATGCTCCCGGCCTCGTTGCGACCCGCGCTCAGCGTCCATCTCCAGGCGGTTCATCTCTTGCACGATCGCCGAGTCGCCGCCGGGGCGGGGCGGGTCGAGCTCCCGGGTGCTTTGGCCAAGAAGTACCCCTCCGCCGAGCGCGAGTGGGGCTGGCAATGGGTCTTTCCGGCTTCCAGGGACCACGTCGACGGCGCCACCCGCCAAGTTCGGCGCCATCATCTCCACGAGACTGTCATCCAGCGAGCGTTCCGGAATGCGGTCCGGGCGAGCGGCATCCCTAAAGCGGCCCACTGTCACACCCTGAGGCACTCCTTCGCCACCCACCTTCTGGAATCCGGCTACGACATCCGAACCGTCCAGGAGCTGCTCGGACACCGGGACGTCAGCACGACCATGATCTACACCCATGTCCTGAATCGGGGTGGCCTGGGTGTCCGCAGCCCGGCGGACACGCTCTGACTGCGATGTTGCTTCTTATGCGGCACGCGGCTGCTGGTTTTCCCGCCACTACGGCTTCCTGAGATGGTACCTAACCGCTGGTCCCAAGGGGGCTTGTCGCGTCTACTTCACCTAACTTCTCAATGTCTTATCGAGCGATTTGCGCTGCCGAGTGGCATGTTATTGGACGAAAGGGCCTCTTATAGTGCAGTCTAATTCTCGTTAGGCTGAACACGAACTTCAAAGACAAGCGTTGTGGTGAACGGTGCCAGTGTGGGCCGCGGTGCCGCGAAGGTTCCAGGGCGGCTCCCACCAGGGCACCAGTCTTGAATCCAAGCAGTACCCGTGGGCGCCCGGCGTAGTTGCCGCAGTGGAAGCCCTTTCGGGGCGTGAGCGGCGGGTTCCTGCGAAGCACCCGTCGGCGCCCAGCTGCTGGTCGTGCCAAGGAGAGTATTGGGCGGTGAGATCCATCGAGGGTCAGCCTAACCAGCGCATGAAGCTGGCAGCCCGCGGCGGCCGCTCCTGTAGGAAGACTTCTGTCTTGTCTGCGGCCGCCGCAGGCTGCAGCTTATGCGCGTTTCGTTAGGCCGCGCCATCCGCCCTTCGCGAGCAACTATGAACCACCATGAAACGGACATCCTCGCGGCCGAGCTCAGCGCTCTCCATCGCCAAGCTCGCGATACTTACCGCAGCAAGAATCTCAGTGAGTACATGAGTCTATTCACGCCAGATCTTACATACAGACAGGCAAACGGCCGGGTCATCGGCCGAGCCGAGCTCGCAGCAGACGTCGCATCACAACTTGCCAAGCTCGATGACGCGGAAACATCCTATATCCGCGAATCACTGCAAGTCGACGGCGATCGCGTCACAGAGCTTTTGACTCAGACAGCTACCGTGACAGTCCGGTACCTCGTGTTTCTTCGTCGCAAATGGCACCTCAAGCGGCGGGGTAGGTACACGTGGGTCAAGTCACCGCAAGGGTGGAAGATTCGAGAAGTTGAAGTACTTGAGGAAGCCATTGGGCCCGGCGCGGCCTAACCAGCGCATGAAGCTGTCAGCCCGTGGCGGCCGCTTGAAGAGGAAGAGATCGTTCTTGTCTGCGGCCGCCACAGGCTGCAGCTTATGCGCGATTCGTTAGGCCGCGCGAGGAAACCATCGAAACACGGGAGGTTCTCATGACGTTCCGAACACTCCTTATCATCAAAGCCGCCGTCTGCCTCGCCTTCGGCGTCTACCTTCTCCTCGCTCCCGCATCGTTGCTCGGGCTGCTGGGCGGGTCCCTCAGCGGCGCGGGCCTCTTCACCGCGCGGGAGTATGGCGCAGCAATGATTGGCACACTCCTGCTCGCCTGGTTCGCGAAAGATGTGCAAGCACGCGATGCCCGCGGCGCCATCCTCCTCGATCTGCTCATCTACGACGGCATCGGGGTGATCGTTACGGTCTGGGTGGTTGTCACAGGCGTCTTTAACGCGCTCGGCTGGAGCATCGTCGTCGTGTACGCGTTCTTCACTGT
>JBGQFX010000016.1:0-61699 GCA_041497135.1 Gemmatimonadota bacterium | reverse complement strand
CGAGCTGTCGGCCGTCCTCGGCAGCGAGCGATTCGTCCGCGAAATCGAAATCGCCGCGACACTCCAGCACCCGCACATCCTTCCACTGTATGACTCGGGGCAGGCCGGCGGCCTGTTCTACTACGTGATGCCGTTCGTCGAGGGCGAGTCACTCCGGGACCGGCTCGCGCGAGAACAGCAGCTGCCGCTCGACGCCGCGTTCCAGATTACCCGCGAAGTCGGCAGCGCCCTGCAGTACGCTCACGACCACGGGGTCATCCATCGCGATATCAAGCCGGAAAACATCATGCTGTCCGGGGGCCAGGCCGTGGTCGCCGACTTCGGCATCGCGCGAGCCCTGGACGCGGCGGGCGCGCAGCAGCTCACGCAGAGCGGCATCGTCGTCGGGACACCGCAGTACATGAGTCCGGAGCAATCCGCCGGGGCGGCGATGGACGGTCGCACCGATCAGTACAGCCTGGCGTGCACGCTGTACGAGATGCTGATCGGCCAACCACCCTTCACCGGGCCGTCAGCCCTCGCCGTGATCGCTCGGCACTCGGTCGACCCGGTACCCAGCTTGCGGGTGGTTCGCCAGACAGTCCCCCAAGCAGTGGAGGGGGCGATCATGCAGGCCATGGCGAAGCTGCCCGCCGACCGCTTTGCCTCGATTCAGCGCTTCCTGGACGCGCTGGAGTCGCCAGGAATCGCGTCGGTGCCCGCCCGACCTTCCGGGCCGCGCGTGCGCCGCCGGGTGATCGCCGCGCTCGGGGCCGGCGTGCTGGTGGCGACGGCGGCGTGGTGGTTCGTGACAGGACGGACGGCGCGCGGTGCGCATTTCGGCTCCAGCTTGGTCAGGGCGATCGCGGTGCTTCCCTTCCAGGCCGACAGCTCGGACAGCTCGTACCTCGGGGCGGGAATGACGGAAGGGCTCATCGCCGACTTGTCCCAGATCAGCTCGTTGAAAGTCATCTCGGGGTCGTCGGCGTCCCTCGCCATGGGAACGGCGCGGTCACAGGCCAACCTCGCGCGAGAGCTTGGCGTCGATGCGGTCGTGACCGGCTCGATTCGCCGGGCGGACGATACGGTACGCGTGAACGTGCGATTCTTGCGCGCCCCGGACAGCACACTGCTGTTCACGAAAGATTATCTGGGTCGTCTCGGCGAGCTGCCGGACCTGCAGCGGGAGATCACCGTCGCCATCACCGGCTCGATCAACGCCGAGATCAAGGGCACCGAGCGAAGTCGCCTCGACGCGCGCCAAGAAGTGGATCAACGGGCCTACGAATCGTACCTGCGCGGCCGGTTCTACCTGGATGGCGGCGAGCTCGAGCGGGCGCGGGCCATGTTCGAGCAAGCGGAAAAGATCGCTCCCAATTGGGCGCCACCCTATGTCGGTCTGGCCAACTACTTCACGTCCCTGCCCTTTTTCAGCGACGTGGCACCGGCGGTGGTACTGCCCAAAGCCCGGGCGGCGCTGGTTCAAGCCCTGGCACTCGACGAGACCCTGCCGGAAGCGCACGCGGCCAACGCCTACATCCGGGCCTACTACGAATGGGACTGGCGCGCCGCCGAGCAGGAGTTCAGGCGCGCCCTCGAGCTGCGGCCCAACTACGCCGACGCGTACTTCTCCTACGGTCGCTTTCTGGCGTCACGTCACCGGCTCGATGAGGCCATCGCGCAACTCGGGCGAGCCGTGGAGCTGGACCCACTCTCTCCCTCGCTCCAGGCGAACCGTGCCCTGCTCGACTACTTCGCGGGCCGCTACGACGCGGCGAGCAGCCGGTTGCGGGAGATCCTCAAGAGCGACTCGACCGACATTACGGTCAAGTGGGGACTGGCACTCGTGCTCGAACAACAGGGGAGACCGAACGAGGCCATCGCGCTCTTGGAGCCGATCACTGGAAGCAGCCTCCTCCGCAAGTCGTCGCTCGGCCATGCCTATGCGGTCGCCGGGAGAACCACCCGCGCGCGGAGCGTCCTCGCCGAGCTGCGCACGCAGGCGACCCGACGCTACGTGCCATCCTACTGGTTCGCGCTGGTGCACGCGGGCCTCGGGGAGCGCGATCAGGCGCTGCGCTATCTCGAGCGCGCCTACGAGGAGCGCTCAACCGTGTTGGCCTATTTGCTTATCGATCCCAGGCTCGCGTCGCTGCGGGACGACCCGCGATTTCTCGCCCTGGCACGACGGCTCGGAGGGGAGTGAGCGGTGCCAAGCCGCCCGTCAGGCGGCGGCACAGGGGTCCGCGCGAAGGAGCTGCTGCGTATGGGTGCGTGCCTGCCTATGCATCCGTGACGTCGACGTCTCTGTGTACCTTGATGGTGCCATGACTACCGATCGCAAGGCCCTGATCCGGCAATACAAGCAAACGCCGCGGTCCATGGGCGTTGGAGCTGTTCGCAACACGGCGAACGGCAGGGCGCTCGTCGTGGCCAGCCGCGACCTTCCTGCGCTCTTGAACCGGCATCGCGCGCAGCTGCGACTCAACGCTCACGCGAATCGCGCGCTGCAGGCCGACTGGAACACCCTTGGCCCCGACGCGTTCGAGTTCGTCGTGCTAGACACCCTGGCACCAACGGTCGCCCCGGACTACGACCCGACTGAGGATCTTCGCACGCTCGAAGAGCTCTGGCTGGAGAAGCTCAGCCCATTTGAGCCCGCTGGCTACCATCGCCAGAAGCAATGAGAGTGAACGGTCGAGCTCGAGCTCGGCCGGCAAGTGACTCGCATTGACCCTCGGAAATGAAGGGACCATGGAACGACGAGCATTCATTGCGGCCACCACGGCGCTGGTTGGGTCAGCGCGGTGGCCCACCGCCGCAACCGCGGAGCAGCCGCAGACGCCGGCCCCCCCCGGGATGGTGGTTCTGTTCCAGGGCGACTCGATCACGGATAGTGGTCGCAATCCCACGGTGGCCGAGCCGAACACGGCGGGCTCGCTCGGCACCGGCTACCCGCTGCTCGTCGCCTCGGCGGCGCTGGCGGCGCACCCGGATCGCGGCCTGCGGTTCTACAATCGGGGCGTCAGTGGTAACAAGGTGCCCGACCTCCAGCAACGCTGGGCCGTCGACGCCCTCGAGCTGCAGCCGGACGTGCTCAGCATCCTGGTCGGCGTGAACGATTTCTGGCACAAGCTGGGGAACGGCTACACCGGCACCGTGCAAGACTACGAGGACCAGTACTCCGCGCTGCTCGAGGAGACCCGCCGGACCCTGCCGCGGGTGCGCCTCGTCGTGCTGGAGCCATTCGTCTTGCGTTGCGGTGCGGTCGACGACCGCTGGTTCCCGGAATTCGACGCCCGGCGGGCCGCCGCCGCCCGGGTCGCGAAGCATGGCCGCGCGACTTTCGTCCCGCTCCAGGCGGTGTTCAACGAGCGCGCGCGCGCCGTCCCGCCGCAGTACTGGGCCGCCGACGGCGTCCACCCCACAGCGGCGGGACATGCCGTGATCGCAGAGCGGTGGCGCCATGCCGCGCACCTGTAACGCTCGCCTCCAGCCAGCGTGAAACTTCAATTCGCCGCGGTCTACGAGAAGATGGCCGAAGGCCTCCGTCGGTGGCTCCTTCTGGTCGGGATCGCCGCGCTGTCGACTGCGGCGCCGCTGGGCGCGCAGTCGGCCCTGCCGCGCAGCACTCCCGAGCGACAGGGAATCTCCTCGGCCGCCATCCTCGCGTTCGTCGAGAAGGCGGATACGGAGATCGACGCGATGCACAGCTTCATGCTGCAGCGGCACGGGCACGTCGTCGCGGAAGGGTGGTGGAGCCCGTACGACGCGGAAACGCCCCACATGCTGTACTCACTCAGCAAGAGCTTCACCTCCACCGCCGTCGGGCTGGCGATCGCGGCAGGAAAGCTCAGCCTCGATGACCCAGTCCTGAAGTTCTTTCCGGAGGACGCACCGTCCGAGCCATCGGCCAACCTTCAGGCGATGCGAGTGCGGGACCTGCTCCGCATGAACACGGGACACCAGACGGAGGCGGCACTCTGGCCCTGGTGGGACGAGCCGGGGACCGCGACGCAGGATTCGCCATGGACCAAGACGTTTCTCGCGCACCCGGTCCCGTTCAAGCCGGGCGCGCACTTCCTCTACAATTCGCCCGCCACCTACATGCTGTCGGCCATCGTGCAGAAGGTGACCGGCATGACCGTCCTCGAGTACCTCCGGCCGAGGCTGTTCGAGCCGCTGGGCATCGAGCATCCGATCTGGTTGACCAGCCCGCAGGGGATCACGCTGGGAGCCTACGGTCTGCTTGTCCGGACGGAGGACATCGCCCGCTTCGGGCAGCTGTATCTCCAGAAGGGCGTGTGGAACGGGCGGCAGCTCATCCCGGCAGCCTGGGTCGCCGCGGCGACCGCGCTACAGACCTCGAATGGCTCCTCCCCGCAGAGCGACTGGGACCAGGGGTACGGTTACCAGTTCTGGCGCTCCCGCCACAACTCCTATCGCGGTGACGGGGCGTTCGGACAATACTGCCTCGTCCTCCCCGAGCTCGACGCCGTGGTGGTGATCACGAGCGGGGTGCGAGACATGCAGGCGGTGATGAACCTCGTGTGGGAGACGCTCCTGCCGGCGCTGCGGGCGAACGCCCTGCCGGAGGATGCCGCCGCCCGGCGCCGGCTGGACGCGAAGCTCGCCGGCTTGACGGTCCGGCCTCCATCCGGTCAGCCGCCCGGTCCGCTCGCCGCGAGGATTTCAGGCCGATGGTATGAATTCCCCGATAGCGCCCGCGGCATCCGGGCGGTCGCGCTGGACTTCGACCCGCAGTCGCCGGCGCTCGTCGTGCGCACCGTCGACGGGGAAACGCGCACCCCGTTCGGGATCGGCTCCTGGGTGAAGAGCCGTGGCGGCTTCACCAGTGGACTCGACCGGATGCTGAGCGTGCCGGCACACCCACTGATCGCCGCGAGCGGGGCGTGGACGGCGGACGACGTCTTCACACTCAAACTGGCCCTGTATGAAACGCCATACGGTGCCACGTTGACGTTCCGATTCGACGGCGACCGGCTCCTGCTGGACGCGGAGCACAACGTCTCCTTCGGTCCCACGAAGCAGCCGCAACTGATCGGACAGGGCCCGCGATGACTGGACTATCGCCCGGCCGATCGCCGCGGCGGACGAGAGGCTTCGCATGACCGAGCTCCTCATTCGAATCAAAAAGAAGCGTGACGGGTCCGCCGTCCTGAGCTGCGTGCGGGCGGACGGCTCGGTCACCTGGCAGCGCCAGGAAGGTCAACAGGGGCGCTTCTTCCCGCTTCACGATCTGACCCATCATGCGGTCGAGACCGTGCTGCGCCATGCGCGGGGGTTCTACGGCCTCGTGGCCCTGGGCTGGGATTTCACCGACTTCGGCAAGCCATGGCCGCGCGGCCCGCTCCCCCCCGAGGCGTTGGCGTCAGAATTGATTGTGGGCTTCCTCGACGGCGAGCGGGCGGCCGGCGTGGAGTGGTCCGTGTCGGATCTCAACGGGGCGGCGGCCACGTACTATGCCCAGCACGAGCTGGACGGCGCCTGCACCGTCACGGACGACGACCTCCGGAACGTGCGCGACAAGCGGCGCGAGCTCTTCGCCCAGTGGGCCGCCCTTCCCACGGGCCAGACCCTGGAGCTGCGTTTTGGTTCGCCAGCAGCGGCCTGACCAGAAACGGAGACGATGATGAGAGGAGACACGGCCCTCGCCCTGCTGGTCTCGCTGCTCGGCTCAGTGCCCGGGGAGCCGGCTGGTGGAGCGGGGCGCGAGTGGATGTTCGGTCCCTTTGAAAAACCCAAACACGTGAACCCGGTCATCATGCCGAGTCGAACTTCTACGTTCCTCTCTCCGATGAATGACAGCAGCGTCCAGTGGGAGGAGTATGCCACCTTCAATCCCGCGGCCGTGGTGAAGGACGGAAAGGTGTACGTGCTGTACCGCGCCGAAGACGCGACGGGCGAGACCAAGATCGGCCGTCACACCTCACGGATCGGGCTCGCGGAGAGCCAGGATGGGCTGCACTTCACGCGCAGAAGCGCGCCCGTGCTGTACCCTGACAAGGACGCGCAGGCGCACTTCGAGTGGCCAGGGGGAGTGGAGGATCCGCGTATCGTCGAAACGGAGGACGGGTCCTATGTGCTCACCTATACACAGTGGAACCGCGACATCCCCCGTCTCGCCATCGCGACCTCCAGGGATCTCATCAGCTGGAACAAGCACGGCCCTGCATTCGCCACGAGCGACAGCGGGAAGTACGGGAACCTGGAATCCAAATCCGGGGCTATCCTCAGCCGCGTCCAGGGAAATCGGGTCATCGCGACCAAGGTGAACGGGAAGTACTGGATGTACTTCAACGTCCCCGACATTCTCATCGCGACATCCGACAACCTCGTTGACTGGACACCGCTCGAGGACACCAATGGAAAGCCGCTGAAGGTGCTGTCTCCGCGCCCAGGGTACTTCGACTCCTGGCTGGTCGAGGCGGGCCCGCCGGCCATCATGACCGGGCACGGAATCGTGGTGCTGTACAATGCGGGAAACAGCGAAGCGTACGGTGACCCGAGTCTTCCGCCACGGACCTACATGGGCGGGCAGGCGCTCTACGATCTGCGCAATCCACTCAAGCTGATTGCCCGCTCGGAAGCGCCCTTCATCAAGCCAACCGAGGATTACGAGCGGACTGGACAGTACATCGAGGGAACGACGTTCGTGGAGGGGCTGGTTCCGTTCCAGGGGCGCTGGTTTCTGTACTACGGAACGGCCGACTCGCGGGTCGGCGTGGCGGTGTGGGATCCGCACCGCACGCCGAGCGGCCGGTAGGGGGCCGAGCGCCGTGACTACCGCCGATGAGCGAGGGTTCCGGCGACGTAGGTCGCCTGCACGGCGCGGTCATCGCCCAGGGTCATGAGGGCGAACAGCACGTCCTCGATCGATTGGGCACGGCTGGTGCGTAGGGCGAGCAGCGGGGTGGCGGCGGGATCGAGCACGACGAAATCGGCTTCCCGTCCGGGCGCGAACGATCCGATGCGCTGCTCCAGCCCCATGGCCCGAGCGCCGCCCAGGGTCGCCAGAAAGAAGCCCCGCAACGCCGTGAGCGTATCGCCATGCAGTCGGGCCACCTTGTACGCCTCGTTCAGGGTGGCCAGCGTGGAGAAACTCGTGCCCGCGCCCACGTCGCTTCCCAGCCCCACGTGCACCGGTCGCCGGGGATCCTTGGCTCCCCCGACCCGAAACAGTCCGCTGCCGAGGAACAGGTTGGAGGTCGGGCAGTGGGCGATCGCGGCGCCGGCCTCGGAGCATCGGCTCAGCTCCACCTCGTTGAGATGAACGCCATGTGCCAGGACCGTCCCCCGGCCCACCAGACCATGGTGGTCGTAGACATCGAGATAATTCGCCCGCTCAGGGTACAGGCGCCGCACCCACGCCACCTCGTCGACGTTCTCGGCGACGTGCGTCTGCACCAGCACGCCGGGATGCTCACGCCACAGGGCTCCGGCCGCTTCGAGCTGGGCGGGCGTGCTCGTGGGCGCGAACCGAGGCGTAATGGCGTACAGCGCCCGCCCCCGACCGTGCCATCTGGCGATCAACGCCTTGGAGTCGTCGTACCCCGTCTGCGCCGTGTCCAGCAGGTCGGCCGGGGCGTTGCGGTCCATCAGCACCTTCCCCGCGGCGAGCCGCACATTGCGCCGCGCGGCCTCCGCGAACAGCGCGTCGACCGACTGGGGATAGACGGCGCAGAACACGAGCGCCGTCGTCGTCCCGTTGCGCAGCAGCTCGTCGCAGAACCGCTGCGCCATCGCCTCCGCATGGGCCCGGTCGGCGAACTGCCGCTCCGCGGGGAACGCGCGCGTCTCCAGCCAGTCCAGCAGTCGCTCGCCGGAGGAGCCGATGATCTCGGTCTGGGCAAAGTGAACGTGGGTGTCGACGAACCCCGGCAGGATGATGCTGCCGGGATAGCGCACCGGCTCGAGGCCGGGAGGGAGCGTCCGGGTCAGGCGCTCCGCGGGTCCTACGGCTTCGATCACGCCGTCGCGACAGACGAGCAGCCCGTCCGATTCGTGGACGAACGCGACGCGCGGATCGGTGAGAAACGGATCGTCCACGAAGTAGGCGAGGCTTCCCCGAACGGCAACGACGGACCCTGGCATGACTCACCCGGTGGCTGGCCGCCACGAAGCTACGTTAATTTTCCACGCCATGCGTAGCGCAGACTATTTCTCCGCCTCAGCCGAGGCATACGCGACGTACCGACCATCCTATCCCGACGCGCTGATCCGGCATATCGCGTCGTGCGCGCCCGGACGAGACGTCGCCTGGGACTGCGCCACCGGCAACGGCCAGGCGGCGGTGCCGCTCGCGCAATGGTTCGCGCGCGTCGTCGCCACCGACGCCAGCGCCACCCAGCTCGCGCACGCGCGGCCGCATCCGCACGTCACCTACCGGCTCGCCGCCGCGGGAGCTTCGGGTCTGGACGCCGCGTCGGTCGACCTCGTGACCGTCGCCCAGGCCCTGCACTGGCTCGATCCGGACGCGTTCTATGGGGAGGTGCGCCGCGTCTTGAAGCCGGATGGGGTACTGGCCGCGTGGTGCTACGCCCGCTGCCGCGTCGCACCGGATATCGATCCCGTCATCGACTGGTTCTACGAGGAACGCGTCGGTCGCTACTGGCCGCCGGAGCGGTTGCACACGGAAACGGCGTACCGGGACCTTCCCTTCCCCTTTAACGAGCTGCCCGCGGGAGCGTGGGCGATGACGGCCTCGCTCACGCGCGCCGAGCTGGTGGGCTACTTCGGCACGTGGTCGGCGGTCGCGATCGCCCGTCGCACCGAAGGCGCCGATCCGGTCCCCGAGCTCGAGGCGCGGCTGGCCCCGGTCTGGCCGTCCGCCGCCGAGCGACGTAGCGTGACCTGGCCGCTCGCGCTGCGGATCGGGCGAGCGAGCTGACCCCCGAGCACAAGGAGCACTCGATGCGTGTCTTGCTCTCGACCGTGGGCATCGCCGGACTGGTGCTCGCCGGGTGCGGGCGCTCGCGCAAGACCGACGTCGCTGCCGCGTCGGCGCGCATCTCGGCGCTCGAGCGTCAGTCGTTCCAGGACCTCGCGGCGCGCCACATGGACGCCGTAAGCGCTTTGTACGCGAGGGATGCGCGGCTGCTGCGGGCCAATGCCCCCGCCGTCGGAGGACACGACTCGATCGCCGTCGTGTTCCGCGACCTGGCCGCCGAGCTGCCGCGCTTCCGTCACGAATTCCGGTCCGACTCGATCGTCGTCGCCAGTGGCGGCGACTACGCGATCGTCACCGGCGCCTATCGCTTCACGCCGGATACCATGCACGCGTCGACGTTCGACGTCGGCAAGTATCTGGGTGTGTGGAAACGGGAGGACGGCGACTGGCGCATCGCGCTGGACATGACCAACAGCGACGGCGCCTCGAGCGGCGCGGCAGCGGGCGATGCCGTGGGCGTACGCGAAGTGGTGGAGGCCTACCTCCGCGGCCTCAGGCTCAACGACGTCGAGAGCCTCAAACGGGCCTTCTGGCCCGACGCGAAACTGTTTTTCGTCGACCGGGACGGCCATCTGGGCCAGCTGACCCAGTCGCGCTGGTACGAAGGATTCGCGGCGAACGCGGGCCGCGAGGAAGCGGGCGAGCTGCGCATCGCGTCCATCACCGTCACGCGCGATATCGCCAGCGTCACCGTGGTGGAGGAATACCCGCGCTCGCGCTACACCGACTTCCTCTCGCTCGTGAAATTCGACTCGGGCTGGCGCATCGTGAACAAGGTGTACACGTCCGAGCCCCGCTAGTGCCGTTCCAACTATTCGCGCCAAATCATCGGAACCCGTCAATGGGTGTCGGCCTGCGTACGCTGGTTTCGGCATGTTGGCGCACCATGTTGGAACGGCACTAGCGCACATGAACCGGCTGATCGATCTGAGCCACACCGTCGAAGACGGCATGATCACCTACCGGGGGATCCCCGCGCCCGTTATCGGCGACTATCTGAGCCGGGAGGAATCGCGGGGCCGTTATGCGCCGGGCACGGAATTCCAGATCGGGAAGATCGAGATGGCGGGCAACACCGGGACCTATCTCGACAGTCCGTTTCACCGTTACCCGGACGGCAGCGACCTCGCCGCTCTGCCGTTGGAGCGGCTCGCACTGCTCGACGCGCTAGTCGTGCGCGCGCCGTGGGAGGCGGGACGCGCTGTGGGGCCGGCGGCGTTCGCCGGCCTGGACGTTCGCGGCAAGGCCCTCCTCGTCCACACCGGCTGGGACCGGCACTGGCGCACCGAGCGCTATTTCGAGGGTCATCCGTTCCTCACCGAGCCCGCGGCGCGCCACCTGGCGGGCGCCGGCGCCGCGCTGGTGGGGATCGACTCCCTGAACATCGACGATACGGCCGACGGGCACCGGCCGGTGCACACCGTCCTGCTCGGCGCGGGTATCCCGATCGTCGAGCACCTGTGCGGCCTCGAGCAGCTGCCGGATTCCGGCTTCCGTTTCTCCGCCGTCGCGGTCAAGGTGAAGGGGTGCGGCTCGTTTCCCGTGCGCGCCTTCGCGTCGCTCGAGCGCTGAAGCAGGATTGGCCGCGAATCGATCGACGAATGGAAGCGCGCATCGGGGATGACGTCGACGCCACGTGACGGGGCTCACACCGCTTATGGGCGGATGCGAGTGGAGATCTTTGCGGACGTTCGCGAGTAGTAGGAAAGCACACCCCGTCCGCTAGATTTTATCAGACGAACTTCCCAGGAGTCCGACCGTCATGAACGCACTCATTCCCCATCGCCGCCTGCTCGTGACGCTGGCGGGTGCGACCGTGCTCGCTCTCGCCGCCTGCAGCGAGCGCACCGGCCCGCAACAACCGGCTCTGACCGCGGCCCAGGCCGACAGCGTCGGTGAAGTCATCGTCGCCGACGCCCAGGCCGAGCTCGACGCCGCCACCGCCGGCGGCGGCGCCAGCTTCGTGCCCGGCGAGTCGCCGCCCAATCTGGCGCTGCCGCTGTCACCGCCGTTCGGCTGCCAGCCCACGATCACGCCGGCGGTTCCGGGCAACTCGGACGCGGACCGGGTGCAGGATTCCGTGCGCCTGACCTTCGCGGATTGCGTGTTCACGCTCCGGCGCGGGTCGGACACGGTGCGCGGCGTGATCGACGTCGTCGACCCGACCCCGACCGTCACGGATCGGGCCATCAAGCTGGCGTTCACCGATTTCGCCCGCATCCTGGTCGATCGCCGCGGCCGCCTGTCCTCGATCACGTTGAACGGGAGCCGTCAGGTGATCCGCGATTCGGCGCATATCGCCCAGACAGCCGTCGATTTCCATACCGACTACGTGTTCCGCGACAACTCCGTGGCGAGCCACGTGCGCAACTGGGATATCCTGTTCACTGCCGACTCCGCTGGCGCGATTCGGGTGGACTCCTGGCTGCCGAGCGGGACGCTCGCCGTCACCGGCAACTCGACGTTCACCCACGGCGATCGCAGCTTCGCCCTGCAGGTCACGACCCCGACGCCGCTGCACTTCAACGCGACCTGTGAGGACCGGCCCAGGTTCGATACGGGGACGCTGATCGCGGTGGCGACCCGCACCGGGGCCACCACCACGGTGACGATCACCTTCACGGGCTGCGGCCAGTACACCATTACCAAGAGCTGAGCCGATCCGTCTGCCGGCTAGGGCCCCCTCTCCCCGCGCGGGAGAGGGGGCTTTTCCATATCTTTGGCCGCGCTGGCGCCGCTGGCCGCCGTATCCGCATCGCACTGAGTTACCGAGGAGCATTCCCCATGCGCAGACTGTCGCTGTTCGTCGCCGGCGCGGCCCTGTTCGCCGCGCCGCTCCTGGTCGCCCAACAGCAGCCGATCGCGGATTACACGCGTGGCTTCGAGAAACGCGATGGGTATTTCCCCCTCTACTGGGATGCCGCCAAGGGGCGACTGCTGCTCGAGATTCCCGCGGGACGGGTAGGGCAGGATGTTCTCTACCTCCCCTCGCTCGCCACCGGCCTGGGCGACGCCAGCATCGGCATCGATCGCGGCACCATCGGGCGCGAGCAAATCGCGCGCTTCGAGCGCACCGGTCCGAAAGTGATGCTGGTGCTCCAGAACCCGCAGTTCCGCGCGGTAGGCGATAGCGGGGCGCTGGCGCGCTCGGTGCGGGAGTCGTTCCCCCTGTCCACCGTCGCGGCGTTCGACGTGCTCGCCGAGGAAAGCGGCCGACTGCTGGTGGATGCGACCAGCTTCATCCTCGGCGACCTGAGCGACGTCCGGGGGGCGCTGCGCGGCGGCGACCAGGGGGGCTTTCAGCTGGACCGCGACCGGAGCACGGTGTACCTGCCGCACACGAAGGGATTTCCGCGCAACACCGAGATCGAGACGTCCTTGACCTTCACCAGCGACCAGCCAGGGCCAAGCCTCCAGTCGCACGCGCCCGAGGCGCGGGCCATCACGGTGCGCCAGCATCTGTCGCTGGTGCAGCTACCGGATCCCGGTTTTCGCCCGCGCCGCTTCGATCCCCGTATCGGCCTGTTCACGGTGTCCTACTACGACTTCGCCCAACCGTTCGACCAGGACTACGTGCGCCGCTACGCCATCCGGCATCGGCTCATCAAGAAGGATCCAACGGCCGCGCTGTCCGAGCCGGTGCAACCGATCGTCTACTATCTCGATGCCGCCGTCCCGGAGCCGTATCGGACGGCGTTCCGGCAGGGCGCGATGTGGTGGAACACGGTGTTCGAGGCCGCAGGCTTCAAGAACGCGTTCCGGATCGAGGACATGCCGGCCGACATGGATCCCATGGACGCCCGGTTCAACGTGATCCAATGGGTGCACCGCACCGACCCGGACTATTCGATCGGCCCCGAATACTCCGATCCGCGCACCGGGGAGATCATCAAGGCCGCGGTGCGCATGGAATCGCACCGCTCCGTCGTAGACTACGACTGGTATGCCGGGACCGAGCCGGCGCGCGCCGGCGCCGAGGAAGAGGATCCGCTCGAGATGGACGAGGGGTTCGGCGACTGGATGGCGTCGCTCGACACGTCGGTGAGCGCGCTCGATTTCGCCATGGCGCGCCGCCGCCAGCACGCGGCCCACGAAGTGGGCCACACGCTCGGCCTGGCCCACAACTTCATCGCGGCCGCGGACGGGCGCGCCTCGGTAATGGCCTACCCCGCGCCGCTCATCAAGCTGACCAACGGCCGGATCGACTTGTCGGACGCGTACCGCAACGGCCCCGGCATCTATGACTCACTCGCCATCCGCTGGGCCTACTCCGAGTTCCCAGCCAGCCAGGAAGACTCGGCGCTGGACGCGATCGTGCGCGAGGGCATGGACCGGGGCCTGCGGTTCATCACCAATCCCGACGAAGGCGCCGACAACTCCTATCCCGAAGGGACGACGTGGATCAACGGCCGCGATGCCGTGGAAGAGTTGGCGCGCGTCCAGGCGGTCCGGGACACCCTGATGACGCACTTCGACGAGCGGGCGATCCGACCCGGCGAGCCCATGGCGCTGCTCAACCGCCGCTTCGCCACCGTCTACCTGCACCATCGCTTCACACTCGGCGCGGCGATTAAGGCCGTCGGCGGCATGGAGTACCGCTACGGCGTCCGCGGAGATACCCCGCCCGTGACCCGCATCATCCCGGCTGCGCGCCAGCGGCGCGCACTCGAGCTGCTGCTCGATGCGATTCAACCTACAGCGCTCGCCATTCGCGACCGTGTCCTGGTTGACCTCGCCCCGACGCCGTACGGGTATGACGCCGACCCGCGCGGCTTCCGCTCGCGCGGAGCGCCGGCGTTCAACCAGCTGGACGCGGCGCGCTCGGTAGCGAACCAGGTCGTGGGGGGGCTGCTCTCGGTCGACCGCACCACACGCGTGATCGCCTTCGCGGATCGGGATCCGTCGCTACCCACGTTGTCGGAAGTGATCGATCGAATGATCGCCCGCACATGGGGGACCGCGGGGCCGGCGCACGCCGCGCTCCAGCGAGTGACGCAGCGCGTGGTGCTCGACCGGCTGCTGGCGCTCGCCGCCGACCCGGACGCCATGGTGCAGGCACGCGCCGACGCGGAAGCCGGGCTGCGGCGTATCGCCCGGCTGGCCGCCGCGCCCGCCATGGATGCCGAGGCGCGAGCGCATCGCGCGCTCGCCGCGGCGGACATCGAGCGGTTCCTGTCACGCCGTGATGGGGCGACGCCACGGTCAGCGCCCACGCCGCCGCCGCCGGGAACGCCGATCGGCGCTAGTGCGGAGCCGCGCCGCTGAGGGCGGCGATCCGGCGCCGGGCCGGCACCATGGTCGAATCCTTGGCGAGCGCGTCTCGGTAGCTCGCCAGGGCGGCGGCCGTGTCGCCTCTCTGTAGATATGCCTCGCCCATCAGGAACGGGATGGCGCCGGACGCCGGATAGAATTCGGCATTGAGCTTGAGCAGGCCGATCGCGTTGTCGACGCGTCCCGCCTGGGTTTCCCCACGCGCCACTTGGTCGAGCACCGGCTCGCGGAAATCGTACGCGCCGCTTCCATAGTACTGCTCGCGCAGGGCGCGATAGCGACGCCCCGCCGCGTCGAGCCCGCTGTCGGCCAGCACGAGAGTCAGCTCGTCGTCCAGCAGGCGCGGGCGGGCCACGCCCCGGTGGCAGGTGGCGCAGCGCACCTCCACCACCGGCTTGGGCCGGTCGGCGACCTCGGCCAGGTGCTCGCCATTGATGTGCATCACCATGTGCATCATCACCCGCGCGACGCGCTTGGGGCGTCTGTCGTCGGAAGCGAAATTGACCGAATCGAGCGGCTGGTCCTCGCGTCCCACATGGCAATAGACGCAGCGAACACCCAGTGCCTGCGCGAACCCCCGCATCGTGTTGAGCAGGGTGCGCTGGTCGATGGTTTTGGGGAGCACTTTCAGATTCTTGAACGAATCAGGGGGAAACCGGCCCTGGGCCGATCCCCGATCCGGCCGCGCCAGCAGGGCGGCGGTTGCCAAGAGGAACATCGCGGCGATACGGCGCATCGGCCCTCCGGGATAAGACGTGGATTGCCAATGATATCCGCTCTGCCGAAACCTGGCGCGCCTCTCTGTGAGCGATTGGTCAGGACTGGCCCTGGGGCGTGACGTTCAACCATTTGGCCTCGTACGCTGTCTTATCCATCGATCCCCATCGAGGTCTATCCGTGATCGTACCCGGTTTGCTCGCCGCCGTGTTGCTGCAAACGGCGTCCCTGACGCCTCCGACGACACCACCTTCCTCGGCCACGCAGGCCGCGGCCACCCGGGCAGCGCGCCCGCCGGTGATCGACGGCCGGGACGACGACGAAGTGTGGCGCACCGCGCAACCGATTACCGCGTTTCAGGAGTTCGACCCCGAGGAAGGCAAGGCGGCGCGATTCCCTACCGAAGCGCGCGTCGCCTACGACGCGCACAATTTCTACGCCTTCATCCGGGCCTTCGATCCGGAGCCGCACAAGATCCTCGGCATCCTGGCCCGCCGCGACGTGCGCCCCCCGACCGATCAATTGAAGATCGTCATAGACTCCTACCATGATCGACGGTCGGGCTACGAATTCGCCGTGAGCCCCGGCGGGGTAAAGCGCGACTACGCGATCTACAACGACGCCGATGAGGACGATGCCTGGGACGGCGTGTGGGACGTGGCGACGACGGTGGACTCGCTCGGCTGGACGGCGGAGTTCCGTATTCCCCTCTCGCAGCTACGCTACGCCAACGCCCCGGTTCACACCTTTGGCTTCGCGGTGTGGCGCGACATCGAGCGGTTCCGGGAGCGCGTCAGCTGGCCACTGTATCACCGCCAGCAGGCAGGGTTCGCCTCCCAGCTTGGCGAGCTGACGGGGATCGAGGGCATCTCCTCACCACGGCGGCTCGAGGCGACCCCGTACGTCGTCACGAAGAACGTGTCGGTGCCCACCGCGACGGGTTTCGATCGGGACCAGCGGCTCACGGCGGGAGCCGACTTCAAATACGGCGTCACGTCAAACCTGACCCTGGACGGCACGGTGAACCCGGACTTCGGCCAGATCGAAGCCGATCCCGCCGTCCTGAACCTCGGTGCGTTCGAGACGTTCTTCCAGGAAAGGCGACCCTTCTTCATCGAGGGAACCGGCCTGCTGCGGTTCCCCGTCAACTGCAACATCGTCCAGGACTGCGGCAGCGAGAACTTGTTCTACTCGCGGCGAATCGGTCGTGCGTCCACGATCATCGGCGCGGCAAAAATGACGGGTCGCCTCCCGAGTGGCCTCTCTATCGGCGTGCTGGACGCGGTCACACGGCACACGAGCGAGACCATCGAGCCCACCACGAACTTCACGGTGGTCCGGGCCTCACAGGATGTGCGGCACGGCGAGACAGGCTTCGGGGTGATCGGCACTGCGGTCAACCGCTCCCTAGATCCGGCGACGCGGGATGCCCTGCGGGGCACAGCCTACGTCGGCGGTGCCGACGTCCGGCATCGATTCAACGGCGGCCGGTACGAATTCAACGCTTCCATCACCGCCAGCCGGGTGTCCGGCTCCCCGGCCGCCATCGCGGCTACGCAGCAGAGCTCGACTCACTACTACCAGCGGCCCGACGACGCCTTGCGGGTCGACTCCAACCGCACGTCGCTCAGCGGTCACGCCGAGCAGGTGCGCTTTGGGAAGTTCGGCGGGCCGATTCTCCGCTTCGAAAGCAGCCTGCAACGGGTCTCGCCGGGCTACGAGATCAACGACCTCGGATTCCTCAGGCGGGCGGATTGGCAGGAACAGGCGACGTGGGCCGCGCTGCAGTTCCAGCAGCCGACCGCAGTCTTTCAGCGGCTGTCGTGGAACTTCAACGAATGGAACGACTGGACCATGGCCGGGCTCCCGCTCGAACACGCCGTAAACACGAACGTGCATACCGAGCTCAAGAACCACTGGTGGTTGCATGCCGGCGGCACGCTGGGGCAGCTCGGGACGACGTACTGCGACCGCTGTGCGCGGGGCGGCCCGGCGGTACGCAATTCGCGCTTCTTCGCGCCCTGGGGCGGGATTGAGGGTGACGAGCGGCGCGTCATCGTCCCGTTCGTCTGGTTCAACTACTTTCGGGGCGACGAAGGCCGCACGACGTCCATCAACGTCAGTCCGGAAATCGACTTCCGCGTGTCGTCGCGCTGGACCAGCTCGATCGGTTTGAGCATCCGGAAGAACCGCGACAACACCCAGTGGTTCGGCAACTTCACGGATTCCACGGCGACGCACTACACCTTCGCACACCTGGAGCAGCGCACGCTGAGCTTGCAGTGGCGGCTCAATTTCATCGCGACGCCGAACCTCTCGGTCCAGATCTACGCCGAGCCGTTCGTGAGCAAGGGCCAGTACTCCGACGTGCGGGAGCTCGACAATCCCCGCGCCCAGACCTACGCCGGTCGCTTCAAGACCTACGGGGACACCGCCGTCGCCAACAATCCCGGCGGATTCAACTTCAAGCAGTTCCGGTCCAACACGGTGTTGCGCTGGGAGTACAAGCCCGGGTCCACGATCTTCCTGGTCTGGACGCAGGGCCGGGAGGGTTTCGAACCGGCCTACGGCACCCGCTCGTTCGGCGGTGACTTCCGAGCCCTGTTCCGCCAGCACCCGGACAACACGTTCCTGATCAAGGTGAGTCACTGGTTCGACTGGTAAGACAGAGCGGCGAGCTGCGAGCGCACCGTCGCCAGGTCTGCCGGGATCGAAATACGTCGAGTCCTCCTTGAAGGAGCGAATCTAGACGCCGTTCGGTAGCGACGCATCTTTCGTCACCGTGACGGACCTCAGCTTCGACCTTCAGATCGCCAGTCGCCTCGGCGTGGCCGCCCTGGCCGGACTCGCCGTCGGCATCGAACGGGAATGGTCGGGCCACGCCTCCGGTCCCGAGGCCCGCTTTGCCGGTGTGCGCACCTTCCTCTTGCTGGGCATCCTGGGAGGAGTTGCCGGCTGGCTGACCGCGGGCGGCCTGCAGCTGCTCGGCGCCCTCATCCTGGGAGGCGCCCTGGCGCTCACGGTCGCCGCCTACGTCGCGGCCTCGCGTCCCGGTGGGCCCGCCGTCGAGGGGACGACCGAGGTAGCGGCGCTGACCGTGCTCGCGCTCGGCACCATTGCCGGGTTGGGCTTTCCGCTCGTCACGAGCGCCAGCGTCGCCATCATGGTGCTCGCCCTGGTGGAAAAGACCCGGATCCACGATTTCATTCGCCGCATCGGTCAGCGGGAGATTTCCGCGGCGCTGCAGTTCGCCGTGCTCGCGCTGGTGATTCTCCCGCTGCTCCCGACCGGCCCTTACGGCCCGTTCGACAGCATCCGCCCTCGCGCGCTGTGGATCGTGGTGCTGCTCTTCTCCGGGCTGAACTTCCTCGGGTACCTGGCCCGCGGCGCCGTGGGAGAAGCCCGCGGCTTCGGCGTGACCGGCCTCCTGGGTGGGCTCATCTCGTCGACGGCCGTGACGTTGAGTTTCTCGCGTCACAGTCGCCGCGAGCCAGCGCTCAGCGCGGCGCTCGCCGCCGGCGTGCTCGGGGCGTGCACCGTGCTGCTCGTTCGCGTGGCCGTCGTGACCACGGTGCTCCAGCCTCCCGTCACCTGGAAGCTCGGCCCCTACCTGCTCCCCCCACTGATCGTCGGGGCGGCGTTCGTCGCGCGCGCCCTCGCGCGTCCATGGCCCAAGGCGGAGCGCACCGAGCCCCCACAATCGCCGTTGGGATTGTGGTCGGCGCTGAGGATGGCGGCCGCGTTCCAGCTCGTGCTCACGGCCCTCCCATTCGTGCAACAGCTGTGGGGAACGACCGGCGTGCTGGCGTCCGCGGCGTTTCTGGGCGCCACCGACATGGATGCCCTCACGCTGTCGATGTGCGGGCTGGCGGCCGGGCCGGAAGGCGCGGGCCTGGCGGCGCAGGCGATCGCGGTGGGGATTCTCTCCAACACTCTGCTCAAGCTCGGACTGACGCTCGCCCTGGGGTCCAACGCGTTCCGGCGTCGGGCGGCTCCGGGACTCGCAGGCCTGGCGCTGGCGATCGGCCTCGGGCTCTGGATCGCCGGCGCAGCCCGCTGATGGCCCGGCGCGCTAGCGCGATCCGTTGTTCAGATAGGCCCGCGCGGACTCCAGCACGGTCGTCTGCGCCTCGCCGAGCGATCCCTCGAGCGATGCCCCGGCCGCCTTGTGGTGGCCGCCGCCGCCAAACGCCTGTGCGAGGGCCGCCGAGTCGACGTCTCCCAGGGAGCGGAACGACACCTTGATGCGTCCGTTGGCGATCTGGCGGAACAGCAACGCGAGACGCACACCGGCGATCGAGCGCGCATGCTCCACGATGCCGTCCAGGTCGTCCGGTGTTGCGCCGTAGCGCTCGAGCGCTCCCGGGGGCACGGTCACCCAGGCGAGACCCCGCTCGGGCTCGACGACGAGTGTCTGCAGCACGTCGCCCAGCAGCCGCACCCGACCTTCCGGGGCGCTCGAGTAGACCGCCTCGTAGATCGACTCGGGATCGACGCCGTGCTCGAGCAGCGCCGCGGCCACGCGCAGAGCGCGGGCGGTCGTGTTCGAGAACCGGAATCCTCCTGTGTCGGTGAGCAATCCCACGTACAGCGCTCGCGCCGCATCGGTCGAGAGCTCCCAGCCCAGCTCGGTGGCCAGATCGAACACCAGCTCGGCCGTCGCCGTCGCTTCGGGAGCGACCAGCCGCGGCCCCGCGGGCAGGGTCCCCTGGCTCACGTGGTGATCGATGCAGACCACCGGCACGCCGCGCTCGCGCACGGCCGTAGCGAGATCGCCCAGACGTCCCAGGTCCGAGATATCGAGCACCACCACGACATCCGCCCGGGCGACCTCCTTTGCCGCGTGATCGCTCGCGTCGGCGCCCGCCGGCAGCATGAAATCGAACCGATCGGGGACTCCCGTCGGGTTCGCGATCACCGGGTGGAGGCCGCGCGAGCGCAGCAGGTGCCACAAGCCCACTTCGCTCCCCACGCCGTCGCCGTCGGCGTTGACGTGGGTCGTGAGGGCGACGCGCTGCCCTGGCTTGAACACGGCGGCAATCTGGCGGGCGGCGGCGGCGCGGTCGGGTGGGATGGCGAGGGTGGTGGAAGGCATGGCAGAAGATAAGTACGTCAAGAAGGAGCGTCGAGGGAAATCGTCCAGAAAAAAACGCCGAGGAGAACCGTGACGTTGACGATTCCCCTCGACGTTGTTCCTCGACGACTACTCTTGACGCCCTATTTCTTCAGTTCTTTCTGCAGCACCGAATGCTTCCGGCTGTACCCGAAATAGATCACGAAGCCGATGATCAGCCACACGACCAGCCGGATCCAGGTATCCGCTGGCAAGGTGAGCATCAGCCCGGTGCAGCACAGAATGCCCATGATGGGCACGAACGGCATCAGCGGAGTCCGGAACGGCCGGTCCAGATCGGGCCGTTTGCTCCGCAGAATCCACACGCCGGCGCATACCAAGACGAACGCCAGCAGGGTGCCGATATTCACCAGCTGACCGAGCAGCTGCAGCGGCAAGAGGCCGGTGGCGAGGCCCACCGCGATCCCGGTGTAGATCGTGGACAGGTAAGGCGTCCGGTAAGTGGGATGCACCTTGCCCGCCCATTTCCCGAGCAGGCCGTCACGCGACATCGAGTAGAACACGCGCGACTGGCCGAGGAGCATCACGAGGATCACGGAGCCCAGTCCGAGCACGGCACCGACGTCGACGGAGATCCGTACCAGCCGCGGCGCTCCGATCTTCTCCATCGCGTACGCCATCGGGGCCGGCAGGTTGAGCTCGGAGTAGGGCACCATCCCGGTCAGCACCGCCGAGACGACGACGTACAGGATGGTGCAGATAGCGAGCGATCCGAGGATGCCGATCGGCATGTCTCTCTGCGGGTTTTTCGCCTCCTGCGCAGCGGTCGACACTGCGTCGAAACCGATGTAGGCGAAGAACACGAGACCGGCGCCACGCAGCACGCCCGACCAGCCGAACGTGCCCCACTCGCCGGTATTCGGGGGGATGTACGGCTTCCAGTTCGCGGTGTTGATGTGGGACAACCCGATGGCGACGATGAGCAACACGATCGCGACCTTCAGGATCACGATGAAATTGTTCACCCGCGCCGATTCCTTGATCCCGATCACCAGGATCGTGGACATGATCGCCACGATGAACACGGCCGGGAGGTTGACGATCGTCCCGGTCAGATTGAGTCCCGAATGCGCGCACCCGGGCGCGGCCATCGTGCCGACCTGGGCGGCCGTGCACCACAGGGTGGGCGAGGAGGCGAGCGCTGCCGGGATGTGAATGTTGAACAGGCCAAGCAGCGACACGAAGTGACCGGACCAGCCGACCCCCACCGTGGCGGCGCCCGCCGCGTATTCGAGCACCAGGTCCCAGCCGATGATCCAGGCGACGAGCTCGCCCATCGTGGCGTAGGAATAGGTGTAGGCGCTGCCCGCCACGGGAACGGCGCTCGCCATTTCGGCGTAGCACAGGCCGGCGAAGGCGCAGGCGATACCCACCAACGCCATCGAGATCGGCACGGCCGGGCCCGCGTGCAGCGCGGCGGCCTGGCCGGTGAGCACGAAGATCCCGGCGCCGATGATGGCGCCGATGCCCAGCGTGACGAGGTTGAGCGGGCCGAGCGCCCGTTTGAGCGACGTCTCGCCGGCCGCATCCGCTTCGGCGCGCAGGGCGGTGATGGACTTGGTTGCCCACAAGCTCATAAGCGGGTTCCCCTTCCGGGTGGCAGATGGACCAGCAAACGGCTCGGCTAGACTAGGGCGCGGTCGGAGAGGTGTCAAGCATTAGAGGCTGTAGTTGGGCGCTTCTCGCGTGACGACGACGTCGTGCGGGTGTGACTCGCGCAGCCCAGCAGTCGTGATGCGAATGAACTCGGTCTCGGTGCGCAGCGCGGCGATATCCTTGACGCCGCAGTACCCCATGCCGCTGCGCAGCCCGCCCACCATCTGGAACAGCACGTCGGCCACCGGTCCTCGATATGGGACGCGTCCCTCGATGCCTTCGGGGACGAACTTCGAGGGGCTGACCTCGCCTTCCTGGAAGTACCGGTCCCCCGAGCCCTCCTCCATGGCCGAGAGGCTGCCCATGCCGCGGATCACCTTGAAGCGACGGCCTTCGAGCAGGAACGATTCACCCGGGCTCTCCTCGGTGCCGGCGAGCATCGAGCCCATCATGACGCTCTCGGCGCCCGCGGCGAGCGCCTTGACGACGTCGCCGGAGTACTTGATACCGCCGTCGGCGATTATGGGCACGTCGCCCGCCCCGCGCACGGCATCCACGATGGCGGTGATCTGCGGGACGCCGACACCGGTGACGACGCGCGTAGTGCAGATCGAGCCTGGCCCCACGCCCACTTTCACCGCGTCGACGCCGCGCTCGACCAAGGCCCGGGCGCCGGCCTCACTCGCCACGTTGCCGCCCACGAGCTGCGCTTCCGGATACTTCTCGCGCAGGCTGGCGACGGTATCGAGGACGCCCTGTGAATGGCCATGCGCCGAATCGACGACGATCACGTCGCACCCGGCGTCGAGCAGCGCCTTGGCGCGCGACAGGGCCTCCGGCGTCCCCCCGACCGCCGCGGCGACGCGCAGCCGCCCGTGCTGATCCTTGTTGGCATTGGGATGCTGGCGCCGCTTGAAAATGTCCTTGATGGTGATCAGGCCGCGCAGAATGCCCCGCTGGTCGACCACGGGCAGCTTTTCGATGCGATGCTGCCCCAGGATCCGCTCGGCTTCCTCGAGCGTCGTGCCGACCGGAGCGGTGACCAGCTTGTCCTTGGTCATCGCCTCGCGGATCGGGCGATCGAGCTGGCGCTCGAACTGCAGGTCGCGATTGGTGATGATGCCGACCAGCTTGCCGGCCGAATCCACGATGGGCACGCCCGAGATGCGGAACCGCGCCATCAGCTGGGCCGCCTCGCGCAGCGGACGGTCGGGGCCGAGGGTGATCGGATTGATGATCATACCCGATTCGCTGCGCTTCACGCGGTCGACTTCGGCGGCCTGGCGATCGATCGGCATGTTCTTGTGAATCACGCCGATGCCGCCGGCCCGCGCGATCGCCATCGCCATCTCGGCTTCGGTCACCGTGTCCATCGCCGCGGCGACGAGCGGGATATACAGGGAGATGTCGCGGGTGAAGCGACTCTTCACGTCCACGTTGCGCGGATGCACGGTGGCATGCCGCGGAACGAGCAAGACGTCATCGAAGGTGAGTGCGGGGGTCTGGCGGAAGGTTCCCATAGCGGAAGTTACTGCGAGGTCCGGCGCTCCTCAACCGGCGCCACCCGAGGCCCACCCCGGCTCGGGCCGGCTGGCGCCGGCTCCCGCGGGCCCGCATACTTGCGTCGCTCCCTCGCAGGAAGGCCACTCCTGGCCGGCCTATTCGATTCTCTCGGCGCGGCGCTCGCGGACCGCTACACGTTCGAGCGCGAGCTCGGGCAGGGCGGGATGGCCACGGTCTACCTCGCCTTGGACGTGAAGCACCACCGCCAGGTGGCGCTCAAGGTCCTGCGCCCCGAGATCGCCGTAACCATGGGCGCCGGCCGCTTCGCCCGCGAGATCGAGGTCGCCGCCCGGCTCCAGCATCCCAACATTCTGCCGCTGCTCGATTCTGGGGAAGCCGAGGGCTTCTTCTACTACGTGATGCCGTACGTGGAAGGGGAGTCGGTGCGGGACCGCCTGGCGCGCAGCGGCGAGTTCGCCATTCCCGACGCGGTGCGCATCCTGATGGAGGTGGCCGACGCGCTGAGCCACGCCCACGCGCACGGCGTGGTGCACCGGGACATCAAGCCGGACAACGTGCTGCTTTCGGGGCGGCACGCGCTGGTGGCCGACTTCGGCGTGGCGAAGGCGGTGACGGAGGCGACGGGCCACCAGCTGCTCACGTCCACCGGGGTCGCGCTCGGCACGCCGACCTACATGGCGCCGGAGCAGGCGGTGGCCGATCCGCACCAGGACCACCGGGTGGACATCTATGCGCTGGGGGTGCTGGGCTACGAGCTGCTGACGGGGCGGGCGCCGTTCTCGGCCACGACCGCGCAGGAGATGCTCGCGGCGCACGTCACCGCCACGCCGGAGCCGCTGGAGCAGCACCGGCCTACGGTGTCGCCGGCATTGGCGGCGGTGGTGATGAAGTGTCTGGCGAAAAAGCCCGCCGACCGCTGGCAGACGGCGGACGAGCTGCTGGCGCAGCTCGAGCCGCTGGCGACACCGAGCGGCGGAACGACACCCACCCAGACGCAGCCGACGACGGCGCTGGGGCGATTGCCGCGCTGGACAAAGTGGACGGCAGGGGTGGCCGCGGTGGCGGTGGTCGCGCTCGTGGTCAGCCAGGTGGTCAAGCCCAGGCCGCTCAACCTCACGATCTCGGATATCACGCCGGTCACGACGGAGCCGGGCGTCGAGTTCCAGCCGGCCATCTCGCCCGACGGGAAAGAGGTCGCGTACGTCGCAGGCCCGATCGGCGCCCCGCATCTCGTGATCCGGAAGACCGCCAACGTCGCCGGTGGCGGCGAGGTCCGGCCGGCCGACACGTCACTCCTCAGAGAGTGGGGTCCGTCGTGGAGCCCCGACGGCGATTTCGTCCGGTTCCTGGCCTGCCGGGCCGCCGGGTGCGTATGGAACGAGACCGGCAGCCTGGGTGGCGCGGTTCGGACGATCACGCTGCCGCCGGGCGCAACGCAGCCGGCATGGTCACCTGACGGCGCTCGCGTCGCCTTTGTTGTCGGAGACACGATCTTGGTCTCCCAGGCGGGCGACACCGCCGCACGTCCCATTGTGGTTCACACCGCGGAGTACCCGCAGCCGCACTCGCTGGCGTGGTCGCCGGACGGGCGGACGATCGCCTACGTCAACGGGAATCTCCAATGGCGTACCAGCGGCAACATTCTAGGGTCGTCCATCTGGATCGTGGATGCCGAAGGAGGCGCTCCGCGGTTGGTCGTCGGCGAAGCGTTCCTGAACGTCAGTCCGGCATGGCTCGATGCGCGGCACCTGCTCTTCGTGTCCAACCGGGACGGGCCGCGCGGCGTGTATGTCGTCGAGGTGGGATCGCAGGGAGCGCGCGGAGAACCGCGCCCCATCCCCGGGGTGGCCGACCCGCACTCGATCTCCTATTCCATCGGCGCCCGCAAGCTCGCCTACGCGAAGCTCACGCTGCGCCAGAACATCTGGTCGTACGCGCTTGGACGCTCCAGTCCCATCTCCATCAGGGACGGTATTCCCGTGACGAGCGGCAGTCAGGTGATCGAGGTGCATGACGTCTCGCCAGACGGAAGATGGATCGCGTACAACGGCAACATCCGGGGGAACTCGGACCTCTACAAGATGCCCCTCGGGGGTGGGGAAGCCGTCCCACTGACCGATTCCCCGGGGGACGAGTTCTCCCCTCGTTGGTCACCCGACGGGAGGGAGATCACGTTCTACCTCGGCAGCCGGAACAGCGAGATCATGGTGATGTCGGCTGGAGGGGGCGTGCCCACGGTCCTCACCAGCAGCCCGAACAGATACAGCAACAACCCCAGTTGGTCGCCTGGCGGGCTCGCGATCGCCTTCATGTCCAATCGGACGGGATCATGGCGAATCTGGCTCGTGCCGCGCGACAGCGTGGGCGGGGCTTGGCATGAGGCAGTGCCACTCACGGACTTCCACTGCATGTTCCCCGACTGGGCGCCGGACGGCAGCGGAGTCTTGTGCTACGCCATGAGGGACCTGGTCCTGGTCTCGCCGCAAGGACGCGAGGTCTGGCGCCGCAACCTCGCCGCCACATACGGGCTGAGCTCGATAAGCGGAATCGCGCGCTATTCCCGCGATGGCAGGACGATCTACGCCTCTGGAAGCCATCGAGACGGCCGGCGGGGGGTCTGGGCCATTCCGGTCGCGGGAGGCGCGCCGCGCCTGGTGGTCGCGTTCGACGACCCGGCGCTCGCCCCCAACCGGTTCGGAGCGCTCAGCGTGGGCCCCGACCGGCTCTATCTCACCGTGGCGCAGTACGAGAGCGACATCTGGGTGGCGAACCTCAGGAGAACTCCATGATACGAGTTGCCAGTGCCGTGGGCCTCGTGACCCTGATTCTCGCCGTGACCGCACGGGCGCAGGTGCCAACGCCGGTCCCCCCACCAGAGATGAAGCAGTGGGACCTCTGGGTCGGCGACTGGACGATGGTCGGGACCGCGAAGGACGCCCCCTCGGAACCGGAATACCAGCTGCAATGGCGCATGCAGGGCCGCAGCATCCTTGGGGGCTTCTTCGTGGAGGTCAGTTCCACGTGGAACGGCAAGGGCCCGGAGCTGAGCTTTCTCGAGATCCTCTCGTACGATCCGGTCCAGAGCATCCACGCCATCTCCGGCTTTGCGAGTGACGGGACTACCTGGGTCGGGACGGCCGCGTTCAGTGACGGAACCTCCAAGGACACGGGCACCGACACCGGTCCTGACGGAAAGACCACGCGATGGCGGAATACGTGGACTGTGAGCCCGGATGGAATGTCCGTCTCAGGGAAAGAAGAACGGGAGCAGGACGGGACCTGGTGGACGGCCTTCACCGTCCACGGGACCAGGAGCCCGGCCGGAGCAAGCCGTCAGTAGAGCACCTCGAGGCCAGGCGCGTCTCGAACGCGAGGTCCGGGCGACCTTACAGCGATGCCGGATGTGGCCCGCCTGTTCGGCTTCTGGATCGCCCAGGCGGCGACGACGGCCGGGCTGGTGTTCGGCGTCGTCAAGCTGCTGCAGCGCTAACCGGGTCCTTCGGAGCAGGGAGGTCCCGACCCGATCGCAGCGGCTGGCGGGCGGCACCAGCCACCGGTAACATTGCTTGGTGCGGTCCGCAACCAACACGTGGCACGACTGCAGAATCCGCACCGCTCTGGCGGCGTTGTGGCTCGCCTCGGGCGCCGGGGCGCGTGCGCTGGCGCAGCAGCCCGCCGACCCGGACGCGCCGGGCGCGGCGCGCTTGTTCGACGCCACCGAGCCGCTCGCGCTGACGCTGACCGCCGACTTCGGTGCCGTCGGAAAGGAGCGCGGCACCACAAAGCACGACCATCCCGGTACGCTCTCCTACGTCGCACCGTCGGGGGATACCGTCACCCTCACCGTCAAGCTCCATACCCGCGGCCATTTTCGGTTGCGCATCTGCCAGTATCCGCCGCTCAAGGTCGACTTCGATCGGGACCAGGCCGCGCGCACCATCTTCGCGCATCAGAAGAGCCTCAAGCTCGTCGGGCAGTGCCGCAGCGGCAGCAGCTACGCGAACTACCTGCTCGAAGAGTCCCTCATCTACCGCACCTACAATCTCCTGACCGACATGAGCTTCCGCGCACGCCTCGTGCGCGTCACCTACGTGGATGCGACGGGGCGGCACGAGCCCGACACGCGCTACGCATTTTTCGTCGAGGACGACGACCGCATGGCCCGGCGCAACCGGGCGGAGGTTGACACGACCCAGGGCATCAGTCAGGGGGAAACCGATCCCACGCAGATGGGGCTGTTCGCCGTGTTCCAGTACCTGATCGGCAACACGGACTGGTCGGTCGCCGCGCGGCACAACGTCGTGGTCATCCGCGACTCGATCGGTACCCTCTACTCCGTGCCGTACGACTTCGACTGGTCGGGCGTGATCTCGCCCCCGTATGCGCAGCCCGACCCGAGTCTCGGCATTCGCACCGTGCGCCAGCGCATCTTTCGCGCCGAATGCCGCACCGCCGAGGAGCTCGCGCCGCTGTTTGCGCGGTTCATCGCGCAGCAGGACGCCATCTACGCCCTGTACCGCGACCCGGAAGGACTCGAACCGAAACGGGTGAAGCAAACGCTCGACTATTACGACGAGTTTTATCGCACCATCAACGATCGCGGCGCCTGGCGACGGGAGTTCATGGCGTTGTGCCGCTAGCGCTGAGCCATCGAGCCGCGTGATGCACCTGGACCCCATCAACCGATCGCTGCTGCGACTGGCGCTGTACTACGCACTGCTGGTGGCCGGCACGCTGGTGCTGACGCGCTACTCACCGGCCGTGCGCGAGGCGATCTCGGTCGAGCGCCCGTCCGGCAGCTCCGCACGCGAGCTGCGCCGCTCGCTTGCCGCGGGAGCCCAGCCCGAGGTGGGCGAGGAAGCACCGACCGTGTCGAGCGCCGGGTTGGCCGTCGCGCTGGCGATGACCGGCGCCCTGCTGTTGATGATCCCCGTCGCGTCGGTCTACATGCTGAGCAAGCGGCAACAGGGGTGGGACCCATCGGTGGTGCAGACGATGATCCTGCTACCGCTCGTGGTGGCCGGGATCGCGGCGCTGGTGCACAACAGCCTCGCCCTCGCCTTCAGCCTCGCCGGGCTCGCGGCGGCGGTGCGGTTCCGGAACACGCTCAAGGACACCAAGGATGCGGTGTACGTCTTCCTGGCGATCGCCGTCGGCCTCGCTGCCGGGGTGCAGGCGCTCGAGGTCGGCTTCGTCGCTTCCGTGATCTTCAACATCGCGGTCTTGTCGCTGTGGGCGCTGAACGTCGGCGACATCTACGCGGGCGAGCCGCGGCCGACCTTCACGCGGGAGTTTGCCATCGCGGACCCGGAGCGGCCCGATGGCTTCCTCGTCGTCCAGGCAAACGGCCCGGCTCAGCAACGCGTCGAGGCGGCGCTGCACGACCACGTGAAGAGCTGGAAGCTGGTGCGGCGCACGCCGAGCGAGGGCGACCAGGCCGCGTTCACCTATTTGGTGCGCCTCAAGAAGTCGACGGCGCCTGCCGCGTTGCTCGCCGCTGTCGCGGCGCACGGCGCAAGCGCCGAGTTTCAACCCCGCACCGACTGAGCACTCGCCTCCCCTGGCGATGCGCGCCGTGGCCGACCTCCGCTGGGACGTGCCGTCCGCCGCCCTGCTCGAAGAGCTGCTCGCGGCGCCGCTGCCGCTCGGCCTGCGCGCCGGACGGCCGCGGCCAGCCTTCCACCGCGATCTCTACTTCGACACGCCGGAGGGCGACCTGCGCCGGGGCGGGGCGGCGTGCCGTCTCCGATTCGACGTGGAGGACCGCCGCTGGCTGGTCCTGGAGCTGCCGGGAGCGACCCGCAGCGAGGCGCCGGTCGCCGAACTCGACCCGCCCGACATCTTCCAGGGCCACGCCGAGCCCGCCCGCCGCCTGCGCGCGCTGGTCGATCCCGCGCGACTGGCGTTGCAGCTGGAGCTGACCGTGGTGCGGCAGTTGCGCCGGGCGCGGCTCCCGATCGTCCCCGCGGGGCAGTTCGTCCTCGCCTACGACACGATCACGGCGCGTGGCGGCGAGGCCGGTTCCACATTCCAGGAGCTCGTCGCGTGGCGGGATCGCTGGGGCGTGATCCCGCTCGCGCGCCTGGCGGAGGCGGTGACGCGGCACTACCGGCTGTCTTCGGCGTCGCTGCCGCGCGCCGAGCGGGCGGCCGCGCTGTTGGTCGCACTGGCACGGCGGGATTCGGGTCCCGCGCCGGGCCCGCGCCAGGTCGCGGTCGTCGCGGTGGCGCACGGACGCATGGCGCTGCACCGGCTGGGAGCGGTGCTGCAGCTGCCGCTCGAGGACGGCGGCGGCGAAGATGCGTGCCGCCGCGCAATGCGTCGCTGCTTCGGCAACGCTGAGGGGGAGGTGCGCCTGCTCGGTGTCGCCCCGGGCGCGGAGACTCGCCCCACCGTGGAGGTGTGGCTGGCACGGCGGCTGCGGCGCGACTTCGCCACGGTTCCACCCGGCGGACTGGTCTGGCTCGCTCCCCCCGACATCGTGGCACGCGTCGGCTCCCCCGTGCTGCGCGATCCGGCGACCCTCGCGGCCCTCGCGGTGGCCGCCCGCTCGGAGCTCGTGCCGGAGTGGTCGGCCGCGCCGCTCGAGGCCGCACCGGCCCCGGGCGAAGGCCCGGGGCAGACGACCGCAGAGACCAGCCGGCTCACGCTCAGCGAGCTCCGAGTGCCGGTGCTGCCGGCCAAAGCGCTCGACGCGGCGCGGCGCACGCCGGACCATTTCATCAACATCCAGCTCAGCTCGCTCGAGTTCAACGCGCGCGTGCTCGCGCTGGCGGAAGATCCCCGCACTCCGCTCCTGGCGCGGCTGCGCTTCCTCGCGATCTTCAGCACCAATCTCGATCAGTTCTTCATGGTCGAAGCCGGCGCCCTGAAGCACCAGGTGGCCGCGGGGAGCGCGCACAGGTCTCCCGACGGCCTCGCCCCCGCGGAGCAGCTGGACGCGATCGCGATCCGGCTACGCCCCCTCATCGCGCGCCAGTACCGTGCGTTCACCGGGCTGGCGTTGGGGCCGCTCGCCGCGGCGGGGATCGCGCTGCGGGACTGGGCGGCGCTCGACCACAACGAGCGCGCCGGGCTCGTGCGCCAGTGCACCGATGAAATCGCGCCGCTCCTGACCCCGAAGGCGCTGACGCGCGCGCCCGGCCATCCGTTTCCGCAGATCGGCGACCGCCGGCTGGCGCTGGCGGTCATGCTGCGAGACCAACCCGGGAGTCCCATGCATTTCGCCGCGGTCGAGCTGCCCGCGTCCCTGCCCCGCTTCCTGCCGGCGGGGGCGGGGAGCGTGGTGCCGCTCGAGGCGGTGGTCCGCGCCCAGCTGGGCACGCTGTTTCCGGGCCGCGAGGTACTCGCCGCTCACGCGTTTCGGGTCACGCGCAGCGGGGACATTCAGCTCGACGAGCTCGGCACGGCGAGCTTCGTGCAGGCGGTGGCCGAGGAGGTGCGGCGGCGGCCGTGGGGGCCCGTGGTCCGGATCGAGGTCGAGCGTGACATGCCGTCCCAGCTGCGCGAGCTGCTGCAGCGCGAGCTGCGGTTCGAGGAGAGCGGGCAACACAGTGCCCTGGGTCCATCCGACGTCTACGAGGCCGATGGCCCAGTGCACCTGGGGGCGCTGGCTGAGCTGGGGGGTCGGGCATCCGGCCCCGCGCTCGACTACCGTCCCTTCACGCCGCGCGATCCGTTCGCCGCCCACCGATCGATGTTCGATGCGCTCGACCAGAGCGACGTGCTGGTCCATCATCCGTACGACTCGTTCACGGCGACCTTCGAGCGCTTCATCGCCGAGGCGGCGGATGACCCGGACGTACTGGCGATAAAGGTCACTCTGTATCGTCCCGGAGGGCCGTCGCGCATCGGCGACGCGCTGCGCCGCGGCGCGGCGCACGGCAAGGACGTCTCCGTGTTCGTCGAGCTGAAGGCGCGATTTGACGAAGAGCTGAACATCGGCTGGGCGCAAAGCCTCCAGTCGGCCGGCATCAACGTGATCACCGGTCTCGCGACGCTGAAGACCCACGCCAAAATCGCGCTGGTGGTGCGCCGCACGGACGGTCGCACTCGCCGCTACGTCCACGTGGGCAGCGGCAACTACAACCCCGACACGGCGAAGGTCTACACCGACCTGGGGCTGTTCACCACGGACGATGCCATTGCCGGGGACGTGCACGCCCTGTTCAACGAGCTCACTGGTTCTTCGCGCCCGCCCCAGGCGGCGTTCCGCCGGCTGCTCGTGGCGCCGACCAACATGCTGGAGCGCTTCCTCGCGCTGATCGCGCGCGAGGCTGAGCACGCGCGGGCCGGGCGTGGCGGCCGCATCCGGGCGAAGCTCAACGGCCTCGCCGACGCCACGGTGATCGGCGCATTGTACCAGGCGTCCCAGGCGGGAGTGGACGTGGAGCTCGTGGTGCGCGGTCCCTGCATGCTCCGTCCTGGCGTCCCCGGCCTGTCCGAGCGGATCCGCGTGCTGAGCATCCTGGGCCGGTTCCTCGAGCATGCGCGCATCTACCATTTTGGCAACGCCGGCGCGCCCGAGTACTACCTCGGGTCAGCCGACTGGCGGCCGCGCAACCTCCGGCGCCGGATAGAGGTGATTACGCCGGTGGACCACCCCGCCGCCCGGGCTCGACTGGATCACATTCTCGAGCTCCAGCTCGCCGACCCGAGCGCCTGGCAGTTGCAGTCCGACGGCTCCTATACGCGCGATACCGACGCCGGGGATCCCAAGCGGAGCTCGCAGCAACGGCTCATCGCGGAAATCGATGAGCGCCCGCCGGAGCGGGTGCCCTAGCACCCTGGTGGCGGCGTCTCGGACGGGGGCGGAGGCCCCTCCGCCGTCTTCTTCCGTGCCTCCTCCACCGCCGCCTTGCCCGCCGCCGCCAACCCCTCGAAGAACTTCCCCGCCTTCCCCACCGCGTCCATGGTCCCCTTGATGATGGTGATCGGGACCCGGCCGGCGCGCATGGTGTCCTCGAGCGTCTCGGCCACCTTCTGGAACGCCGGGGCGCCGGCGGGCCGCTCGGCGTACTTCGATTCCAGGAATTCGACGTAGTCGAGCACCTGGTAGACCTTCTCTTCGGAGAGCGTCTCCAGCTTGCGCAGCAGGCGGTCGCGCAGAATTTCGTTCATGGCTGCACCTCGAGCGAGACCAGGTCCACCACCGGGTGGCCGATGAAGCGGGCGCGCCCGGTGCGCACCCGCACCGTGGCCTGAACCGTGGCGAGCGGCGCCAGCGCCTCGACCGCGGCCCGCTTCGCCTGCGGCACCACGACGTACACGAAGCCGCGCTCGGGCATCGGCCCCCGAGCCAGGAGGTACGTCGCGCCATCGGGAATATCGGGACGCAGGTCGTCGGCGGTGCGCAGCGCGATCGCCTGCAGCGTCCAGCGCAACGTCACCCCGATATACCGTTCCGGGTCGGCGCGCAGCTCCGCGGCGCTCACCCCCACGAGCACCCCGGCGGGCGCCGATTGGAGGTCCGCCGTCTTCACCCAACCCTCGAGCGCGACCCGCGTCCACTCGCCCGCGCGCCCCAACACTTTGAGCGGCGCGCTGGCCGCGACCGTCGCGTCGGTGGTCGCGTCGGGGGCACGGTACAGGCTGGTCGAACGCGCTGCCTGGACGCGGGCAGGGTCGATGGCGGCGGGCGCGATCGTGTCGGGTGGGTTAGCCCCGGGGCCACGACCGTCAGGGAGTCCTTTAGGGCGCCCCGGCGTTGCAGCGGACCCCGCTGTTTGCACCGCCGTCAACGCCGAGCGCTGCATCCACCCTTGGCGACGTATGCGCACCCAGCGGCCCTGCTCGCCCTGCTTGTCGAGGAGAAACCCTGCGCTGAGATGCGCCACCACTTCGCCCGCCGGCGCCGCGCGCAGGTTCTCGGAAGGCACTTTGGTGACGGCGAGGTCGAAGCCACCCTGTGTGGTCGAACCGACCGAGGATCCGAAGATCCAGCCGTCCAGCGTCACCTGGACCCAGTCGCCCTGCACGGCCCCCTGCTCGAGTGTCGCACCCGATTCGACCTGGGCCAGCCGGCGTCCAGCAGCCGCCTGATAGAACCAGGCGCCATCGCTCGAGACGCGAACCCGGGTTTGCGCGGCGAGTGGAGCGGCGAAGCAGAGGACAACTGGTAGGAGGCGCAATGCGTCGGTAGATTGCATCCCCTTCAATATGAATGACAGTCTCGGGTCGCGCACCCCGGTCGCGCTCATCGTGCTGGACGGCTGGGGCTTCCGCCCCGGGCGCGACGGCAATGCCGTCGAGCTGGGCGATACCCCCACGTGGGACCGGCTCTGGCAGGGTGCCCCGAAGACGCTGCTCGACGCCTCGGGTCTCGCCGTCGGGCTTCCCGAAGGACAAATGGGCAACAGTGAAGTCGGCCACCTGAACCTGGGGGCGGGCCGCGTCGTGCCGCAGGACATCGTCCGCATCTCCCAGTCGATCGCGTCGGGCGAATTCTTCCAGCTGCAACCGCTCGTCGATCTGTGTGCCACGGTGAAACGCTCGGGTGGCACGCTCCACCTGCTGTCGCTCATCGGCACCGGCGGCGTGCACGCCATCGATCAACAACTGCTCGCCGCAGCGGGCCTGGGCAGGCGAGCCGGTGTGCCGGTCGCCATTCACGCCTGGCTCGATGGACGCGATACCCCGCCGCAATCCGCGCTGCAGTTCATGCGAGAGCTGGTGGGCAACATCCGGGATCCGGGACCCGGAATCCGGGCCCCGGTGGTGTCTACGGTCACCGGCCGCTACTACGCGATGGACCGCGACAAACGGTGGGATCGCACCAGACTGGCCTACGACGCCATGGTGCACGGCGTCGGGGTCGACGTCCGTGACCCCGTCACGGCGATCCAGCAGGCCTACGACGGCGGCGAAACCGACGAATTCATCAAGCCGCGCGTGATCGCGGGCGCCCCGCGCATCGCGTCCGGCGATGGCGTGTTCGTGGTGAACTTCCGGGCCGATCGCGTGCGCCAGATCTGCCGCGCGCTGGCGTTGGACGGCTTCGATGGGTTCAAGGATCCGCAGCGGCCGCAGATCGCGCTCGTGACGATGACGCAGTACGACGCCACGTTCCCTTTCCCGGTGGCGTTCGGGCCGATGGTGCTGCACCGGATCGTGGCCCAAGTGCTCGCCGACCGGGGCAAGACGATGTTCCGGACGGCCGAGACCGAGAAGTACGCCCACGTGACGTACTTTTTCAATGGCGGCGTGGAAGCCGCGTACCCGGGCGAGGAGCGGGAGCTCGTGCCGTCCGTGAAGGACGTGGCGACCTACGATCAGCGCCCCGAGATGAGCGCCCCCGGTGTGACCGACGTGTTGTGCCGGGCGATCGAAGCCCGGAATCACGATTTCATCCTGTGCAACTACGCCAACGGAGACATGGTGGGACACTCCGGGGTACTACCGGCGGCGGTGAAGGCCGTCGAGACCGTGGATGCCTGCCTCACCCGCGTGCTGGCGAGCGCGGAACGGGGCCGGACGACCCTGCTGATCACTGCCGACCACGGCAATTGCGAGCTGATGATCAATCCCTCGACCGGTGGGCCGCACACCGCGCACACGACGAACCCGGTACCGTTCCTCCTGGTGGGTGCCGATCGGGTGCGCCAACTGCGCCACGGGGGCAGCCTGCGCGACGTGGGGCCGACGGTGCTGCGGCTGCTCGGACTCGAGCCGCCGGAAGAGATGACGGGACAAGACCTCAGGGAGGTGAATTGATGACACGGTGGAATGAGGGAAAGTTGGAATGTTGGAAGGTGATTGCCCTTTCCACACTTTCCATCCTTCCAACCATCCTATCCGCCCAAGTGGGCCACGACCCCGGCACCTCGCCCTACCGCGACCTGCGCCGCGGAGCCACGGTGCGGGTGTTCACCGGATACTTCGGCGGCGGGCGCGGCCGCGTTCCCGTCGGCCCGTCCCACGGTCCCACCGGCGGACTGCGCCTCGAGTACGCGCTCGGCGGGGTGCTCTCCCTCACGGCCGGCGCCGCCTACGCGCAGACTGACGCCTTTTTCTTCGACCCCAACGATTCACTACCCCAGAAGAAAGGGCCGATCGACAACGATCTCGTCCTGATCGACTGGGGTGTCCAGGCGTCGCTCACCGGCGGGAAGACCTTCCACAACCTCCAGCCGTACGTGGGCGCGACCATGGGCATGGCCTTCGGCACCGCCATCGGGGCCGACACGAGCGGCTACGCGTTCGGCACCAAGTTCACCTATGGGCCGGAAGCCGGACTGCGCTGGTATCCGGCGCGGCGGCTTTCCGTCGAGGTCGGCTGGCGCCTGGTGCGGTACCGCCTGCGCTACCCGCTCTCGTATCGACCGAACGTGATCCCGGTGACGCAGCCGCTCATCGAGGGAACGACGCATCCCTGGGCGACGTTCGGCGTCGGATGGACTTTCTAGCGGACGGCTGGCGCCGCGCCGTCCACCTGCTGCTGTCGGGGGACGCCGAGGTCATGGGCGTCACGCTGCTCACGCTGAAGGTCGCGCTGATCGCAACCACGATCGCCTGCGCGCTCGGTATCCCCGCCGGTTTCTTGCTCGCCACCCGACCTTTTTGGGGGCGGCGCGCGGCGCTGACCGTGGTCAACACCGCCCTCGCCTTCCCCACCGTCGTCGTGGGCCTGCTCCTGCTGGGCCTGCTGTCGCGCCACGGCCCGCTCGGTGGATTGGGTCTGCTCTACACCTGGCCGGCCATCGTCATCGGCGACGTGGTGCTGGCGCTGCCGATCGCGGCCGCCCTGTCGGCCGCCGCCGTCCAGGGCGTGGACCCGCGGGTTCGCCGCACCGCGCAGACGCTCGGTGCCGGGACGTGGCGGGCCGCCTGGACCGTGGCGCGCGAAGCCCGGTTCGGACTCGCCGCCGTCGTGACGGCGGCCTTCGGTCAATGCGTGGCCGAAGTGGGCGCGGCCCTCATGGTGGGCGGAAACATCCGCGGCCAGACGCGCACCCTCACCACCGCCGTGGCGCTGCACGCGGCCCAGGGCGACTTCGGCATGGCGCTGGCGCTGGGGCTGCTGCTGATCGTGCTCGCCCTGGTCGTGAACGTCGCGCTGCAGCTGTTACAGGGCGCCGGCCGTGCTTGAGCTGCGCGGCGTGCGGCATCGCTACGAGGGGCGCACGGTGCTCGAGCTGGAGCGCTTCACCGTGGAGCGGGGCGCCACGGTCGCGATCGTGGGGCCGAACGGCTCGGGGAAGAGTACGCTGTTGCGCCTCGCCGCATTGCTCGAGCGCCCGAGCGAAGGCGAGGTGTGGCTCGACGGACGGCGCGCCGCCCCCACCCGCGCGTTCCGGCGCCGCGTGACCCTGGTCGAGCAACGGCCCGTACTGTTCCGCGGCACGGTCCGGGAGAATCTCGGATACGGCTTGATGGCAGCCGGACTGAGGCGACCCGCCGTGAGCGACCGGCTCGAGGCCATGGCGCGGCGACTCGACGTGCACCCGTTGCTCGAACGACGCCGCAGCGAGCTGTCCGAAGGGGAGATCCAACGCGTCGCGGTGGCTCGCGCGCTCGTGCTCGAGTCGGACGTGCTGCTGCTCGACGAGCCGGTGAGCTCCGCCGATCGCGCGGCCACGCAGCAGATGTACCGCGTGCTGCAGGAAGAGCGGGCGCGGCGCCCGGTGACGGTGTGCCTCGCCTCGCACCAGCTGGAAGACGCTTACCGCTGGTCCGACGATCTCCGGGCACTCGCCGACGGGCGGCTCGTGCCGGTGACGCCCGAGAATTTGTTTCGCGTCGACATCCCGCCGGGGTCCCCCGACACCGCCCGTCACGTCCGGGTGGGCCCGGTCGAGATCGCGGTCGCGACCGAGCGATCCGGGCCAGCGATTCTCGCGGTCGCGCCGAAGGACATTTTCGTTTCGCGTGACCCGGTAGCATCCTCGGCCCGGAATGTCTTCTCCGGGCAGGTATCCCGGCTGGCCCGGCCGCGCCCAGGCCTGGTCCACGTCACGGCCGACGTGGGCATCGACCTGATCGCGGCGGTCACCGAGGAAGCCGCACGAGAGCTGGCGCTCACACCGGGGGCGCACGTGACCTACGCGTTCAAAGCCAGCGCGGTGCGGGTATTCTGACCATGGCCACCGTGTACCTCACGAGAATCGTCGAATTCGACGCGTCGCACCGCATCGCCCGGGCGGACTGGACGGCGGACCAGAACGCGCGAATGTTCGGGAAGGCCACGGAGGACCACTCGCACCGCTATCACGTGCAAGTCACGGTGAAAGGACCGCTGGCCGCCGCAGAGGGCGGCGTCGTGAGTCTGCAGGCCCTGGACGCGCTGCTCGAGCGCGAAATCACGACCCGCTTCGACGGGCGGCACGTCAACCGGGACATCCCGGAGTTTGCGGCGGGAAGCCGGCTCGCAACCGGCGAGGCGCTCGCGGTGTATTTGTGGGAGCGGCTCGCGGGCGCGCTGCCGCCCGGCGTGACGTTGCACGCGGTGCGGGTGCAGGAGGGACCCCATCTCTACTCCGAGTATTTCGGCGACGCCTGAGGCGCTGCGGGCGCTGCTGCGGGAAGCGAAGACCGTGGCCGTGGTGGGACTGTCGGCCGATCCGGCACGACCCAGCCATGGGGTCGGGCGCTATTTACAGAAGGCCGGCTATCGGATCGTGCCGGTGAACCCGAACGTGGCGGCCGTCCTGGGGGAGCGCAGCTATCCCTCGCTGGACGCCGCCGCGACGGAGCATGCGATCGACGTCGTGAACGTGTTCCGCCGCAGCGAGTTTGCCGGCCGGGTGGTGGATGAGGCGATCGCGCTGCGTCCGCGGCTCATCTGGCTGCAGCAGGGAGTCGTGGATCACGCGGCCGCCGCGCGCGCGGCGGCCGCCGGCATAGCGTTTGTGATGGATCGCTGTCTCGCGGTGGACCACCAGCTGCTCGAGGTCTGATGAGCAGCGCGGCCGGCGCTATTAGCGTGCGGGGCGCCGTGCTGGCCGGCGGCGCCGCCAGTCGCTACAGCGGCCGACCGAAAGGGCTGCTACCCCTCGGCGGCCGGCGGCTGCTGGATCGCGTGGTCGACGCGGTCACACTGGCGGTTGGTGCCCTCCCGCTGCTCGTCGCCAACGACCCGGAGGCGCCGCTCTGGCGCCCGGACCTCGCCTGCGTCCCGGACCGCATTCCCGGCGCCGGCAGTCTGGGCGGGATCCTGACGGCCCTCGCCGCGGGCGACGATCCCGTGCTGTGCGTGGCCTGGGACATGCCGTTCGTGACGGCGCCCCTGCTCCGAACGCTGGTCCTGGAGCTCGACGGGTTCGACGTATTGCTTCCCGAAAGCGGCTCACCGCGGGGGCTCGAACCGCTGTGCGGCGTATACGGTCCCGCGTGTCGCGAACCGATCGAGCGGGCGATCGCGCGCGGGGATTTTCGCGCCATCGCCTTCCACGAAGCCGTGCGGTGCGGTACACTATCGCTCCAACGGACGAGGGCATTCGGCGATCCTGGCGAGCTGTTCTTCAACGTGAATCGCCCAGAGGACCTGGCGCAGGCGGAGGAGCTGTGGCGGCGACGCGGATGATTTCGATCATCGGGAAGAAGGATGCGGGCAAGACCACGCTGGTGGTCGCGCTCGCGAACGAGCTGCGTCGCAAACGGCGCGTCATGACGCTCAAGCACGGCACGCACGCGGCCGACATGGACCAGCGCGGCAAGGACACCTGGCGCCACTGGAACGAGGGAAAGGCGGAGCGCGTCCTGCTCGAGGCGCCGGGAGAGCGCGTGCTGTTCGAGCGCACGGAACAGGAGAGCGATCCCATCACCCTGGCCCGCCGTTACCTGGACGGCGCCGACATCATCCTCGTCGAAGGCTTCTCGGCTCACCCGCTGCCGAAGATCGAGGTATTCCGCCGGGTATGCGGCGAGCAGCCGATGTACGACCCGGCCCGCGACAACGCGGATCAATGGGTGGCGATGGTCACCGACCATCCTGCGTTCCGCGCGTCGTTTCCCGTGTTCCGCTTCAGCGACACGAGCTGGCTCGTCTCACTCGCCAACCTCGCCTGGGACCGCGCCCGGATCCTGCCCCCCTGACCGCGCTCACTGCACTTGCGGCGAACGAGGCAGCGCGGCTGATCGTCTCCCACGCGCGCCCGCTCCCGATCGATCGCCGGCCGCTGCGCGAGGCGCTCGACCTCGTTTGCGCCGAAGCGGTGATCAGCCCGATCGATCTGCCTCCCTGGGACAACTCGGCCATGGACGGCTACGCTTGTCGCGCCGCCGACGCGCGCGCCGGCGCCGCCTTGCGCCTGATCGAAACCGTCGCGGCGGGCGAGCAACCCACCCGCCCGCTCGGCGCCGGCGAAGCGGCGCGCGTCTTCACCGGCGCGCCCATCCCCGCCGGCGCCGACGGGGTGATCCGCCAGGAAGACACCGAAGCGGCGGGGGACCGGATCACGATCCGCGACGCGCGGGACGCGGGGAAAAACGTCCGCCACCGGGGCGAAGACATTCGCACCGGCCAGACGGTGCTGCCCGCCGGCACACCGCTCGGCCCCGCCCAGCTCGGCGTGCTCGCCTCGATCGCGCACGACCCGGTGGCCGTGCACCGGCCGCCGGTCGTCGCCATGCTCGCCTCGGGCGACGAGATCGTCGATCTGGACCGCCGCGAAGACGTGCTCGCCGGCCGCAAGATCGCGACGTCCAACTCCTACACCATCCGCGCGATGATCCAGCGCGCCGGCGGCGTGCCCCGAGACCTGGGCATCGTAGCCGACCGGCGGGAGGAGCTGCGTGCCGCGTTCACGCGCGCGGTAGGTTGCGATCTGCTGGTCACGACGGCAGGCGTGAGCGTCGGCGAGCGCGACCTGGTGCGACAGGTGCTGGAGGAGCTGGGGTGCCAGATGAAGCTCTGGCGCGTCCGCATCCGGCCCGGCGGGCCGCTCGGTTTCGGCCTGCTGGGGGCAACGCCCTGGATCGGGCTGCCCGGCAACCCGGTGAGCACCATGGTCACCTTCGAGCTGTTCGTGCGACCCGCGATCCGGCGCCTGCTGGGGCACGCGCGACCGTTCCGGCGCACCGTCCCGGTCGTGCTCCTGGACGCGGTCACTCTGGGGCCGCGGCTGCGCCACTATTTGCGCGTCGTCGTCACGCCACGCCCGGGCGGCACACTGGGCGCCCGGTTGACCGGGCCGCAGGGCTCCGGCATCCTCACCTCCATGGCGCGCGCCGATGCCCTGCTCATCGTTCCGGAGGATCGTCCCGCCGTGCCCGCGGGGGAGACGCTGCGGGCGCTGATACTCGACGACCCGCAACACACCGCGGATCCTGAGTTCTGATGCTGCACCTCCTGCAGGAGCTGCTGCTCGTCTTCACGTCGGTGCTGTTCATCGTCGACCCGTTCGCGGTGGTGCCGAGTTTCCTGGCCATGACCGTGCGCGACACTCCGCAGATGCGGCGCGTGCTCGCCCGCCGGGGCGCCTGGACCGCTGCGATCACGCTGACGCTCTTCGCCCTGGGCGGCAGTCTCATCTTCCGGCTGTTCGGCATTACGATCGGGGCTTTCAAGATCGCGGGCGGCGTGCTGATCGGCCTCAACGCGCTCGACATGGTGCAGGCGCGTCGCAGTCAGCAGCGCGAGACGCCGATCGAAACCGCCGAGGGCATCGAGAAAGAGGATATCGGGATTCTGCCGCTCGGTGTCCCGATGCTGACCGGGCCGGGCGCCATCTCGACCGTGATGGTGCTGGCCCTTGGGTCCAAGAGTTCGGTCACGACCGCTGCGCTCTACGTCTCGATCGCCCTCACGGCGTTCGTGTCCTACCTGACGCTGGCCGCTGCGTCGATCGTGGAGCGGCGGCTCGGGCAGACGGGCATGCGCATTCTCACCCGGTTGATGGGGCTCGTGCTGTGCGCCATCGCCGCGCAGTTCATCATCGACGGCATCCGGCTCAGCCTGGCGCCGCAATGAGGCACCGCGCGGCGCTCGTCCTGGCGATTGGCGCCGCGGTCACCTCCCAAGCGTACGCGCAGCGGCCAAGCGCGGACTGGGGTGCCCAGGCGATCCCTGCCGTCGTGACGACCAACGTGGTTCCGGGCGGCCGGACGGCGAGCGAGCTCCGCATCGTCCAGCCCATCGCCATGCTGCACGTCGACGCGTTCGGCGGGCGGCTGCGCCTGCTGGCGACCGCGAATCTCGAGCAGTACACGATTCCCAATGGAGAGCTCGCCCCCGGGAACTGGGGCGAGAGTTTCGAAGACCGCCGCCATCCCCACACCGTGATGCACGAGCTGATGCTCGTGGCCGGGGGACCGGCCCTCTTCGTCGCGGCCGGCAAAGGCTTCGTCCCGTTCGGGACCGACGACCCGATGTCCCGCCCCGCGGTGCGCTTTCCCGTCAATCACCACCTGAGCCAGATTCTCGAGCGGGCGATGGTACTGGCGGGCGTGCGAGCCGGTCCCGCAGCCCTCGAAGCCGCGCTGTTCAACGGCGACGAGCCCGTGGCGCCGGGCTCATGGCCAAGTTGGGATCGATTCGGCGATTCGTGGGCCGTGCGGCTGACGCTCGCTCCTCTGCCGGGCCTCGAGACTCAGGCATCATACGCTTTTGTGACATCCCCTGAAAATCAACCCGGAGCGGGTCCCGATGACCGCAAGACGAGCGCGGCGGTCCGTTGGGAGCGCGACCGATGGTACGGCCATTTCGAATGGGCGCGCACCTCCGCCGCCACCGGGGCGTTCCTGTTCCATTCGATGCTGGCCGAAGCGGCGGTGACGCTGCACCGGCATCGTCCCTACGTGCGGTTCGAGCGCACCGAGCGCCCCGAGGAGGAGCGGGTTTTCGGGAACCGGTTCCGTACCCGGCGCCCGCTGTTCGAGAACTCGATTCTGGGGATTACGCGCTGGACCATCCTGACAGCCGGGGACGCGGTCGACCTTGGCCGGGGGCCGCTGCGCTGCTCACCATTCCTGGAGGCGTCCTGGATCGGGATCGCCCGAGTCGGGGCCGGGGTATTCGATCCGGCGGTGTGGTACGACCGGGGGCATGGCGTCGCCCTCACGGTAGGCATACGGTTGGCAACCGGGATGCGCGTGCACCGCATGGGCCGCTACCAGCCTGAGCCGATGGCGGACATGCCATCGATGCACGTGCCTTGAGGACGAGGACGATGCGACGCTATCGAATCACCGAGCTCGTGACGCTGGCCGCAGCGCTTGCCTGCGGCGAAGGGTCCGGACCGCCAGCGGGCCCGGCCGTCCGGATCATCATGAGCGCCGGAGACGGGCAATTCGGAGCTCCGGGCTCTCCGTTGACGGTGCCGTTCGCCGTCCTCGCCCAGGACCAACACAACGATCCGGTGGAGAGTGTGACCGTGAACTGGGACGTCACCGGCGGCGCTGGCTCCTTGTCCGATACGGTCTCCAAGACGGACGCTTCGGGCATCGCCCGTACCACCCTGACGTTGGATTCCGCTGCTGGACCGAACTCGGTTACCGCGACGGTTGCAGGACTCACGGGGAGTCTGACGTTTACCGCGGTGGGCGCGGTTGAACCGGTCCTCGTCACGTCGCTGCCGGTCACCCAGAACTACGGTCTCCATGACCAGTTCATCCGCGACGGACTGGCGTTCCTGAGCGCGTGGAACTCCGGGGTGCTGATCTACGACGTCGGGAACGGCATCAAGGGCGGCTCACCCGGCAACCCCGTGCTGGTGGACAGCGTCACCACCGCCGGCGGCGAGGCGCACAATGCCTGGTGGTTCCACAACCCGGCGACGGGCGAAAAGAAGTACTTGTTCATCGGACAGGAAGGCCCGGGCGGGATCGGCGCGACTTCGTCGGGGGACATCCACGTCGTGGACGTGTCCAACCTCAACAACATCCAGGAAGTGGCGTTCTTCCACCGGGCCGGCGCGGGGACGCACAATTTCTGGATGGATGAGCCCAACCAGATTCTCTACGCCGCCTACTACAATGGCGGCGTTGTCGCGATCGACGTGTCAGGGACCCTGTCCGGCGACATCTCCTCCCGCCTGATCGACACGCTCAGCTTCGGGGCCAGCAACACGTATACCTGGGGCCTGCAGCTGTACAACGGCTCGCTGTACGCTATCGACATGCTGTCCGGGCTGTGGCAGCTCACTACGAATCTGGGAACCCTTGGTGCGGCCGGAGGCGGCAACAACGAAGCCGCGCGATACAGCTCCGACCTCTGGGTGGCCAACGGCTACGCCTATACCGGGACCTGGGATCACTTTCAGCGCACCGGGCAGAGCGGGAGCCTGCTCAAGATCTGGCAGTTGAACGGCAGCGCGGCCCCCGTGGCCCTGGATTCGGTTCTCCTGTCGAACGTGAGCGCCGTAAGTGACGTGGAGGTCTCAGCGGACGGGAAGCTCTTGATGTTCAGCGCGGAGAGCGGCCCGAACTCGGGGTTCTGGTTCTACTCGCTGGCCGACCGCGCGCATCCCACGTTGCTGGGCAAGTACCTCGTGGCGAGCGGTGTGCATACCGCCACGTTTGCCACCATCGGCGGCCGGCTCTACGCCTTCGGGGCGAAGAATCCGGGTGGGGCGGCGCTGATCATTCTGGACGTGGCGGGGTTGGACCCATGACCAGCGCGTGACCGCGGCCCCGCTCGATGTCGCGTTCATCGCAGAGCTGTACCGCCGCTTTCTTCCCGATCTGCGCCGGGTGCGGGACGAGCAGCGCCGTCGCTATGACGAGCGCGGTGACGTCAAACTCGAGCGGTTCGGGGTGTATCGGGCGCTGAGCGCCGCGCTGCGCGCCCTCGGCCTCCCGGCACACGTTCGGCGCCGCTTCAAGCCCCAGTTCGACGACATCGAAGCCGAAGTCACCTACCTGCTGGTAAGGGCGCTGCGGCCAGCCAGCGTCGTGGAGATCGCCCCCGACCGCGGCTGGTCCACCACCTGGCTGCTCGCCGCGTTGCGCGACAACGGCGCCGGCCATCTGTATTCCTATGACGTGTTCGACTACAGCACCCGCGCGGTGCCGCGCGAGCTGGCCCGGGATCGCTGGACCTTCACCCTGGCCGATGTGACGCAGCCGCCGGACCGACTACCGCCCTCCATCGACTATCTCTTCCTCGACGCCGCTCACTCGGCTCCGTTCGCCCAGTGGTATCTGAAAGAGCTGCTACCGCGTCTGGCGCCGGGCACACCAGTGTGTATCCATGACATTTTCCCGCCTCCCGAGCGGCTGGACCGCTTTGGCGAGGCCGGCGTCGTGCAGGATTGGCTGGCCAAACGAGGGGCGCCCTATTTCACCGCAGCGCCGACTGCGTCCCCGGACGCCTACGACCGGCTGAGCGCGCTGAGACAGGAGCTTGGGCTGGCCGCGCCGATTCACCGGTCGCAGGCGAATCCGATGGTGTTTTTCCGGATGTGATCTGCGGGATACCTACATCCGCTTGTACTTCGGCCCGCTGCCCCCTTCGCGCGGGGTCCAGCGCGGGCCCAAGACGTCGGTCGCCTTGCAGTCCACGCAGTTCGGTGCGTTCACCCTGAGCTTCCCGTCCACTTCCTCATACACGCCCGCGGGACAGACATGAGTGTAGAACCGCGCCACCTCTGGTGTAACGTCCTGCCCCACCACGAGATGGCTGGGAATCGTGTCGCGTGTCGTGTTCCCCGCCTTGAACACCCCGTCCACCTTGCTGAAGGTCAGTCTCCCATCGGGCGCGAACGGCTCCGCTCCGTCCGCGCGGCGGGGGGCCTCGGCGTCCGCGTGCATCGCGATCCTGCCGCCCGGGAATCGCCCACCGGTGAGCGTCATGAGCCCCGCCTTGATGCCGCCGGCGTAGAATCCGTCCCGGAAGGCGAGCCGCATGTTGCGGGTGCGGCGCAGATCGCTCGCGATGTATGAGGCGTTCACCAGCCGGTCGTATTCGGCGAGCCGGCCGGCGGACACATCTCCCTGCTTCAATGCCTGGAATATCGCGCGGGCCGCGTACATCCCGGACTGCATCGCGTAATGAATCCCTTTGAGCGACGGCACGTCCACGAACCCGGCCGCGTCGCCCAGCAGCACCACGCCGTCGCCCGAGCGGCGCGACGGTAGCGCGTAATAGCCGCCCTCGGGAATCGTCTTCGCGCCCCATTCCACCATCTCGCCGCCCTCGAGGTATTCCCGGAACACCGGATGGCCCTTGAACCGCTGCAACAACACGTGGATGTCGAGATCGGCGGCGCCGTAGTCGAGCCCCACGACGATGCCCAGCGCCACGAGGTTCGGCTCGAGCGGATAGCAGAAGCTGCCGCCGAAGGCGTCGTTGGGGAGCGGCCAGCCGAGTGTGTGGATGATCCGGTCCAGCGGGCGCTTGGTCTCCCAGATCTCCTTCACGCCGAGCGCGAAGATCTGGGGATTCTCCGAGCCGACCCGTTGCCACTCGAGCCACGCCTGCGACAAGAGACCGCGCGTGCCTTCGGACAGGACGGTGACTTTCGCCGACAGGTCGTTCGGAGCCATGTACGAGGAGAGCGGCTGGCCGTCGCGCCCCAGTCCGGAGGCGGTCGTGCGTACGCCGGTCACGCGATCGCCGTCGCTGAGCAGGGCGGCCGCCGGAAATCCGGTGAACACGTTGACGCCCAGCGCTTCCGCCTGCTGTCCCAGCCAGCGCACGATCTCGCAGAGCGACGCGATGTAGTGGCCGTGGTTCTGCATCGTCGGCGGCGTGGGGAGACGGACTCTGCCACCCGACGTGAGCAGATAGACCGCTTCTTTGGCAACGGGACCGCGAAACGGAAAGTCGGCGTCTTTCAGGTTCGGAAACAGCTCGCGCATGGCGCGCGGGTTGACCACGGCCCCCGAGAGCGAATGCTCGCCCAGTGCCTCGGCCTTCTCGAGTACCCCGATGTTCAACTCGCCCACGCTCGGGTCCTGCTTGGCGAGCCGCGCCAGCTCGATGGCCCCGGCGAGCCCCGCCGGACCGGCCCCCACGAAGAGGACGTCAAGCTCCATCTTGTCCCCCGCCCCCTCGGTTCCTTCCTTGAGGATGAGCCGGTCGAGCGGCAGCGGGGGTTGGTATTGGGATGGAATCATGGCTCAGCTGAGCTTCTTAATCTCCTCGGTGAGCCGCGGAACAATCTCGAACAGGTCCCCCACGATCCCGTAATCCGCCACCTTGAAGATCGGGGCATCCTTGTCCTTGTTGATCGCGACGATCACCTTCGCGGTCCGCATGCCGGCCAGATGCTGGATCGCACCGGAGATGCCGACGGCGACGTACAGCGACGGGCTCACCGTCTTGCCCGTCTGCCCCACCTGGTCACCGTGCGGGCGCCAGCCGGCGTCCACGACGGCACGCGACGCACCCACGGCGGCTCGCCCGCCGAACGCCTTCGCCAACTCTTCGAGCAGCTTGAAATTGGCCGGGTCCTTCAGGCCTCGGCCACCGGAAACCACGATCGACGCCTCGGCGACGTCGAGCGATCCACCGGCGGCAGCCTTGATCCCCTTGACCACCACGCGCCCTGCGTCCCCCGACACCGATACCGTCTCGGCCGTCCCGGCCTTGGGGCGCTCCACCGGCGTGAACACATTGGGCCGCAGCGATACCACGGCCGGCGTCGCGGTCACTTTCACCTTGAGCAGTGCCTTGCCGGCGTAGACGGGGCGAGTCACAACCACTTTGTTCCCATCGACGCCGACGTCGGTCACGTCAGCGGCGAGCGGTACGCCGAGCCGTGCCGCGACGCGAGGGGCGAGATCTTTCCCTTGCGCGCTGGCCGCGAAAACCACCGCGCCGTATCCCCCAGATTGAGCGCGCTCAGCCACGGCCCGCGCGTATCCTTCCGGCGCGTATTGCGCGAATCCGCCGTTGGTCGCGGTGACGACCTTGTCCGCGCCATAGCGGCCCGAAGCATCGGTCCCCTGCACCGCGCCCGCGGCGAGCACGACCGCGTGCACTTCCCCTCCCAGGGAATCGGCCAGCCGCCGCGCGCCGGTCACGACCTCGTGGCTGACCTTGCGCAGGCTCCCATCCCGCTGCTCCAGCACCGCCAGAACGTGGCTCATAGGACCTTCGCCTCTTCCCGGAGCAGCTTCACGAGCTCAGGGACGGCTGCGGCTCCTTCGCCGACGATGCGGCCTTCCGTGCGTTCAGGCGGCAGCGTCATCCCCAGGACCTCGAGACCGGCGGCGCCGAGCGCGGCCGGTTTCACTTCGAGCGGCTTCTTCTTGGCCGCCATGATTCCCTTGAGCGCCGGGTAGCGCGGCTCGTTGAGCCCCTTGTCGGTGGTGAGCACGGCGGGAAGCGGAAACTCGACCTCTTCCATGCCACCTTCGACCTCGCGCTCGGCGGTTCCCTTGCCGTCAGCCAGATCCAGATGAGCGACGCAGGTTACGCAGGGGAGTCCCAGCAGCTCGGCCACCATCGGGCCGACCTGATGGTTGTAGTCATCGATCGCCATCTTGCCGAAGAGAATGAGATCGAAGCCGCCGTCCTTGAGCTCGGCGGCGAGCGCGCGGGCCACGGCAAACCCGTCTCCGGGGACGGCGGCCGCCTCGAGCAGTACGCCGCGATCGGCGCCCATCGCGAGCGCGGTCCGGATCGTTTCCTGCGCGCTTTGCGAGCCGCAGGCGATCACGACCACTTCGCCCGTGCCGGCCTTTTCCTTGCGCTGCAGGGCCTCTTCGACCGCGAATTCGTCGTAGGGATTGAGGATGAACTTGACGCCGGCCTCGTCGAGCGACTTGCCGTCGGCGGCGATTTTGACGCGTGTTTCGGAGTCGGCGACGCGCTTGATACAGACCGCGATCTTCACCTGACGCCCGCCTCAGTTGAACGCATTGAGCCCGGTGATCTCCTGCCCCAGGATCAACGTGTGAATGTCGTGCGTGCCTTCATAGGTGTAGACCGATTCGAGGTTCGCGAGGTGACGCATCGCCTGATACTCGGCCAAAATGCCGTTGGCGCCGAGCAGCCGCCGTGCCTCGCGCGCGATATCAGTCGCGATGCTCACGTTGTTGCGCTTGGCGAGCGAGACCTGCTGCGGGGTCATGGTCCCGGCGTCCTTCATCCGGCCCAGCTGGAGGCACAGCAGCTGTGCCTTGGTGATCTCGGTGAGCATGTCGGCCAGGCGCAGCTGCTGCAGCTGGAACGCGCCGATCGGCTTGCCGAACATCACGCGGTTGCGCGCGTAGCTCACCGCCTCGTCGTAGCACGCCATCGCGGCGCCCACCGCCCCCCAGGCGATGCCGTAGCGGGCCTGGGTGAGACACATCAGCGGCGACTTCAAACCGCCCGACTTGGGCAGCACCGCGTCCTTGGGGAGGTGCACGTCCTGCAGCACCAGCTCTGAGGTGTCGCTGGCACGCAAGCTGAGCTTGCCCTTCTGATCCTTGGCGGAGAAGCCCAACGTATCGGTGGGGACGATGAAGCCCCGGATCGAGCCCTCGTCTTCGATCTTGCCGGTCTTGGCCCACACGATGGCGGCCTGGGCCGTGGACCCGTTGGTGATCCACATTTTGGCGCCGTTGATGGTCCAGCCGTCGGCGGTCTCCTTGGCAACCGTGATCATGCCGCCCGGGTTCGAGCCGTAATCCGGTTCGGTGAGGCCGAAGCAGCCGATCACTTTGCCGCTCGCCATCTGGGGCAGCCACTTCTTCTTCTGTTCGTCGGAGCCGAAGGCGTAGATCGGGTACATGACGAGGCCGCCCTGCACCGAGGCAAACGAGCGCACCCCGTAATCGCCGCGTTCCAGCTCCTGCATGATCAGCCCATAGGCGACGTTGTCGAGCCCGGCGCAGCCGTACTCCTCGGGCAGGTTCGCGCCGAACAGGCCCAGCTCGGCCATGCCCGGAATCAGCTGTTTGGGGAACTTCCCCTCGACGTAACACTCGCCGATGATCGGCAGCAGGTTGTCGTCCACCCAGCCGCGCACCGTGTCGCGCACGGCGCGCTCCTCCTCGGACAACAACCCGTCAATGTTGTAGAAGTCGACGCCGTGGAATTTGGGGGGCATGAGAAGTTCTCGGTAATCGGTAGTCGGTTATCGGTCACCGCAGTCGCGGAAGGTAACCCTCCGACCGACTACTGAGAACCGATGACACTTACACAACCACCGGACTCCCCGGCCGTTCCCTCGCAAACGCGAACGTATCCGACGGCCGGAACCGCCCGGCTTCGGCTTCCCACCGGAAGTAGGTCACCTGCACGGCCGAGGGCTCGATGGTGACGAAGTTGAAGCAGGACGGCCGCCCGCCGCGCGAGCGCACCGACAGCGTACCGGTGGTCGAGACAATCACCCGCCCGTCCAGTACGTCCGCGCCTTCCTGGTGGTCGTGCCCGCACAACACGACGTCCGCGCCGGAGGCGACGATGCGGCGTTGCGCCGTACGCCACCGCGCCAGTCCCATGCGCCGCGAGATCTCGCCACGCAGCACGTTGTGATGCACCACCAGCACCCGCGCCAGGTCGGTGGGCGCGGCGGCGAACACCTGGCGGGCCCGCTCGATCTCCCGCTTGGGCAGGTGGCCCTTCACCGTGAAGTCGTTGATATGGGTGACCGAGGCCCAGCTGAGCCCATAGGACGTGAGCACGCTCGCGATCACGGCACCCGGGAGTGTGAGCGTGGGCGTCAGCTCCTCGCCGAAGTAGCGCTGGTACTTCCGGTACATGGCCTGCTGACCGAAGGGTAGAAACGGCCGCCGCCACCACTGCACGTCGTGGTTGCCCGGCATGATCAGCACCGGAGCCGTGGCCTGGGCCAGCCGCACGAACGCGCGGGCGCGCTGGAACTCCCCGTGCCGCGCGCGCTGCCCCACATCGCCCGAGATCACGACGGCGTCGGGACGCAGATCGGGAATCATCCGCTCGAGCGCTTCGATCTGCCGGATGTCGGCGACGCCGCCGAAGTGCAGATCGGCGACATGCAGCAGCTGCACCGTCACGATTCGACCTGCACCGTGTAGGTCAGCACCACCTGCCCGGCGGCCGGCACGCTGAGCCGGAACCGCGTTTCCGTGGACGACAGCTTCTCCGCCGGCACACTGCTCTCAGTCACGCGCCAGTCTCCAAAGTGGCTTTCGCGAACGTCTACGGTCGCAGCAGCGGCTTTGGCATTGGTGACCGTCACTCGGTAGGAAGCGGTAACGCGCTGTCGCACCGGGTATCCACGCTTCAGCGGAGCCAGCTGCTCCTGATTGTAGTCGGTCTGCACGCGCTCCGCGGTCACATCGAACGCGTCGCCCGACTGCACCCGGACATCCTTGCCGGCGGGCGTGTGACCGATCGTCGCTTCGCCTACGAGCTGCACGCGGCCGGACGAATCGGCCTGGTACAACTGGATCGTGCCGCCGGGCAGCGGCCGGTCGCCGAACGCCGAGCCTCGGCCGCGCTTGAACGTGTACCACACCTGCACCGGCACCCCGTTGGGATCGTTTCCCATCTGTCCGATCCATCCGCGCCACGGCAAGACTCCCGGGACGACGAATTCCTGCGTGACGCTCGTCGTAGCGCGGGGGAACAACGCGGTCGTGACGGGCACGCCGGGCTCGAGCGACAGCCGGGTCGGCAGCGAATAGACGTGGGTCTCACCCACCGATTGCTCCGCCGGCATGGGGGCTTCGGCCGCGCGCGCCCCCACCATGTCGGCCATCACGAAGCCGCCGGCCTTCGCCTGCCCGTATCGCGCGCGATTGATCGTCCCCGCCACGAGCTGAATCTCCGCCGAATCGGCCCGGATCGCCTGCGATGTGACCGTGGCCGCTCCGCCGATCGTCGCCACGGAGGCACCGATCACCGCCTGATACGTCGCTTCCCAGGTGATGCCCTGGGCCACATAAGCGAGCTGCGTGCTCGATCGACCCCGCGTGACATCGAGCGCGACCGAGGCCTCGGTCGCCGTCCGGACCAGCTCGGACGGGATCAACGGCTCCCCCGGTGACGACAACAGCAGGCGCCCATCGGCCAGGCGATACTGCGGCGGGTCGACCCGGAGCACTGTCGCCTGGATCGTGTCGCCCTTGCCGTGCACGAACGACACCGTCCGGCCCGTGGCGCGCGCCAGCGCGTCGTTCAGGCCGGTCGGATAGCGCACGGTAATGCCCACCACCGTCACCGCCGTATCGGGCGAGAACAGCGTGGCGGGATCGAGCCCGTCGATCTGCAGCGTGAGCTGGTTGCGCCCTTTTTGCAGCGCCTGCGGCAGCGTTTTCCGCACCACCACGCGCCCGTCGCTGTAGATGGACAAGGAGGTCTGCGCCGGGAGACGAACCGGAGCCGCGGCCGCCAGCATTGCTACCGCGATGACCGATGACCGATGACCGATGACCGTATTTCTCATTTCATCCACTCCAAGGCAACGCGTCTCGCGATCAGAGACGACAGGAGGTACCAGATCATCACAAACACGAGGCCCATCAACCGGGCGGTCCGCTCGGCCGGGAGCGTCAGGGTCATGTAGACCGCGAGCGGCAGCGTCGTGCCCATCGCCACCCAGCGGCTGATGCGCGCGGCCCGGCGCACCAGTTTTTCCCAGCACTCGGAACAGATACCCCCGATCGCGAGCCCCGGGACCATGTCCCCGCACTTGGCGCAGGCGTGGCTAGGCCCGAGCGGCCACGGCGCGCGCGAAATCGGTCGTAGCAGCACGGCCTCCGAGATCCCTCGTGCGGATGTTGTCCTGAACGATCGTGGTTTCGATGGCGCGGCGCATCCGGTCCCCCGCCTCGCGCTCGCCCACGTGATCGAGCATCATCGCCGCGGCCAGCATGTGCGCGGTCGGATTGGCCACGCCCTGCCCCGCGATGTCGGGCGCCGAGCCGTGCACCGCCTCGAAGATCGCGGCCTTGGCGCCGATATTGGCGCCCGGCGCCAGGCCCAGCCCGCCCACCAGTCCCGCGGCCTCATCGGAGAGGATGTCGCCGAACAGGTTCGTCGTCACGATCACGTCGAATTGCTGCGGGTTGATCACCAGCTGCATCGCCGTGTTGTCGACAATCTTGTCCTCGCAGGCGACCACGCCCTCGTACTCCTTGGCTACCTGCCGCCCCGTCTCGAGGAACAGGCCGGAGGTCGCCTTGAGGATGTTGGCCTTGTGCACGATGGTCACCTGCTTGCGACCATGGCTCTTGGCGTACTCGAACGCGTAGCGGCAGATGCGGCGACAGCCGTCGCGCGTCATCACCGACGTCGCCTGGGCGACCGCCTTGGGGTCGTCGCCGACGCGGAACGTGTGATCGAGCCCGACGTAGAGCCCCTCGGTGTTCTCCCGGATGATGACGAGGTCGACGCCTTCGTAGCGGCCGCCCGGCACGATCGTCTTGATCGGCCGGACGTTGGCGTAGAGATCGAACTCCTGCCGCAGCGCCACGTTCACCGAGCGGTACCCGCCGCCCACGGGCGTCGTGAGCGGCCCCTTGAGGGCCAACCGGGTGTGGCGGATCGAGTCGAGTGTGGCCTTGGGCAGCGGCGTGCCCGCTTTCTCCACCGCGCTCATCCCGCCGTACTCTTCGTCCCAATCGAACCGCACGCCGAGCGCGTCCAATACTTGGAGCGTGGCCTGCGTGATCTCCGGCCCGATGCCGTCCCCTGCGATGAGCGTCGCCTCTCGCGGGGGCGACGTCACGGCAAGCCGGGTGTGAGCGCCTTGACCGCGCGGGTGAGAGCCGTCCAGGGATCGTCGCCATCCCCGCGGGCCACGGTGCGCCATCCGATCTTGCCGAGCCGAGCATCGACGAGCACGATGGTCAACTCGGCAGTGGCCGTCCGGCCTTGCGCCGATCCAGCGATCCGGCGATAGACGAGGGCCGCCGGGACCAGCGCATATCGAGCGTCCGCCAGCGCGACCAGCGTACGCAGCTCGGCGCGCAGTGGATCGGGCACCTGCTCCAGTTTTTCCGACCGCAGCAGGGCCGTGCCCATCTGGTCGGGATTGGTGGCGAAGGTGGGAGAGCGCCGCGCTTCGCGACGCAGCTCATCGGGCAACACCCAGTTCACCTCGGGTGAGCGCGTCCTGAGCAGAGTCCCCAGCACGCTGTCGGCGGCGGCGAGCGTCGCCGCACGATCCGCGAGCGTGGACTCCCACCCCAGGGAGTCTTCCGCGGCAATCAACGTGAGCGGCAGCACGGGAACGCGGGCGCTCGCGATCCCGGCGGTGGGGAGTGGGACGGTTGGTGCAGGTGTCGGTGTCTGTGAGACGGCGGATTTCCCACCGCATGCCGCGACGCCGGCAAGCACCGTCGCGTACCACGCACCACGCACCACGCCTACTAAGTTTGTGCGTCGCCAGGAATTAGTCACGAGCATGAATATTGGCGGGCGACAGATCCAATTCAAGAAGCGAGCGTCAGCCCGCCATCCACCACGATGGTCTGACCCGTGATGTGCCGCGCCGCTTCGCTGCACAGGAACGTCACCACGCGCGCGATGTCTTCCGGCTCGGCGACCCGTCCCAGCAGCGATTCGTGCTCGGCCCGTTCCAGGATTTCGCGCGGCAGCTTGGTGAGCAGCTCCGTTTTCACGAAGCCCGGCGCCACGGCGTTGACGTTGATGTTGGAGGACCCGAGATCGACCGCCGCCGCTTTGGTGAGGCCGATCAGCGCCGCCTTGCTGGCCGCGTAGTTCGCGATCCCGAAGCCGGGGCGGAACGCCTGATGGCTGGAGATGTTCACGATCTTGCCGTAGCGCTGCGCGCGCAGGTGCGGGGCGACGGAGTGGATGCAGTTGAACGCCCCGGTGACGTTGGTGTCCAGGACTTCCTGCCAGGCCTCGGGCGCGAGCCGCCACAACGCCCCGTCGTGGGTGACGCCCGCGTTGTTGACGAGGATGTGCACGCCTCCCAGCCGCTCCCGAGCCTCCGCGACGAAGTGCTCCACCGCTTCTGCCAGTCGCACGTCGCACTGGGCGGAGTACACGGCGACCCCATGCGCTTTGATGGCGGTCTCGGTGAGCAACGCCTGCGCGGAGACGTCCCGCCCGGGAAGGTTGACGTAGTTGAAGGCGACCGCCGTGCCGCGTTGGGCCAGCTCGAGGCAAATCGCGCGACCGAGGCCCGTGGCGCCGCCCGTCACCAGAGCGACCCGCCCCGACAGCGATTCACCCGCGAGCCTTGGGTCCGGCCGCTCCTGCGCTACGGCCGCCCCGGTCGGGGACGGTCCAGCGCGCGCGGCCGTGGACCACGGGGAGGAGGTCAAGTGAATCGAACCTATCGGCCCATTTGAGCCCCTGCAAGTCGAGGCGTAACTTGAGGCTATGATGTGGGTCCTGGTCGCCGGCCTGGGCGCCGTGGCGTTCGGCGTGCTCGCCCTGGCTCGAGGGGAGACGATCAGCGCTGCCTGGCTCGTGATCGCGGCGGTGTGCACCTACGCGGTCGCGTATCGGTTCTACTCGCGCTTCATCGCGACCCGCGTGTTCGCGCTGGACCCGCGCCGCGCCACGCCCGCCGAGCGGCTCTCGAACGGCCGCGACTTCGTGCCCACCAACAAGTGGGTGTTGTTCGGGCACCACTTCGCGGCGATCGCGGGCGCCGGGCCGCTGGTAGGCCCCGTGCTGGCGGCGCAGTTCGGCTATCTCCCCGGAACGCTCTGGCTCGTGATCGGCGTCGTGCTGGGCGGCGCTGTGCAGGATTTCACGATCCTGTGCTGCTCGGTGCGGCGTAACGGGAAGTCGCTGGGTCAGATGGCGAAGGAAGAAATCAACCCGCTGGCGGGCGGCACCGCGATGGTGGCGGTGCTGTGCATCATGATCATCCTGCTCGCGGTGCTGGCGCTGATCGTCGTGAACGCGCTCAAAGCAAGCCCGTGGGGATTGTTCACCATCGCGTGCACGATTCCCATTGCCCTGCTGATGGGTTGGTGGATGCGCATCTGGCGTCCCGGGAAGGTCGGCGAGGCATCGGCGGCCGGGGCGGTGCTGCTCCTCGCCGCGCTCGTGGGCGGCGGCTGGGTGGCGAGCCATCCGATCGGGGCCGCGTTCACGCACAGCGGCACCACGCTCACCTGGATGATCGTCGGCTATGGCTTCGTGGCGTCGGTGTTGCCCGTCTGGATGCTGCTCGCGCCGAGGGACTATCTGTCCACGTTCCTCAAGATCGCGACCATCGTGATCCTCGCGGTCGCGATCCTCATCATCCTGCCGCCGCTCCGGATGCCCGCCCTGACCCCGTTTGCGACGCTGGGTGAAGGCCCGGTGTTCGCGGGGAAGATGTTCCCGTTCGCGTTCATCACGATCGCGTGCGGCGCGATCAGCGGATTTCACTCGCTCGTGGCGTCCGGGACCACACCCAAGATGCTGGCGCGCGAGCCGGACGCGAGGCTGATCGGGTACGGTGGGATGCTGATGGAGTCGTTCGTCGGCGTGATGGCGATGATCGCGGCGTGCACGCTCGAGCCGGGCGTGTTTTTCGCCATGAACACCACGCCGGCCGCGCTGGCCGGCGCGGGTGATGTGCTTCGGACGGCCGGGTTCGTGGTCTCGCCCGAGCAGATGCAGGCGCTGGCGGCGCAGATGGGCGAGCAGACGCTCATCGCGCGTACCGGCGGCGCGCCGAGTCTCGCGGTGGGGATGGCCCACATTTTTGCCGGATTCACGAGCGTCCTGGGCGGGAAGAGCGCCACAGCGCTGTGGTATCACTTCGCCATCATGTTCGAGGCGCTGTTCATCCTCACCACGATCGACGCCGGCACCCGCGTCGGGCGTTTCATGCTGCAGGACGTGCTCGGCCACATCTGGCCCCGCTTCGGCGAGACGTCCTGGTATCCGAGCATCATCGTGTCGAGTGCGGCGGTCGTCGCGGGCTGGGGGTATTTCCTGTATCAGGGCGTGGTGGATCCCTTGGGCGGGATCAATTCGTTGTGGCCGTTGTTCGGCATCTCGAACCAGCTGCTCGCCGCGGTCGCCCTGTGCGTCGGCACCACGATCATCATCAAGATGGGCCGAGCCTGGTATGCGTGGGTGACGCTCGTGCCGCTCGCCTGGATCGTCACCGTCACGCTCACGGCCGGCTGGCAGAAGGTCTTCTCAGCCGATCCGAAGCTCGGCTTCCTGGCGCACGCGGCGTCGCTCGCCGGGTCGACCGATCCCAGCGCGGCGCGGCTCATCTTCAACGATCGCCTCAACACGTTCGTCGCGCTGCTGTTCATGAGCGTGGTCGTACTGCTCCTGGTGGTGTCGATTCGTGAGTGGTGGTTGGTGCTGTCCAAACGCAAGGCGGCGACCGTCAACGAGTCGCCCTTCGTAGAGAGTGCATATGCCGCCAGTCCCTGACGGCGTGTTACGGCGGGTGCAGCGAGTCGTGCGCCGCATCATCGGGGCGCCGGACTACGAGACGTATCTCGAGCATTGTCGGGAAGCGGGGCATGCGCCGCGGCTCAGTGAGCGCGCGTACGTGGACCAGTTCTTTGCCTCCAAGGGGAAGGTCGTCCGCTGCTGCTGAGCGCCCGGGCACATACGCCTCGCGCACAACGCGTCGCTCGCGGGGTCGATCGAACCCAGCGCAGCTCGCCTGATCTTCAACGATCACCGCTAGGTTTGCGTACAATCATGAACCATATGAACCATCCGAATTTCCTGACCGCCGCCCTCCTGCTCGTCCCGGTGGCGCTTTCGGCCCAGGACCCGGCCCGCGAAGCCCGGACGACCAGGATCGCCACGGCGCCGCAGATCGATGGGCGACTCGACGAAACGGTATGGGGGGAAGCGCAACCGCTGACCGACTTCGTGCAGCGCGACCCCTCGGAGGGGGCGCCCAGCACCGAGCGGACCGAGGTGCGGATTCTCACGGACGGCGAGGCGCTGTACATCGGGGCATGGCTGTTCGACCGCGACCCGGCGGCCATCGTCCCTGGCGAACGGGTGCGCGACGCCACCCTGACCAACAGCGACTACTTCTCGATCATCCTCGACACCTACCAGGATCGACAGAACGGGTTCGTCTTCGCGACCACGCCGGCCGGCATCGAGTACGACGGACAGGTGGTCAAAGAAGGCGAGGGAGGCGGGGTCTTCCAGCAAGGGCAGAGCCAGGCGCAGGCGGGGTCGGCCGGCGGCTTCAACCTCAACTGGGATGCGAGCTGGACCGTCGCGACGCACGTGGACAGCCTGGGCTGGTACGCCGAATTCCGGATTCCGTTCTCCACGCTCCGCTACGGCAACGCCCGGGAGCAGACCTGGGGGCTCAACCTGGCGCGGAGCATCCGGCGCCGGAACGAGGAATCATTCTGGTCGCCGATGCCACGTCAGTACAATCTCTACCGGGTGTCGCGGGCCGGCCACCTGGTCGGTCTCGACGTCCCAAATCGGCGCATCGCCACCATCACGCCCTACGTCCTCGGCTCGGCGCAGAAGCTCTACTCGCCTTCCTCGGTCACGGTGGCGTGGGACTCGACTCGGTATCCGACCGAGCTCGGGGGCGACGCCAAGCTGGGGATCACGCCGAGCCTGACCCTCGACGCCACCTACAACACCGACTTCGCTCAGGTCGAGGTCGACGAGCAGCGGACCAACTTGACCCGGTTTCCGCTGTTCTTTCCCGAGAAGCGGCCGTTCTTCCTCGAGAACGCGGGCGTGTTCTCGGCCGGGACGCCGCAGGCCGTGGAGCTGTTCTTCAGTCGGCGGATCGGCATCGATACGTTGGGCAACCCCGTCCCGATCATCGGCGGGGGGCGCTTGACCGGTCGGGTCGCCGGGCTCACGGTTGGGACGATGCAGCTGTTCACGGAGAAACGAGCCGGCATCCAACCCGCCAATTCCTATTCCGTGGGGCGGGTGTCGCGGGAGTGGGGTCGGTCACGAATCGGCTTGCTCGGGGTTCACCGCGTCGCCACCAGCGACGGTGGCGACCGGAATACGACCCTGGGCCTGGACGGGCGCTTCGCGCTGAGTGAGCCGGTGACCTTCGACTGGTGGGTGGCCAGGACCGCGACGCCGGGACGGACCGGCCGGGACGGTGCGTTCAACGGGCGGATCGAGTACCGCAATAGCCGGTGGAACAACGCGCTGCGCTACTCCCAGGTCGGCGAGGACTTCAATCCCGAGGTCGGGTTTCTGAGCCGGAGCGGATATCGGTACTACGAGGCATCAGTCTTCTATACGATGCCGGTGAAGCACTCGCTGCTTCGTTACTGGTTGCCTCATGTCAACTACCGCGGGTATTTCGGCTTCGACGGCAAGGTCCAGTCGGACCAGATCCACGTCGATCTCGGCCAGGCCGAGCTCAACAATGGCGGGCAGATCGGTCCCGAGCTCAACGTGTTCCGCGAGGGGCTGACGCGGCCGTTCGCCATCGCCCGCGGAGTGACGCTGCCGGCTGGCGAGTACCACTGGGCCAGCCTGGGCTTCGATCTCGCGACCAACCCCAGCGCGCCGGTCTCGTTCGTGACTCGGATCGAGGCAGGGCCATTCTACAATGGGACGCGGTATGGCGCGACGTCGACGCTGACCATCCGGAAAGGATCGGCGCTCACCTCGTCGCTGCTGCTCGATTACAACCAGGTTCGGCTCGACCAGGCGGACTTCGTCCGTTCGCTGGTGGGGGTCCGACTCGGCTACTTCCTCACGCCGCGGATCTTCACCCAGTCGCTGGTGCAGTACAACAACCAGGCCGGGGTGTTCTCGGCGAACATCCGATTCGGCTGGCTCAACACCGCGGGCACCGGGCTATTCGTGGTGCTCAACACCGCCGAGAACGCGACCGGCCTCTTCGCCTGGGACCGATCGATCACCCGGTCGTTCCTGAACAAATTCACCCGGCAGTTCGGCACCGGCGGCTAAGCGTATTCCCGGCCTCCGCGGCGGGATTTTGCTCCTCCCAACGCCCGAGTCTATACTTATCCTGGTGACCGGCCAGAGCCCGGGAGGGTAGGTTGCCGGTCACGGTGGAGCTGTCGAAGCTGTTCTACGACACGTTCGGCGAAAAAATCGCCAACGAATTCGTGGAGTGGTTCAACCTGGTGGACACCACCTATCGGTCCGAGATCCGCGACCTGTTCGGGGCCAACTTCGGTTGGTTCGACGCGAAGCTGGAGCAGCGCATCGCGGAGTTGCAGGCCGAGTTCGGGCAGCGCATCAGCGCGCTCGACGCGAAGCTCGAGCAGCGCACGGTCGAAGTGCGCGCCGAGCTCCGGGAGGGACTGGCGCTGCTCGAGGGCCGCCTGGTCGCCCGAATGGGGCTATCGGAGAGCCGTCTGGTGCGCTGGATGTTCGCGTTCTGGGCCGCGAGCGTCGCGACGTCGATCGCGCTGATCCAGCTCACACGCTGAGGCCAGCGCTCCTACCCACCCCGCCGCTCCGCCTCCACCAGCGCCTGCCGCGCCTCGGTCACCATCCACTGATATTCCGTGTCGGGGCGGGTGAACGTGTCGAGGAAGATCCCGTAGTGCCGTCTGGCGCGCTTGTAGTCTCCCCACTGCGTGTAGAGCTTGCCGAGACGAAACTCGGCAAAAGAGAACGTCAGGCCCTTCGTCAGCTCATCCTGCCAGGTCGTCCGGGTGGGGGTCACCAGCATTTCCAGGTACGCGACCGCCGAATCCAGCCGCCCGAGACGCTGGTATCCCTCGGCGACCAGCCAGCGGCGCATTCCCAGGTCTCCAAAAAGGCCCACGCCCCCGCCCTCAAAGGCGGCCTCGCCGAGGGCTCGCACGACCTCGTCCCAGTCGTTCCGGACGACAGGGATGGCCGCTTCGAGGAGCGTGCCCGTTCTCCAGGTGGGTCCGCGCTCCTCGACGGGACGGGCGTGGAGTGCAGCTAGGTGCCGTCGAGCCGTGATCGTATCGCCCGCGAACGCCGCCCAGACGCCATTCACGATGATGCCCGTGATCCCCGTGTCGCCTGCGGCTCGTGGATCGGCTCGCTCCGGTTTTGTCGCGGAGACAATCCGGAGCAACAATCCTGAGCACTGAACGTCTTGAGTACTTCCGACACCCAGGCCCTCGGTGACCACAAAGTGAGCACCGCGTTGCAGCGATTGTTCGGCCGCCGCCATCTGCCCGCGGGCGGCGTCGGCCGAGGCGAGGGCGATGAACCCTCGGAGGCGCCGCACCGGGGTCTGCGTTGGTCGTCCCGCAAGGCAACTGCCAGCCTCTCAACACGAGCCCAATTGGCTGACGCAATGGCGATAAACAGTCGCCCCTGGACCCTAAGAGGCCCTTCACTCAACCTCTCATAGACGGCGGTTGCCTCGTCGAGCCGTCCGAGGGCGGCCAGGGCCGCTGCGTAGTTGCCCAGGTACTGTGCGTTTGGAGCAAGAGGACTCGCTGCGACAGCGCGCTCCAAGGTTGCGAGCCCCTCGTCGAACCGACCGCGGTCCGGTAGCCAAACACCGAGGTTGTTCAGCGCACGGGCGTCTTCGGGAAACTCCTGGAGTACGCTCTCCCACGCTCTGAACTCTGCTTCCTCCCCCTGCCGCCGGGCGGCGCGGGCTTCGAGGTAAACTCGTTCGCGGCGCGTGAGCCGCCCGGGGCGACGGCGGGCTTGGTCGTCCGCGAATTGCGCGGAATCCGGCAGGCGAAGGTTGCCGAACACATAGCCCAAGGTCGCCCAAGCGGAGGCAAACTCGGGATCGAGCGCAATCGCCTCGTGTGCAAGCCGCGCAGCGCCGAGATAGTCTCCTGCGTCGACTCTCTCGCGGGCCGCCACGAGCTTCCGGTAGGCCTCGAACGATGACGTGATGACCTCGATGGAAGATGGGGTACGCGCCACGTCCTCACTACGCTCCCCAAGCGATGCGCGGAGCTGCCGGCTTAGCTCCTGGACGTGAGTCATGATACTGTCACTTGTCGCCGACCCGCTGGCGGCGGCAAGCGCGGCCCCGTCGTCGACTGCGAGCGCGCGCAGGACGATCGCATAGCTGCGACGTCCCACCCGACTCACCCGGCCCTCGACGACGACCCGGACGTTGGTGCGGTAGGCGAGGTGTCGCGCCACCGCTTCGGTGAGTCGGGCGCTGTCCGGCACCTGGGCGAGTCGACGGGCCTCCCGCAGCTGATCGGGCGGAACCGTCAGGAACCGCTGCGATTCATCGAACTCAGCGGCGACCAGGTCGCGCACGGCAGCTCCCAGAGTGGGCTCATCGGGCGAGCTCTCGAAATCGGCGAGGAGAACCCACTCGCGCTTGGAGGCGTCCCGGCGCTCGGCGCGGTGCAAGAAGTAGCGCCATGCACCGACCAGCACGGCGACAAGCACCGCCGCGCTCGTCACTGCTGCGAAGAGCCGTGCTCGCCGCAGGGATCGGTGCGGGGGCGATGGGTGACCGTCCTCGGCCAGCGAACCCCGCAGCGCCTCCCCGAATAGCGCCGCCGTGCGAAACCGGTCCGCCGGGACCTTCGCCAGGGCCGAGTTCACCGCCTGCTCGATCGCCGCCGGCACCGTCGGCCGCGCCGCCGTGAGCAATGGCACGGCGTCCATCGAATGCCGCGCCAGCACCTCCTGCGCCGTGGTCCCCGTGAACGGCGGATGCCCCGCCAGCATCTCGTACAGCACGCAGCCGAGACTGTAGAGGTCGCTCCGGCCGTCCACGTCGGTCTCTCCGCCCGCCTGCTCCGGACTCATGTACGCAGGCGTGCCGACGGCCATGCCGGTCTGCGTGAAGGACTTCCCGGCGCTCGCCGCCTTG
>JBGQFX010000015.1:0-63436 GCA_041497135.1 Gemmatimonadota bacterium | reverse complement strand
TTGCGGCCGTTGCCGTTCTCACGGGACACGCGCGGCACCACACCGAGGATCGACAACCCCATGTCGGTGGTCACCTGCTCCGGATAGCGGAACCGCGTATCGGTCCGGTCGAGCAGGACCGCTCCCACCACGCCGGCGCCCAGACTGCTGAGGAAGGCGAGCGCGATGAGGACCGGCGCCAGCGTGCCCACAGGGCGCTGCGGCACCACGGCCCGATCGAACAGCTTCACGTCGGGGAGCGCGCTGACCTCGGCCAACCGAACCTGATCGTATTGCTGCTGCACACCGGCGAGGGTCTGCTCGGCGGCGGTCAGATCACGATTCAAGCGTTCGTCGTCGATGGCGAGCGAGGGGATCGTCGCCAGCGAGGCCGAGCCGCTGTTGATCTGCTGGCGAAGGTCGTTCTCCTGCGCCAACAGCGTGCCATCGAGGGCCAGCGCCAGCTGCGGAATGGTGCGTTTCTGCAAGTCCTCGATCCGGCTCAGGAGCCGCCGCACCGCCGGTTGTTCGTCGGTATAGCGATAGCGCATGGCGCGCAATTCGGCCTGCGCCGCAGTCAGTTCGCGCAACGCGGCAATGAGCGTGGACGAGCGTTGCACGGACGGGATGTTCTCCAGGTTACCGGGCTGAATGCCGGAGTCAGCCGCCTCCGCGAGTACGCGCCGGATGACCTGCCGGTCTTCTTGCACTTGGTCCAGTGTGACCCTCGCATTGAAGAACCGGTTGGCGGACGGGTCGCGCGTGTCGATCTGCCCGTTGTTGCTCATGGCCAGCGAGGTGGCCGAGCGAACGCGGAACGCGCGCAAGGCTGCCTCGGCGGTTCCTACGGCGACCTTGGCACGCTGTAGCTGCTCGTACAGAGCCCCGGACAGCTCATGCACCTTTTGCTTCTTCAACTCGGCCGCCACCGTGACGAACCGCTCCGCGATAGCGTTCACCGTGGCCGCCGCGAACTCCGGATCGGGATCCTTCAGCTCGAGCCGCATGAAATTCCCGTCGGCGTCGCTGCGGACCGCCAGGGTGGAGGCGAGCGACAATCCGGTCTCATGCGGAGCCGTGACCGAGAACGCGATCACATGCCCCTTCGGAAGGGAGCTCGCGGGCGGTGCCCAGCGCCAGCCGAGGCTGCGGCCGACGGAATCGCCGATCGCACCACTTTCCACCTGCGTGCCGTCTTCCCCCATCAGGGTGTAGTGCTGACCCGTGCTGTCGACCTTGAGCGTATAGAGGCCGATCCGATATCGATCCTGGAGATCAAACCCTTGGAATGCCGTCGAATCGCCCGCGATCTCCCATCCCAGGTAGAGCTGGTTCTTGTGCACGACATAGTCCATCACCTGGTCGGAGGTGAGCAGGTTGTCCCACCCCGTGGAGATTCCCAACTGGCCACCGAGTTGGAACGCCTGCGGCGTGCGCGCGCTGGGATCGATGACGTCAACCCAGATCGTAGCGCGAGCGAGGTACCCGGGTTTGATGAGGAATCGGCTCAATCCATACCCGGCCGCCGTGCCCACGACGACGACGCCCAGCACGAGCCACTTGAAGCGGACGACCGATGCGAAGATGCGGCGCCAGTCCGGGCCTCCGCCACCGGGCGGCTCCCCGTACAGCGTCGGCGCCGGGTACCCCTGATTCGTCTGCAGCGCGACGGACGCGGGCAGCGGCTGCGGGACCGGTGTCGGAACCGGCAGGTCATTCGGCATTCAGTCGAAACCTCAATACTGGGTGGTCGGGCCCTCAATGGCCCGGACCTGAAAAAACCAGGGGCCGCTACTATGCTAAGGCTAGCACCGTTGGTTGCAAGGTCTAGACCGCTGTGACGTACGGCACTTCCGGTCCCAGGCAGCACTCTAAACGCCACTTGCGAAACGAGAGGGTTCGTTGCAAATGTGCAACAGAGTGATGCCCGTGCACAACGGATTGTTGCGGCTCGGCAACCATAGGTTCCGACAGGACAACCTCATAGGCGGCCGCCGCCTAGCAGGCCCGATCCCTGCAATGGTGTTTCGTGATCCCGCGGCGCAGCGCTGCCGCGACGATGGACTTCTGCGACGAGGATGCAACCGCGTGGCCGTACACACGACAGACCCTGCGTTGGGACGTGACGTCAGCAAGCTGCTCCCGATCGATCCCCGCACCCGGGCCAGCCTCAGCATCATGGTGGTGGACGACGAACGGGTGATGCGGGAAAGCTGCGCTTCCTACCTCGAGGCCGAGGGCTACAACCTTACGGTCTGCTCCCGGGGTGACAAAGCGCTCGAAACCATCAAGCGGCGCGCCTTCGACATCATCCTGGTCGATCTCTACATGAGCCAGGTGCCTGGCATGGAGCTGCTCCGCGCCGCACTGGCCACGCATCCGGAGACGATCGTCATCGTCATGACCGGCAACCCAAGCGTCGATTCGAGTCTCGAGGCGCTCCGCGCCGGCGCCTGGGACTATCTGCCCAAGCCGTTCTCGGCGACGCACCTCCAAATCCTCATCGGACGGGCGGCCCATGCGGTCGTGGTAGCGCGGGAATCCCAGTCGATGCAGGCCCAGCTCGAGCAGGCCCCGGGGGAAACCGAGAAGTTCAACGTGCTCGGCAGCGCCCCGGCCTTTCGCAAGATCATCGCACTGGCGCGCAAGGTCGCCGCCACCGACGCATCCGTGTTCATCACCGGCGAGAGCGGCTCGGGCAAAGAACTGATCGCCCAGTTCATTCATCACTACAGCCGCCGCTCCAGCCGACCCGTGGTCGCCATCAACTGCGCCGCCCTGCCCGAGGCCTTGCTCGAGTCGGAGATGTTCGGTCACGTGAAGGGAGCCTTCACCGGCGCCGTTCGCGACAAACCCGGCCTGCTCGAGACGGCCAACGGCGGCACGATGTTCCTGGACGAGCTGATCGAGATGCCCAAGCCGATCCAGGCAAAACTGCTGCGGGTGATCCAAGACGGCGTGGTGCGCCGCGTGGGCAGCGAAACGACCGACGCGGTCGTCAACGTGCGGTTCATCGCCGCCACCAACATCGATCCGGATGAAGCAGTCGCCTCAGGCGCGCTCCGCGAGGACCTCTATTATCGGCTGCGGGTGGTGCCGATTCACATGCCGCCGCTCAGGTCCCGTCCGGAAGACATCCCGCTGCTGGCGAACCACTTCCTGGCCTACTACTGGAAGCGGCATCGCGACGCCGGCCAGCCGCTGCCGACCTGGACCACGTCCGCCATCCGCGCCCTCTCGAGCCACAACTGGCCGGGCAATGTCCGTGAGCTGCAGAACGTGGTCGAGCACGCCGTCGTACTGCTCGAACCGGGCGCCGACATTCAGCCCGAGGACATTCCGTTCATAGGGGAACAGAAAGCAGCCGCGGCCGCGGAAACGGTGCCGATGGAGATCGACGGCTCGCCGGGCGAGAGCTATCACGCCGCGCGCGAGCGTCTGTTGTCGGCCTTCGAGCGTCGCTACCTCACGCGCCTGGTTCACCAGGCCGGCGGCAACATGTCCAAAGCCGCAAGGATCGCCGGAGTCGATCGTACGACCCTGTACCGACTCATGGAGCGGCACGGACTCGAGCGGGGCCTGTTGGCGTCCAACAACGTCGAGTGACCCCGGCTGGAAACGGGCACACGGAGGGAAGCCGACAGCTTCCCTCCGCTTTTTTTTGTGGCACCGGTTCCACAGATAGCGTTGCGCCGCAACAGGATAGCCCAGTCACCATCAGGCGGGCGTTAGGTAACGAACGTGTAACTGACGTGCCATCATACAGTTGCAAAAACAGTTCTGGTCGGCAGCTTGGTGCACGGCACTTGCTAGAGGGAGCGCGGGGGGCCGATATGGCCCCGTTGGCTCGCACGACACATCAGGAGAGACCCGGCCCGCGCCATGACCGCTTCCAACCTCGCCGAAACGTTCGCCCTTCGCCCGCCCCTCGCGCTGATGCGCGGCGTGGGGCCGGTTGAGCAACGGACCGAGGGCACCCGCCGGGCGCTGAACGTCCTGGTGGCGTTGGTCGGAATCGTGGTCGCGGCACCGGTGATGGCCCTGGTGGCGGTGCTCATCAAGCTGACCTCACCGGGTCCGGTGTTCTTCCAGCAGACCCGGGTCGGTCTCGATCGCCGCGATCCTGTCGAGGATCGCGGGAATGGGCGGCGCCAGCTGGACCTCGGCGGCAAGCCATTCCGGATCTACAAGTTCCGGACGATGTTCGTGCAGAAGAAGACCGAACAGGTGTGGGCAAGCCAGGATGATCCCCGGATCACATCGGTCGGACGCGTGCTGCGCAAGTACCGTCTCGACGAGCTGCCTCAGTTGTTCAACGTGTTGCTGGGCGACATGAACATCGTCGGCCCGCGCCCCGAGCAGCCGGGGATCGCCGCCGATCTGCAGCGGCAGATCACGGTCTACAATCTGCGCCATAAGGTGCGCCCCGGGATCACGGGCTGGGCGCAGATCAATCATCACTACGACCAGTCCATCGAGGACGTGCGCCGCAAGGTCAGCCTCGACTTGGAGTACATCAAACGGCAATCGCTGACGGAAGACCTCAAGATCATGCTCCGCACGGTGCCGGTCGTGGTCCTTCGCAAGGGCGGCTGGTGAGCGGACCGACGGGCTGACCAGTCCACCACCGAGGGGCGCTACGGCGCCCCTCGGCATTTCGCGACCAAAACCCCATTTTATGACACCTTCACCGGAGCCACCGGGCGCATGAGCAGGTCCGTGAATGTCGTTGCCGTGACGCAGGACGATCCCTTCTTCACAGGCCGCTTCTTTGAAGCCTTCCTCGCGGCCTCTGCGGGCGGGCCGGTGCGCCTGATCGAGATCGTGTTGTTGCGCAATTTCAACGAGTCGCGCCTGGCGCTGGCGCGCCGTCTCTGGAAGGTCTACGGCACGGTTGACATGGTCCGGCTGATGGCCCGATATGCCATGGCCCGCCTGGCGGACCGCCTGGGGAAGCCGCGCAGTGTGGCGGCCCTGGCTGCCCGGGCCGGAGTGCCGGTGCGGCTCCTGGAGTCGATCAACGACGAAGCGTACCTGCGAACGCTGCGGGAGCGCGGCGTGGACGTGCTGTTATCCGTGTCGGCACCGGAGATCTTTCGGGCGGCCGCGCTGGGTGCGGCCCCTCACACGATCAACATCCACAACGGCAAGCTGCCCTACTATCGGGGAATGATGCCGACCTTCTGGGCCCTGCTGCACGGGGAGCCGCAAGTGACCATCACGGTGCACACGATGGTCGAAAAACTCGACGCCGGGCAGGTGCTGGCCGAGTACGTAGTGCCGATCACGCCCGGCGACTCGCAGTTCGACCTGTCGGCCAGGGCCAAAGAAGTGGCGGGTCGGGAAGTTGCGGGGCTGCTGGCACGCCTGGGCACGCCGCAGTGGCCCACCTCCCGCACCGTCGATATGTCGCAGAAGCGCTACTTCAAGTTCCCCACATCCATCGATGTCGCCCAGCTGCGCGCCAAGGGAAGGCGCATGCTGTGACCGCTCAGCCGATATTTCTGGCTTCTTTCGACATCGAGGAATGGTTTCACGCCGAAAACTTGAAGGGCGCCCTCCCGACCAACGACTGGGAGCAGCTCGAGTCCAGGGTCGAACGCAACACGCACGAGCTGCTCGATGCGCTCGCCGCCACCGGCGCCACCGCGACCTGTTTTGTGCTGGGCTGGGTCGCACGCCGCTACCCGGCGCTGGTACGTCGCATGGTGACCGATGGGCACGAAGTGGCGAGCCACAGCGATACGCACCCGCGTCTTTACGGTCTGTCGCGTCCGGCGCTCGCCGAGGAGTTGACCCGGGCCCGCGATACCCTGCAGCAGCTGACCGGGCTTCCCGTATGGGGAATCCGGGCGCCGATGTTCTCCATCAGCGACGCCGTGCTGGACTACCTCGCGGAAGCCGGCTACTGGTACGACTCGAGTTTTTACGACTTCAAGGCGCACGACCGGTACGGGCAGCTGGCGACCCCGATCGATCCGGAGCGCGCGGTCGTGGAGGTGCGACCCGGACTCCTCGAGCTCCCCATGTCTCGGGTGGCAGTCGGGCCGCTGGCGCTGCCCTGGGCGGGCGGCGGCTATTTCCGGCTGATCCCACCGCGCGTGTACCGCTGGGGCGTCGCCCGGCGTCTCGCCCAGCGCTCCTGGTTCATGTTCTATTTTCATCCCTGGGAGCTGGACACGGAGGAGACTCCCCCTCCCCGCCTCTCACCGTCATTGCGATTCCGCGCTTATGTCGGCCGAGGGCGCATGCGGAGAGACCTGCGCATACTGCTGCAACGGTTCGGCTCACGCCGCATTGATCAGGCGCTCCGCGGCATGGGGTTCGCGCCCCCGGGCGACCGCTAGACGGTTGCCTCGGCACGCCCGTTGCAGCATTACGTCAAAATGCCCGTCGTGGCGGGCGCGACCCCAGCAAGCCGAATGGCCGCAAGACCTTATGACCGGAGCATCGGTCGGGTGACCGAGTGCTCCCGTGTCGGGTCCAGGCTCGTCGGTGCCGTAAGACAGATATATTGAGTTTTCCTTAGCCATTCATGTTGCGGCTTCGCAACAATCGACGCCACAGCGCAGACTCGGGACGGGAATGAAGCGCAGCCTGACGCATCAGACGGTCGCCGGGATGCTGTGGATGATCTACGGCAAGGTGGCGTTCGCGATTCTTCAACTCCTGATCCTCGGCGTGCTGGCCCGGCTCTTGTCGCCCGCCGATTTCGGAGTCGTGAGTGCCGCGGCAGTGGTCATCGGCTTTTCCGCAATCGTCTCGCAGCTCGGTTTGGGACCGGCGCTGGTCCAGCGTCCCGATCTCGAGCCCCGGCATGTCGAGACCGCGTTCACCGCGTCCGTAGTGCTCGGGTTGTTTCTGGGTGCGGTCATCTACTTCGGGGCGCCGTTGGCGGCCGAGTTCCTGCGCATGCCTGGCGTGACCCCCGTGTTGCATGTGCTGGCGTGGGTGTTCCCGCTCCAGGGCCTGCAGACGGTGGCGTCGTCGCTGATGAGCCGCGAGCTGCGGTTCCGCTGGCTCGCCAACCTCGACGTGATCACCTACGCCATTGGGTACGGCCTGGTGGGGGTCATCACCGCTCTGCTCGGCTGGGGCGTCTGGGCGCTGGTGGCCGCCCAGATGGCGCAGACGCTGCTCAAGACGTCCGTGCTCCTCACACAATACCCTCCACGATTTCGTCAATTCACCGATCACCGAGCCTTCCGCGAGCTGATGTACTTCGGCGGCGGTTTTACAGCGGCCAGAATCGCCAACTACGTCGCCCTGAACGGGGACAACATGACGGTGGGCCGCTTCCTGGGTCCCAGCGCGTTGGGGTATTACGGCCGGGCGTACTCCCTGATGTCGGCACCGGCGTACGGCTTCGGCACCGTGCTCGACGCCGTGCTCTTTCCGGCCATGGCGAAGGTTCAGGATGACCCGCGGCGACTCTCCGCCGCCTATCGACGTGGGGTCGCCTTGATCGCCCTGCTGGTGTTGATGCCCAGCCTGGCCATCATTTTGCTCGCACCAGAAGTGATCCACGTGGCGCTCGGAGCCCGCTGGGCCGCTGTGGTAGCGCCGTTTCAGATCCTGGCCATCGGCATGCTGTTCCGCACCAGCTACAAGATGAGCGACTCGATCACCCGCTCGACCGGTGCCGTGTATCGCCGGGCGTGGCGCCAGGCATTGTACGCCGTGCTGGTGGTTGGTGGCGCGTGGATCGGCCAACACTGGGGCATTACGGGAGTCGCCTGGGGCACGCTGGCTGCGCTGACCGTCAACTTCCTGATGATGGCGCAGCTCGGGCTGGACGTGGGCCACCTCACCTGGGGCGCCTTCTGGCGCGCTCACGAGCCAGCGGTCTACCTCACGGTGGCGTGCGCACCCGTGATTTGGGGGGCCGCGACGCTGCTGCGCCATTGGGGACTGCCCCCCGTCCCCATCGTGATCGCAGTCCCGTTGCTCGCGCTGGGCACCGCGCTGCTGCTCGTTTTCCGTGCCCCGGCGACGTTCCTCGGACAGGATGGGCTGTGGATGCTCGAGACGATGCGCAACTTCATCCGGAAGTTCGTGCGACCCGCCCCCATCCCGAACCCGTCAGCGGCGGCCCCCGCCCCGGCCATCGAATGACAGCGCGACCGACCGACAAGTCCACCGCCGAACGCCGCGATCCGCGGCCGCGCGAGGTGCCTGCCGCGCCACGGCTGCGGATCCTGGATGAGCTGTTCACCCGGCTCGACGCCAAAGGCATCCGGTACTGTCACTGGAAAAGCAATGAGCACCTCGGTCCTGCGCTGACCGGTCTGACCGACGTCGATGTCTTGTTCGATCGTCGCTCGGCGCAGCGGCTCACCCGCCTGCTCACCGACTCCCCGAGCTTCAAACGGTTTGTGGTGAAGGCCGGCCGCGGGTATCCCGGGATCGAAGACTATGTGGGGTTCGACCCGTCCACGGGCAAGCTCACCCACCTCCACGTGCACTACCAGCTGACGCTGGGCGAGAAGTTCCTCAAGGGACACCGGTTGCCCTGGGAAGAAGTCATGCTCGCGACCCGCGTGCGCGACCCCGAGTACGATGTCTGGGTGACCGATCCACATCTCGAGCTGCTGATCCTGATCGCCCGGGCCGCGATGAAACTGCGCTGGCGCGATCGGGCACTCGCCCTCCTGGGGCACGGTTACGTACGTGGTGGAATGCTGCGGGAGATGCGGTGGCTCGCGGCACGGGTGCGGTCCGATCGCCTGATCGAGGTGGCGACACCCCTCGTCGGCGGCGCGGCCGCCCACGCGGCGGCCGCGATGATCGCGGCCCGGGCACCTTCAATCCGACAGCTCCGCGGATTCCGGCAACTGGCTGATGCGCCGCTGAGCGCCTACCGCATGTACAGCGCCTTCGGCGCCGCGCGGCGGATGTTGGTCCGTGAATGGACCTGGATCTGGTGGCGGGTTTCGCACTGGCTGACGCGGGCCCCGACCCGCTCGACCCGAACGCCGCCCCAAGGCGGGGTCGCCATCGCGTTCGTGGGTCCCGACGGGGCCGGAAAGTCGACCCTTACCCAGGCCGTTGCCAGGTGGCTGTCGCGCGAAACGGCGGTTGTGTCAACCTATGGCGGGAGCGGTAAGGGGACTGCGTCCACGCCGCGACGTTGGCTGCAACGTCTCGGCGCACTCACCCGCCCCGCGGTGACCACGCCCGCCGGACAGAATCCCGCGCCCGCCACGAGACGCGAGCCCACCGGGCTGCGGCTGTTCGGCAAGCTCCTGTGGGTGCTGGCGCTTTCCCGCGAGCGCCGGCGCTGGGCTCAAGGGGTACGGCAAGCCCGGAGCCTGGGGATGATCGTGCTCTCGGATCGCCTGCCACAGAGCCAGTTCGCCGGGCTTAACGACGGACCTCGGCTGGGGCACTGGATCGAGTCGACGTCGTGGCTGCGGCGGACCGTGGCACGACGCGAGCAGGCCGCGTTCCGCTTGGCGGAGCTGGTGCCGCCGGACCTCGTGATCCGCCTGCACGTGCCGGTCGACATCGCCGCCCGCCGCAAGCCGGATACACCGTCCGATCAGCTGCAGCGCAAAGTGGAGATCGTCGCCCACCTGACCTTCCCCCCGACGTCACGCGTGGCGGAAATCAATGCGGCGCAGCCGATCGATCGGGTGCTGGCCGAAGTGAAGCAGGCGGTCTGGGAGTGCCTCTGATCGATGCCCCGCCGCGCGGGCGCCGAGCGTCAACGGCGGCGACGCCGGGCCAGGCGCTGATCGCGGAGCTCGTCGGACCGGCAGGCGCCGGGAAGACGGCGATGCTGCACGCCATCGCTCGGCTCGAGCCGGGGATCCGCGCCGGGGTCCACATCGACCGGTGGCGGGACCTCCCCACCGTCATCCGCTACGCGATCGCACTGGTTCCGATCGGCCTCGAGCTGTTGCGAGATCACCCGCGGTCGTTTCGGTCCGCAATGGGGCAACTGCTCCGTCTCCGAACCCTTCCCCTCGTCTTGGATCGTGAAGCGAGCGCGGGCCGGCACGTCATCATGCTCGACGAAGGTCCGCTGTTCGCTTTGGGCCGCTTGAGCGCGTTCCAGGCGGCAAATCGGGGCACCACCCTCCTGGCGCGGGAATGGCGCCGGCAGCTCGAACAGTGGGCGGGCCGGTTGGACCTGGTGATCTGGCTCGACGCTCCCGATTCGGTATTGGTCCAGCGTATCCGGTCTCGCTCTAAGTCACATCGCGTCAAGGAAACCGGCGATGCGGCGGTATTCGAGTTTCTGGATCGCTACCGCCGAGCCTACGAGGAGATCCGGGCCCGGGTGACCGCGTCCGGGCGAACGCGAATGATCGATGTGAATACGGCGGAACTGTCGGCCGAGCAGGCGGTCGGGGTCGTGCTGACCACCCTGGCGCCCAGCCGGGGTCGGTGAGGAGGATCGACCTCATGCCACGTCGCATGCGCCTCGGCGGTCCCGACGCCCTCGCCGCCGCGCAACACCAGCCGCCGCTCCAGGCCTACCCCTCGGAGGCGCGCCCGAGCCGGCTGCTGCGTTGGGCGCTGTACGGGTTCGTATTCTCGCTCCCGTTCGACGCGCCGGGTCGACTGCCGCTCGAGCTCACGACGCTCACCGGCGCGGGCTTCCTCGCGGTTACGCTCCTGTCGCCCCGCATCTGCTACGGCCGTCGCCCCGCGGCCCTGTGGTGGTTTCTGGGTTATGTGTACGCATACTGGCTCGCGTACGTGCTGGGGGGCGCGCGCTTTACGTCAGATGCCCTGCGGTCGTCCTTGTTCTACATGCAGGGTCTCATGATTTTCTGCGCCTGCTTCAACCTCATGCGCTACGAGGGCGTCGCCCGCAGAGTGCTGCTCACGCTGGTCATCGCGGCGGCGATCCTCGCGGTCATGACGGTACTTGGCCTCGGGAGGATCGTGGATTCCGACACGGAACGTGCCACGGTATTCGGCCAGAACGCGAATCGGGCCGCCCGAGTGCTGTGCGCCGGGTTGCTGGCGGCCATCGGCCTCGTGTTCGGCAGGGCCAGAACGGCATTGCGGCCGAGCTGGATGGCCTGGCCCATCGCCGCACTGATCGGGCTTGCGATGATCATGGGAGGCTCGCGCGGAGGCCTGCTGGCGCTGGCGGTCGGCTTGTGGACCTTCTCGCTGATCGGGAAAACGTTTGGTATTCGACTGCGCAACAACCTCGTGGCGCTGGTCACCATCGCGTTGGCCGCGTGGGGCGCCCTGCAGTCCCCGCTGATGCAGCGACGCATCCAGCTAGCCGCCCAGGGCAACCTCGCCGGTCGGCAGGAGATCTTTCCAGCCGCGCTGCAGTTGTTCAAGAACCGGCCCCTCATGGGATGGGGTCCGTCCAACCAGTACATGCTCGCCGTACGGCTTGGCCTTCCTCCCCAGCTGCACCAGACCCGGGACACTCACAATCTGTTCCTCGAGGTGCTGACTTCCACCGGGCTGGCAGGGGCGATTCCCTTCTTGACTGGCCTCGGCCTGGTATGCTGGGGCGCATGGAAAGCGCGACGAGGCACGGAAGGCATCCTTCCGGCCGCCCAGATGGCCGCGCTGCTCGCGGGGAATCTGAGCGGCAATTACATCGTGCTGAAGCTGCAATGGCTGCTGCTTGCCTATGCGATGGCCAGTTGGGCCTTCCTCACCCCATCCGCGAGCGCCGACGACATCGCCGCGCATCTCGGCACGCCGCCAGCGCTGGGGGTAGCGTTGGCCAATCGCTGTCGCTTTGACACCACACGGCGACGGTGCTGACCGGAGTACGGTCCCAAGACATGCAGTACAAGTATTTATGGCATAATGCTTTACGCTACTCTCGTTGGCTGACATTGCTAGCACAAGTGGTGCGTTGAACGCACCATGATCATAGGCGATTCACTGGCAGCGGCGGTCGCGCTGCCGCGCGAAGGGGATGAGACGCAGTGCTGATCACGTTTTCCGGCTTGGACGGGGCGGGGAAATCTACGCTCATCGATTACCTGCAGGGCGCGCTCGAAGCAGAGCGCCGTCCGGTTGTCGTACTTCACCTGAACGACCAGGTGGGCGTCTATGCCCTCCTCCGGTCGCTGCGAGACCGCGTGCGCGGGCAGCGGGGAGACCAGCTGGCCCCCGGAGCGCCGGATCCTCGATCCCAGAAGCTCCAGCGCCCGCCGGCGGGCGGCCTGCGCGGCGCACTGGGAGGGTTGCGCGCCGCACTGCTCTGGAACAAACCGCTGCGGCGGCTCCTGTACCCGTTCGATCTCCTGGTTTTTCTTTGCTACCGCGCCTACCTGGAGAAAGTCCGCGGGCGCGTCCTGATCATGGATCGCTATTTCTACGATACGCTCGTGGACGTCGCCAACGGCCGTGACGGCCCGTGGACGAGGTTGCTCGAGCGCATCACGCCGATGCCGACGGTCCCGGTGTTCCTGGACATCTCCCCGGAGGAATCGTTCCGTCGCAAGGGTGAGTTTTCAATCGAGTATCTGCGTCGCCGCAGCGATGCGTACCGACACGTGTTCGCCCGGGTTCGGGGCGCTGTGCGGATCGTCAACGACGACCTCGGGCGGACGCAGGCGGCCCTGCTCGGCGCCGTGCGCGCACGCGGCGGCCTGTCGTGAGCCCCAGCCGGGAGTCGGTTCTCATCCTGGACGGGCAGACCAACCAGGCATTGGCCTGTGCACGGTCGCTCGGTCGGGCGGGATGCGACGTCGTGGTCGCGGCGACGCGCGGGCGACCGTTGGCGGCCTGGTCACGGTTTTGCCTCGCCCGCTTCAGATTGAGCGGAGAAACACCGGCGGCCTTCCAGGCGCTGCGTGCGTGGGCGATCGCCCGTAGGGTGACGATGGTGCTCCCGCTCACCGAGCGCTCCTGCGTCCTCTGCAACCTCGAGCGAGAGGTCTGGGAAGCCGCCGGGATCGCCGTCGCATGTGCTCCAGATCCGGTGCTCCGGCGCGCATTCGATAAGGCCGCCACCCTGGAAACCGCCCGGTCTTGCGGCGTCGGTGTGCCACCGACGCGGATGCCCACCTCGATGTCCGAAGCCCATGCAGCGGCCGGAGAGCTGGGGTTTCCATGCGTGGTCAAATCGCGCTTCAGCAATGCCTGGAACGGGAGCAGCTTCATCGCGGATCCCGGCACGAGCTACGTGCGCGACGCGGCTGAGCTCGAGCGGGCAATCACCGCGCACCGCTACGCGGACAGCTGGCCGGTGATGCAGGCCTTCGTTCCCGGGCAGGGGAAAGGCGTGTTTGCGCTGTTCGATCACGGTCGACCGGTGGCGTGGTTCGCTCACGAACGGCTGCGCGACGTCCGCCCGTCCGGTTCGGGCAGCTCGCTCCGCTCGTCGGCCGCGCTGGACCCCAGACTGCTCGGGCCGGCCGAGCGACTCCTCACCGACATGCAATGGCACGGGCCCGCGATGGTCGAATTTCGCGATGATGGCGTGCACGCGCCCTATCTCATGGAAGTGAACGGTCGTTTTTGGGGCTCGCTCCAGCTGGCCGTGTCGGCGGGCGCGGATTTCCCGCAGTGGTGGCTTGCGATCGTGCGCGGCCTGACGGTGGAGCGGCGCACCGGCTATGCCACAGGCGTCACCGTCCGTTGGGTCTGGGGGGACGTGAAGCGGTTCCTGTACATTCTTGCCGGGGCGCCCGCAGGGTACCCGGGACGCTACCCCAGGGTCGGCCAGGGACTGCGCGAGCTGTTCGGTCGCCAGCCACCGGGGACGCGTTCGGAGGCATGGGATCCGGAGGATCGCTGGCCGGCCGTGGGTGAGTGGATTCAGGGCATCGGCGAGCTGGTGGGCGGCAAGCGCCGACGCCCGGCGACGCGCGGCCCGGCGCGGACCGCAGCCGATCCGGTCGCCGCACCGGCGTTGTCGGACGTATCTCGCTGACGCCCGAGCAAACGCACCCAGCGATCCAGGAGAGCATGGAAGCACCGATCCGAGTCCTGATGATCACTGCGGGGTGGCCGCAACCCGGCCAACCTCAGACTACGCACTTCGTCAAGCGCCAGGCGGAATTTCTGCGCAAGGCGGGGGTGGTCGTGGACGTGTTCCATTTTCGCGGCGCCAAGCGCCCGTGGAACTACGCCCGGGCCTGGCTCGCCGTGCGCCCGCGGATCCGCTCCGGACCGTACGATCTGGTGCACGCCCAGTTCGGCCAGAGCGGCGTGTTAGCGCTCCCCAAACACCTGCCGCTGGTCGTCACGCTGCGCGGCAGCGACATCCTCGGCATCGTCGGGCCGGACGGGCACCATACCATTGCAGGCAGCATCTCGCAGTGGGTCACCCGATTCGCCGTCCGGCGTGCGGACGCGGTCGTCGTGGTCTCCGAGCATATGAAAGCCTACTTCGACACGCGGGCGCCGGTGACCGTCCTGCCATCCGGGCTCGATTTCGACCTGTTTCGTATCGTGCCCCGGGACGAAGCCCGGGCACAACTCGGCTGGCCGCTCGACAAGCGCATGGTCCTGTTCGCCGGGAATCCGGAGCAGCCGCGCAAGCGCCATTCGCTCGCGAAGGCCGCCGTCGAGATGGTCAACCGATCACTACCTACTGAGCTGGTCGTCGCGTGGGGGGTGCCGCACACGGACGTTCCGCTGTACATGAGCGCGTGTGACGCGTTCGTGTTTACCTCGATGCAGGAAGGGTCGCCGAACGTGGTGAAAGAAGCACTGGCGTGTGATCTGCCCGTGGTTTCGGTTGCCATCGGCGATACGGTCGAGCGGCTGCGCGGCATCGAAGGGTGCGAGCTGGTCCAGGACGAGCGCCCAGAAGCGATCGCCGCGGCTCTCGAACGGGTGCTGCGCCGCGGGCGACGGGTGGCCGGCCGTGTGGCCGTCGCCCATTTGGCGGAGGAGGCCATCACCGCCCGTCTGATCGACGTGTATCGCGACGCCATCGGCCGACGGACCCGCGTGGACGGCCTGGTCACCGCCTGATGCCCGCCGTTCTCCCTTCGGTCTCGATCGTCGTGCCCTGCCGCAACGAGCAGCACTACATCGCCGAGTGCCTCGATTCGATTCTCGCGTGCGACTACCCGCAGGACCGGCTCGAAGTCCTGGTCGTGGACGGGATGAGCGACGACGGAACGCGACCGGTGCTCGCCGACTATTCAGCCCGGCACCCCCTGATCCGGGTGGTCGACAATCCGCAGCGCATCACCCCCGTGGCCCTCAATCTGGCGATTCGCGCCGCCCGCGGTGACGTGATCGTCCGGATGGACGCGCACGTGGTGTACCCCAAGAACTACGTGTCCCGGCTTGTCGCCGCGCTGGACGAGTTCGGGGCCGACAATGTGGGAGCGGTGCTGCGGACACTCCCCGCGAACCAGAGCCCGATGGGCCGCGCCATCGCGATCGGCATGTCGCACCCGTTCGGTGTGGGCACGTCCTACTTTCGCATCGGGACCGATCAGCCGCGCTGGGTGGACACCATCGCCTTCTTCTGCGTGCGCCGGCAGACGTTCGATCGCGTCGGCCTGTTCGATGAAGAGCTCATCCGGCACCAGGACGGAGAGTTCAACGCCCGGCTGATTGGAGCCGGCGGGCGCATCCTGCTCATTCCCGACATCGTCTCGTACTACTACGCGCGGTCCACCCTGCGCCAGGTTGGACGCATGTTCTACCAGTACGGCTACTTCAAACCGCTGGTCGCCAAGAAGCTGGGGCGGTTCATGACGGTGCGGCAGCTGATTCCACCCGGGTTTGTGCTGGCGCTGGCTACCACCGCCATCGGCGCACTCGTGTGGAAGCCCGCCCTGATTCTCTTCGGACTGGTCGCCGGTAGCTACGCGCTCGTGGTTGGCGGCTGCGCCCTCCAGACCGCCCTCAAACAAGGTCCCTGGACCGGTCTCGCTCTCGCCGCCGTGCTCCCCGTGATCCATGTGAGCTACGGGACCGGGTTCTGGCGGCGCGTGGTCGAGCTCCTGCTGCCCACGCGGCGCGCCGCAGCGGATCGCGCGGCCGAGCTGCCGCTGTCGCGCTGAAGACGATTCGTGCCTGCCGTGCCGGAAATCGCCTGCCTGATGTACCACGAGGTTACTGACGCACCCGACTCGTCTGGTTTTCAGCGTCCCGGCGCCTTCGCCTACAAACACTCCACCGCCATGTTCGCCGAGCATCTGGCCCGGATCGCCGAGACCCCGGTTCGTCCCAGCCTCGTCACCGATCTCGATCTGACCCGGCCCGGTCGACACGTCCTCCTCACGTTCGACGACGGAGGGAAGAGCGCCCTGACGGCGGGGAACCTGCTCGAACAACGCGGCTGGAAGGGACACTTCTTCATCGTCACGAGCCTGATCGGCAGCCGGACCTTCATCGACCCCGACGGAATCCGGGCCCTGCACGCCGCCGGCCACCTGATCGGCAGCCATTCACACACGCACCCAAACATCTTCCGGGACCTGGAGCCGGCCCGCATGGCGGAAGAATGGCGCCTCAGCAGTGACATCCTGAGCCAGATCACCGGCGCGCCCTGTGTGTCCGCGTCCGTCCCGGGCGGCGACATCTCGGCGCGCGTGCTCGCCTCGGCGGATCGCGCCGGGCTTCGCTACCTGTTCACCTCGGAACCGTGGCTCGTCCCCCGCCGGAGTCGCGGCTGCGCCATCCTGGGTCGCTACAGTGTCAAAGTGAGCACGTCAGCCGCGCAGGTCGGCGCGCTCACCCGCTTCCGCGGCTGGCACAGCGCTCTGCTGCGGCGGCGCCTCAAGGTATGGACGACCCGGGCACTGCCTCCCCTGTATCGTCTCTACATCCGGGCGCGGACGAGATCCGCCCCCGGGACGCCCGACGTCAGTGACAGGAGCCGCTCCCCGAGTCCGTAAACGTCTCCCCGGCGACCGGGACGAACTGCCACGCATACCCGCCCGGGCTCAGCGTCAGCTTGATGACCCCCCACGTCGTACCGTCGAAGACCTCACTGTTCGGCAACTGGGTACCCAGATCATCGTAGTGACCAGTGCCGCCGGTGCCGACGACGAACTCCCGAATGCCGCGAACCGCGTCCGCCGTGCCGTCAGGCGCCTGCGGGGCGAACCGCTCGTAGTTGTGTTCGTGGCCGGATATGACGATCTCCGCTCCGGCGTCATAGAGCGCCTGCCACAACGGCCCAGGAGAGCTCGAGCTGCCGTGCTGGGTACCCGAGCTGAACCGCGGATGGTGCCAGTAGGCCAGCGTGCACGCCATGGGATTCGCCGCCAGGTCCGCTCGCAGCCAGGTTTCCTGCGCCGACCCCGCGCTCATGCTGATATTGCTGTTCAGCGAGATGATGTGCCAATCCCCGAGGTCGTAGCTGTAGTAGCCCTTGCCCACCTCGCCGCTCAGCGCGCCAAAGTAGGCATAGTAGTCCGCCCCACCCGAGGTGTGGTAGTCGTGATTTCCGGGAGCGGGCCGCGTCCGTCCTTTGTGCCGACCCCACGACGGCTGGTAGCACTGGCTGAAGTTGCTCGTCGAGCCGTCCTCGTAGGCGTTGTCGCCGGCCGTGAACACGGTGCCATCGATGCCATCGAGCAGTGCGGCGGTAGCTTCGTCGCCGCTGGACGAGCAGTCGGCGATATCGCCGGCTCCGACGAGCACGTTGGTCGTGCCCGGGGGCGGCGGCCCCACGTCGGAGGCGGTGGTGCATGTCGTCGCAGCGAGGAGTAGAACCGGCGCGAGCGAGAGACGCAGCAGCGGGCGAAGCGTGCAAACGAACATCATCGGTGGTCCTTGTTAGCTATGCAGACGCGACGACGCCGTGACACCGGTCACGGCGCCTCGGGGCTAATGACTGCGGCTAGTGACAGGTCCCTGATCCGGTATGCGTGTAGGTCGACCCCGCGACGGGAATGAATTGCCAGGTGAAGCTGGTCGCGGACAGCGTGAGCTTGAGCACGCCGAACGTGCGGCCCTCTCGCTCTTCGCTCAAGGGGAAGATATTGGTGAGATCGCCGCCGCTCTCGCCACCCATGCCGGCGATGATCGTACGGATCCCGTTGACCGGGTCAGCCGTGCCATCCGGCTTCATCGGTGCAAGCACCTCATACACATGCCGATGGCCGGCGAGCACCAGATCGGCCCCCGCGGCGTACAGATCGTCCCAGAACCGCCGTGCGCTCGAGATCACCGCCCCTCCACTGCCAGTGCCCCCGATCGACGAATAGAGGGGGTGATGCCAGTAGGCCAGGGTGCACACGTTCTTATGCGCGGCCAGGTCGGCCATGAGCCAGTTGTCCTGCGCCGAGCCAGCGTCGCTCGCGATGTTGCTGTTCAACACGATCACGTGCCAGGCGCTCAGGTCGAAGCTGTAGTAGCCCTGCCCTGCCGTGCCCGCCGCCGACCCGAAGTAGCCGAAGTACCCGCTCGCGTTGGCCGTGTTGTAGTCATGGTTGCCCGCCGAAGGGTGCGTGCGCGACTTGAACGCTCCCCAGGTCGGCTTATAGCAGTTGGTGTATTGGCTGGAGGTGCCGTCGGGATACACGTTGTCGCCGAGCACGAATACCTGAGTGGTACTCGGCATGGCGTTGATCAGAGCGGCTGTGGCGGCATCGTTGTCGTTGCCGCAGTCGGCGATGTCGCCGGCACCCACGAACACGACCGAGCTGCCCGCCGTCGTCACGGTCACGGTGGCTGTCTGGGTGAGGGCGAGACCGCTCGCCGTCGCCGATACGGTCTTCGTGCCCGCCGCGGACGAGGCGAGCGACCCGGTGGCCACCCCGTTGCTCCCGCTGGGCCCGGAGGGCTGACTGAGCGTGTTACCCGTGCCCGTTGCGCCCAGGGTTACCGCCGAACCGCTCACCGGGTTTCCAAAGGCGTCCTTCACGGTCACGGTGATCGTCGATGTGCCGCTCCCCGCCACGATTGCGGCGGGTGCGGCGCTCACGGTGGACTGACTGACGGACACCAGGCCGGCCGTCACCACGACCACCGGCTTCTGCGTGATCGTCACACCGTTGGCGGTCGCGGTCACCGTCTTGCTCTCGGCCACGGTCGAGCTCAGAGTCCCGGTGGCTACGCCGCTGCCGTTGGTGGGCGCCGAGGGCTGCGTGACGGTGTTACCCGTACCCGTGGCGGACAGCGCCACGGTCGCTCCGACGACCGGGAACCCGCCGGCATCCTTTGCCGTCACGGTGATGGTCGACGAGCCACTGCCTGCCGTGATCGAAGCCGGAGCGGTGACGACCGTGGACTGGGCCGCGGACACGACGCCGGACGTCACGTTGAAGGCTGCGGAAAGCACATCCGCGAATCCTCCGACCGTGGACTTGAGCGTATAACCCGTGCCGGTCTTGTCGATGCCCAGGCTCGCGAACGTGGCCACGCCGCTCGAGGCCGTCGCGCTTCCCCCCGTCAGAATCCCCCCACCCGCGTTGGTCCCGAAGCTGAGCACGACGCCGTTGTTCGCGCTCGTCACCCGATTCCCGAACTGATCCCGGATCTCGACCTGCACCGCCGGCGTCATGATCGTGCCCACCGTCATGCTCGTCGGTGGCACCAGAAACGCCTGGCTGCTGGGCAATCCGGCCGCTACGGTTACCGTATCGGTCTGATCGATTCCGGTTCCGTCGATCGTCGCCGAAACGATCCGCGCACCGGCCAGTGTGGAGCTGAGGGTTCCGGTCGCGACGCCATTCGCTCCGGTCGGGCCGGAGGGCTGGGTCAGCACATTCGACGTCCCCGTCATCGATAGCACGACGTTGACGCCAAAGATGGGGTTCCCCTGGTCATCGCGAGCCGTGACCGTAACGGTGGACGGATTGGAGCCGCTGCTCGCGGTGATGGTAGCGGGTGCGGCTACGATAGTGGACTGGCCGACCGAGACCTCGCCGGGCAGGACCGTCACCCCGGCCGTCTGCGTGACCGGCGTTCCAGCCACGGACGCGGACACGACCTTGGCCTCCGCCTTGGTCGAGCTGAGCGTTCCCGTTGCCACGCCGTTCACATCCGTCACGGCACCGCCGGGCGGCGACAGCGTGTTTCCACTCCCCGTCGCTGCCAGGACCACCGCGAGCCCCGGGATGACGTTGCCGAAGGTGTCCTTCGCCGTCACGGAGATGGTGGTCGTGACTCCGCCGAAACTCGCGGCGATCGACGACGGGGATGCCGCCACCCCCGACAGGGAGGCTGCCGCCCCCGCCGGGGCCACCGTCACGATCGGTTGCTGGGTGACGAGGACACCGTTGATGGTTGCGCTCACCGTCTTCGTACCGCTCACGGTCGAGCTGACGGTCCCCGTGGCCGTGCCGCTCGTGTTGGTCGGACCGGCCGGCTGCGTCAAGGAATTCCCCGACCCGGTAAGGACCAGGGTCACGGTGGCGCCCGGCACCGGATTGCTGAACGCATCGCGGGCAGTCACGCTGATCGTGGAAACGCTCGTCCCGATGCTGGCCGTGATGCCCGGTGGCGCCACCACGACACCCGATTGCCCCGCCGACACGGCACCCGGTGTGATGGTGAACGGATTCGACGTCCCGGTCGTGATACCACCGGCCGCCGCCGTGAGCGTGTATCCGACAGCGGCCTTGACCAGGACCAGGTCCGTGAACGTGGCCTCGCCGGCCACCGCGGCCTTGGTGGTCGTTCCGGTCACGGCATCGCCACCCGGGTTGGCGCCCAGCGCCATCGTCACGTTGCCGCTGAAGGAAGTGAAGGTGTTGCCGAACGCGTCCCGCACCGCCACCCGCACGGCGGGAGCAATCGCCGAGCCCGCCGCGGTAATAGCGGGCTGGGTCGTAAACACCAGCGCGCCATTCACGGCAGGCGTGACCGTCACCGCGGCCGTCTGCGTCACACTGACCCCACCCACCGACGCGGCGATAGTCTTGGCTTCGGCGACCGTCGAGCTGAGCGAACCGGTAGCCACGCCCGCCGGATCGGTGCCGCCGCTCGGCTGGGTAAGGAGGTTTCCCGTTCCCGACGCGGTGAACACCACCGTGGCACCGATCACCGGGTTATCGAACGCATCCCGCGCGGTGACGGTGAGGGACGAAGCGCTGGCCCCGCTGCTCGCCATGATCGAGGCCGGCAAAGCGAGCAGTGTGGAATGCGTGGCGCTCACCGGGCCGGCGAGGATCGCCAGGGCGCTGGACGTGTCGGCAGCCAGGCCGGAGCCGGAAACCGACAGGGTGTATCCCGAGCTCGCCTTGTCGAGACTCAAGTCGGCAAAGCTGGCGACGCCACCGGCGGCGGGGACTATTTTCGTCCCCGAGAGCTTTCCGCCAGGAGGATTGGCGACCAGAGCGATCGTCACGCGACCCGCATAGGTCGTCGCCAGATTGCCGAGTGCATCTCTCGCATTCACCACGATCGGCGGCGCGATCGCGATCCCGGCGCGCGCCGTGCCGGGAAGTGCGGTGAACGCGAGCCGGGCGGGCGAGCCCGCCGTGACGTCGAACGGGACGCTCGCCGCCGACGTGATGGAGCCCGTCCGCGCGGACAACGTGAAGCCCGTCCCGCTCTTGTCGATGTGGAGACTGGGGAACCCGACCACCCCGTTCACCGCGGTGGCGACCGACGTCCCCCCCAGCGCGGCGCCTACGGGATTCGTCGCGATCGACACCGTGACGACTCCTGAGAACGAGGTCGCGGTGTTTCCATGCGCATCGCGCGCTGTCACCTCCACGCCGGGGGCGATCGACACGCCCGCCGTCACGTTGCTCGGTTGCGCGGTGAAGTCGAGCACCGCGGCAGGGCCCGGAACGACGCTGACGCTGGCGGACCCGCTTTTCCCTTCGCTGCTGGCGGTGACCGTCGTCGATCCCAGGGATACGCCGCTCACCATGCCCGCCCCGCTCACCGACGCGACAGCGGCATCGGCCGTGGCCCAGGCGATGTCCCGGCCGGTGAGAGACCCGCCATTGGCATCGCGCAGGGTGACCTGCAGCTGAACCGCCGCGCCCACGGCGACGGGCGCGGGCGCGGTGACGTCGACCGTTTCGACCGGCGCTTGGGGCCCGGACGAATCGGTCGCGCACGCAGCCAGCAGCGCGGCGATGACGAACGTGCGGCGCGAGGATGCTGCCAATCTCACCTCAGGTCGGGAATGCTGTGGCGTGGATGCTACACAATGCCCCGTGGCAGGGGCGTGGCCAACAATTGTGCTGCAAAATTCGGACCCTGCAATTGCTCTTCATGAAGTTCAATGTCAGTGACAGGTGGCCGTACCGGCGTCCGTGTAGGTGCCCTGATCTTGGGCGGGGAGGAACTCCCAGTGATACGAGTTGGCATACAGAATCAGACGGAGCACGCCCCAGGAGAAATTGCCCTCGTCGCTCGCCTCGACCCACATCGGGCTATTGACGTAGCTCGTGTGGGCGGCTCCGCCGCCCGTCCCGGCGATGAACTCACGGATGCCTCCCGGATTGGCGATCCCGAGCGAGTCCTGAGGAGCGAACCGCTCGTATAGATGGTCGTGGCCGTTGATGACGACCTCGGCCCCCGCGTTTTCGAGCACTTCCCACAGCCGTCTGATCCGCGCCGCCCCCCCGTTCGACGCCCCCGACGTGAATAACGGGCGGTGCCAAATGGCCAGGACGCATTGGTTCGTCCGGCCCACCAGATCACTCTGCAACCACGGCAGCTGCCCTGAGCCGGGGTTGGTGACGCCGGAATCGCTGTTCAACACCACGACATGCCAGGTGCCCAAGTCGAAGCTGTAATACCCGAATCCATTGCCCAGTGAGTCCGCCACTGCCGCGCCGAAGTAGGCAACGTAGGGCGCCGCGGTGCCGCTGCTGTCGTACTCGTGATTTCCCACGACCGGCCGAGTACGGGACTTGTGCCGCCCCCACGTCGGGTCGTAGCAGTTGGCGTAGTCCTGCGTTCGGCCGTTCGGGTACGCATTGTCACCGGCGGTGAATACGACACCCGGCATGCTGTCCAGCTGGTTCGCCGTGGCATCGTCCCGGATCGAATTGCAATCGGCGATGTCGCCGGCTCCGACCAGGACCGGCATGACGACCGCTGCCGCTGTCTGGGTGATCGGGGTGCCGCCCGCCGTGGCGCTGATGGTCTTCGCTTCGACTACGGAGGAGTTGAAGGCTGCCGTAATAACACCGCTCGCATCCGTGGACCCCGTGGCGGACGGGCTGAATCGGTTCCCCGTCCCACTAGCGGAGAACACGATTGGGGATCCAGGGACCAGATTTCCGAACTGGTCCTTCACCGTGACCGTAACGGTGGACGCGTGGATTCCCGGAATGCACGAGTACGAGCACTGCCCGATCGTGTCTGAGGCGGCCACGAGGCTGGAGAGCGAGGCATCGACGCCGTCGGCGGTGACATTGAACGCCGCGCTCATGGCCGATGAGAGTGAGGCCGAAGTTGCCTGCAAGGTGTAACCGGTCCCGCTCTTGTTGATGCTGAGGCTCGAGAACGTCGCCAACCCACCCGAGGCGGAGACCGTCTTCGTGCCGGCAAGCGTGCCGCCGCTTGGATTGGAACCCAGAGCCACCGTGACGCTGTTCGTCGCCGTCGTCACCCGGTTGCCGCCGGCGTCCTGTATCTCGATCTCGACTGCCGGCGTGATCGACGCTCCTGCCGCGCTGTTGGACGGCTGGACGCGGAAGCCCAGCCTGGCCGGAACACCGACCGTGATGTCGAATGTGTTCGAGTTCGCACCGCTGAGTCCCGACGCCGTGGCTCCCAGCCGGTAACCGATCGCTGCGCTGTCGATGTTCAGCGTGCCGAAGGTCGCCAGGCCGGCGACTGCCGCCGTGGTCGTCGTCCCCGAGAGCGTACCGTTGTTCGGATTGCTCGCAATGCCCATTGTCACGGTATTGGTGGCGCCCGTCACGCGGTTGCCGCCGGCATCGCGCACCTCGACCTGGACAGCCGGGGTGATGGTCGAGCCGCCCGCGGTGTTGGTCGGCTGGATCCGGACCCCGAGCTTCGCCGCCAGCCCGACGGTGACATTGAACGCGGTTGACGCGGCTCCCCCGAGTCCCGCGGCGCTCGCGGCGAACGTATAACCGGTCCCGGCACTGTCGAGGGTCAGCGTGTTGAACGTCGCCAGGCCGCTCACGGCTGCCACGGTTTTCGTTCCCGAGAGCGTCCCACCATTCGGATTGGTCCCGAGCCCGATCGTCACGCTATTGGTGGCGCCCGTCACGCGGTTGCCGCCGGCGTCCTGAATTTCGACCGTGACCGCCGGGCTGATCGGCACCCCGCCCGTGGCATTGTTCGGCTGGACGAAGAACGCCAGTTTGGCTGCTGTCCCGACGATGATGTCGAAGCTGCTCGACGTTGCGGACGCGAGCCCCGTCGCAGAGGCCAACAGTGTGTAACCGGTTCCGGCGTTGTCGATGCTCAGATCCGAGAATGTCGCCAATCCAACCGTGGTGGAGACCGGCCGCGTCCCGGACAAGATCCCGCTCCCCGGATTGTTGGCGATCTCCAATGAGACGCTGTGCGTGCCGGTGGTGACCCGGTTCCCGCCGGCGTCCTGGATTTCGACCTGCACCGCCGGCGCGATCGTCGCTCCACCCCCAGTGTTGGACGGGTGGACGGCGAAGGCGAGTTTGGCGGCGCTGCCGATGGTGACGTCGAAGGACGTCGAGGTCGCGGCCGTGAGCCCGGTCGCCGTGGCGGTCAGCGTGTAGCCGGTACCCGCCCTGTCGATGCTCAGGTTCGAGAACGACGCGATCCCGGTCGCGGCGGTCACGGGGTTCGTCCCGGTGAGCGACCCACTGCCCGGGTTGCTGGCGATGGCCAGCGACACGCTGGTGGTGGCGCTCGTGACGCGATTGCCGCCGGCATCCAGGATCTCGATCTGAACCGCCGGAGAGAGCGTCGCGCCTCCGGAGGCGTTGGACGGCTGAACGAGGAATGACAGAGCCGCCGCTGCCCCGATTGTGATATTGAACGCACTCGAGGTCGCGCCGGAGAGCCCGGAAGCGGTGGCCGTCAGCGTGTAACCGGTGCCGGCCCCCTCGATACTCAGCGTCGAGAAAGCCGCCACGCCGCTCACCGCAGCCACAGTGGTGGTCCCCGAGAGTGTCCCACCCCCGCCGTTGGTGCCGATGGCCACGGTCACCGAGCCGCTGAAGCCGACAGCCGCGTTCCCCAGGGCATCACGAGCGGTGACCTGGACGCCTGGCGTGATCGTGTCCGTCGCGGTGGTCGACGACGGCTGAATCGTGAACGCGAGCTGCGTGGCGGCGCCCGCCGTGACGGCGAACGCCACGCTCGTATCGGGGGTCAAACCCGTCGCCGTTCCGCGCAGCCGGTACCCGACCCCGGCGGTGTCGATACCCAGATTGTCAAATGTGGCGACGCCGGCCACCGCCGCACGGGTCTGGGTGCCCGAGAGTGTCCCGCCGGCCGGGTTCGCAGCAAACGCCACCGTGACGCTGCTCGTCGCGGTCGAGACGCGGTTGCCGAAGGCGTCCTGAATCTCGACTTGGACGGCCGGCGAGATCGTGGCGCCCGCGGTCACGTTCGAGGGTTCCACGAAAAAGACCAGTCGACTCGCGGCGCCGGGAGTGACGCTGAAGGCGTTGGACGTGGCCCCGGTGATTCCGGTCGCCGATGCCGCGAGCGTGTATCCGGTGCCGGTCAGGTCGATGCTCAGAGACGAGAACGCCGCCACGCCCGCCACGGCGGAGACCGTCTTGATCCCGGAAAGCGTACCACCGTTCGGGTTATCGAGGATCGCCACCGTGACGCTGTTCGTGGCGCTCGTGACACGGTTGCCGAAGACATCCCGGATCTCCACCTGGATCGCCGGCGTGATCGTCGCTCCGGCGACCGCATCCGATGGCTGCACCGCAAACGCCAGCGAGGCCACCGCGGCGGGGGTGACGGTAATGGTGTCGGTCTGCGTCACCACCACCCCGGCGATCGTTGCGGACACCATCTTCGCTCCGGCCCCGGTCGAGCTGAGCGTGCCCGTCGCTACACCGGCCGCGTCGGTTGTCCCCGAGGGCTGCGTGAGCGTATTGCCCGACCCGGTCGCCGCAAGCACCACGGAGGCTCCCGCAACCGGATTCCCCTGGGCATCCCGTGCCGTGACGGTGATAGTGGCGAGGCTCGCGCCTCCGCTGGCCGTGATCGTCGACGGAAGCGCCGCGACGCTCGACTGCCCCGGCGCAATCCCACCCGTGATGATGGTGAACGCGCTCGAGATCGCCCCGCTGAGCCCCGGGGAGGAGGCGGACAGGGTGTATCCGGTGCTGGCCTTATCGATGCTGAGATCGCCGAAGTCGACCACTCCGGCGACCGCCGCGACGGTTTTGGTGCCGGCGAGTGTCCCGCTGACGGGGTTGGTGCCGATCCCAATCATGACGTTTCCCGTGAAGCCGGCAGCGGTGTTGCCGAGCGCGTCCCGGGCACTCACCTGAACCGCAGGGGTGATCGGCGACCCCGCACCTGTCGTCGTGGGCTGCACGGTGAACGCGAGCCGGTCGGCCGGCCCCGGCGACACGGTGACATCCCCGCTCCCGCTCTTTCCTTCGCTGGTGGCCGTGATCGTCGCTGCACCGGGACTCTTGCCGCTCACGAGGCCGCTCCCATCCACGGTGGCGAACGCCGGGGCGTTGCTCGACCAGGTGATGATGCGTCCGGAGAGCGGCGTACCGTTGGCATCCTTGGGAACGGCCGTCAACTGCACCGTGGCGCCGGCCGAGAGCGGAGTCGCGGCCGGAGTGACGGTGACGGATGCGACCGGTGCGGGCGGGCCGATATCCGAGCCGCAGCCCACAACGAGTATCGTTGCCCAAAGCCGCAACCGTGGCGAGCGGGTCACGCGTCGATCGCTCTCGTATCCGGATTCATGTTCACCGCTCTCCACCATAAATTGATCGCCGTCATGTCGACAGCCCCTCCGATGAGACCGACGATCGCCCGGCTCGCCATGGGTGCCGCAGTCGGCTGCATCCTGCTAGCGACGCTCACGCCGTTTCCCGGGGCGCACCAGCCCGACTTCATCGGCTGCGTGCTCTGCGGCGTCCGGGGGTCCGCCGACGCGCTCGTCAACCTGATCCTGTACGTGCCGTTTGGCGTGGCCCTGATGATAAACGGCCGGGTGGGTCTACGCGCGGTGGGGTGGGCCGGACTCCTGTCGGCCGGCACTGAGTTCGCGCAGATCTTCATACCCGGCCGCGATCCGAGCCTGGGCGACGTCTGCTTCAACACGCTCGGGGCGGCAGCCGGCCAGATGAGCGCGCACCTGGCGGCCCGCTGGGCCACACCCGAATCGCGTGCGGCAGCACGTCTCTCGCTCGCCGCGGCTGTCGGCGCTGCCAGCCTGTTCGGCCTGACCGGATGGCTCCTCTCACCCGCACTCCCCGTCTCGGCCTTTCGGGCTTGGTACACCGCCGATCGTCCCGATCTCGACTTCTACCATGGCCGCGTGCTCGGCACGAGCCTGGGATCGGTCACGTTCGGCCCCGCCGACCTGCCCAACCCGCGCCAGGTGCGCCGTTTGCTTCTGGCGGGTGCACCGCTTCGTATCCTCGCGGTCGCCGGCCCCCGCATCCGGGGGCTCGGTCCACTGTTCGTGATCGAAGATGACGCCGGGAACGAGATCTTTTTGATCGGACCCGATCGCGACGACCTCGCGCTCCGCTTTCGCACCCACGCCATCGTGCACCGGCTCGATCAACCGGATGTGCGGTTGCGCCAGGCGTTCGCGGGCGTGGCCCCCGGCGATACGCTGCGCATCGAGGCCCGTCGCGAGCGCGACGGGTATTGCCTCACGGTCAATCAGGCGCACGCCTGCGGTCTCGGCTTCACAATCGGCAGCGGTTGGTCGCTGCTGCTCTACCCGCGACATTTTCCATCCTGGCTGCGGTGGTTGCTCGGCGCCGGATGGGTAGCGGGGATGGTGCTCCCGGTCGGGTTTTGGGCCCGGAACCGGTGGGAGAGCGCGCTGGCGGCGGCGGTGCTGATCAGCGCCGTCGCACTGATCCCGCGGGCGACCGGCCTGATCCCGACTCCGGTGCACCAATGGCTGGGCGCCGGCATCGGCTGCCTGATCGGGGCAACTCTTCAAGTCGTGGTGCGTCGCGGGCGGCTTTCCGCCGGTTAACGCGACGGTTTGTCAGGGTGCAGCGCTGGTGAGCAGAAAGACATTGAACTCCGGGCCGGTCGTGGGAGGCAGCCGCGGGATGGAGCGCCCGATCGGCTTGGGCGGTGTGACCGCGTTCATCGGAATCGCGATCGGGCCGCCGGCATAAGTCCCCGAGACGACCGGCGCGCCGTACACGGCCTGGACGTTGCGGATCTCGTAGAGATGTCCGGGAGTGACGATGCTCGAGACGTCGACGTTCACCGGGTTGTCGTGGGCGAAGTTGTACACGACGATGAACGCCCGGCCGGCCTCGTACTTGTTGGGCCGCAGGAAGATCCGGGTCGCTGCCGGCGCTCCGCTGACCACCGAGTCCGACCCCCCGAGTCCGGTCGCCGTCCTCCAGGCGTTGAACGAGTAGCCCAGGCCGTCTTGCTCCCATGCGCTCGCGTTGGGATCGCGGTGGTAGGTATTGCCCGACCAGTTGTAGATGTTGACTGACGGCCCGCCCGTGCGCACCACGTCGGTCGATCCGTCTCCGATGAAGACGTTGTTCTGCACCGTCGCCTGGGCCCACTGGTACCGCATCTCGAGCCCCACCGTGCCGCCCACGGCGAAGTTGTTCTCGACGTCGATGCCCTGGTTGTAAAGAGCGCTGTCGGTCACATCATAGTTGCCCAACCGCAGCTGAATGCCGGCCTCCCCGGGTGAGAAGTAGAGCAGATTGTCCTTCGCCACCATCCCCGAGATGGGCGTCGGAGCGCTGATCAGGAGGTTGACCTCGCTGGAGCCGGTCGCGATGGTGCCGTTGTTGAAGGAGATGTTGCCGGTGACCTCGAAGTTGCGGATGACGCTCGCGCTGCCCTCGTACACCTGGATACCGCGCGCGAAGTTGTTGAAGAACACATTGTCCGTGATGTACTTCGTGCCGATGGTCGAATTGTGCGCGTAGATGCCGTGATCGATGTTGTCACGAAATCCGTTGTTATAGACGATGCTACCGTACAGCTCGGCGCCGTTTCCGGCGTTGTCACCCATGCTCACGCCTGAAAAGCCCGCGTCGTGCAGCACCAGATTGACAAAACGGCCGTCCGTGGTGTTCGCCTCGAGCACCCGGTCGACGACTTGAAGGGGGTGCGATTGCATGATCTCGAAGCCCACGAACCACAGGTTCGAGCCGGATGCGGCCAGAGAGCCGTCGATCGTGGCCCGCTCCCCGGGATACTGGCGGAACTGAATCGGCAGCCCGGCCTGGCCCTGGAGCGAGATCCTGAAACTCCCCGGGTAGGTGCCGCCACGAATCCAGACCGTGTCGCCCGGCTGCAGTCGATGCCCGTGCCCGCCGGCGAGCGCGGTGGCCAGGTCCCACGGGGCGTCGGTCGCTCCCGAGCCGGACGTCAGACCGTACGGCGGCGGGTACACGTAGTAACCGGAGAGCGTGCCGGGCGGTGGTGGAGGGGGTGGAGGCGGTTGTGTTCCGCCGTCGGTCTGGCAGCCGACCGCCACCAGAGCCGCAACGCAGACCAGGATCCCGGTCGGGGCCCGAAGGCGCATCACGTTGACAACCCCCGCATCGGAGGACTAGAAGAGGACCAAGAAATCAGCCGGGCCCTCCATCTCGACCTATCGTTCGTAGGCACCCAGGTCGGCGGTCCCCCGCACGCGGCACACCCCGTCGATGTCAAAAGGGGCCGCGTAGGCCGCATCGGCCTGATCGATGGCCGGGCTGCCGGGCTTCAGACGGAGATCGTTGGCGTTCGCCTGATGCGTGGTCGAAGGCGTCGACGCCGTGGGATTCACCAGCAACGGATCCGCCACTAGGTTGCCGGCGATCGACGCGTCGCTGCTCCAGTGACTCGAGCCTTTGGTGCCGTTGTTCCAGAAGATATTGTGGATCTCGACATTGCTGCTGCCGCCCCTCGATCCCTTCGTATTGATACCGACCCCGCCGTTCACGTTACCGTTATTGACCACGATATTGTTCGCGAAGATCCAATCGTGGGTGCTTTCGGCGATATCCATGCCGGACCGGCCATTGCCCACAACGGTGTTGTTCACGACGAGGATGTGATTCGCGCTGAACCGCGCCGAGAGACCCTTGGCGCAATTGTGCTCCAGGATGTTGTTGGCGACGACACCCCGGGTCCCGTCGTGATAGTAGATCCCGTGCGACGTGTTGGCCTGGCCCGGATCGCCGAACCCACCGTTGTCGTGGATGTAGTTGCCCAGGATCCAGATGTCGTCTCCAGCCGCCGCGATCCCGGCGTGCCAGCCGCCGTGGAACACTTCCGAGTTGGAGACTTCGATGTGATGACTCTTCCCCGGCTCCATGAGGACCAGGTTCTCCCCTTGCCGTGACGTCGCACCCCAGACGCCGCAGCTCGGGCCCTCGACCACGACGCGCGAAAGCCGGAAATAGGCTCCCACCAATTGAATCTGGCCGTGCAGCACGGCGCGCTCGCCAGGATAGCTCTGCACCGTGATCGGCGCGGCTGGCGTGCCGGCCCGCTTGAACGTGGACGCCGTGCAGCGTGCCCCGTACGTCCCGGCCCGCAGATACGCGATCTGCCCCGGTTGCAGCGCGTCGAGGGCCCTTTGCAGCGTCTTCCAGGGCGCCTGCAGCGTCCCGGGGTTGGTATCCGATCCGGATTCGGCCGAAACGTAGAAGGCCGCTCCGGCGGACAGCGGCATCCGCGGATAGATCGCGGTGGGCCAGGGATCGGGGCACGCGGGGGCCACGAGGCACAACAGCAATCCGATCAGGGCTGGCTCACGATACGATAGAGATTCCCCGACAGCGTGGTCACATAGATGCGCCCGCGGGCGTCTTCGCCGAACGAACTGAGTCCGCCGCTCACCGCCAGGGCGGGCCAATCACGCGGATCGGTCGCCTGTGCACCGGCGTACCGGAAGGAGCGGACCCAGCCGCTGCAGTAGTCGCCATACAGATAGAGCCCCAGCAGATCGGGCACGGCACTGTCGCGCGACACATATCCGCCCGTCACCGAGCAGCCTTCGCCGTGTCCGTATTCGAGCAAGGGGAGGACGAGACCCGACGTGGGGCAGCTCGACGCGCCGTAGCAGTGCCTCCCCTCCATGGTATTCCAGCCGTAGTTCCCACCGCCGGGTGCCCCGGCGGCCAGGACATCCACTTCCTCCCACGCGCCCTGACCCACGTCACCGATGTAGAGATCGCCGGTCTGGCGATCGAAGGAAAACCGCCACGGGTTGCGCACGCCGCAGACCCAGATCTCCGCGCGAGCGCCCGTGTCGCCGACAAACGGGTTGTCGGCGGGGATGGCGTAGGGCGCGCCCGCGTCGACGTCCAGACGAAGAATCTTGCCGAGCAGGGCGTGGCGATTCTGCCCGTTGCCGGAGGGGTCACCGCCACCACCGCCGTCGCCCAGTCCGGCGTACAGCTTGCCGTCCGGCCCGAAAACGACCAACCCGCCGTTGTGATTGGACTCGGACCGATGGGCAACCGCCAGCACGGTATCACCGGAGGTGGAATCGGCGACGTCGGGGTTCGCCGTCACGAGATAGCGCACGATGACGATGTCCCCAGCCGGGTTGGTGAAATAGACGTAGAACCGGCCGTTCTGCGCGTAGCCAGGATGGAAGGCGAGGCTCAGAAGGCCCCGCTCGCCCCCCGCCGAAATGTGACGTGCGATGTTCAGGAACGGCGTCGCGAGCAGCGTGTCGTGGTGAAGCACTCGGATCCGCCCGCCCTGCTCCACCGCGAACAGTCGCGCCGTGTCGCCCGGCGGCGCGGTGACGAACACGGGGCTACTGAGATTGTCCGAAACCAGCTGCAATGCCGGCGTCCCCGGTCCGGGACCTGGCCCCGGACCCGGGCCCATGGCGGCATGCCCGCAGGCCAGCAGTACCGTCACCCAAGCCACCCGACCTGCTTGCATCCGTTTCGCCCCTTCGGCTAGCCCGACCCCAGCTCCACGTCCACACCGTCACGACGAAGCCTACCTATCATCCGGGCCTCGACCCGGGCGGTGACCTCCACCACACCATCGGTGTGCGTCTCCCGGAGCACCTCGGCCTCCCGGTGCAGCTCGGCCAGAAGTCGGCCGTCCGCCAGCGGGACGCGCACCCGCGCAATGGGCCGGAGCGCCTGCGCCGACGTACGCAAGGCCGACCGCAGTGAAGCAATCCCGGGCGGCCCGCCGCCCGGCCCCGCGCTCGTCAACACCGCGTGCGGGAACCGCTCCCGTTCGCGCGCCAGGAACGCGTCGGGATCGGGGAGTAGATCGGCCTTGTTGAACACATGCATGACGCTTTTGCGACCGATCTCCTCCAGGACACGCTCGACCACCTCGATCTGCTCCTCCCACGTCGGGTGCGCCGTGTCGATCACGTGCAGCAGCAAGTCGGCCTCGCGCACCTCCTCGAGCGTGGCCCGGAACGATGCGACGAGATGGTGCGGCAGCTTGCGAATGAAGCCGACGGTGTCGCTCAACCGGAAACGGTATCCCTCCCCGACGTCGATTTCCCGCGTCACGGTATCGAGCGTGGCGAACAGCCGGTCCTCGATGAGCACGTCGGCGCCGGACAGTGCGTGCAGCAAGCTCGATTTCCCCGCGTTCGTGTAGCCGACCAGCACCGCGTGAGGCAAGTCACGGCGGCCCTGTCGCTGGTTGGCCCGGTGCTCCGCCACCTCCTCGAGCCGGCGTCGCAGCACGGAGATCTTGCGACGGATGACGCGCCGGTCGGTCTCCAGCTGGGTCTCGCCAGGGCCCCGGAGACCGATGCCGCCCCGGATGCGCGACAGGTGGGTCCACATCCGGGTGAGCCGCGGCAGCAGATACTCGAGCTGGGCCAGCTCCACCTGCATCTTCGCCTCGGCGCTGCGGGCGCGCGTGGCGAAGATGTCGAGAATGATCTCGGCGCGGTCCATAACGCGCACGCCGGTGGCCTTTTCGAGATTGACGCCTTGGACCGGAGACAGCGGCTCGTCGAACACGAGCAGCGTGGCGCTCTCCTGCCGCAAGCGCTCCCCCAGCTCTTCGACCTTGCCCTGGCCGAGGTAGAGTTTCGGGGTCGGGGCGTCGATGCGCTGCACCAATCGCCCTGTCACAAGGGCGCCGGCAGTATCCACGAGTCGCCCGAGCTCGTTCAGGTGCTCTTCCACCCGGAGCGCGTCGTCCGAGCCCTTGCGGGGGGCCCCGACGAGAAAGGCCCGCTCCACGGGCAGCTGAACATCGATCAGCTGGCGGATGGTCGCACCTCGGCCCACACCATCACGGTCGCAGCGCCCGGAGCGGCACATCTCCGCTGCCATGAACGCTGACGCGACGATCACCGATCGGCGTATCGAGGGTCGCACTGCCCGTCAGGCCATAACGAATGGCCTGCCGCGTGAGCAGGGCACGCGCACCGGCGCCCAGTCCGGCCCACTCGAAGCGCACCGGTACCGTCACCAGGCTGTGTTGCTGCGCCGGCAGCTCGACCGGTGTCTCGAGCAGGGCATCGCCAAAATGGATCTGCTCGAGGTCGATTCCCAGCTCCAGCCGCAGGGTGCGCAACCGGAAACCGTTGGGGTTGAAGACATCGAGAGTGAGATCCACGGTTCCACCGGTCAGTCCGAGTCCGGTGATGCGAACCTCCTGCAGCCGGATGTCCGGCTCTTCGAACCGCAACGCGTGCTGGATCGACGCGCAACCGCTCGCGAGGGCGGCACACCCGATCAGAAGCCCGAGCGATCGTTTCATGGGCGCCCGGGACTGCCTTCGGCTTCCCGTTTGAGGCGCAGCCACCAGTCGATCCGCTCCTTCACGGTTTTTTCGTATCCGAATTCCGTGGGCACATACCACTGTACCCCGCGTAGAGCTTCCGGCAGGTACTCCTGTGGTGCGTAGGCCTCCGCCTGGTCATGGGCATACCGGTAGTCCGCCCCGTAGCCAAGCTCGCGCATGAGCTTGGTCGGCGCGTTCCGAATATGGAGTGGGACCGGTTCCGCGGGATGCGTCTCGGCGGCTCCCATGGCGTCTCCAAAGGCGCGATACAGCCGGTTCGATTTCGGCGCGGTGGCGAGATAGACCGTCGCTTCGGCCAGGGCGAGCTCGCCTTCGGGTGTCCCCAGAAAATGGTAGGCGTCCTTGGCGGCGAGAGTCACGCTCAAGGCACGCGGGTCGGCCAGTCCCACGTCCTCGCTGGCGATTCGCACCAACCGACGCGCGATGAAGAGCGGATCCTCCCCGCCGGCAAGCATCCGGGCGAGCCAATAGAGCGCGCCTTCGACGTCGCTTCCCCGGACGGCTTTATGGAGCGCCGAGATGAGATTGTAATGCTCCTCGCCTCCCTTGTCGTACTTGGCGAAGCGTTTCTGAAGTGCATCGGCGATCAACGCGGCGGTTAGACGGATGGACGGATCGGCGGTTGGCCCGGCCCCCACGCCCACCACGAATTCCGCCGCCGCCTCCAGAGCTTGCAACGCGCGTCGAGCATCTCCATCCGCTTCTCGCGACAGTAACCCGATGGCCTCGTCGTCGATCTCGAGGTGCCAACGCCCAAGGCCATGGTCCGCGTCGGTCAGCGCGCGACGAATGAGGGTGGCGACGTGCTCCGTGGTGAGCGGTTGCAGCACGAACACGCGGCAGCGCGACAGCAGCGCGCCCGTGAGCTCGAAGCTCGGATTTTCCGTCGTGGCCCCGATCAAGGTGACGATGCCGTTCTCGACCCAGGGCAGAAACGCGTCCTGCTGCGCGCGGTTGAACCGGTGGATCTCGTCGCAGAACAGGATGGTGCCTTGTCCCTGATACTTGAGGCGCTCCTCGGCGGCGTGAATGATCTCGCGCACCCGGGCGACGCCTTCCGTGACCGCCGAAAACGGCTCGAAGTGCCGGTCGGTGTAGTTGGCGATGATCCGGGCGAGGGTCGTCTTCCCCGACCCCGGCGGCCCCCAGAATATGCACGAGCCCACGTCGCCGCGACGGATCAGCTCGCCCAGGGCCTTGCCGGGTCCCAGGAGATGCTCTTGCCCGAGAAACTGCTCCAGCGTCCGCGGTCGCATCCGGGCAGCCAGCGGCTCGGAGGAGCCCTGAAACAACGTGGGGGCGCTCACAACGCCCGCTCCAGCAGGAGTTTGGTCATGTAGAAAACCGCGGCGCCCGCGAAAAACGCGGCGGGCAGCCTCCACCCGTGCTTGCCCTGGAACTCAGGCACGAGGTTCGACGCGGCGACGTACAAGGTCACGCCCGCCGATAAGGCGAGCCCGTGGGTCACCAGCACGTCGAGGTGGTCCGTCAGCAGCACGCCGGCGACGGTCGCGGCCCCGAGCAGGGCCGCCGCCCGAACCGCGGCCGTAGCGGAGCTCCCCCCGGCCACCATCAGGCTGGAAATGGTGACGCCCTCGGGCAGCTTGTGCAGCACGATGGCGATGAACACGAGAACGCCCAGCTCCGGGCGCACCAGAAAGGCGCTTGCAATGGCCACGCCGTCGAAGAAGGTGTGCAGTAGGAGCCCGATGAGCGCGGATCGGCCGGCCACCGCGTTGACGCGATGCGTCTCCTCGCCAAAATGAAAGTGCGGTGTCAGAGTATGCTGGGTGAGATGCACCGCCAGATACCCAACCAGGAACAACGGCGGTGCCGCGGCCCCGCTCTTGGCCAGCGCCTCGGGAACGATTTCCGTCAGACAGACCGCGAGCATGAACCCGGCTCCGAATGCGACGAAGTGCTCGATCAGCCGGAGACTGCCGCTGGCGCGACGGGTCACGGCGAGCGCACCGATCACGTTCCCGGCACCGGCCGCGACGGCGTACCACAGGGCGTTAGACACGACTCAGCAGATAGTCGCGCGTGTTGCGGCTCGGATCTTCGAGCACCTCTCCGAACAGCCGTTGCAGGGCTTCCCCCACATCGGGCCCCGGGCGTACACCCGCGGCGATGAGATCCTCACCGCGCACTGCGAGCTCCTTCAAGGACAGCGGGTCGTGGGCGGCACGAATCGCTGCCACCACCTTGGGGAGGGTGTTGGCCGGTTCGGTGGCGCCGAGCAACGTCAGGAGGTCGTCGGCGGCCGGCCCGGTCTCGGCGAGCCAGCGGCGCACGTCGGCGATCCGCTTCGGCTGGGGATACCGATCGCGCCAGTCCCGGATCGCCCGCCCACGCTCGACGTCCCGGTTGGCGCATCTGAGGCGGGTGAGCAGCGACGCTGGATCGGAGGCGAGATAGGCCGTGATGAGCACCGGATCACGGGGCAGTTTATCGACCACTTTCCGCTCCCCACTACCCTCTCCCCGGATCTCGGGAAGCCAGATGCGCGCCGCCCCGACCTCGCGCCACAACGCCACGAGCTTCGAGACCCGGCGCGCCGTGGAGATGCCCTTGAACCACTCGTCGCGAACACGCTCCGCCGAAAGTTGGGACAGCCCCTGGGCGTTGGCGTGGGCCGCTTCGCGCGTCGGTCCGTGAATGCGAAACTCGAACCGGGCGGCGAACCGCAAGGCGCGCAGGATGCGGAGATAGTCTTCCTGAAACCGCCAGTTGGGATCCCCGACGGCGCGGATCAGCTTGCGGTCGAGATCCTGGGCGCCGTGAAACGGGTCACGCCATTCGTGACGGATCGGATGGTAGGCGATGGCATTGACGGTGAAATCCCGTCGCGCCAGGTCGTCGGTCAGCGACACGCCGAACTCGACGCGCGCGTGCCTCCCGTCCGTTTCGACGTCCTTGCGAAACGTCGTGACCTCGTGCGGCCGGTTCGCCGAGTCGAGCACGGCCACGGTGCCGTGCTCCACCCCGATCGGCACCGTGCGCCGAAACAGCCGCTGCACGTCCTCGGGGTGTGCGGCGGTGGTCAGGTCGAAATCGTAGTTCCGGGCGCCGAGCAGCGTATCGCGGATCGCGCCCCCCACGCACCAGGTCTCAAACCCGGCCTCCTCGAGCTGGTGGGCGATGTTCAGCACCTCGCGCGGGATGTCGAGGCGCTCGGGAAAGGTCATCCGCACAACACCGAGCCGCCGTTGACGTTCAGGATCTCGCCGGTGACGTGTCGCGCAAGGTCGGAGCACAGGAACACGATCGGTCCGGCAACCTCCTCTGCGGTCGCCACCCGGCCGAGGGGGATCCCGCGCTCGATTTCCCGCCGCCCGCCTCCCGCGTCGCGCGCATAGGGCTGTTGCGACATTTCCGTGTCGACCCACCCGGGTGCGACGCAATTCACGATGATGTCGGGGGCGAGCTCCACCGCGAGCGACTTGGTCAGCGCGATGACCGCCCCCTTGGTCGCGGCGTAATCCGCGTGGAAGGCCTCACCCCGCTGCCCCGCCGTGGAGGCGACCAGCACGATCCGGCCGCCCCGGCCCAGGTGCGGGATAGCGGCTCGGCACACGAAGAACACGCTGTCGAGATTGGCTCGCCGGGTGCCCTCCCACTGCGCCGCGCTCATGCCGGACAGCGGGATATCGGCCGAGGGCCACACGCCGTGATTCACCACGAGGAGATCGAGCCCACCCAGGGCGGTGACCACCTGTTCAACCACCAGTGTCGCGACCGCGGGATCGCCCAGATCGCCACCCATGGCTTCCGCGCGCCCGGGAGCCCCGCCGATCGCCCGGACTGTCTCCTCCGCGTCGGCGCGCCGCGAGCGATACCCAACCGCGATCCGCGCGCCGGCCTGGGCCAGCAGCAACGCCGTGGCCCGACCGATGCCACGGCCGCCACCGGTCACGAACGCCCGCCGACCGGTCAGGTCGATCACTCCGTGAGTCGCTCTTCGACCCAGTCGCAAATCAAGTGCTGGACCACGAGGTGCAGCTCCTGGATGCGGGCCGTGTCGTCGCTCGGAACCACGAGCGCGACGTCCGCCAGGTCCTTCAGGTCGCCGCCGGTCCGGCCCAGGAACGCGACCACTTCGATCCCACAGGCCCGCGCCGCTTGCGCGGCCCGGATCACGTTCGGGCTCTCCCCGCTGGTCGAATGCAGAATCAGTACATCGCCGGGGCGCGCCAGCGCCTCGACCTGGCGGGCGAACACCTCGTCGAAGCCCATGTCGTTCGCGGCCGCCGTGAGCAGCGAGGTGTCGGTCGTCAGCGCGATCGCCCGTAACGCCGGCCGTTGCTTCTGATAGCGCACCACATATTCGGTGGCGAGATGCTGGGCATCCGCGGCGCTGCCGCCGTTGCCGGCGAAGAACAGCGTCCCGCCGCGGCGCAAGGCGGCCTCGTACCGGATCGCGATCGCCGCGATCGTCTCGGCGTGTTCGGCGGCCACGCGATTGGCCAACGCCACGAGGTGCCCGAGTCCTTCGCGAACGCGATCGGGGGTCATGGTCGCCCGTCCTGCACCGCACGGACGAACGCGGCCAGCGCATCGCCGCTCTCCCGCTCGAGCGCCGTGCCGATCACGACGAAATCGGCGCCCGCGGCCCGCGCCAGGGCGGCCTCTTCCGGGCGACGGATGCCGCCGCCTACGAAGAGCGGCGCGGCGGGATCGCCCATACAGCCACGGCAAGCCGCAATCACGCTCGCGGGGACGGGGCGCTCCGCGCCGCTGCCGGCGTCCAGATAGATCGCCTGCATCCCGATCAGCCGGGCGGCGCGGACGTGGGCGGCCGCCAGCTCCGGCTTATCCGCCGGGAGCGGTCGTGTCTGACTCACCGCCTCGACGCTCGTGACCCGACCACCGTCGATCAGGATGTAGCCCGTCGACAAGGTCGGGACCGGATGCCGTTGCAGAAACGGTACCGCCCGCACGTGTTCTTCGATCAGGTACTGCGCATTGCGTCCCGACACGAGCGACAGGAACAGAATGAGATCCACCTGATCCGTGAGCTGCATCGCCGAGCCGGGGAAGAGCACGACGGGAAGATCCGGAGCCAGCGCGCGCACCGCGGCGGCCACGTGGTGCGTTTCCCCGGTGCCGTCGAAAGAGCCCCCGATGAGCACGCCCGCGGCCCCGGCCTCGCGCGCCTGCGTCGCGAGACGGGCGGCCGCAGCGGGCTCGCAGCGACCCGGGTCGACGAGCACCAGGAGTCCCGGCCGGCGCGCGAGCAGATCGGTCACGAGTCTTCTCCGGCCACGCGCCGGGCCAGCGCCGCCAGACCGGCCGTGTCCACTTCGGCCTGCGCTTCGAAGGCGTAGGTCACGAGGGCGTCGGCGGCGAGGAGGTCGAGCGCCAGCTCGCGGCCGCCCTCCGGCCGGTCGAGCACGCGAGCCAGCAACGCCACGCCGGCATCGGCCAGCTGATCCGGACCATTCCCCGCGGCATCCCGCACCAAAGCCATCAGGTGCTCCCGCAGCGTCGGGGGCGGGACCGGTCGCCGCGCGTCCAACCACGCCACGAGCTCGGCTCGCGTCACCGCTCGAGCAACCCGCGCACGATCTCGCCCGCGCGCCGTCGAGCCTCGGAGAGCTTGTCCGGGTCGCCCACGCCGGCCGAGGCGAAGTGGGGTTTCCCGCCTCCCTTGCCCCCGGTCAACGCCGCGATCGCCCCGGCGATTTCTCCGGCCTTCACGCCGTTCGCCACCAGATCATCGGTGACCGCGACATGAATGCCCGGCCGGGAGCCGTTGGTGAACAGCACGCGGATGGCCTGCCGATGGCGCTCGCGAAACGCGTCCATGGTGAGCGCGATCTGATGACGGTCTTCCAGATCGGATACGTCCACGTGAAGCTCGACCGCCCCGATGCGCTCCACCGTCCCCTGCTCGCCGGACCCGGGCCCTGCCCCGCCCGCTCGCAGCAGATCGGTGACGCGCTTCTCGAGTTTCCGGTTCTCCTCCAGCAGCGACTCGAGCCGATGCACGAGATGCTCCGGACGCGTCTTCAGCACGGCCGACGCTTCGTCCAGGCGCCGCTCCAGATCGCGCGCGAGCCGGTAGGCGGCCGGCCCGGTGATCGCTTCGATGCGCCGCACGCCGGCCTGCGAGCCGGTCTCGTGGGTGAACCGGAACAACGCGATCTCCCCCGTGGTGCCCACATGCGTGCCCCCGCACAGCTCGAGCGAGACGCCGGGCACGTCCACCACGCGCACCACGTCCCCGTACTTCTCCGTGAAGAAGGCCATGGCACCGGCGGCGATCGCCTCCTTGTAGGGCAGCTCGCGCGTCGTCACGGGGAGATTGGCCCACACGTGCTCGTTCACCTCCTCTTCAATGAGGCGCAACGTGGGCTCGTCCACCGGGCCGTGATGCGTGAAATCGAAGCGCAGTCGCTCCGGGGCCACGACCGATCCGCTCTGGCGCACGTGCGGGCCCAGGATCTTCCGCAGGGCCGCGTGCACCAGGTGCGTCGCCGTGTGATTGCGCGCGATGTTGTGGCGCCGCGATTCGTTGACCCGGGCGTCGACCGGTGTGGGATCGAACGGTTCCGGGAAATGTCCGACCACTGCGCTCTGCCCTTCGGTCTTGGCAACGTCCTCGACGGTCAGCTCCCAGCCATTGCCCGTCACCACACCCGTATCGCTGACCTGCCCACCGGACTCGGCGTAGAACGGATTCTCCTCCAACACGAGCTCGAGCACGTCCCCCGATTGGCGGAAGGCGAGCACGTCCGTCTCCGCGCGGGTTCGGTCATAACCGATCCAGTGCTGCCGGGCCTGCGGCTTCACCGCGACCCAGTCGCCAGCTCCCGCCGCCCGCCGGATCACGGGACCCGAGGGACGAGCCCGGCGCGAGCGATCCCGCTGCGCCGTGAGCGCCCGCTCGAATCCGGCCGCGTCCACCGTCTGGCCCCGCTCGGTGGCGATGATCTGTGTCAGGTCGAGCGGAAAGCCGTACGTGTCGTACAGCTTGAATGCGTCCTCCCCCGAGATCGCGCTCGCACCCTTCAACTCCTCCAGTCGCCACAACCCGCCCTCGATCGTCTCCAGGAACCGCTCTTCTTCCGCGCGCGTGACCTTGGTGATGTGCGTGCGCTTCGACTCGAGCTCGGGATAGGTGTCCCGCATGTGGTCGATTACGCGCTCCGTGAGGGCCACGACCGTCGGCTCACGCCGGCCCAGCAGCCAGGCGTGCCGCACGGCCCGGCGCAGGATGCGGCGCAGCACGTAGCCCCGACCGTCGCTGGAGGGGTAGACGCCATCGGCGAGCAGGAATGCAACCGCCCGGGCGTGATCGGCGAGCACGCGATAGGCGGCCCCCCCGGGACCACGGTCGTAGGGCAGGCCGACGACGTCGACCGCTCGTTCGAGAATCGGGGTGAACAAATCGGTATCGAAATTCGACGGTACCCGCTGCAGCACGGCTGCAATCCGTTCCAGCCCCGCCCCGGTGTCCACCGACGGCTTGGGCAACGGCAGGCGGGATCCGTCGGCCTGCAGATCGTACTGCATGAACACGAGGTTCCAGATCTCCAACAGCTGCCCGGCTTCGTTCAGCCGCACGAACTCCTCGGTACTGAGCGAGCCGTCGCCCCGTTGCTTCGGCTCGCGCAGGTCGACGTTCAATTCCGTGTTGGGGCCGGCCGGACCGGTGTCGGCCATTTGCCAGAAATTGTCCTTGTCGCCCAGACCGTAGATCCGTTCGTCCTTGATCCCGGTGAGCTTGCGCCACAGCGCGCGCGCCTCGGCGTCTGAATGGTGCACGGTGACGTAGAGACGCTCCGGGTCGATACCGAGCCATTGCTCGCTCGTCACCCACTCCCAGGCGAACTCGATCGCTTCCTTCTTGAAATAGTCGCCGAAACTGAAGTTGCCGAGCATTTCGAAAAACGTGTGGTGCCGCGCCGTGTGCCCGACCTGCTCCAGGTCGTTGTGCTTTCCGCCCGCGCGCACGCACTTCTGGCACGTCACCGCGCGCTGGTAGTCGCGCCGTTCCAGACCCTGAAACACCCGCTTGAACTGCACCATGCCCGCATTGGTGAACAGCAGCGTGGGATCGTCGGCCGGAACCAGGCTGGCGCTTGGCACTTCCCGGTGGTGCCGTGCGCTGAAATACTGGAGGAACTTGCTGCGGATTAGGGCGGCCTTCATGGGGGGAATATAGCCCGCCGACAGGGCAAGCCAAAGGAAGCGGCTAAGTTACCTCGCCGGACCTGACCAAATCCTCGACCAGCGAGCGCACGCCAGGGCCCTGATAGCCGCGCCGCGACAGGTACGCGGTCAGGCGACGCCGTCGCACTGGAACGGGCAGCTGTGCGAGACGAGCAACGCGTCGCTCGGCCGTCTGACGCAGGGCTTCGTCCACGTCGATGCCTTCCGCCACCAGAGTCGCCTGCACCGCCTCTTCGGCGACGCGCCGGTCGAGACCCTGGTGCAGCAAATCCCGCAGCAGCCGCGTGGGCCCGCGCCCGCGGGGCGCGCGGGTCGCGACATAGTGCTCGGCGAACTGCCGGTCGTCGAGCAGCCCCAGGCTCACCAACCGTTCCAGCGCCGAGACCACGGCCGCGGGAGGATGCTGCTTCTGAACCAGGCGACGCTGCAGGTCGCGATGGCCGTGAGGGCGACGCGCCTGGGCGCGCAGCGCGGCGCGGTAGGCGGCTTCGACATCGGCGAGGTGCTGCAGACGATCCAAGAGCTTGGGACCGATGGTTACGCCCACCGCGAGCCCCAGACCCTGAAGCGCCGCTTCGGGCAGCGACGCGAATCGCCCCCGGTCCACCTCCAGCACCCGGTAGGCCGGGCGGCGGGGATCGAGGGCAAAGCCGGTGAGAACCGCCACGTCACTCTTCGCCGGCAGGCGGCTCCTCATCGGCCGACGTCGATACGGTCGCCTTCACACCGAGGTGTTCTTTCACCCGGCCCTCGACCTCGAGCGCCATGTCGGGATGGTCCTTGAGGTACAACTTGGCGTTTTCCCGTCCCTGCCCGATGCGGTCCTTCCCATACGTGTACCAGGCCCCGGACTTTTCGATGATGCCGGCCTCGGCCGCGATATCCACCAGCAGCGACTCGCGGCTGATGCCTTCGTCGAACATGATGTCGAACTCGGCCTGGCGGAACGGCGCCGCCACCTTGTTCTTCACCACCTTCACCCGCACGTGGTTGCCGATCACTACTTCGCGATCCTTCACCGGTGCGATGCGGCGCATGTCGAGCCGGACGGAGGCGTAGAACTTGAGCGCCCGGCCGCCCGTGGTGGTTTCCGGGTTGCCGAACATCACGCCGATCTTCTCGCGCAGCTGATTGATGAAGACCACCGAGGTGCGCGAGCGGTTGATTGCCCCGGCGAGCTTGCGCAGCGCCTGGCTCATTAACCGGGCCTGCAATCCCATGTGCGAATCGCCCATCTCGCCTTCGATCTCGGCCTTGGGCACGAGCGCGGCGACCGAGTCGACGACGACGATGTCTACGCCCCCCGAGCGCACGAGGATCTCCGTGATCTCGAGCCCCTGCTCGCCGGTGTCGGGCTGGGACACCAGGAGGTTGTCGATGTCTACGCCAAGCTTCTTCGCGTATTCCACGTCGAGGGCGTGCTCCGCGTCGATATAGGCGGCTGCTCCACCGGCTCTCTGCGCATTCGCGACGAGCGACAAGGCGAGCGTCGTCTTGCCGCTCGATTCCGGCCCGAAGATTTCGGTGACGCGTCCCCGCGGGATACCGCCGATGCCGATGGCCGCATCGAGATTGATCGCCCCGGTGGAGATGGCGTCGACCCGCACGCGGGGTGAATCCGACCCCATCCGCATGATCGAACCCTTGCCGCAGGTCTTCTCGATTTGGGTGATGGCCAGGTTCAACGCTTTGCGGCGCTCGTCGGTCAGTCGCTCGCTGTCCTTGGGATCAGCCGCCATGAGAGTCCTCGACATGAGTTGCGGGCCTCGTCTCGTTGTGGGAGACCCGAATATATACCGAAGTGCGGTCTAGCGCCAACCAGGTCGAAATGCGTCTTCCAGGTGCTGTAACTTATTGTTCAATATGGCGATACAGTCGAACCGATAGATATCGGACGGCCGACCATGCCGGTCGATCCAGACCCTGGAGGCCTTCACCAACTCCCGGCGCTTGGCGCCCGTGATCGCCTCGAGCGGACTGCCGAATCCCTCGCCCCGCCGCGCCTTCACCTCGACAAACGTCACCAGGGCCCCGCGCCGGGCCACGATGTCGATCTCCGCGCGCCCCACGCGCCAGCGATGGGCCAGCACGCTCCAACCACGACTCATGAGGTAGCGGATCGCCTGCTGTTCCGCCGCCAGCCCTTGTCGCTGGCGTTCGTCCTTCCAATCCGCTGGATCGCTGCGCAGGCCGCTGTACACGATGGGCAACGTAGCGCGACACCGACGAACCACCTAACCGGAACTGCGCAAACGGTGCCCGATCTACGCGATCATCCACAGATCTCGTCCAGCTCCTCGAGCCCCACGAGCACGTCCCGCGGCTTGCTGCCGTTGGCGGGACCCAGGATCCCCGCCAGCTCGAGCTGGTCGATGACGCGGGCGGCGCGGCCGTAGCCGATGCTCATGCGGCGCTGCAACAGCGAGGTCGAGCCGAGCTGATTCTGGATGCACACTTCGGCGGCCTGGCGGAACAACGGGTCGCGGTCCCCGGGGTCCCCGCCCCCATCGGCTCCACCCTCCGTGGTTTCCGCGGCCTGAATTGCCGCGACTTGACCTTCGATCGCCGCTTGCGTTTGCTCCGCGACCTTCGTGGAGGCGTGTGCGCGGTACCACTCCATCAGGCGCTCGGTCTCGTCGGTCGAGATGTAGGCCCCTTGCACGCGCACCGGCTCGCTCTTGCCCGGCGGGAGGAACAGCATGTCGCCGTTGCCCAGCAGGGTCTCGGCGCCGTTTTGATCCAGGATAGTGCGACTGTCCACCTTGGCCGACACCCGGAACGCGATGCGGCACGGGAAATTCGCCTTGATGAGACCGGTGATGACGTTCACCGATGGCCGCTGCGTGGCCAGCAGCAGGTGGATACCGATGGCGCGCGCCTTCTGCGCGAGCACGGCGAGCGGGGTTTCGATCTCACCCTGCACGGTCAGGATCAAGTCGGCCAGCTCGTCTACCACGACGACGATATACGGCAGGATCCCGTCCTTGTACGCGCCCTCCTCGAACGGCTGTTCCTTGGTGACCCCGGCGAGCGTCGCCAGTGTCTCCCGCGGGCCCTTGAGCGGCTTGCCGTCGGTCACTTTGCGATTGAAATCGCCGATGTTCCGGGCCCCGTTGGCATGCAGCAGCTTGTAGCGCCGCTCCATTTCCCACACGCCCCACTTGAGTACGGTTGCGGCCTTATGGTGATTGGTCACGACCGGTAGACCGAGATGGGGCAGATCCTTGTACATCGACAGCTCGACCATCTTGGGGTCGACCATCAGCAGCTTCAGCGTCTCCGGCGGATAGGCATAGATGAGGCTCGTCACGATGGTGTTGATGCACACCGACTTGCCCGATCCGGTCGCGCCCGCGATCAGGAGGTGCGGCATCTTCGCGAGATCGTCATAGACCTCCTGACCTTCCAGATCGCGCCCCAGCGCGACGGGCAGGATCCGCCCATGCGCGCGGAAGCGGGCGTTGTCGATCAGCTCACGGATCGTGACCATCCGGGCCCGCGGATTCGGCACCTCGATCCCGACCCGGGCCTTTCCAGGGATCGGGGCCACGATCCGCAGGCTGCGGGCTTTCATGGCGAGCGCCAGATCGTCGGCGAGCGAGGCGATGCGGCCGATCTTCACCCCGGGACTCGGCTCCAGCTCGTAGCGCGTTACCACGGGTCCCACCGTGCGATCCGCGATCGTGCCGCCCACGCGGAACGTCTCGAGCGTCTGCACCAGCCGCTGCGCCATGGCGTCAATCTCCTCGGTGCCCGGGTCGAGCTCCTCCGAAGTGGGCGCCGAGAGCAGCTCAGGCGGTGGGATGAGAACGCCTTCCGGGATCGGCAGAGGAGCCGGCGGGCGGGGCATCGGTTTCACCTTGCGGCGACTGTCTTCGCGGCGGTCGGGCGCCGCCATCCCGGGAGCAGGTGCCGGAATCGCGTCCTCTTCGAACCGGGCGCCGCGCTTGCCCTCGCGCGCAGGCTTGCGGCTGCGACGCTCAGCGTCCGCGGTCTCCATGCGGCCCTCGCTCGCCCGCAGCAGCGCCAACGGATGCCACCCGATCGTGAGAATGCCCAGTGCGGAAACGGCGAACAGCCCGATCAGGATGCCGCCGGCCGCGCCGATCGCGCCGGTCACCGCATTGGCGATCCAGCCGGGCACGATGCCGACCAATTGCTGCGGCGTGCTCCAGTGCAGGTAGTCGGCGGGAAACGCGAGGTCCACGCGCCCGACGATGCCGACGGCATACGGAACGAGCAGGATGAGGCCGGCGACGAGCACCGCGACCCGCGGGGTCGACAACGAGCCCAGCCGATCAAACGCGGCGAGGGCCCATCCGACGCCGAGCACGGGGAGCAGGACAGCTCCCACGCCGAGACCATGCCAGCAGAGCGCGCCGAGCCGGCCTCCGACGCCCCCGGTGACGTGCCACGGCAGGAGGGTGAGTCCGAGGAACAGCCCGACGACGAGGGCGCCGACGCCGATCAGCTCGGCCCGCGCCTTCGGATTCATGTGATGCGACGCTCGCTGTAGATGGGCACGTTGGCGAACCGATCGACCTGAGCGCTGAATCGCACGTCGTCCCCGAGCCCCAACGCCTGAAGTGTCCGCCCCGCTTCACAGGTCTTCAAGGCGTCCTGCCAGTCCTTGTAGCGTTGGGTGAGAGCGAGGGCGACACCTGCGCCATCGTTCAGCTCCACGCGCCGCAGCCGTTTCTTCACGTCCTTCACGAGGCGGCCGGCGACGTAGGCATCCTCCAGGGCGAACTGCTTCTCGTGACCGGCGCAGATGATGGCCAGGTCGCTCCGCTCGACGAACAACGCACGGGCCCGCTCGGCGAGTGCGCCGAAATTGATCGCGGCGCCGACCAGCACGGCATCCGCCCCCTGCGCCGCAACCAGTGCCGGGGTCCCGTTGGTGGTGGCGAGGTAGACGGTCTTGCCGCCCACCTGTTCCGGAGTCATTTCGCGGGGCGAGTTGCCCAGGGCGAATCCCGGGATCGGCAGGTATTTCCGCTCTCCGGCGAGGACGAAGCCGTCGCGCTCCAGGTTGGCGGTCATCTTGACGGCCTCCTCGGAAGTCGCCGCGGGAACGACGGCCCGTGCCCCACTGGCCAGCGCCGCCACAATCGACGTCGTCGCGCGCAACACGTCGATGACGACGACCCCCCGGCCGGCGAGATCTCCCGCGGTGAGGCCGAGTGGGGTGAAATAGACGTCCAGCTTCATGCCGAATCTTTGAGGAGCTGCGGCTCGCGCTCGAGGAACTTGGTGTCGACCTTCCCGGCGACGAAGTCGGGGTGGCGCATGACCCGACCGAGGAATGGGATCGTCGTCGTCACGCCCTCAATGATAAACGAGTCGAGCGCCTGACGCATACGGGCGATCGCTTCCTCGCGGTCGTTGCCGTGCACGATCACCTTGGCGAGCAGCGAATCGTAGTATGGCGGGACGGTGTACCCGTCGTAGATGTGCGTGTCGACCCGCACCCCGGGCCCGCCGGGCGGATGGTAGGCGGTGATCAGCCCCGGCGACGGCTGGAAATTCCGCGCCGGGTCCTCCGCATTGACGCGGCATTCCATGGCGTGGCCACGCAGCCGATTGCCGTGCAGCATCAGCGACAACGGCTCACCGGCCGCGACCCGGATCTGCTCCTTCACGAGATCGAAGTTGGTGCACATCTCCGTGACCGGGTGCTCCACCTGGATGCGCGTGTTCATCTCCATGAAATAGAATGACCCGTCGGTATCGAGCAGGAACTCGATCGTCCCGGCGCCGGCGTACTGGATCGCGGAGGCCAACTCGACCGCCGCGGCGCCCATCCGCTCGCGCAGCGGCTGATCCAACGCCGGGCTCGGCGCCTCCTCGATCAGTTTCTGGTGGCGCCGCTGGATCGAGCAATCACGCTCGCACAGGTGCATCACGTTGCCATGCTGGTCGCCCATGATCTGGATCTCGATGTGCCGCGGGCGGGCGAGGTACTTCTCGATGTAGACCTGATCGGACCCGAAGGCCGCGAGGGCTTCCTGACGGGCAAGGCTGTAGGCCTGGGTGAACGCGTCGGCGTCCGCCGCCACCCGCATGCCCTTCCCCCCTCCACCCGCGGTCGCTTTGATGATGACTGGGTACCCGATTTCACTCGCGATCGCGATCGCGTCCTCGAGGCTCTCCACCGGCCCCGGGGAGCCGGGCACGGTCGGCACCTTGAGCTGTTGCGCCAGTTTGCGGGCCGCGGCCTTGTCGCCCATCTGCCGGATCTGTTCCGGCGTCGGCCCGATGAACGCGATCCCGGAGGTCCGCACGATCTCGGCGAATTCCGCGTTCTCTGCCAGGAACCCGTAGCCCGGGTGGATGGCGTCGGCGCCGGTGATTTCGGCGGCGGCGATAATGCGAGGAATGTTGAGGTAGCTGTCTCGGCTCGGCGGCGGGCCGATGCAGACGTCGTCGTCGGCGAAGCGCGCGTGCAGGCACTCGCGGTCCGCCTCGGAGTAGACGGCGACGGTCGCGATGCCCAGCTCTTTACAGGCGCGAATCACCCGCAGGGCGATCTCCCCGCGGTTCGCGATCAGCACCTTCCGGAACATCAGCTCGTGAGGCTGATCGACTCGACCCCGGCCGAGGCCCCGGGCGAGCCGAGCTTGCTGCCCGACGCGTCCACGCCCGACACCTTGAGCGCGAACTCGCTGGGGTTCGTCGCGTAGAAGATGGCGCTCTCGTAGCTGATCATGCCCTGTTGATACCACTGGAACAGGGACTGGTCGAAGCTCTGCATCCCGTACTGGATCGAGCCTTCCGCGATCAGGTCGGGGATGTCGAGTGACTTGGTGAGGTCGCGGACGTTCTCAGCCACGGCCGCCGTATTGATCAACACCTCCGCCGCCGGCACGCGTCCCTTGGCGTCCTTGCGTGGCACGAGGCGGAGCGAGACGACCGCCTGGAGGGCGGTCGAGAGCAGATGGCGCACCTCATCGTGCTGGTGCGGCGGGAAGAACGAAATCACGCGGTTGATCGTCTGCGTCGCATCGGTCGTATGCAGCGTGGAGAACACGAGATGGCCCGTGTCCGCCGCCTTGAGCGACGTGTCGAGCGTCTCCATGTCACGGATTTCGCCGATCAGAATGACGTCGGGATCCTGCCGCAGCACGTGCCGCAGCGCCGAGCCGAACGACAGCGTGTCGTTGCCGACCTCGCGCTGTGAAATATTGGAAGCATTGTCGCGATGGAGGAACTCGATCGGGTCTTCGATCGTGATGATGTTCACGCGCCGGCTGGCGTTGACGTGGTTGATCATCGCCGCGAGACACGTCGATTTGCCCGAGCCCGTGACCCCGGTGACCAGCACGAGACCGCGCGGCCGCAAGGCGATCTCCTCTAGCACCGGCGGCAGATTGAGCTCGCGGATCGTCTTTACCTCATACGGGATGGCGCGGAACGCGAACGCCACGGTGCCGCGCTGCTGATACACGTTGGTCCGAAACCGCCCCACGCCCGGCACGCCGATCGCGAAGTCCGCCTCCTTGTGCTCGGCGAACTCCTTCACCTGGCGCGGCGTCATGATCTGCTCGGCGAGCGACTTCAGCTCTTCCGGCTTAAGCGGCTGCGTCTCCAGCGCCACGAGATCGCCGTTGACACGGATCGTCGCCGGGCGCCCGACCTTGAGAAGCAGGTCCGACCCGTTGCGCTGGACCATCTGCGTGATAGCCGCCTTGAAGTTGAATGGCGGCGGGCTGCCTTGGGCTGCGTCAGGCATGGGGATCCACCCGGAAAAGGACCTGGCCGAACTCCACGGGCTGGGCGTTATCCACACACACCTCGCGGATGACGCCCTGCACCTCGGACTCGATTTCATTCATGATCTTCATGGCTTCGATGATGCAGACAACCTGCCCCGGCGCCACCCGGGTCCCGACCTTCGCGTAGGCTTCGGCCGCGGGCTCCGGCGCCTTGTAGAACGTGCCCACCATCGGCGACTTGATCTCGAGCAACGGCGAGGTCGCCGCCGGTGCGGTAGCCAAGGCGGGCCCGGCCGGAGTGGCCGCCGCGGCAGCCGGGACATACCCCGGCGCCGAGGCCACCATGCCCGACTGGACCGCCACGGCATGCCCCGCCTTGGACACCCGCACGGACGCCCAAAGCCCGAACAGCCCGCGGCGCACTTCAATCGCCCCGAGCTCCGGTGCGTCCTTCAGGATTTTGACCAACTGCCCGATGAGATCCAGGTTCATGTCGTCTGGGTGCGTGACCCGGAGTCCAAATAGACCACCCCGAGAAGCCTTCCGTCAATGCGCCGTCCGGCGCACCGCGGTCTCAGGCCAACTCCAACAGATCCGTGGCGCCGTCCGACAGCAACACCGGCCCGTTCGCCGCCAGATGGACGTCGTCCTCGATGCGTACACCACCCTGCCCGCCCAGGTAAATGCCGGGTTCGATCGTCACGACGGCGCCGACCGGCAGGGGCTCGGCGTTGGTCCGGGCCAGCCGTGGCGCCTCGTGCACCTCGAGCCCCAGGCCGTGACCCAGGGAATGCCCGAACGCATCGCCGAATCCCCGCGCCTCGATCACGTCGCGGGCCAGCGCATCCGCGTCACGGCCCGTCATCCCGGCGTGGATCCGCTCCCGGGCCCCGTGCTGCGCCGATTGGACCAACTCATACAACACCCGCTGCTCCTCGGTGGCGCGCGCGCCCACCAGCACGGTGCGGGTCACGTCGGCACAATAGCCGTCCACCTGAGCGCCAAAGTCTAGCAGCAGCCATTCGCCCCGCGCCACCGGCCGCGAGCTGGTGCGGGCATGCGGCCACGCCGTCCGCTCGCCCGAGGCGACGATCGTCGGAAACGGGTGCGCCTCGCTGCCGCGCCGGCGCAGATGCCCCTCGAGCATGCCCGCGATCTCGCATTCGGTCTGCCCAGCGCGCACCGCGCACAGCGTCGCCCGGAGCGCCTCGCCCGCGAGCGTCGCCGCGGCTCGGATCGCCGCCACCTCGGCCGGCGTCTTGCGCAACCGCAGGCGCTCGACGAGCTCGGGCGCCGCCCGCCATTGCCAGGCCGTGGCCGTCGCGGCGAGGCGCTGCGCATCCTTGGCCCACACGGCGTGGGCTTCGTACCCGATCGTTTCCAGCGGGCCGAACGACCCGAGCTCCTTGAAGAGCCGTTCCCAGGCGTTGGTCCGTTCGATCACCACACACGCCGCGTCGTCCACCTCGGCGCGGGCCTGCTCTTCGTAGCGAGAATCCGTGACCAGCAGCAACCCGCGCGCGGTCACGATGCCGAGTGCCGCCGAGCCCGAGAACCCCGTGAGGTATCGGATGTTCGGCAGCGACGTCACAAGCAACGCGTCGAGACCCTCCGTCACCAGCAGCCCGGCGAGGGCCGCGTGGCGCTCCGATCGGGGGTCAGGTCCCACGTCGGGCAGTCAGACGTCGGACCAGCCCCTCGAGCCCCAATCGATAGCTGTCCGCACCGAACCCGGCGACGATGCCCAGCGCGAGATCGGCCAGGAGGGAACGGCGGCGTTCCGGCTCGCGGGCGAAGATGTTAGACAGGTGTATTTCCACGAAAGGGACGCCCACCGCGAGCACGGCGTCGCGGACGGCGAGACTCGTGTGAGTGAACGCGGCCGCATTGATCAACGCGCCATCGGCCGTGCCGCGCAGCCCCTGGATCACCTCGACCAGCTCGCCTTCGTGATTTGTCTGCGTCCAGACGCACTCGACACCCAGTGTCGCCGCCTGGACACGCACCGCCGCTTCGATCTCGTCGAGCGTTTCCCACCCGTACAACTCCGGCTCGCGAGCGCCCAACAGGTTGAGATTGGGGCCGTTCAGAACTGCGATACGCACTAGGCTTTGAGGCTCTTCAGCCAGGCCTGAAACTGATCCAGATCCTCTTCCTGCTCGGGGGAGCGGGAGCGCCCGGAGGGACGGGGCGGTCGCGAGTTGGGGGCAGACCCTTTGCCGGACCCCGAAGCGGGCGCCGCCGATGTTCCGAAGAAGTCGTCGAAGGAAAACCCGCCGGTCGCTGGCGGCAACTTGCTGGGCTTGTCCGGCGCCGGCTCGGAGAGCGCCGGGATCGAACCGCGACCTCCTTCGTCCCCGAACACCGAATCGAGCGAGATCGCGTCGCTCGCCGGTCGGGTGGGGGTTCCAGGTGCTGGCGACGCCGGTTGCCCCTCGCCGGGCGCGGGTGCTACCAGTTCGGCGACCGGAACGTATGCGGCCGCCGCGGGCATCGTCGCCGGCTCGGGTGCTTTCAGTGGCAGCGGCGCCGGCGCACCCGGTCGTGCGCTCAAGATCCCCTTGAGGAACGCCGCGGCGGACTGTCCGCGGCCCGAATGCCGTGGCTTGGGAGTCGAGAGCTCCGCGACCTTCTCCTGCAGCCGCTCGTCCAACGGGCGCTGCGCCGCCAACGCCTCATACACGCGCAGGGCTTCGTCCCGATGGCCTTGCCGGAGATACAGCTCCGCCATCGTTTCGGTCACTACCGGCTCCGCCTGCGACAGCGTCGCGGTATCGGCGGCCCCGTCGTCATCCGGTAGTTGCAACGGAGGAGTCGGCGCATCGCCCGACGCCACCGGGATCTCGACCAGCGGAGCGACGGACTCGATGCTGGGAGCCGTCCAAGGCTCGGCCGGCTCGACGTCTTCCGGCATGATCAGCGGCAGATCGGCAGCGGGGCCCGCGGGCGGAGACATGCCCGCATCGACCTTGAACATCCCGCTGCCCTCGTACTGCGTGCGTGCCAGGCCCTCGACCACCGACCCGTAATCGGGAGCCGCTTCGACGGGCTCGTCGAGCTGAATCCCCTCGATCGGCGGGACTTGCGCGGCCACGACCTTGAAATCGACCGCCCCGTCGTAGCTCTCGACCTCAGCTGTTGGCGCCGACGATGCCGATGGGGGCTCGGAGGTTCGTTCCAGCTCGAAATCGGGCTTCTCGATAGCCGCGGTCGGGGCTTCAGCGAGATCCGCGTTGAACGGGCCTTCCAGGTGCTCGATGGAAAGGCGGGGTGGCCGCCCTGCTTCGGCGCTCCCCGCCTCCCCGATCTCCAGTTCCTCGTGCTCGACCTGGAGCGGGGGTTCGGCCTCCGACTCCATCACCGCCGTCGCGCCGGGCTTTGCCATCGCCGGCGTCGGCTTGGTCGGCGAGGCAGCGGCCTTGCCGCGAACGCGCGACAGGCCGTCGGCGGCCTCGCCGTTCATCGGGTCAGCCAAGAGCAACCGATTCAACCACTCGACGGCCTGGTCGAACCGACCATTTCGCTCGCCGATTTCCGCCAGAACTTTCAGCGCGAGGATGTTTTCGGGATCGAGATCGAGGACCCGGCGGAACACCTCTTCGGCACCGGTATCGTCCTTCTTGTCCACCAGGCAGCGACCATGGACGATGTGACCGCTGACATAGTCGGGGTGAAGTTGCAGACCGGCCTGACACAGCTCGATCGCGTTATCTATAAGCCCCGCTTTGCGATACGCGTCTGCCAAGGGCGCGAAGTTCCGCCCCTTGGGATTCTCGCGATAGCGCGCTTCGAGCTTCTCGATCTCGCTGGTGTACGCCACAGTCTAAGTCTTTGTGGGGATTGGTCTAAGTTAGTGATCAGCCGGCCAAACTGTCAATGTAACCGCGCCGCCCAAACTTGAGTTTGTTCGTTGTCGCGCTTAGACTTATCTCCCCTCTGACCTCTTTCGCCTGGAGTTTCCGAACCCAATGATGCGAGCGATGCGGGAGAACACCAAATGGGTGTTCTACATCCTTGCCGCGAGTTTCATCGGCTGGCTCGTTTTCGACGTCGCCATGGGCGCAACCGGCTCCCGCTCGGGATCGAGTGACGTTGTCCTGCGAATCGATGGCGAGCAGATCCACCTGCCGCAGTACCAGGCCGCTCTCCAGGGCGCCATGGAACAGGCGCGCCAGAGGTCCGGCGGCAATGTGACGCGCGAAGACCAAAAGCAGATCGAAGACCAGCTCGTGGAGCAGCTCACCCGCGACGTGTTGATCAACCACGAGGCGCACCGCCTGGGCATCACCGTCACGGACCAGGAAATCCGCGACGCCGCGCAGACCTCGCCGCCGCCCGAGGTGTACCAGGTCGCCGAGTTTCAGACCAACGGACAGTTCGATCCCAACAAGTGGCAGCGCTTCCTGCAGAGCGGCTCCAGCCCGGAGTTCCTGGTCCAGCTCGAGTCGCGCTATCGTCAACAGATCCCGCAGGTGAAGCTGCTGCAGTACGTCACCGCCGATCTCTACGTCTCCGACGCCAAGCTGTGGCGCGTCTATCGCGACCAGCACGACTCCGCGACGATCGCGTGGCTGGCCATCGGGCCGGAGCAGATCCCGGACTCCGAGGCCGTGCCCAGCGACGATGAGCTGGCGCGCTACTACCGGGCGCACGAGCAGGATTTCAAGCGCCCGGCGGCGGCGTGGCTCAGCTTCGTGGCGCTGCCGCGGCGACCCAGCACGTCCGACACGGCGGCCGCGCTGGCGCGCGCGGCCACGCTGCAAGCCGAAGCGGCTCCCAGCCGGGCGAAATTCGAGGACGTGGCGCGCCGCGAGTCGTCCGATACCGGGACCGGTCGTCAGGGTGGAGACCTCGGCTGGATCAAGCGCAACCAGCCCGGCTTCGATACGCTGTTCCTGGCGGGTCTGCGGCGGCTGGCCGTCGGGCAGGTTTCTGCTCCGGTACGGTCCAGCTTCGGGTATCACCTGATCCGCGTCGATTCTGCCCGCGGCGATTCCGTGCGCGCGCGGCACATCCTCGTGCCGATCGAGCTGGCTGGGGCGCATCGGGATTCGGTCGAAGCGAGCGCCGACAGCCTCGACCGCTTTGCCGCCGAACGGGACAGCGGCTGGCTGCTCGACAGCGCGGCGCAGCGACTGGGATTGCCGGTAGGCCAGGCGCCGAAGCTGATCGACGGGGATCGGATGGTGCTGGGCAAGTATGTCATTCCCGACGTGAGCGTGTGGGCGTTCGAGCACGCGCTGGGCCAAACGAGCCCGGTGATCGAAGGCGAAGCCGCCTTTTACGTATTCCGGGTCGATTCCGCGACGGCGGCGGGCCTCGCCCCGCTCGCGCAGGTGCGCGATCAAGTAGACTATCAGGCCCGACTCCAGAAGAAGGCCACGCTGTGGCGGGCCCGCGCCGAACAGATCGCCGAGCAGCTCAAGTCATCCCCGACACTCCAGGCGGGCGCGGCTGCGCATGGATTGCGTGCGGATCGGGCAGGGCCGTTCAGCCGGTTGCGTCCCCCCCCCGCGCTCCAGCTGGAGCCGAAGGTGATCGGGGCAGCATTCGGGCTGAGCATCGGCCGGCGCAGCGGCGTGATCACGGGAGAACACCGGGCCTACATCATCGAATCGCTCGCACGCACGTCCGCCGATTCCGCGACGTGGCTGGGGCAGCGCGATGCCCAGCGGGAGAGTCTGCTCCAGGCCGCGCGTCAGGCCCGCGTCGAGCAGTACTTCGCGGCCCTGCGCCAGCAGGCCAACGTGGTGGATCGGCGGAAGGAGATCTTCCGGACCCAAAGCGCCGCCGCCGGCAGCTAACCGGCGGCGCGGTCATTCGACCAGGCGCTTCGGTGCGGTCAGCGCGTCTGGCGAGCGCGGCGTCGACGGATCGTCGGGACGCCCCATGGCGTCCTGCGCCTCGTTCAGGGAACGACGAAACTCCCGCAGTCCTTTGCCGATACTCCGACCGGCCTCCGGCAGTCCTTTCCCGCCGAACACGAGCAAGGCGATCACCAACAGAATCACGATCTCGCCGGCGCTGAGATTCCCCATCGCCTGCCTCCCGCCCTACTGGTTGAGGCGCTTCGGCTCTCCCCCGCTCGGAGGCACCGCGGAGGACGTCCCGGACGGCGGCGGCGGCAGGGGCGGCTGAGGCTGGTCCGATCCCACTTCCTTGAGACTGTTCTTGAACTCGCGGATCCCCTTCCCCAGCGACGAGCCGATTTCGGGGATCCGCTTCGCCCCGAATACCAGCAGCGCGATGACCAGCAGAATCAGGATGTGCGGCAGCGACAATTCCATATGCGACTCCTCTAGAAGAGCGACCGTGCCACGAAGTAGGCGATCGCCACGCCCAGCACGGACAGCAGCGAGACCTCGAGCCCGATCGGCCCCAACGTGATCGACACCACCAGGAGGTCCAGATGCACCGGCCCGAAGGTCGGCGTCACCGCGGTGGTGAAGAACTCTTTCGCAGCGCCCTGCGGTAGAAAGCGGCGCAGCAGTGCGTGGAGAAAGCCGCCCAGAACGAACCCGGCCGCAAGCACTCCCAGGTAAAATAGCGGACGCCGCGGACCGTGCGCCACGCGCTAGCTCCGCCGCTCGACGGCGTAGGCGATGGAGTCGCGCAGGGCTTCCCGTGCGGGCGAGGGCGGCAGCGCCACGAGCTCCGCCTCGGCTTGCTGGGCCAGATCCAGCGCCCGGCGACGCGCATAGTCCAACCCCCCGGCGGCCTCTGCCACCTGAATCACTTCCGCCACTTGGGCGTCGGTCGGATCGGCGGTGGCCATCAACCGGGTTACCACCTGTCGTTGCGCGGCCGAGAGCCGGGGCAGCGCGGCGATGAGCGGTAGCGTGACCTTGTGCTCCTTCAGATCCAGACCGGAGGGCTTGCCCGTCACCGCCTCGGACTGCGTGTAATCGAGCAGGTCATCGGTGATCTGGAACGCCATGCCCAACAGCATGCCAAAACGGCTCAGCGCCTCGCGCACCGCCGCCGGAGCCTGCAGCGCGGCCACTTCGCATGCGCCCGACAGCAGCGAGGCCGTCTTGGCCCGGATCAGGAGATCGTACTGCGTCTCGCCATAGGCGAGCTTGTCGTGGGCCTCGAGCTGGCGCATTTCCCCGATCGACATCTCGTTGGTCACCCGCGCGAACACGCGCAAGGGCTCGAGATCTCCGACCCGAACCAGCTCGATGATGGCCCGGGAATAGAGATAGTCGCCCATGATGACGGCGACCTGGTGGGAGAACAGGGCGTTGAGTGTCGGCATGCCCCGCCGCAGCGCAGAGTGGTCCACCGAATCGTCGTGGACCAGGGTCGCCAGGTGAATCAGCTCCACCACGGCGGCCAGCGCCACGATCCGCCCGTCCTCACACCCCGCGGCGCGATGGCTGAGCAACAGCAGCGTGGGACGGAACAGCTTGCCTTTCATCCGGAGCAGGTGGTCGTTAGCGTCCGCGATGATGGGGAAGTCGGCGGCGATGATCCGGCGCAGCTCCAGAGCGACGCGCTCGAGATCGTCCGCGACCGGCCGCTGCAAGTCCGACAGCGTGACCCGGGTGACCTGCTCGCTCATGCTAGCGCGCCTTGGCGAGCGCCTTCACGCGCGCCCCCACATCCAGGAAGCGGATCTCCACCGCGAATACGCGGCCGTACAGATCGCGCGCCTCGGTCGCCTTGCCCTGCTCCTCGAGCGACCGGCCCAGCCAGTACAGGATGCCGAGGCGCTCCTGATCGCCGGTGGACGGCAGGTCCAGCGCCCGGCGCAGGATCGATTCGGCCACCCCGAACGCGCCCTTGTCGTGGAAGCAGACTCCCAGAGCCTCCGACGTGCGGAGCTTGCCCTCCGGCGCCCGCAGCGCCTTCTGGAACTCGGCGATCGCCTCGTCGAGCAGCCCCATTTCCTTGAAGGCCACGCCGAGATCGTAGTGCGATTGGAAATCGGTCTCCTCGATGTTCTCATCGATTCCCTGCCGGAATCGCGCCAGCATCTCGCGGAAATCCTGCTCTTCATCCCCGGTCGGCTCCTCATCCTCCACCTTCATCCGCGTGTCGCGCGGCGCCTCGTCCTCCTCGAGGATCATGGCGCCCAGGTCGACGAAGTCGCCCGCATCACCCGCTTCGTCACGCACGCGCATCTTGGCGTCCTTCGCGGCCACCTTCCCTTCCCGCTTGGGCGGCTCGGGCGGGGGCGCGAGCATCGCCAGCGCCGCGCGGGCCCGATCGTTCTTCGGGTCGTGCTCCACAACCCGCTCGTACACGGCCCGGGCCTTGTCCGCCAGATCGGCCCGCAGCAGCGTATCGGCAAGCTCGAGGTACGCCTCGATCAGGCTGGCCTTGTCGCCGGACTTGAACGCGAACTCGACCTGCTTCTGCCGGTGCCGAACACTGTTCGGATCGAGCCGGAGGATTTCATCGACCAGCCCCTGGGCATGCGGGAGGTTCCCGGCGCCCTCGAAGCCGCCGGTGGCGATATCGAGCTCCTCGATTCCGCGCTCCCGCTCCCCCGCCTCGATCAGCGCCTCGCCCAGCGCCTGGTGGGCCTCGGCATCGTCAGGATCGTCCGCCACGCGCGACTCGAGCTCCTCGATCGTCGGGGCGACCGGTGTTTCCGCGGCGAGCCCCTCGAATACCAGGGCAGGTGCTTCGTCGTTTTCCTTTACGACCTCAATCCCGAGATCGATCGCGGACGACGTGCCCTCGTCGATCGTCAGCGGCTCGTCATCCACCTCATGCTCGTGCGCCGTGGTGGAGGTCTCCACGACGTCCGTGTCGAAATCGGGTTCGAGCTCCAGCGGCGGAATCTCGACGACGGTTTTGCGCTTGGGGGGATGGGCCGCGGGCGGGTGGAACGGGGCTTGCGCCACAGCGTCCTCGACCAGCTCTACTGATCCCGCTGCGGACTCTTCCAGGAGCGACATGTCCGCGATCGGCTCGACCGCGGCCGGTTCCCCCACGTCGGGGACGGTCGTCGGCTCAAGGCCCGCCAGCGGAGACGCGTCGACCACCAGGTCCTCGTCGCGAATCGAGCGGATGCCGGAAACCGTCTTGCGAACCTGCTGGAAGTCCTCCCCCGTCACCTCGAGCCCGTCGAGGGCTTCGGCCCCCTGCGTGAGGTTCAACTCCTCGGCGAGGCTCGTCGTCTGAATCGCTCCAGCCGGAGCCTGCGCCACCTCGGGTTTCGCAACTGGGGGCGCGGGCGGAGGCGCTGTCGCGACGGGCGCGGCCGGCGCGGGCGGGCGCGTGGGAGGCGCCACCGGACGTCCGGGTGCCGGTTTCGCTTTCGCCGGCTCGTCGAGATCGAGGAACACGAGACTCGACGTTTTCCGCTTCAGTTTCGGGGGGCCGGCGGGAGTGGCCATCGTCGTGCGCTGCCCCGGTGAAGACAGGCGCGCCTGCAGCTCCGGTCCCCCATACGCGCGCAGATGCTCCTCGAGCATCTGGCGCAGCTGCTCTCCTTCCGAGGAGATGTCGGCGAATTCCTTGAGCGCGTGGAAGGCCTGCTGGATCGCGCCCGCCTTCTGCATCCGCTCGGCGTATTCGATGAAATTCTGTTTCGCTTCGCCTGTAAAACCCTTCGCGGCGTACAGCTTGGCGAGTTTCAAGTAGGTGGTGGGACGCCCCGGTGCGTTACGCAGCACCTTGTTACACATCGCGATGGCGTTGTTGTGGAAGCCCAGCTCGGCATACCGATCCACCGCACGGTCGTAATAGTCGGCCGCCTGACCGGGGTCCTTCACCTTGAGGAAGAGATCCCCGATGCGGTTGAAGATGCCGAGATCGGGATTCGGATCGCTCTCTTCCTCCTGCGCCCGCAGCACTTCGAGCCAGGAGTCGATGGCGGCTCGGGAGTCTCCCTTGGCCTCGAGGGTGCGCGCCCGCTCTTTGAGCTTCTCAAGCTTCGACATGGAAGCCTAAAGATACCGGGCCCGCCGGACGCGGACAAGCGAAACCCCCTGTCCAGACGTCGGTTACGAGATTCGCCCCCACCCAATACGCCACTTCCCGCCAGTCCGCGACTGCGCACGCGACCAAATCCGCCGCGAACCCGGGCGCGATTTGTCCGCGATCATGCTCCAGACCAAGCGCCGCCGCGGCGTTCACCGTCACGGCCATTACGGCCTCGCTGTGGCGCAAGCCCAGCTGGCTCACCGCGAGGCTCATCACCAGCGGCAGTCCCACCGTGGGAGAGCTGCCGGGGTTGAAATCGCTCGCGAGGGCAATGGCAGCGCCCGCCTCGATGAGACGCCGGGCCGGTGCTTGCCGCAGTTTGCCCAGAAAGCTCATCGTCGCCGGGAGCAGCACCGCCACTGTTGAGGTCGCCGCGAGCGCACGGATGCCGGCGTCCGACACTCCAGCCAGGTGATCGGCCGAGAGTGCGCCCAGCTCGGCGGCGAGCTCGGCACCCCCGCAGCCCTCGAGCTCATCGGCGTGCAGTTTTGTCGCGAGACCGTGCCCGCGGGCAGCGGCAAGCACCGCACGCGCCTCGGATACCGAGAACACCCCCGGCTCGCAAAATACGTCGCAGGCCTTCGCCAGACCCTCCCGGGCCACCGCAGGCAGCATGTCCTCGATGACCGACCGTACATAGGCCTCGCGCCGTGGCCGATACTCGGGTGGCACTTCGTGCGCGCCCAGGAAGGTGGGTACGAGCGACAGCCGCTCGGTGCGCGCGAGTCGCTGCACCACCCGCAGCTGCTTCAGCTCCGTCTCGAGCTCGAGCCCGTACCCGGACTTCACCTCGATCGTGGTGCTGCCGTGCGCGCGCAGCGTGAGCAGCCGGTTCCGGGCCAGCTGCTCGAGCTCATTTTCGGACCGGGCGCGCACGTCCCGCACCGATTGCAGGATTCCGCCTCCCGCGGCCGCGATCGCCTGGTAGCTCTCGCCCAACGCGCGCCGCTGGTGGTCGTCGATCCGCGGAGCGCCGAAGACGGCATGCGTGTGACAGTCGATGAACCCGGGAAAGAGGACGCCGGGCACGTCCACGGCTTCGAGGCTCGGATACCGCTCGCGCGCCTCGCGTCGCGATCCGACCCAGGCGATCCGGTCGCCCTCGATCAGCACGGCCGCGTCCGAGAGCACTTCCAGCTCCGCCAGCTCCCGGCCCCGGCGTGCTCGCGCCGGCCCGCGGCAGGTCACCACCTGCCGGGCGCCCACCAGCTGCGCGGTCAGTCGTTCGCCTCGAGCATCGGCAAGCGGAGCCCTTCGCGACGCGCCGTCGCGATCGCCTCAGGATACCCGGCGTCCGCGTGACGCACGACCCCGATCCCCGGATCATTGGTGAGCACGCGCGCCAGACGGCGGCCGGCCTCGGGCGTGCCGTCCGCCACGCTCACCTGTCCGGCGTGGAGGGAGTTCCCGATCCCGACCCCGCCCCCATGGTGAAACGACACCCACGACGCACCGGACGCCGTGTTGAGCAGGGCGTTGAGAATGGGCCAATCGGCGATCGCGTCGGATCCGTCGCGCATCGCTTCCGTTTCGCGGAACGGCGACGCCACGCTACCGGTGTCGAGATGATCCCGACCGATCACGATCGGCGCCGAAAGCTCCCCGCGGGCGACGAGATCGTTCAACGCCGCCCCGAAGCGTGCACGCTCGCCCTGCCCCAGCCAGCAAATGCGCGCGGGCAGCCCCTGGAACGACACCCGCTCCCGCGCCAGACGTATCCAGCGGGCGAGGTGCTGATTGTCGGGGAACAGCTCGAGCACCAGGCGATCGGTGCGCTCCAGATCCTTGGGATCGCCCGAGAGAGCAACCCACCGGAACGGACCCTTCCCTTCGCAGAACAGCGGCCGGATGTACTCCGGCACGAACCCCGGGATTTCGAACGCGTCGTGGACTCCAGCGTCGGCGGCGACGGTGCGGATGTTGTTGCCGTAATCGAAGGTGACGGCTCCGGCGCGCTTGAGATCCAGCATGGCGCGCACATGCACCGCGATGCTTTCCACCGCACGGCGAACGTACGTCTGCGGATCAGCGCTGCGCAGCGCGATGGCATCCGCGAGAGGCAGTCCGGCCGGGACGTAGCCGTTCAGGGTATCGTGCGCCGAGGTCTGGTCGGTGAGCACATCCGGCACGACGCCGCGGCGGACGAGCTCCGGCACGACCTCGGCACAATTCCCGATCACGCCGACCGACAGCGCCGTGCCCGCCTGCCGGGCGGCATCGCACCAGCGCAATGCCTCACTCACGTCGGCGGTCGCCTTGTCCAGGTAGCGGGTCTCGAGCCGGCGCTCAACGCGGGTCGGATCCACGTCCACCGCCAGGCACACGCCCTCGTGCATCGTCGCCGCCAGCGGCTGGGCGCCACCCATGCCGCCCAATCCACCGGTCAGCACCAGCCGGCCGCGGAGCGAGCCGCCAAAGTGACGCTGGGCCACCGCGCCAAAGGTCTCGTACGTGCCCTGGAGGATGCCCTGTGTCCCGATGTAGATCCAGGAGCCGGCCGTCATCTGCCCGTACATGATCAGGCCGCGCCGCTCGAGATCCCGAAACACCTCCCAGGACGCCCACCGCCCCACGAGATTCGCGTTGGCGATCAGGACGCGCGGGGCATCGGGGTGCGTGGTGAACACTCCCACCGGCTTGCCGGATTGCACCAGCAACGTCTCGTCGTCGCCAAGCGTGCGCAGCGTGCGCACGATCGCGTCGAAGGCCTCCCAGCTCCGCGCGGCGCGGCCGGTTCCCCCGTACACCACCAGATCCTGGGGACGCTCGGCGACCTCGGGGTCGAGGTTGTTCATGAGCATTCGCATCGCGGCCTCCTGAATCCAGCCCCGGCACGAGCGCTGCGAACCGCGGGGGGCTCTCACCACGCGAGGGCCGCTCACCGCGCCACCTCGGGATCGCAGTCCCCGGCACGGATGGCCGTAGCCATCCGCTCGATTTCTTCCGACATGGATCGATCGGCCATGAGTGGCGCCGCGATGCGACGCACCGCACTGTAGACCCGCGCCACGCCGCGTCCCGGCTGCAGGGGTTTCAGGTACTCGAGACCCTGCGCGCCGGCCAGCAGCTCGATCGCCACCACGCGCGCCGCATCGTCGAAGATCCGCCCGGCCTTCCACGCAGCCGTCATCCCCATCGGAACAAAGTCTTCCTGGTTGCCTTCGGTGGGGATCGACTGCACGCTTGCCGGGGTGGCCAGCACCCTCGCGTCGGCCCCCAGGGCCGCCGCGGTGATCTGTGCCGTCATGAAACCCGAATCGAGACCCGGATTGCGGGCCAGGAACGCCGGCAGCCCGGACGAGAGGTCGGGATTCACCACTCGCTCCAGGCGCCGCTCGGCGAGGCCAGCGAGCGTGACGAGTGCGATTCCCAGCACGTCCAGGGCGAACGCGATCGGCTGTCCGTGGAAGTTTCCGCCGGACAACACCTCCTCACCGAAGACGAGGGGATTGTCGGTGGCCGCGTTCAGTTCGGTCGCCACGAGACGCTCGGCGAAGGCAATCCCTTCTCCCACGGCGCCCAGGATCTGCGGCGTGCAGCGCAACGAATATGCGTCCTGGACCCGCGGGTCATCATGCCGGTGCGACTCCCGAATCTCGGAGTCGGCGAGCAATTCCCGCAGCATCGCGGCGGACCGCTGCTGGAATGGGTGCGGTCGCGCGTCGTGGATACGGGCATCGAACGGGACCGGGGTGCCGCGAACCGCTTCCAGGCTCATGGCCGCCCCGGCGTGCGCCGTGCGCCACAGGATCCACGCGTCATGGACCAGCAGGGCCGCCAGTCCGGTTTGCGCCTGCGTTCCGTTGACGAACGCGATCCCCTCCTTGGCCTCCAGCGTGACCGGCGTCAGCCCGGCCTCCCGCAGCCGGTCTCCGTCGGCACCTTCACCGATCAGC
>JBGQFX010000014.1:0-64186 GCA_041497135.1 Gemmatimonadota bacterium | reverse complement strand
TTGAGCCGGTTGTTGAGATAACGCTTGCCCCTGCCGGTCTTCAAGAACCGCTCGCGCCGTCGGGCATCCCCGATGTTCAGGCACGCTTCGTAATAGATGAGCTTCAACGGCCGTCGATAGGCCGTGGAGTGGACGCGGCCAACGTTGTGGTCTCGGAACCGCGTTCGCAGATCGCCGGTCGAACCCGTGTAGAACCGCCCGTCTCGTTCGCTGAGTAGGACGTAGGTGTAATCCATACCGGGGCTCTCTTCGGCGTGAATAGTTGGAACGGCACTAGGCGTTCCCCTCGACGTTCGGGAACGGCGGCACTTCCAGGAGCCACAGCCCGGCGAGGCGGGACTGCTTGTCCAATTCCACCAGCAGGCTGTCGGCAATGCGGACCACGTCCACCGGTCGTGTCCGGCCGACCCGGATATGGAACACCGATTCCGCGGCGTTCTTTTCTACCGTCAGCGCCGTCTCCACTTCCACCGCCGCCACCGCGGGCTGCGAGCGGCGCGATGGAAACAGCACGCGGGCCGCTTTCGAGGTCGCCGGGACCGCGAGCGCATCCACCGTGCGGATATCGTCGGGCCACGTGACCACATCGAGGCCCCTCAGGGTGCCGCCGGCAACGTCGAGCAGGACAAAGGATCCGTCACTGCCCTCAAGATCCACGGTGCCGTCCATCCCCGTGGTCTTCGGGGCGCCCTTGCAGACGGCGGAGAGGATGTCGGTCTCGGGATCCCAGCGGTAGCTCACCTTGGGGAGCTTGCCGTCGAGAGGCTCGATCTTGGCTTCGTAGTGCATGCGGGATAGCGCCTTCCAGCGATCGCCGGGGGCGGGTAATATAGCGCGGACACGAGGAGGAGCCAGCGATGGAGCGGCGGGAGTTTGTGGGGGTCGTGGGGGCAGGATTGTTCGGTGGGGCGATCGGTCAGAACGTTGGAATGTTGGAAAGTTGGAAGGGGGAACATTCCAAGCTTCCAACCTTCCCTCCATCCAACGCCTCCCAGGAGCCCACCCTGGGCCCGGAAGTGTTCGCGCAACGGCTCGACCGGCTGCGCACCGAGCTCGCCAGGCGCAAGCTCGACCTGTTCGCCGCGGCTCCGGCTACGAACTTCGAGTACTTCACGGGAACCAATCCTGGGCGCAGCGAGCGCCTGATCCTGCTGCTCGTACCCACCAAGGGCGATCCCGCCATCATCTGCCCCTCCTTCGAGGTCGAGCGCGTGAAGCGGCGCAGCGCCGTGCGCGACGTGCGGGGCTGGGAGGAGCAGGACGATCCCTGGAAGCTCGTGAAAACAGCGCTCCGGGCGGCCAAGCCGCAGGGCCGTCCCGGTCAGGGAGCGATCGAAGCCACGCTCGATTACGCGTCGTTCCTGCGCATGAGCGATGCCGGCGGCAGCGCCTGGCGCTGGCAGACGGGCGCCCCCGTCACCGAGCGGCTGCGCATGATCAAGTATCCGGAAGAGGTCGCGCTCATCCGCCGGGCCGTCGCCATTACGGAGGCGTCCATTGCGGCGACGTTCGCCGGACTGGTCCCGGGCGTCACCGAGCGCGACGTGGCCGGCAAATTGTCCGAGGAGATGCGCACGCGCGGGGCTCCGGGCGGCGGCCTGGTGCAATTCGGCCCGTCGAGCGCCTTGCCGCACGGCGGACCGGGCGGTGGACAGCTCGCCAGGGAGATGGTGGTCCTGATCGACTGCGGCTGCGAAGTCGCGGGCTATACCTCCGACATCACGCGCACCATCTGGTACGGTGATGCGCCCTCCGACGAGTTCAAGAAGGTGTTCAACCTCGTGCACGACGCCCAAACCGCGGCGATGAACCTGGGCAAACCGTTCACGGTGCGCTGCCAGGAGATGGACCGCGCGGCACGCAAAGTGATCACCGACGGCGGCTACGGGCAGTACTTCACCCACCGCCTGGGGCACGGCATGGGCATGGACGGCCACGAGCCGCCCTACATGGTGGAAGGCAACGACACGCCGCTCGAGCCGGGAATGGTGTTCACGATCGAGCCGGGGATCTACCAACCCGAGAAGTTCGGCGTACGGATCGAGGACGACAATCTCGTCACCGACAACGGCATCGAGGTGCTGAGCCAGCGGCCGGGGAAGCTCTAGAGCTGCTTGGCGAAGCCGACGATGCGGCCCAGCGCCTTCTCGATGTCCGAGGTCGCGGCCGCATAGGACAATCTCACCCAGCGATCGTCGCCGAACGCCGCCCCCGGCACCAGCGCGACCCCCGTTTCGGTGATCAGCCGGGTGCAGAAGTCCGTCCCCGAGATCTCGCCGAACGAATCGACGCGAAAGAAGAAGTAGAACGCGCCGTGCGGCTCGACGAACTCCACGCCGAGCAAGTCCCGCCGGAAGGTCGACACCATGAGATCCCGCCGCTTGCGGAACTCGCCTACCATGCGCTGCACATCCTGCTCCACGCGGTCATCGCCGTACGCCGCCGCGGCAGCGTATTGCGCCATGTGATTCGCGCCGGAGGTCGTGTGGGACTGCAGCGCCGCCATGGCCTTGGCCACCGGGCCCGGCGCCAGGGCCAGGCCCACGCGCCAGCCGGTCATCGCGTACGTCTTGCTGACGCCGGTCACGATCACGACGCGATCCAGTATCTCATCCGACAGATCGAGGAACGACGGCGCCGGCCCCGTCCCGTAATGAATGCGGCGATAGATCTCGTCGGCGATCACCCACACCTTGCGGTCGGACGCCCACTGAGCGATCGACCGGAGCTCGGCCAGCGTGTAAACCGAGCCCGTCGGATTGCAGGGGGAGCAGAGGATCAGCCCCTTGGGCGCCGGGAGAATGCGCTCCAGCTCGCGCACGCTCACCTTCAACCCCCATTCGGGGTGCCCGGTGATCAGCACCGGCCGCGCGCGGGTCAAGTGCACGATCTGGGGATAGGACACCCAGGCCGGGGCCGGGATGGCGACTACGTCGCCCTGGCCGAACAGCGAGAAGCACACGTTGAACAACGACTGCTTCGACCCGTTGGACACCACGATGTGATCGGCGTTCACCGGCCGGCCCCCCGACAATAGCGCCAGGTGCTTGGCGGCAGCCGCCCGCAGCTCGAGGATCCCTTCGTTGGCGGGGTAGCGGGTCTTCCCCTCCTTGATGGCCCGCACGCCGGCATCGGACGGAATGGAAGGAGTCGGGAAGTCGGGCTCGCCTGCACCCAGGTCGATCACGTCCTCGCCCGATGCCTTGCGGCGCTTGGCCTCCTGCGAGATGGCGATCGTGGCGGAGGTCTCGAGGTGCGCGAGATTGGGCGACAGCACGTCGCTCATGGATGACAGGCTCCGATCAGGGACAGTGGGCTTGGACATTGCCGTTTCCTCACCATGAAACTACCATCCCTCACTGCAGTCTGCCCTTTGACAATCGAGGCTCAGGTGACGCGTGAGAGTGAAGCGGCGGCCGCGCTGGAGCGCGGCCGGGCCGTCCTGCTGGTGACGCCACCGGCGGTGGAGCAGGCGGAAGCCCTTTGGGGTCTGCTCTCCGGCGGATCGACCGTGATCGTATGTAGTGATAGCGACTCGGCGGAGGCCTGGGCCGATGCCGCTCCCCCCGCCCTGCGAGTCCACGCCGCCACCGGTCTCGACCGAAGCACGCGCCTCCTCAAGGAAGGCGCGGTCGATGTCCTCGCCGGCACGCCCGAAGACCTGCAAGCCCTCGCCACTCGCTCGGCCCTGAAGCTCGACGCCGTCACAACGCTCGTCCTGGCCTGGCCCGAGTGGCTGCTCGCCGGCAACAGGTTGGCGGCCTTGGAGCAATTGTTGGGCGAGCTGCGCGAAGCACGCCGCATCGTCCTGGCCTGGAATCCGCCGGCCCTCGAAGACTTGCTCGAGCGTTATGCCAGGCGCCCGCACGTCGTCGGCGACCTGCCGCTCGGCGAAGACGCCCGTCCGCTTCCACCGGTGGCGGCAGCGCGCTACGCGGTGGTCCCCCGCTCCCGGCGCGGTGCGGTGGCGCGTGAAGCGCTCGATGCCCTGAACCGGCCGCGCGTCCCCCAGTGGCGGCACGGGGAAACCGTTTCCGAGACGGCCGACGCGATCCTCTGTCTCGACCTGCCCACACGCGCCGAGCTGGTCCAGATCGCGGGTCGCGGCGAGCCGATCCTGCTGGTCGCGCCCGCCCAGCTTCCCTACGCCCGCTCGATCGCCGCTCCGCTCACGGCGCTGCCGCTGCCCACCGCCCGCGATCGCGCCGTATCCGCCGCCGATGCTCTCCGCGCGCGGGTCGCGGCACGGCTCGATGCGGGTGGCCTCGAGCCGGAGCTGGGGTTCCTCGAGCTCTTGTTGCAGCGCTACGACGCCGCCGAGGTCGCGGCAGCGCTGTTGGCGATCAACCGCGAGCCGGCGGCCGCAGCCGATCAGCCGAAGCCCGCCGAAGAATGGGTGAAGGTCTTCGTCAACGTCAGCAAGAAAGACCGCGCCAGCGCGAAGGATTTCGTCGGCGCCCTGACCCGTGAGGTCGGTTTGGCCCGCACCGACATCGGTCGCATCGAGCTGCGGGAGGGCTTCAGTCTGCTGGAGATCGCGCCGCCCGTGGCGGACCAGGCGATCGCGGGACTCGGACGCGTGAGCATCCGCGGACGGCGACCCACTGCCCGCCGCGATCGCGACGTCCGGGCCGGATGAGCGGGGCGCTCGCGCATCTGCGCGTGCTCGATCTGTCCCGCGTGCTCGCGGGTCCCTGGGCCAGTCAGATCCTCGCCGATCTGGGCGCGGATGTCGTCAAGGTCGAGCGGCCCGGCACGGGTGACGACACCCGCCATTGGGGGCCGCCGTTCCTGAAGGATGCCGCCGGTCGGGCCACCGGGGAGGCGGCGTACTATCTGAGCGCCAACCGCGGCAAACGGTCCCTCACCGTCGATTTCACGCGCCCCGAAGGACGTGACATCGTGCGCCGCCTGGCCGAGCAGTCGGACGTCCTGCTCGAGAACCACAAATTGGGCGATCTGGCCCGCTTCGGGCTGGGCTGGGACGATCTCCGGATCGTGAACTCCCGACTCATCTACTGTTCGATCACCGGGTTCGGTCAATCGGGGCCGTATGCCGGACGCGCCGGATACGACTTCGCGATCCAGGCCATGGGCGGCTTGATGAGCGTGACCGGTGAGCGCGACGACCGTCCCGGCGGTGGGCCGCAGAAGGTCGGGGTTGCCGTGACGGACGTCATGGCGGGCCTGTATGCCACGATCGGGATCCTCGCGGCGCTGGCCCACCGTGAGGTGTCGGGCATGGCGCAGCACATCGACCTCGCACTGCTCGACGTGCAGGTGGCGACGCTCGCGAACGTCGCTCTCAACTACCTGGTGTCGGGCGTCGTGCCGCAACGCTGGGGCAATGCGCACGCGAACATCGCGCCCTATCAGGTGCTCCAGACCGCCGACCGCCTGATCGTGCTCGCCGTCGGCAACGATGCCCAATTCAGGAAGTTCTGCGAGGTGGCGGGGACTCCCGGGATCGCCGCCGATCCGCGTTTCGCCACCAACGATGCCCGGGTCACGAACTGCGACGCGCTGACGCGTGAGCTGGAGACCGTGCTGCGCACCCGTTCGGCCGCGGCCTGGCTCGCGGCGCTCGAGCCCGCCGCGGTGCCGTGCGCGCCGATCAACGATCTCGCGCAGGTGTTCGCCGACCCGCAGGTGCGACACCGGGACATGCGGCTGGACGTTCCCCATCCCGCAGGCGTCGCAGCGCCGCTGGTGGCGAATCCGATCCGGCTCTCAGCGACACCGCCGCGCTACGATCTGCCACCCCCGCTTCTGGGCCAGCACACCGACGAGATTCTGCGCGAGCGCCTGGGGATGTCGCTCGAACAGATCCTCGAGCTGCGACAGCGCGGAGTGGTCTAGAAACGCCGACGGGCCGCCCAGCGGGGCGGCCCGTATTCAGCGTCGCTTCGCTTCGCTGATTACTTCTTGTTGACAGCCATCTTGAGCTGTTTGCCGGCCCGAAACGCCGGGGCGATCGTCGCCTTGATCTGGATCTCGGCGCCGGTCTTTGGATTGCGCCCCATGCGGGCGGCGCGCTTGCGGGCTTCAAAATTTCCGAACCCGGTGATCTGGACCTTCGTGCCCTTCTTCAGCTCGCCCGCGATGATGCCCTTGTCGTCGAACAGGGCCTCCACCGCACGGCCGGCATCGGCCTTGGACATCTTCGTCCGCATGGCCAGCCCCGCGATCAGCTCGGCTTTGTTCACGGTGTCGTCCTCCGTGTGAGGGAAAAGAAAACCCTTGAGATTCCGCCCCTTTCACGGGGGGGCTCCCGAAAACCCTTGAAATCCCTCGACAATATGGGGACCCACCCCGGAAATCCGCAAGATACCGGCACTTCTTGACCCCCATCCGAGCCACGGCTAGCCTTTCCCCCCCATGTTCCACGGTACCCGTCCCGGCTGGATCGAGGTCATCACCGGCGTGATGTTCTCCGGCAAGAGCGAGGAGCTGATCCGCCGCGTGCGGCGGGCGGTGATCGCCAAGAAGCAGGTCCAGGTGTTCAAGTCCCATCTCGACGCCCGCTACGCCGGACTCTATTCCGTCACCACTCACGACGGGCGCACCGTGGAAGCTGAGCCGATCGATGCGTCGGAGCAGGTCGCGCGCGGCGTGCGCCGCGGCACGGAAGTCGTGGCGGTCGACGAAGCCCAGTTCCTGGACGAAGGCATCGTCGCAGTGGCGGGCAGCCTGGCCGACGGCGGCGTCCGGGTGATCCTGGCGGGCACCGACGTCGACTTCCGCGGCCTCCCGTTCGGTCCGATGCCCCCGCTCATGTGCGCCGCCGAGGTGATCGACAAGCTCCACGCCATCTGCGTCGTGTGCGGCGGCCCGGCGAGCCGTAACCAGCGCCTGGTGGACGGTCGTCCGGCGCCCTGGGACAGCCCGACGATCATGGTAGGTGGCCGGGAGAGTTATGAGGCGAGGTGCCGGCATTGTCATCGGGTTCCGAAGGCGGACGAAGACCAAACCGCGCTACTCTAATGCTCAACGTCGCCCTCACCGGCAACATCGCCGCCGGCAAGTCCACGGTCGCCGAGCTGTTTCGCCATTGGGGCGCCACCGTCATCGACGCCGACGAGCTGGTGCGCGAGGTTCAGGCGCCCGGATCGCCCGTGCTCGCGGCCATCGCCAGGCGGTTTGGCGCCGACGTCATAAAGCGCGATGGCACGCTCGATCGCGCCGCACTGCGCGCCAAAGTGATGGGCGATGAGGCGGCGCTCGCCAAACTGAACGCGCTGGTCCATCCCGCCGTGCAACGCCGGCGCGAGGCGCTGCTCGACGAAGCCTGGAAGCGCGGCGACCGCATCGTCGTGAGTGACATCCCGCTGTTGTTCGAGGTCCTGGACCCCAGGCAATTCGACGCCGTCGTGCTGGTGGACGCTCCGGTCCCGCTGCGGCACGCGCGCCTGCGCGCGATGCGCGGGCTCTCCGCCCAGGAGGCGGACCAGATGCTCGCCGCCCAGCTGCCCGCGGCCAAGAAACGGAAGGGGAGCGACTTCGTGATCGACAACGACGCAGATCTGGAAGAGCTGACGCGGCGCGCCCGCGCCGTCTACGACGAGCTGGAGCGGCGCGCCAGCACGAAGCCGCAAGCTTGACAAGGATTTTCGGCGCCTCTAGCGTTCCGCCGACCCCGGATCCCCTCGAGAGCGACCGTCGCATGTCCAACGTTCCCAAAGATCTGCGCTACACCGCCGAACACGAATACGTCAAGCCGACCGCCGACGCCGGGGTGGTCCAGATCGGCATCACCGACTACGCGCAAGGTGAGCTCGGCGACGTGGTGTTCGTGGAGCTCCCCAAGTCCGGGGCGACGTTCGACAAGATGCAGGTGTTCGGCACGATCGAAGCGGTCAAGGCCGTCTCCGAGCTCTATTGCCCGGTGGCCGGGACGATCCTCGAAGCCAACGGCGGGCTGGAAGGCGATCCCGCCCTGGTGAACCGGGATCCCTATGGCGGCGGCTGGATGATCAAACTCAAGCTCAAGAACCCAGCCGACGTGACCGGCCTGTTGGATGCGGGGGCGTACGAGAAGCATATCGGCGGCAAGTGACGCCGTAGGCAATCTGCGATGGTGACGCTGACGTTCCACGGCCACGCTTGCTTCGAAATCGCGGGCGACGGAAAGCGGATCGTCATCGACCCCTTCTTCACCGGTAACCCGAAGGCCGACATCCCCGCCGACCGGATCCCCAAGCTGGATGCCATCCTCCTCTCTCACGGCCACGGGGATCATCTGGGCGACGCCATTCCGCTCGCCAAGCAGCATGGCGCCACCATCGTCGCCACCTACGAGCTGGCGCAGTTTTGCCAGGAGCGCGGGGCGAGCGTCCACGCGATGCATATCGGCGGCAGCCACCGCTTCCCGTTCGGCACGGTGAAACTGGTGCCGGCCTTTCACGGCGGCGCGGTGGAAGGCGACGACGGCTCGCACACCACCAATCCGTGCGGCCTCGCGCTCACGCTCGGTGGAAAGACGGTCTATCACACGGGCGACACGGCGCTGACCATGGAGATGCAGCTCCTGGCCGGACGCGTGGACGTCATGTGCGTTCCCATCGGCGACAACTACACGATGGGCATCGAAGACGCCGTGCGGGCGGTGGAGTTCGCGCAGCCGCGCGCCGTGATCCCGATGCATTACAATACCTGGGACCTGATCGCCGCCGACCCGCAGGAATTCCGGCGTTTGGTCGGCGACCGGGCCGAGGTTGTGATCCTGAATCCAGGCGAGTCGCACACTTTTTCCTGAGCCCCGAACCCAGACGCATGTCCCGCTCCGCCGATCTCGTCCATCCCGACGTGTTTCGCTCCCGTCACATCGGACCGCGGCCCGACGAGCAGCGGGACATGCTCGCCCTGCTGGGCTACGACTCGCTCGACGCGTTCATCGACGCGGTCGTCCCCGAGGACATCCGCCTGCGCCGGCCGCTGGCGCTGCCGCCCGGACGGGACGAGCGCGAAGTGCTCCAGGCGTTGCGCCGCATCGCGAGCCAGAACCAGCCGTTCCGCTCCTACCTCGGCATGGGCTATCACGCCTGCTTCACGCCGCAGGTCATCCAGCGTAACGTGCTGGAAAACCCCGGCTGGTACACGGCATACACGCCGTATCAGGCGGAGATTGCGCAGGGCCGGCTCGAAGCGCTGCTGACCTTCCAGACCGTCGTGGCGGACCTGACCGGGCTGGAGGTCGCCAACGCCTCGTTGCTCGACGAGGCGACCGCGGCGGCCGAAGCGATGCACGTGACGGAAGCCGTGGCCGGATCGAAGGGCCGGCCGGTGTACTGCGTCGACGAGCAATGCCACCCGCAGACGATCGCGGTGGTGCGCACGCGGGCCGACGCCCGCGGCATCGAGATCGTGGTCGGCGATCCGGATTCGTTCCGCTTCGGCGACGGCGTGATCGGGGCGCTGGTGCAGTACCCCGGGACGGACGGCCGGCTGCGCGACTTCCGGGCCCTGTGCGAGCGAGCCCATGTGGCCGGCGCGCTGGTCACGGCGGCGACCGACCTGCTCGCCCTCACGCTGCTGGTCCCGCCGGGCGAATGGGGCGCGGACATGGCGGTCGGCAACAGCCAGCGCTTCGGCGTGCCCATGGGGTACGGCGGCCCGCACGCGGCGTTCTTCGCAATCCGCGACACCCACAAGCGCCACCTTCCGGGGCGCATCATCGGCGTGTCGAAAGACCGGGCCGGACGCCCCGCCCTGCGCATGGCGTTGCAAACCCGTGAGCAGCACATCCGGCGGGAGAAAGCGACGAGCAACATCTGCACGGCGCAGGTGCTGCTCGCGGTGATGGCGGGGATGTACGCTGTGTACCACGGCCCCGAGGGTTTGCGCCGCATCGCCGAGCGTGTGCATGCGTTCGCCACGCTCCTCGCCAAGGCGCTGCAGCGCATGGGCTACCGCCTCGAGCACGAGGCGTTCTTCGATACCCTCTGCGTCAAGGTCGAGGCGTGGGCGCTGCCGCGCCTGCAGGACGCGGCGTGGGGCCGTCGCATCAACCTCCGCGCGCTGGCGGCCGACCAGGTCGTCGTCGCGTTGGACGAGACGGTCACCTTGAACGACCTGTCGGACTTGATCGCGGTGTTCTCCCTGGACGAAACGTTGCCCTACATGGCCGACGAGGCCGCCGCCCGGGTCGAGACCACCATCCCCGACGCCTTGCGACGCCGCACCGCCTACCTCACGCATCCGGTCTTCCATCGGTATCGCTCCGAGACGGAGATGTTGCGCTACCTGAAGCGGCTCGAGGCGCGCGACCTCTCGCTCACCTCGGCCATGATCCCGCTCGGATCGTGCACGCTGAAGCTCAACGCCACGACCGAAATGGTCCCCGTGTCGTGGCGCGAGTTCAACCGGCTGCACCCGTTCGCGCCGCTGTCCCAGGCGCAGGGCTATCAGATGCTGTTCCGGCAGCTCGAGGACCAGTTGGCGGAAATCACCGGGTTCGCAGCCGTGTCGCTGCAGCCGAACGCCGGTTCGCAAGGCGAGTTCGCCGGGCTGCTCGTCATCCGCGCCTACCATCGTGCGCAGGGCGATACCAAACGGACCACCTGCCTCATCCCCCAATCGGCCCACGGCACGAACCCCGCCAGCGCGGCCATGGCGGGCATGCAGGTCGTCGTCGTGAAAACCGACGCACAGGGGAACATCGATCTGACGGATCTGCGGGCCAAGGCGCAGCAGCACGCCGAGACCCTGGCGGCTCTGATGGTGACATATCCATCGACGCACGGCGTGTTCGAGGCCACGATCCGCGAGGTGTGCCGTATCGTGCACCAGCACGGCGGACAGGTCTACATGGATGGCGCCAACCTGAACGCGCAGGTCGGCCTGTGCCGCCCGGCCGACATCGGTGCCGATGTGTGTCATCTCAACCTGCACAAGACGTTTTGCATCCCGCACGGGGGGGGGGGCCCGGGCATGGGCCCGATCGGCGTGGCCCGGCACCTGGCGCCGTTTCTGCCAGACCATCCGGTGGTGCCGCTCGGTCATCCGCAGGCCTGCGGCACGGTTTCGGCGGCGCCGTGGGGCAGCGCCGCGATCCTCCCCATCTCGTGGGCCTATATCTCCCTCATGGGACAGGAAGGCCTGGTCGAGGCGACCAAAGTGGCGATCCTCAACGCCAACTACATCGCGCGCCGCCTGGCGGGACACTACGAGCTGCTCTATTCCGGCGCTCACGGCCTCATCGCACACGAATGCATCATCGACATCCGGCCGTTCAAAGCTTCGGCCGGGATCGAGGTCGAGGATATCGCCAAGCGGATCATCGACTACGGGTTCCATCCGCCCACGGTCTCGTTCCCCGTGGCGGGCACCCTGATGATCGAGCCGACCGAGAGCGAATCGAAACAGGAGTTGGACCGCTTCTGCGATGCGCTGATCGCGATCCGCGAGGAGATCCGGGAGATCGAGCAGGGGCGCGCCGACCGGGAGAACAACCTGCTGACCAACGCGCCGCACACGCTCGCCGATCTTCTGGCCGACGGGTGGGATCGCCCGTATTCGCGTGAGCGCGCCGGATTTCCCTCGGCCGCCACGCGCGAACACAAGATTTGGCCCGCGGTGGGACGGGTGGATGGCGCCTACGGCGATCGCAACCTGGTGTGCGTGTGCCCGCCGATCGAGGCCTACGCGACGGTGTGACGAATTACCGGTTGGGACGGTACCAGTAGCGGTCAGCCAACTCATCGAACCGGGCCCCGAACAGCAACGCCGGGGCGCGCCAAAAGAACCCGAAGTAGTGCCAGTCTCCGTGCTCGTCGAACTTGCGGGTGGATGCCACGACCTTGTGGCCGCGCAGACGGCGCAGCCGTTGGTTACGACGGCGGCCGAGCCGCCACAGCCTGGCGAGGAACGCGACGTCCTCGGCAAGCCGCAGATCCTCAGGGTAGCCACCGGCCTGTTCGAAGTCCTCGCTGCGGCAGAACACCACACCGGTGTCGAACCCGGTGGCCCAAACCAAGGGCATCATCATCGCGTAGGTCAGCCCCAGTCCCACCGACCAGCGCTCGAGCGTGCACCCGGTCGCCCCGCCGATGACCCGGGGATCGGCCAGGGCGGTCGTGATCGCGGCGAACGTCTCTGGATGGACCCGCACGGTGTCGGCGTCGAGGAACGCGAGCAGCCGGCCGCGCGCCGCAGCGGCCCCTCCATTGCGAGCGGCCGCAATGCGACGCTGCGCGACACGCACCACCCGCGCCCCGCCCGCTTCCGCCACCCGCGCGGTGGCATCGGTGGACATGTTGTCGGCGACAACGACCTCCATCAAACCGCCCGCGGCGGCGAAGCGCTCCCGGGCTACGGCCAGGGACGCCAGCAGTCGCGGCAGATAACGCGCCTCGTTATAGGCGGGAATGACGAGCGAGAGGTCGGGGGCCTGCATACGCCGCAGCTACGTTAGGGAATGAAGCGGAGCGATGCCAGAGCGCCGGGTGGCCGCGGTCCCCTGCATATTCCGAGGAGCATGGACTGGCACCTGATTCTCGATCCCGCGGGCCGCCCGGGCGCCCGGAACATGGCGATCGACGAGTCGTTGCTCGTCGCGGCCGACCGATCGGGCGCCGCGTTCCTTCGGTTGTACCGCTTCGCCCCGCCCTGCCTCTCGTTCGGCCGCAACGAGCCGGCGCTCGCGCGCTACGATCGCGGCCGCATCGAGCGGCTCGGCCTCGATGTAGTGCGCCGCCCAACCGGTGGACGGGCCGTCTGGCACGAGCACGAGCTGACCTACGCCGTCGCCGCCCCGATCGCGGCGTTCGGATCATTGCGCGAGAGCTATCACACGATCCACGAGCGGCTCGCGCGAGCGTTGGGCCGCCTCGGCATCCACGCTATGCTCGCGCCCAGGTACGCCGCTGGGGCAGGTCTCGGCGATGGGGCCTGCTTCGCATCGCCGGTCGGCGGCGAGGTTTTGGTCGATGGGAAGAAAGTCATCGGCTCGGCACAAGTGCGACGCGGCACCGCGTTTCTGCAACATGGGTCGATACTGCTCGACGGGTCCCAACAGACAGTCGAAACCGTCAGTCGTCGACCCTCGCCGAATGGGTCCGGCACGACCCTCGCTGCCATCTTGGGTCGCCCCGTCGGCTTCGATGAGGTCGCGTCGGCCATCGCGGCAGCGTGGGACGGTCCACTCGTCCCATCCGCCCATCCGGCCGTCCGGCTATCAGCCTTCATCGACCCGACCTGGACCTGGCGCCGGTAGAAGCCTCATGGAATCTTTGGGCATGATCCACCTCCCACGTACCCCGGCCGTCCTTGCCCTTGCCCTGCTGACGGCGGCGGCCTGTAGCCGGCGCGGCAGCTGCCGCGACGAGTACTGCGGCTCACTGGTCATCGCGGCCACCCGAAGCGCCACGACGCTCCTCCCCCCGCTGAGCGAAGCCGCGGTGGAGCGCGACATCTTCGACCAGATCTTCCTGCGGCTGGCGGACTTCACGGTGGGCGGCAGTACCATCGGCGATTCCGGGTTTGTGCCGCAGCTGGCCCGGTCGTGGGAGTGGAACGACCCGTTGACCCTCACGTTCCACCTCGACCCCCGCGCGCACTGGCAGGATGGCCCCCCGGTCACCGCCGCCGACGTGCAATTCACGTTCGAGTCCTATACCGATACCGCCGTCGCAGCGGGAGATCTGACGGCGCTGGCGCATATCGCCTCGGTCACGGCCACGGATTCCCTCACGGCCGTATTCAAGTTCCGCCACAGCTACCCCGAGGCGTTTTTCGACGCGACGTTCCACCTGCGCATCCTGCCGGCGCATCTCTTGCGCGACGTGCCGCGCGGCGAGTGGCGAACCGCCGCGTTCGGACGGGCGCCGATCGGCGACGGGCCGTATCGTTTTTTGCGATGGACTCCGGGAGAGTCCGTGGAGCTCACGGCGGATTCCACCTTCTATCTGGGGCGGCCACATCTGCAGCGCCTCATCTGGCGCTTCGCATCGGACGTGAACGTCGCCATAACCCAGCTCGTCGCGGGCGAGGCGGATGCGATCGAAGTGCTGGTGGGCCCGGCCAACATCGGCCGCGCTCAGGCCGCAGCGCACCTGAAGCTGTACCCCTATCCAGGCGTGACGTACACCTTCCTGCGGTTCAATCTGCGGGCCAACGGCGATTCGCTGCGCCCAAACCCGCTGTTCGCCGACGCCGCCGTGCGGCGCGCGCTGGTCATGGCCACCGACCGGGAACGCATGCTGCAGAGCGCTACGGCGGGACACGCCAAGGTGCCGCCGGGACCGATGCCGCAGCAGTGGAGCTGGCTGTGGGTTCCCGAGCTCGCGCCACCACCGTACGACACGACCCAGGCCGCGGGACTGTTGACCGCCCGCGGCTGGCGCGACTCGAACAGGGACGGGATCCGCGACCGCGCCGGCCGCCGATTGAGTTTCCATGTCGCGGTCCCCACCAGCCCCTTGCGACGGCAATACGCCCGTCTGCTGCAGGAGCAACTGCGCGCCGTGGGTGTCGAGCTGGTCATCGACGAGATGGACGACCCCGCTATGGCCGAGCGGTTGAGCGCCGGCACATTCGACGCGGCGCTGGAATCGTGGCAGACCGATCCCACGCCCACCTCAGGGGTCCCCCAGATCTGGAGCAAAGGTGGCGGGGCGAACTACGGCGGCTACGCCAACCCTGCCTTCGATCGAGCCGTGGCCACGGCCGCCAACGCCCAGACGCTGAGCGCCGCTCGTGCGGCGTGGGTCGCCGCGTTCACGACACTCGCGCAGGATGCGCCCGCGATCATGCTCTATGCTCTCGATAACGTGGCGGCGGTCGACAGCCGAGTCACCGATGTCCAGCTCCGGCCGGATTCCTGGATGGCCCTGGTCCGGAACTGGCGCATCCCTCCCGACCGGCTCAACGAGCGTGACCGCGTCGGGCACTAGTGCCGTTCCAACTATTCACGCCGAGAAGAGTCCCGAAATGGGCTCTGGTACTTCGGCGCACGAGTTGGAACGGCACTAGGTGACGGCCTGGCTGCTGCGGCGGCTCGGCGCCGCCCTCGCCATCGTCTTCGCCGTCGTTTCCTTCTCCTTCGTCGCCATTCACCTGGCCCCTGGCACGCCGTTCCTGCCCGAGCAGGGGCGGCCCATCAACCCGGCCGCCGTGGCGCGCCTGCGTGACGAGTTCGGGCTCGGCCGGCCGCTGCCGGAGCAATACGTCCGGTACCTCGGCGCGCTGGCCCGGGGGCACCTGGGGGAATCCTTCAGCCAGCGCCGCCCCGTCGCCGAGGCGATCGCAACCGCATTGCCCAACACGGCGGTGCTCGCGGGCGCGGCGCTGCTGATCGACTTCCTCCTGGGCATCGCCATCGGCGTGTTCCAGGCTGCCCGCGCACGGCGGAGCTCGGACGTGGCGCTCACCAACGCCACCCTCTTCCTGTATTCCCTTCCGATCTTCTGGCTCGGCCTCGTGCTGCTGCTCGTGTTCGGTCAGTGGCTGCACTGGTTCCCGGTCGGCGGCGTCACGGACCCCGTGCTGTACCCCAACCTCCCCCTGTGGGGGAAGGTGCTCGATCGCCTGCGCCACCTCGCATTACCGGCCCTCACGATGGGTCTCGTGGGCGCCGCCGGGACCGCTCGGTTCCAGCGCGCCGCCCTGCTCGAAGCGCTGGGTCAGGACTACGTGCGCACCGCCCGTGCCAAAGGACTGCGGGAGTCCGCGGTGCTGGTGCGCCACGCGCTGCGCGATGCCCTGCTCCCCGTGATCACCCTGCTGGGGCTCGCGCTGCCGTTCCTGCTCACCGGCGCGGTGCTCGTCGAGGCGGTGTTCGCCTGGCCCGGGCTCGGCAAACTCGCCGCCGATGCCATCGCGGCGCGCGACTATCCGCTGGTGCTCGCCACCACTCTGCTCGCCAGTGTCGCGGTCGTCATGGGAAGTCTGCTGGCCGATCTGTTGGCCGTGCTCGCAGACCCGAGAGTGCGAATGGTCACGTGACCGTCGCTTCCTGGCTCGGACTGCTCGCCACCCTCCTGTGGACGGCCGTGGCCGTCGCCTGGAGCCGGCGCGCCGCGCGCGGCCCGCACGGCGAGGCCTGGCGACGGTTCTTCCGGCATCCGACGGCGACCGCCGGGATCGCGGTGCTGGTGTTCTTCGCGACGGTGGCCGTGTGCGCGCCGCTGCTCGCGCCATACCGGCCGTCCCAGCAGCTCGACATCGTGGCGCTGCAGAACCGACCCCCGAGCTGGCTGCATCCGCTCGGCACCGATCTCTACAGCCGGGACGTGTGGAGCCGCCTCCTGTACGGCGCGCAGGTGTCGCTCGGCATCGGCACGCTCGGCATGGCGGTGGCCGTCATGCTGGGTGGACTCGTGGGCACGGTGGCGGGCTACTTTCGCGGCTGGACCGACGCCGTGCTGATGCGACTCGTGGACGTGGGGCTCTCGGTGCCGCGCATCTTCCTGGTGCTGCTCGCCATCGCTCTGTGGGATCGGCTGGGCACCGGTCCCCTGATCCTGTTGCTCGGTTTCACGGGGTGGTTCGCCACGAGCCGGCTCGTACGCGCTGAGGTGCTGTCGTTGCGTGAACGCCCGTTCACCGACGCCGCGCGCACCGCCGGCGCGCGTCCCTGGCGGATCATCATCCGTCACGTGCTGCCCAACGCGGCCGCGCCGTTGATCGTCTCCGCCGCCCTGGGCATCGGCCACATGATGCTGCTCGAGGCCGGGTTGTCCTTCCTGGGGGTCGGCGTCCAGCCACCGATGCCGAGCTGGGGAAACATGATCGCCGACGGCCGCGATCAGCTCACCACGGCGCTCTGGACGTCGCTGTTCCCGGGTCTCGCGATCGCGATCACCGTCATGGCGCTGAACGCGATCGGTGACGCCGCGCGGGACGCTCTCGATCCCCGCGCCGACTATCTTTTCGAGCCATGACGGAGCCCACCGCTTTGCTCCGCGTCCGCGATCTGCGCACGTACTTCGTCACCGGACAGGGCCGCGGCACGGCGCGCGCCGTGGACGGCGTGTCGTTCGATCTGCACGCCGGCGAGACGCTGGGCATCGTGGGCGAGTCCGGCTGCGGCAAGACGGTTACCTCGCTTTCCATCCTGCGGCTCATCCCCGAGCCTCCGGGACACATCCGCCCCGGCAGCTACATCGAGTTCGCAGGACGCAACCTGCTGACGCTGCCCCCCCGGGAGCTGCGTGCGGTCCGTGGCAACCGCATCGCGATGATCTTTCAGGAGCCGATGACGTCGCTCAATCCGGTGCTCTCGATCGGCGACCAGGTGGCGGAGGCGGCGATCGTGCACCAGCACCTGTCGCGCGCCGCGGGGCGGGCGCGGGCGATCGAGATGCTGCGCCAGGTGGGCATTCCGGAGCCCGAGGTGCGCGTGGATCACTACCCGCATCAGCTTTCGGGAGGCATGCGCCAGCGCGTGATGATCGCCATGGCCCTGATCTGCCATCCCCAGATCCTCATCGCCGACGAGCCCACGACCGCGCTCGACGTCACGATTCAAGCCCAGATCCTGGAGCTGTTGGACCGGCTGCAGCAGCAGCTCGGCATGGCGGTCTTACTGATCACGCACGATCTCGGCGTGGTCGCCGGCAGCGCCGATCGGGTGGTCGTCATGTACGCGGGACAGGTCGTGGAAACGGCCCCGACTCGAACGTTGTTCGCGCGACCCGGCCATCCGTACACCGAGGGTCTGTTGGCGTCGATTCCTCGCCTCGACCGCCCGCGCGAGCGACTGCACAGCATTCCCGGCTCTGTCCCCGCCGCCACCGCGTGGCCCGCGGGGTGCCGGTTTCATCCCCGCTGTCCCTACACCTGGGACAAGTGCCGCACCGAGGAACCCCCACTGATCGAGACGGGGAGGCCCGGCCAGAGTGCGCGCTGTTGGCTCGTGACCGAGCCCGCCCGACGCACGGGGAAAGCGGCATCGTGACGGCGTTGGTGCGCGTGGACGAGCTGGTGAAACACTATCCCGGGGCACGCGCGTGGCTCGGGTTGGGGAAGCCGCGTGGCCTGGTGCGGGCCGTCGACGGGATCTCGTTCGACATTCCGGCCGGCAAGACGCTCGGCCTGGTGGGAGAATCCGGCTCGGGCAAGACCACGGTCGTCCGCACGCTGCTGCGGCTCACGGAGCCGACCGCCGGCACGTTCCATCTGGGCGATGACGCCGTGTTCGCGCTGGCGCCCGCGCCGCTGCGCCGGCTGCGCCGCCGGATGCAGATCGTGTTCCAGGATCCTTACAGCTCGCTCAACCCCCGCATGACGGTACGGCAAACGCTGGTCGAGCCGCTCATCATCCACCAGCTCGTGCCCAAGCCGGAGCGCGCCGGGCGGGTGGCGGCGCTGCTGGAGGAGGTCGGGTTGGATGCCGGGCTCACCGATCGCTATCCCCACGAGCTGTCGGGCGGCCAGCGGCAACGGGTGGGCATCGCGCGGGCGCTCTCGGTCGAGCCCCAGTTTTTGGTGTGCGACGAGCCGGTCTCGTCGCTTGACGTCTCGGTCCAGGCGCAGGTGTTGAACCTCCTGGCCGATCTCCAGCGCAAGCGCGGGCTGACCTATCTGTTCATCGCCCACGATCTGGCGGTCGTGAAGCACATCGCCGACGACGTCGCAGTGATGTACCTGGGGCGCATCGTCGAGCGCGCCGCGGCGGCGACAGTCTACAGTCTGCCCCGTCATCCCTACACGCGGTCCCTGCTATCGGCGGTCCCGGTCCCCGATCCCCAGGCGCAGAAGCAGCGCATCGTGCTCCAGGGCGACGTGCCCTCTCCGGCTAATCCACCGCCGGGGTGTGCATTTCACCCGCGCTGCCCACATCCCAGGAAGAACGAGCGTTGCCGCAGCGAGGTCCCCGCCTTGCGCGAGGTGACGCCTGGGCAGGTCGTGGCATGCCATTTTGCCGAAGAGCCGATGCAGTAGCTCCACGACCGAGCTCACGCTCGATTACGTAGCGCGCATGGAGGGCGGCGCGGACCCGGCCGAGAGTATCGACACCAGCCCCCGGCTGGGCGGGGGTGTTCGAAGGCCGTCAACAATACGGGCCGGGACGTCACCCCCCGTGCGCGATCGTCGGTTGCACCCTCAGCACCTGCAGCTCGGCGAACACCCCGAGCACCCATCCCGCCAGAACTACCCACGCCCCGATCTTCAAGTCCGTGTGGAGCTCCACCGCATACGCGATCGCCGGCACACCGCCGCACAGCAAGAGCACCAGCGGAACGCGAGTGGCCTTGGTGCCACGCCCCTGCTGCCAGACCAAGATGACCCCCGTGACGACGAGCGCGGCCGCCACCGGCAGCAATCCCGGCCAGTCGGTGTTCTTGGTCACGGCGTAGGCGAGGTAGACAATCGCCAGCCCGAGATACACCAGGCGGAGAATGGCGTACAATCGCTGCCCGTGGCGTTCGTGGAAGGCCGCCAACGGCGGAATCAGGTTGTGCAGCACATACGCGACGACGGCGAGCACCGGGACGCCGACGAACAGGATCGACGGGATCGTCGTCCAGACACCGGTGATCGGCCGGACATCACAGCTGTAGGGGAGGCACAGGCCGACTGCGAGGATCAGTGCCGCCAGCTTCTTGAGCATCCCTAGCTCACTCCCCCCATCAGCTTCTTCACCGGCCGGACCAGCGCGAACATGATCAGCGCCGCCACCAAGCTCACAGCGGCGACCGCGCTGAACAGCTGCGACAAGGGCATCGAGCTGAAAAAGCCGGCGGTCCATCCCGCCAGCTTGTTGCCGAGGGCGTTCGCGAGGAAGAACACTCCCATCATGAGGCTGACGATCCGAGTCGGCGCGAGCTTAGTGACCGCCGACAGCCCCACCGGACTGAGGCAGAGCTCCCCCCACTCTTCGATGAAGTACGCGCCTACCAGCCAGAGCGGACTCACTCTGAGCCCCGCGCCACCCTGTGCGATCCGCCCCGCGGGAACGAGCAACAGGAACGCCAACCCGACGAACAACAGGGCGAGTGCGAACTTGGCGGGGACCGACGGCTGGCGGGGACCGAGCTTCACCCACACCCACGCGATCACCGGTGCCAGCAGAATCACGAACAACGCCTGGACCGAGATGTACCAGGATGACGGGAAGGCGAAGCCGAACACGACATTGTTGCTGTAGCGATCGCCGAACAGGTTGAGCGTCGACCCGGCCTGTTCGTAGGCGCCCCAAAAGATTGACGCGAACACGAACAGCACGAAGATCACGGCGATCCGTTTCCATTCTTCCGGTGTGAATCCACCACCCGCGCCAGCGGCGGCCGCCTTCGGCCGCGACGCCAAACGCTCGAGTCCCGTCTCGATGTGTCGTTTCCCGATGACGTACTGAATCAGTCCCAGTACCATGCCGATGCCGGCGATCGCGAAGCCCAGGTGCCAATCGACTTTCTGCGCCAGCCCACCCGCGATGAGCGGACCGATGAAGGCGCCCAGATTGATCCCCATGTAGAAGACCGAGAAGCCGGCGTCGCGCCGGGCGTCGCCTTCGTCGTACAGCGATCCGACAATGGTCGAGACGTTGGGCTTGAGCAGTCCCGTGCCGATGACGATCAGCACCAATCCCGTGTAGAACGTAGACAGTGTGTTGAAGGCCAGGGTGAAGTGGCCCAGCGCGATGATCGTGCCGCCCAGAAGCACGCTGCGGTATTGGCCCAGGAACCGGTCGGCAATGAGACCACCGATGATCGGCGTCAACCACACGCTGCCGACGTAGTTGCCGTACACGGAGGCGGCGTGGCGGTCGTCGAATCCCAGACCGCCGTTGGCCACCGAGGCGGTCATGTACAGGATGAGAAACGCCCGCATCCCGTAGTAGCTGAACCGCTCCCACATCTCCGTGAAGAAGAGCGTCGAGAGGCCGCGGGGATGGCCGAACCAGGTGGTCATGGATAGCCTCTCTAGTGCCGTTTCCGTTTCGCCAGAATATCCTCGAGCGCCACGCGATCGATCTTGCCGTCGTTCCGTACCCGCACGTCGTAGTTCTCCCAATACATGAAGTTCTCGAGCGCCTGCAGGAACTTGGGCGTCGCCGTCCCCTGCGACGCATCGAGCCACTTCTCGCGCTGGTTCACCGGCTCGGCCAGGAGAATAGGCTCCAGCTGCCGTACTACGTCGGCGGTAATCGGTACGAGGTCTTCAGTGCGACTCTGGAAGAAGTACAACTGGTGCAAGCGATACAGCCGCTGCAGCTCGCGGATCGGGTTGGTGTCGTCGTAGACGCGGATGTCGATGTAGCGATCGTTGCCGCCCAGGTAGCCGCCGTTGGCGCGCACCACGAGCAGCGCCGCCGACTCCATGCCGCGCTTGTCACCGCCGCCCGCCTGCCCCGCCACGAGAGCGGCCATCAGACGGTCGGCGAGCGAGCCCGTGGCCCGCACGAACGCGTCGGCCATGTTCTTCACCGTCTGATCGCTCACCATGATGTTCGCCTGCGCGGCAAAACCGCGGCCCGTTATCATCGCCCCCTTGCCGCCCAACACGATCTGACCGTCCGCCCCCACGGTGCGGCCGCCCGCCCAGTCGAAGCACGAATCGCCGGTCCAGCTGGCGGCTAGCCCTCGCGCGTCCACCATGCCCACCTGACGCTGGGACGACCGCGTGTCCGCGCGCATCACGATGCGCATCGCCTCGGGGGCGGTCGCGCCCATCGCCATGAGGCGGAGTCCGTGGTCGCCGTACGCCGTGTTGCCGAGCGATTGCGTCGCGACGGCGCCCACCCCGGCCTTGGCCCACGGTACGATCCCGCCCACGTTGGGGAACTTGGACTGCACCGCCACGCCGAGATCGCCGGTGGCGGAGTCGTAGGCGACGATGCTGTAGGTGTGGGCGCGCTTGGTGAGGTCGGCCGGTGCGGCCATGGGCTGCTGCAGAGCGACGATCAGACCGAGCATCGTGTTACTCCTTCTTGCCGAGCTTTTTTTTCAGGAGATCGAGCTGCTCGTCCGCCTGACGCTCGCGGGCTACGCGATCCATGTCGGCTTTGAGCAGCTCGTCCTGCACGTCCACGCCGGGACGGGCACCACCGGCGGCCTGGACCTCACGCCAGGCCCGCTCCGCGCTGTCCGAGACGCCGGCCGCCGGTCCTTCCGCCGATTTCAGCTGGGCGTGCATCTCACCCAGGTCGCGCTCGGCGAGGGCCAGCTCTTCCTTCTGTGCCCCGAGTTTCCGCTCCAGCACGCCGACCCGTTCGCGATGCCGCGCCGTGAAGCGCTCGGCGACCTGAACCGTCTCCTGGTCCTGGATCTCCGCCGCCAGGCGGCCGCGGCGTTCAGCGTCCGCCAACCGCTGCCGCTCCGCGCCGAGCTCCACCTCGGTCCGCGCCAGGGCGTTGCGCATCTCCTGCACCGCGACCTTGGAGTCGACCACCGCCTCGCGCATCTGCCGGGCGAGGTCGCGCAGATCCCCCGGTGGCGTCGCCGCCGCCAGCGCGGCCCGCAACGCGTCCCGCAAGCGCTCGAACACTCGCTCAGCTCTTCCGGATCGTCTTGGCGAAGAACGTGGAGAGCACCGACTGGACCGAGCGGGAGCCGCACTTGGGGCAGGCCGGCCGCTTGCGGCCGTGCTCGCTGATCGGCATGGAATGGCTGAAGTGCCGGCGGCACCGAGTGCAGCGGAATTCGTAGATCGGCATGGCGTAGTCTACGCTATTCCGGGGTCCTGGGGAGGTCAAGTTGACGGCGGTCGGCATGGCGGCAGATTGGGAGCGTATGAGCGCCACTCGGCCGACTCTAGTCACCGCTGCCCTCCTCCTCGCGACACGGCTCGCCGCTCAGGGATCGGGCGTCGTGTACGGGTCCGTGACCGACACCGCCGGCGCCGGGTTGAGTCACGCGTTCGTCCGCGCGATGAGCCGGAGCGGTGGCCGCGCGATCGCGGTCGTGTACAGCGACAGCGCCGGCCGCTACCGGTTCGAGGCCCTGCCGGCCGGGTGGCTCGGCATCGAGGCCGGACGCATCGGATATCGGTCGAGACGCGATTCCGTGCAGCTCGCGGCCGGCGCCTCGGTCCAGCTCGATTTTCCGCTTACGCAACACCCGCTCATCCTCACGCCGATGATCGTCACGGCGGCGAAACGCTCTCAGCTGCTCGATCAGGCGGTGACGAGCGTCGCCCTGGTCGACCAGGTGCAGATCGCCCAGCACGCCGTCAATACGATCGACGAAGCGGTCGACCGGGCGCCGGGCGTGCAGTTCATCAGCGGCCAGGTGAACATCCGTGGCTCGTCCGGCTTCGCCGAAGGGTTGGGCAGCCGCGTGCTGCTGCTCGTGGACGGCGTGCCCGCCAATCAGGGCGACCGCGGCGGCATCAACTGGGACGTCATTCCGGTCGACCGGGTGGATCGCGTGGAGGTCGTCAAAGGGTCGGGCTCGGCCTTGTACGGGTCGTCCGCCTTCGGCGGCGTCGTCAACGTGATCACGCGAGAGTTACCCGAAGGGTGGCATGGGCGCGTGCGCATGACGGCTGGAGCATTCGCCAATCCCTCAAACGACTCTTTGAAGTTCCGCGATTTCACCGGCATCCAGGACGGACTCGATGTCGCCGGCTCCTACGGTCGCGACGCGGTGCGCGCCGCCTTCTCGGTTGGCGCCCGACATTCCGACGGATATCGCGAGCAGAGTCGCGCCGACCACTGGCAAGCAACGGGCAAGACCGAGTGGCGACCCGCCCCGGCCACCCAAATCCACATCTCCGGAGCCTGGGCCAGCGACCAGTATGGCGTTCCGGAGCCCTGGTGCTCGGCCGTCCCCCCCTTTCCCACCCTGTGCGACTATCGGGGAGAAGTGATTCAGCCGTTCCGAATCGACACCGGGAACGTCGGCAATCGCACGCGCTCCGACAAGGGCTACCTGAGCGCGATCATCACCCGCACACCGTCGTCCACGCTCACGTGGCTGGCGCGCGGCAGCTGGCTGCGCACACGCTTCACCGACGACTACCCCGAACGCCAAGGGGTTTTCGGGACAGCGGACTATTCCATCGCCAATCGCTACGGCGCCGAAGGACGACTCGTGAGCCAGCGCGATTCCTCGCGCACGGTCACGGTCGGACTCGAGGGAGCGATCGCCGAGGTGTGGAGCAACATCTTTTCCGGAAAGCCACCGGGGGAAACCGGAACCCACACCCAGGGGGAATACGCCGCCTACGCCGAAGCGGAGCAGGCGCTCGGGCCCACCCGCATCACCATCGGCGCGCGAAGCGATTTTCTGGTCGTGGACGGCGGCGGGATCAGCTCATTCGTGAGTCCGCGCGTCGGAGCCGTGTGGCCCACGGGGACCGGCAGCTGGCGCGCATCGATCGGCCGCGCGTTCCGCGCGGCGAGCCTCGCAGAGCGATTTGTCACGACCCGTGCGTTGGGCCGCCCCGTGATCCCCAATCCGGGCCTGATTCCCGAAGACGGCTGGTCGAGTGAGCTGGGCCGCTCCTGGACCGGCTTGTCCTGGCTGCGTGGCGACGCCGCGGTGTTTTGGACCGAGGCACGCAACCTGATCGAGCCGGTGTTCAACTCGCAATTCCAGATCCAGTTCCAAAACCTGAATCGAGCCCGGCTCATGGGGATCGATCTGTCGATCAGCGCGACTCCCTCTTCGTCGCGCCTATCGACGACCGTGGCCTACCAGTACCTCTACGCTCGGCAACTCGCGACAGACTTCACGCCGCAACAGGCGTTGCTGTTCCGCCCCCGGCACCTGCTAACGCTTTCCGCCGACTACGCGATCGGTCGACTCGGGGTCGGGGCGGACTTCCGCTTTTCCAGCCGCTACGAGCGGGGGGATCCCCTCTATCCCCAGGACAAGCGATACAACGCCCGTGTGCTCGACCTGCGCGCCGGCTGGTCGGCCGGGCCAATGGACCTTCGGCTCAAGCTGAGCAACGTGTCGAACTACATATTCAACCTGGCACCCCGCACGCTCGAGCCCGTGCGCACCCTGACGCTCGTCGCCACCTACACCCGTTAGATTTCTGTCATGAGGTCCTACCGGCTCGGGGCGGCACTCGCCCTCACCCTCGCCGCGTGCAGCTTCGACCCCCGCCGGTCCCCGGTGTGTGGGTTCGAGCTGCTGGCCGGCCCGCGCTTGATCCAGGACCGGTTGAACGACGCGCGCGCGCTCCTGACCGACGCGCCGCGTGGGCTTCCCGACGTGCTCCCGGCTCGCGTCGCGGGCCGGGCCGACACGGCGCACGCCATTCGGGGCACGGCCCAGGGACAGCTCGCGCTGGTCTACGAGGGAGCCTACTTCCCGCCCGGGATCAGCGACTCGACCGTGTACGGCCTGCTGGTGGTGGACGATTCGTCCGAGCGGGTGATCGGCCTGCTGGTGTACGAGGGGCTGTCGCCCCCGAAGCAATACCCGCGCATCGGCGTGGTCGCGCACGACGCGGTCACCGTCCCGCTATTCGGTGTCCGGGTCAATTGGGCGAGCATCTACAACCCTCGCTGTCCATTGCTGGGGAGCGCCCCGTCATGAGCCGCTGGGTCGCCGTCTCCGCCACCCGCCGCACGGATCTCGGGCGGGAGCGCGTGGCGCTCAACTCGAGCTACGTGCGCGCGCTGATCGCCGCCGGACTCACGCCACTGCTCGTTCCGCCGCTGCTCGATCCGGCGCGCGTGGGAGAGGTGCTCGACGCCGCGGCAGGCCTGGTGCTGACGGGCGGCGAGGACATGCATCCCGCAAGCTACGGCGAGGCGCCGCACGCCAAGCTCGAAGAGACCGACCAGGCCCGCGACGCGGTCGAGATGGCCCTGTATCGCGCCGCCCGCGAGCGGCGGCTTCCGGTGCTCGCGATCTGTCGCGGCATCCAGGTGGTCAACGTCGCCATGGGCGGCACCCTGTACCAGGACCTGCCGAGCGAGCATCCGTCGCCGATCAATCATGTGGACCCCAAGGGGCGCCACACGCTGCGTGTGGAAGCGGCGTCGCTGCTGCATCGCGCCGTCGGCGACCCGGCGAGCGTCAACAGTCGCCATCATCAGGCCGTGAAGCGACTCGCCGATGGCCTGCGGGCCGTGGCGTGGGCGGACGACGGCGTGATCGAAGGCGCGGAACCGGCGAACGGCGACGGATCGTGGTTGCTGGCCGTGCAGTGGCATCCGGAGGACGACGTTGAAGCCGGACTGTTCCAGGCGTTCGCGCGTGCGGTGGCACGCAACGAAAATGCTAGACTGCCCGCAGCAGTCGGTCCTCGGTGACGACGTTCGGGAACAGCACGCGATCGGACAACCGATTCAGCGCGTGGCGCACCGCCGGGAACCGCTCGGCCGCAATCCGGTAGATCCCCGCCACGCCATAGCGCTCCGCCATCGAGTGCTGCGCCGCGGCGCCAAAGCCCCGCCGCCCCAGCGCATCGTAGTAAGGCAGGTCCGGCCCGCCCCGGCGGCGCCGCCGCACCGCGATGCAATCCGGAAACAGCCCGGCGAGCCACAAACTGTAGTTGCCCAAATGCACCTGGAGATGGAACCGCCGCTCGGCCGTGCCCTCCTCCCGGGCCAAATCGTTCACTATTTCCGCCAGATAGTGGTAGGTTTGGTCGTCGACCGCTCGTGCCCGGGTGCTCCGGTCGGACCGGCCGAACTCCAGCAACAGGGCGGCGAGGTAGTCGGCCAGCGGCCGGTCGTCAATGCCGGCGGCGAGCAGCGCATGCCGCACGGCGACGTAGGCGAACAGTACCGCCGACGGCACCGCGAGGGAGCGGATCGCCAGCAGGGCGTCGAGCAGTCCGGGTTCGTCCAGCACCGCGTCCGGACCTTCCTGAGCGAGTCGCCGCTCGATGCGCGCCCGCGCTCCTGGATCCCGGCGCGCGAGGGCGACCAGGACCAGACGGCAATCGGACCCGCGCAAGCGGGCACGAACGTTCGCGAGGATCATGCGACCAGTCTCATCGCCTTCTACACCTCCAACCCGTTCCGAGCCACCCGACGTCCTGGCCCGGCTCACCGATCTGTCGCGGGAGCTGGCCGGCGCCTACCGCCCCGCGACCGTCATCGATCGGTTGGCGGGCGCCCTCAATGAGCTGCTCGCGCCCGACCGTCTGACCATCGTCGCCCAGGACGTCGAGACCAACCGGCTGCAGATCGCGTACCACCGTGGTGGTGATCAACCGCACATCGAGGATCCCCTGCTGCAGCTGCCGCTGCGCCATGGACCGATGGTGTTCAGCCGTCACGTGCCCGAGGAGGCCGCGCGCCACGGCATTACGGTGACGCAGGACGTCGCGGCCTGGATGGGTGCCCCGATCGTCGCCGTGGGGCGCAGCATCGGCGTCGTGGCGGTCGCCTCCGAGCGGGCGGACGCCTACGGCCCGAACGACCTCGCCGTGCTCACCGCCGTCGTGGCCCAGGCCGCCATCGCGCTCGAAAACGCCCGGCTGCTCCAGCTGCTGTCGTCCGGGAAGCGCCAGTGGGAGTCCACGGTCGATGCCATCAATCAGGCGATTTGCATCATCGACGACCAGGGTGTGGTGCGCCGCGCCAACCGCGTATTCGCCAATCTGGTGCAGCTGCCGGTAACCGGGATCCCCGGGCGCCCGTGGATCGGCTTGCTCCCACCGGCGTGGGCCGAGGTCGTGTCCCGGGCCCTGATCGAGCCCGGCGCGCATGAGATACGCTCGGGCGATCGCGTTTACAATGTCAGCGCCGTGCGCATGGAAGGCAGCGACGACGAAGCGGCGGTGCTGTCGTTCGAGGACCATACGGAGAAGCGTCGCCTCCAGGACCAGTTGATACAGTCTGAGAAGATGTCGGCGATTGGTCAACTGATCGCCGGCATCGCGCACGACTTGAACAACCCGCTCGCCTCGGTGGTCGGCTTCGCCGACTTCCTCGCCGAGTCCGGGGATGTGCCGCCGGCCCTGGCCGAACCGCTGCGGGTGATCCGGCAAGAGGCCGAGCGGGCGGCCACGATTGTCAGGAACTTGCTGTCGTTCGCCCGCCGCCAGGAGGGCGAACGCCTCGCCCAGCCGATCCAGCCGGTGCTCGAATCGGTGCTGGCACTGCTGCGCAACGAGATGATGGCGTTCAACGTCGAGGCGATGCTGTCGGTGGAACCCGGCATCCCCGACATCGAGATCAACCCCAATCAGATCAAACAAGTGTTCGTCAACCTGTTGTCCAATGCCGCCCAGGCGATCGCGAGCACCGGCAGACCCGGAAACATCACGGTGTCCGCGAAGCGCTGGCTCGACGGCGTGGCCGTGAGCGTGGCGGACGACGGCCCAGGCATACCCGAAGAGCTGCTGCCGCGCGTGTTCGAACCCTTCTTCACGACCAAGGCGCAGGGAGAGGGCACGGGACTGGGGCTGTCCATCTGCCAGGGCATTGTGAAGGAGCACGGGGGGCGCATCACCCTGGAATCGAGCCCCGGGTCCGGGGCGATGTTCACCGTGGAGCTGCTGCGCGGCGGTCGGCCCTCGCGCCCGGCTCAGCCCACCCCCGCGCCGGAAACGCCCGGCGCACTGCGGATCCTCGTGGTAGACGACGAGCCGCACATCCTCCACTACATGCGCGCCACACTGGAGAGCTGGGGCCACCAGGTCGAGGTGGCGAGCGACGGCACCGAAGCGGTGGAGCGCGCGCTGGTCGTGCCCTTCGACGTCATCATCTGCGACTTGCGCATGCCGCGGCTGGGCGGCCGGGAGATGTACAACAATCTCGCGCGCGCTCACCCCCACATCGCCCGCAAGGTCATCTTCGCCACCGGCGACACCGTGCGCGGCGATACGCTCCAGTTCCTCGAGGCGCTCGGCCGCCCCTTTCTGCACAAGCCCTTCACCCTGGGCGAGCTGCGCACCGTCCTGAGCACCGTCGCCACCGGCGACCAGCACTAATCCGTGCGCGTCCTGCAGGTGGACGCGGGCCGGGAGTGGCGCGGAGGACAAAATCAGGTTCGGCTGCTGTGCCGGGAGCTGCTGCGCGCCGGCATCGACGTCCGGCTCGCCACTAAGCGCGACGGACCGCTGGCGCGTCGCGCCGCGGTCGAAGGCATTCCGACGGCCGGGGTGCGCTGGCGCGTGTCGCTCGACCCGGGCACGACGTTGGACCTCCTCGTGGAGCTGGTGCGGTTCTCGCCGGACGTCGTGCACGCGCACGACAGTCACGCCCTCCGGCTCGTGCGATGGGCATTGGGCCTGGTCGGCTGGGCGAGGGACACGCCGCCCCTCGTGGCTTCGCGACGGGTCGATTTTCACGTACGACGGCGCAGTGGCTGGTTCCACGCCGACCGCGTGATTGCCGTATCGCGGGCCGTGCAACAGGTGTTGATCGCCGACGGCCTCACCGAGACCGCCATCTCCGTGATCCCCGACGGCATCGACCCCGAGGAAGTCCGCGCCAACGCGGCTCGCAGCCTCGACATTCGTACCCGTCTCCACCTCGCCCCCGAAACACCGTTGGCGGTCAACGTCGCGGCACTCGTGGACCACAAGGACCATCACACCCTGATTCGGGCAGCCGCCCTCGGCCGAACGCTCCGGCCGGCCCTGCATTGGGCGATCGCCGGAGAGGGTGAGCTACGTCACACGCTGGAGCGCGAGATCACGGAACAACGTCTCGACGACATCGTCCATCTACTGGGGTATGTCCCTGACGTAGATGCATTGATTCGAGAGGCGAACGTGCTCGTGATGTCCTCCAAGCAAGAAGGCCTCGGCAGCGTGATTCTGCACGCGCTGGCGCTCGGCACACCGGTCGTTGCCACGGCGGCCGGCGGCATTCCCGAAGTGCTCCGCGCCGACTGCCTGGTGCCGGTGCGCGATGCCGACGCACTGGCCCGACGCGTGATGGTCGCCCTGGACCACCCTTCCCCCATCCCGCTTCCCCCGCAATTCACTGCCAAGTCAATGGCCCAGGCCACGTTGGCCCTGTATCAGTCACTCGTCTAGATTGCAGAGCCATGATCTACGTCTGCGTACCGGTTCATAACGAGGCGAAGACCGCCGGTCTCGTGCTCTGGAAAGTGCGTCAGGTATTCACCGCCTTTCAGCGCGAGTACCAGCTGCTGGTGTGCGACGACGGATCGACCGACGGTACCGGTGAAGTCCTGGGGCGCTACGACCGGGTGCTCCCGATGACGGTCCTCTCGCATCGCGAGCGGATCGGCTATTCCCGCAGCGTGGAGGAGCTGCTGCGGCTGGCCCTGCAACGCACCGATCGTCCCAAACGCGATTGCGCCATCACTCTCCCCGCCGACTTCGTGTACTCACCGGAAGCGATGGACGACATGGTGAAACGCATCGAGTCGGGTGCCGATCTGGTGGCGGCTGAAGAAGTGGCCTCGGTCGGCATGCCTTCGCGCGCGCAACGCTGGGCGCGTCGCTGGACGCCGCGTCTGCTGCGCGTGCGTGGCGTGCGCGACACCGTGTCGGGGTTCATGGCCTTGAGGCTCATCACCCTGCGCCAGGCGCTGCGTCAGGAAGGGGACAAGCCGCAAGCCCTGCTGCAAACCGACGGCTGGTGCGCCAACGCCGAGCTGCTCGCCCGACTGGTGCCCCATGCCCGCCGGGTGGAGACGCTGCCGGTGACCGGACGCTACGACTTGCGGCAGCGACCCTCGCGCGTGCGTCCCTGGCACGCGCTCGTGGACGCCTGGCGCGCGCGGCCGCTGATCCGCGGCGTCGGTATCGCCACGGCGGCGCTGCTGCTGCTGGGCCGGCCGAGCGCGGGACAGGACTCGACGCACCCCGTCGGCGCGGTGTCACCGGAGGTGTCGAGCACGACCAACGCGGTGCCGTTCCCGGTCGGTGAGCGGATGCGCTACTCGGCGCGCTATGGACCGTTCAGCGTCGGGGAAGCGACCATGGAGGTCGCCGGGTTCGACACCGTGCGCGGGGTCGAGACCGTGCGGTTGCGGTTTCACATCAAGGGCGGCGCCCTGTGGTACCACCTCGACCAGCTGCTCGAGTCGTGGGTGGGGCGCGCCGATTTCCGCTCGCGCCGCTACGTCAACGAGACGGAAGAGCGCGGCCGCAAGCGGCACAACCGGTGGGAGATTTTTCCCGACTCGGGGTTCTACCGGGAAGAAGGCGTAGACACGACGCGCGCGACGGTGGCAGACCCGCTGGACGACGCCGCCTTCATGTATTGGATCCGGACCGTCCCGCTGGAGGTGGGTAAGCGCTACGAATACCGGCGCTATTTCCGCCCGGACCGCAACCCGGTGATCATCGTGGTGGAAAAGCGGGAGCGGATCAGCGTCGCAGGGCGGAAGTTCAACGCGATCGTGGTGCGCCCCATCATCCCGAAGGGACGCGGCATTTTCGCCGAGCAGGCCGAGGCTCACATCTGGCTGTCGGACGATCCGCGCCGCCTGATGCTGGCGCTGCAATCGAACTTCTCGTTCGGCACCGTCACCCTGAAGCTGAAGGAGTTCGTCGTTCCGGGGCAGCCATGACTCACTACCGCGAGGCGGACTTCAGCCGGCTGAAGACGGTTCCCATCGCGCAGCGCCACAACAAGGTCGAGCCTTCCCTGCTGGCCCATCCCCCGGGCCCCGATGCGAGCTTTGCCGCTTTCTGGCGCTCGCTCCCCGACATCCTGGCGGCGCGCGATCTGCGCTACGTCGCGGAGCAGATGGCGCGCGCCGCGGGCCGGCGCGCCGTGGTCGCGATGTTGGGCGGTCACGTCATCAAGGTCGGTCTGGGTCCCTTACTCGTAGCGCTGATCGAGCGCGGCGTGATCACCCACGTCGCCATGAACGGTAGCGCGGCGATCCACGATTTCGAGCTCGCCGCGTTCGGCGGCACGAGCGAGGACGTGGCGGCCGGGCTGGGCGACGGCAGCTTCGGCATGGCGGAGGAAACGGGCCGCGAGATGAACGCCGCGTTGAACGCCGGGGCCGGCGCCCAGCGGGGCGCAGGAGAAGCCCTGGCGGAATCCTTGCGATCCAGGGCGGAACTGCCCGGCCGCTCGGTCTCCCTGCTCGTCGCCTGCGCCGAGCGGGGCGTTCCGGTGACCGTGCATACGACGGTGGGAGCGGAGATCATCCATCAGCATCCGACGGCCGACGGGGCGGCGATCGGCGCCACGAGCCACCGCGACTTCAAGCGGCTGGCCGCGAGCCTGCCGGACCTGCACGACGGGGGCGTGGTGCTGAACCTCGGGAGTGCCGTGGTGATGCCCGAAGTGTTTCTCAAGGCGTTGACGATCGCCCGCAACCTCCACCAGGGCCGGCCGACCGGGTTCACGGCGTGCGATTGCGACATGCAACGCCACTACCGCCCCCGCGTCAATGTGGTGGAGCGTCCGACATTGGGAGGCGGCCGTGGCGTGCAGTTGACCGGGCACCACGAGATTCTGCTGCCGCTGCTGTGCTGGGGCGCGCTCGCCTTGCTGCCCCAACGCACCACGGGGTCACCATCCGGAGGATGATGACCCCGTGCGCCCGCGGGCGAGGAGCGTTCAGGCCGCTGAGTCGCGCTTTCCCTTGATCGCGTCCCGGACCCGGTCGGCCGTGCGCGGGCTGACCAGACGCAACACGAGATACAGGAAGAACCCGATGGCGGCGATCCAGAGCACCCACATCGCCAGCCCAAAGACCCAGCCGAACAAACCAAACACGAGCTTCAGGCCGAGCCAGACCACCACCGCGAAGATCGCGAAACCGATTATGCTCCGAAACATGCTGCCTCCCAGGTTACCTCGCAGGACAGCGCTGCCTACGCCCTGATGCCCGCGAGAGTTTCACCGATCCAACTGGCCGTCGTCGGGGGCGGCGTCATCGGGGCCGCCTGCGCCCGCGCCGCGGCGCAGCGCGGGCTCAACGTCACCCTGTTCGCGCCGGGGCCCGATCCGGCGGCCGCGTCCGCCGCGTCGGCGGGCATGCTGGCCGCACAGATCAAGCCGACCGACGCGGCGCTGCTGCCGCTGGCGGTCCGGGGACGGGACCTGTATGAAGACCTCGCCACCACGCTGAAAGATACCACCGGGATCGACATCGGTTTCCAGCGCTGCGGCATCCTCACGGTGGCCTATGAAGACGCCGAAGTGGCCGCTCTGTTCGATCGCGTGGCGCACCAACGCCAGGCCGGCCTGCGGTGCGACTGGTTGGACACGGCCGAGCTGCACGAGCGCTGGCCGGGAATCGCGCCGGGGGCCTGGGGTGCGCTGTTCGCCCCGGAGGACGGCTGCCTCGACCCGGGCCGGCTCGCCGAGGCGCTCCGCGCGGATGCGAAGCGGCTCGGCGTGACCGTTCACCCCGGCACTGCCGGGCGCGTGACCATCACCGCCGGACGGGTCACCAGTCTCGTGGTGGGACGCACGCGGATCCCCGTCGAGCAGGTCGTAATCGCAGCTGGCGTTTGGTCCTCGCGGATCGGCGGACTGCCGCGGCCCATCCCCGTGGAGCCGGTGCGGGGTCAGCTTGTGGCCACGGCGTGGCCGGGCGGCATACCGGCGGCCATCGTGTACCACGGTGAGGGTTACCTGTTGCCGCGTGGCGATGAAGCGATCCTCGGTAGCACGATGGAACGGGTGGGATTCAACGCCCGGACCACGGCAGCCGGCGTGTCTCAGATCCGACGGGCTACGGCCCGACTCTGCCCCGGCCTGAGGGCGCTGCCGGCGCATCGCGCATGGGCCGGCCTCCGGCCCGTGACACCGGATGCGCGCCCGATCATCGGGGCCGACCCCGACGTGGGCGGACTCTGGTACGCCACCGGACACGGTCGTAACGGCATCCTGCTGGCCGCGATCACGGGCGAGATCATCGGCGGCCTCCTCTCCACCGGCCAAACCGACGTAGATATCAGTCAGCTCACCGTGGGACGATTCAACACCGGGGCAGCTGACGGCTGATAGCTGATAGCTGATAGCGATGTATACCACCTGCGCCTTCTGCAGCGCCAAGTTCGATGGAGACGGCGGCCCTTCCGGCCTGGGGATCGGCCGCCGCCTGGCGTTCGACGAGTGGAAGGGACGGCTGTGGGTAGTGTGCGCCAAGTGCGCGCGTTGGAATCTCACCCCATTGGACGACCGGCTCGAACGCATCGAGGCGCTGGCCCGCTCGGCACGTGATGGCCGCTTGTTGGCGAGCACCGACCAGGTTTCGCTACTCAGGTGGCAGCAGTACGATCTGGTTCGGGTGGGAAAGCCGCCGCGGGTAGAGCTCGCGGGCTGGCGCTACGGCGAACGAATGCGAGCGCGCAGCCGTGAACGGGCCAAGGTGGTCGTGCCGTTGACCCTCGCCGCCGTGGGGCTCGGCATCGCCGCAAACGTCGCCGCCGGCGGGGCGCTCGGCGTTGTGGTGTGGAACGTCGGTCGCCTGGCCGACTCGGTGTACGTCGGCATCGTCGGTGGCCGTCGCGTCACCCTGATCGAGCCGCCGATCTGCGACCACTGTGGGACGCTGCTCGAGCTCAAGGCCAGACACGTGCAGCACGCTCGCGTGGTTCCGAACGCTCGTCACGATCTCGGCGTGCTGGTGAGCTGTCCCCAGTGCCGTCGCGAGGCCGCGCTCCTGACCGGTGCGGATGCGCAGTCGGCGCTGCGCCAGGGGCTCACCTATCTCAACGTCCGGCGCTCGAATCGACGCAAGGCGGACGACGCCGCGCGCGTCGTCGACGATGCCGGCGGCCCCAATCGGCTGATTCAGGACGTGGCGCGACGCGAGCTCACCCTGCGCTCGCTTCGCCCCGAGCGGCAGTTGGCGCTCGAGATGGCCGTCGAAGAGCAGGCCGAGGTGCAAGAATTGGAGCGACAGTGGCGTGACGCCGAGGAGCAGGCCGAGATCGCCGATGGAACGCTGAGCACTACGCCTGCGCTGGAGGAGGAGCTACGACGCCTCAAGCGTCGCGCTAGGGATCAACCGTCTGGTTGAAAAAGCCTACCCCAGTGTGATTCTGAGCACTATCTTCACATTTCCTCACGAGCCACCCGGAGGCATGCCCGCACCCCTGATCCACATCACGCCTCGCGCCCCGCTCGCGCCGGCGCGCAAACCGGCCTGGCTCAAAGTCAAAGCCCCCGGTGGGCCAACCTATCTCGCCCTCCAGCACATGATGCGGGACCTCCGCCTGCACACGGTATGTGAAGCGGCCCACTGCCCGAACATCGGCGAGTGCTGGGAGCACAAGGCGGCGACCTTCATGATCCTGGGCGATGTGTGCACCAGGAACTGCGCCTACTGCGCCGTGGCGCATGGCACCCCGACGGTGCTCGACCTCGAAGAGCCGGCGCGCCTCGCCGATGCCGTGGCGCAAATGGCATTGCGACACGTGGTCATCACAAGCGTCGATCGTGACGATCTGCCCAACGGCGGAGCCGAAATCTTCGCCGCGTGCATCACCGAGATTCGCCGCCGACTGCCCGACACCTCGATCGAAGTGCTCATCCCCGACTTCAAGGGAAGCAACGTCGCCCTTCGCATTGTCGTCGACGCGCAGCCCGACATCCTGAACCACAATCTCGAGACAATCGAGCGATTGTACCGCATCGCCCGACCCGGCGGACGTTACCCGAGGGCGCTGGCGCTGCTCCGTCATGCCAAGGAGATGAACCCGGAGGCGCTCACCAAGTCCAGCATCATCTGCGGGCTTGGAGAAGAATGGGACGAGCTGCTCGTGGGCATGCGCGACCTTCGCGCCCAAGCAGTCGATATCCTCACCCTGGGGCAGTACCTGCGCCCCTCCGGCGAGCACCTCCCCGTGGCCCGCTGGTATTCGCCGGCGGAATTCGCCGAGCTGAGGCAGCACGGGCTCAACATGGGATTCCGCCACGTCGAGGCCGGGCCGCTGGTGCGCTCGAGCTACCACGCCTGGGAGCAGGTCACGGCCGCCGTGGCCCGGTGATCGATCATCCATGACCACGACGGCCACCCCACCCGCCAAGCCGCAGGCCAATACCGAGCTGCAACGCCGCATGTTGCGTGAGATGCTGCTGATCCGGCGCTTCGAGGAAAAGGTCGCCGAGTCCTATGCACTCGGGAAGATCGGCGGGTTCTGTCATCTCTACATCGGGCAGGAGGCCGTGGCGGTCGGCGTGTCGGCCGCCCTGAGCCCCGAGGACTACATCATCTGCTCCTACCGCGAGCACGGCCAGGCGCTGGTCCGGGGCGTGCCCGCGCGCGCCGTAATGGCCGAGCTGTTCGGGAAGGCCACAGGGTGCTCGGGCGGCAAGGGCGGATCGATGCACCTGTTCGATGCCGGGAGACGTTTCATGGGCGGCCATGGCATCGTGGGCGGCCACCTCCCGCTCGCCACCGGCCTAGCCTTCGCGATCAAGTACCGCGGCGGTGACGAGGTCTGCATCTGCTTCTTCGGCGAGGCCGCCGTGAACATCGGCGCCTTCCACGAAGCGCTGAACATGGCCTCCGTGTGGAAGCTGCCGGTGATCTTCCTGTGCGAGAACAATCGTTACGGGATGGGCACCGCGTTCGAGCGCGTGGCCGCCGTGACCGACGTCGTGGAGCATGCCTGCAGCTACGACATCGCGGGTGAGACCGTGAACGGCATGGATGTGCTCGAGGTCCACCGGGCCACCGAGCGCGCCGTGCAGCGCGCCCGGAAGGGCGGTCATCCGACGCTGCTGGAGGTGCGCACGTATCGCTTCATGGGGCACTCGATGTCGGATCCACTGCACGGCGTGTACCGCACCAAGGAAGAAGTCGAAGAGCAGAAAAAAAAGGACCCGATCACCCAGCTGATGCACCGGCTGAAAGACGAGGGCGCGATCGATCAGCCTGGTGTGGACGCGCTCGATGCCGAGATCCACGCCGAAGTGGACGATGCCGTGCGGTTCGCCGACGAGAGCCCCGATCCCGCGCCCGAGGAGCTCGGCCGCCACGTCCTGGCCGACTGATCCGATGCCCACAATCACCTATCGCGATGCATTGAACCAGGCGCTGCGGGAAGAGATGCAGCGTGACGATACGGTGTTCCTGATGGGCGAGGAGGTCGGGCTCTATCAGGGCGCCTACAAGGTGAGCCGGGGATTGCTGGAGGAGTTCGGCGCGCAGCGCGTGGTAGATACCCCGATTGCGGAGCTCGGCTTTGCCGGCGTCGGCGTCGGGGCCGCCATGGGAGGCTTGCGCCCAGTGATCGAGTTCATGACCTGGAACTTCGCCGTGCTGGCGCTGGACCAGATCGTCAACTCGGCCGCGAAGATGCTGTACATGTCGGGCGGCCAGATCCGGATGCCGATTGTATTCCGGGGACCCAATGGCGCCGCGCTGCAGCTTTCCTCGCAACATTCGCAGGCGTGGGAATCGTGGCTCGCGCACATCCCCGGGTTGAAAGTGGTGGCGCCAGCCACCCCCGCCGACGCCAAGGGGTTGCTCAAGTCGGCGATCCGGGACAACAACCCCGTCATGGTGCTGGAAGGCGAAATGCTCTACAACACCAAGGGAGACGTTCCCGAGGGTGAGCTCCTGGTGCCCATCGGACAGGCGGACGTGAAGCGGGCTGGGTCCGACGTGACGCTGATCTGCCATTCCAAGACCGTGACGGTCGCCCTGAAGGCCGCGGAACAGCTCGCCAGCCAGAACGTCTCGGCCGAGGTCGTCGATCTGCGCTCCCTGCGGCCGATGGACGAGCCGGCGATCCTGGCGTCGGTCGCGAAGACGCATCGGGCCGTGGTCGTGGAAGAGGGCTGGCCGCATTGCGGCGTGGGCGCCCAGGTGGTCGACATCATCCAGCGCGACGCGTTCGACCAGCTGGACGCACCGGTGCTGCGCGTCACCCAGGCCGACGTGCCAATGCCGTACAACAAGCAGCTCGAGCGTCTGGCCAAGCCGTCTCCCGAGAAAGTCGTCGCGGCCGCGCGCCGCGTGCTGTACCTCGACTGACCATGCCCACCAAAGTCGTCATGGAAGCGCTTTCGCCCACGATGGAGGAAGGCCGCCTGGTCAAGTGGACCAAGGCGGTGGGCGAGGCGGTGAAGACGGGGGACACGCTGGCCGAGGTCGAGACCGACAAGGCTGTGATGGAGCTCGTGGCCCGGGCCGACGGACAGCTGCTGCAGCAACTGGTCGCTGAAGGTGCGACAGTGCCGGTGGGCGATGTGGTAGCGTACGTCGGTGCGCCGGGGGAAACCGTCGCGGCGCCGCCCGCGGAGAGCGGCGACCCTAAAGGACACGGGCGGGGAGCAGTCGCAGTCGTGGTCGCACCTGCCCCGGCGTCTCCGGCTCTGCCGGCGGTCGCGGTCGTGGCGACCGATGCGACACGGGTCAGGGCGTCGCCACTCGCAAAGCGCATCGCCAAGGAAGCCGGTGTCGATCTCAAGCTCCTCCGTGGCTCGGGGCCCGGCGGTCGGGTAGTGGCTCGTGATGTGGAGACGGCACCACTCCCCGCTCTCCGCCCGAGTCCTTTAGGGTCCCCCGTCCCAGCACCGAGCGGCGCTGCCTACGAGGACGTCCCCCTCTCCCAGATCCGCAAGACCATCGCCAAGCGGTTGGGGGCTTCGCTGGGTCCGGTGCCGCATTTCTTCCTCACGTCCGAGGTCGACATGGAGCGAGCGGCCGAGGCTCGCGAGGCCTTGAACCGCCAGCTCGGCGAGACCGGAAAGATCGGCTTCAACGACATCATCCTGAAGGGCGTGGCGCTGGCGCTGGTCAAGCACCGCGCGTGCAACGCCTGGTGGCAGGACGATCACATCCGCTACTGGAATGAAGTCCACCTCGGCATGGCGGTGGCGATCGAGGACGGCTTGATCACCCCCGTGATCCGGAATGCCGACCGGAAGCCACTGTCGGCGATCGGCTCAGAAGCGCGGGCATTGGCGCAGCGGGCGCGCGAGCGGAAGCTCAAGCCCGAGGAATACACCGGGTCCACGTTCTCGGTCTCGAATCTGGGCATGTTCGACATCGACCAGTTCACCGCCGTGATCAACCCGCCCGAGGCGGGCATCGTGGCGGTGGGCTCGATCGTGCCGAAGCCCGTCGTCCAGGACGGCCAGGTAACGGTGCGGCGCCGGCTGCGGCTCACCATGAGCTGCGATCACCGCGTGATCGACGGGGCGACGGGAGCCGCGTTCATGCAGACCTTGAAGCAGATGCTGGAGAATCCGCTGGCCATGGTACTCTAAGCCGAGCCCCAACGGAGGATCATTCGTGGCGAATCAATTCGACGTCGTCGTGCTCGGTGGTGGGCCTGCCGGCTACGTGTGCGCCATCCGCGCCGCCCAGCTGGGACTCGCGACCGCCGTCGTGGAGCGCGAGAAGCTCGGCGGCGTGTGCGTCAACATCGGCTGCATCCCCACCAAGGCGCTGCTCCACTCGGCCTACATCGTCCACCTGCTCAAGACGTCCGCGGAGTTCGGCGTCGAGGCGGGGAGCGTCAAAACCAGCTACGGAACGGCGATGCAGCGCAGCCGCAAGGTCGCCGACCAGAACTCCCGCGGCGTCGACTTCCTGATGAAGAAGCACAAGATCGCCGTATTCAAGGGCAGCGGGGTGCTGCAGCCCGGCAGGAAGGTGAAAGTCGGGAACGACGTACTCGAGGCGAAAAAGGCCGTGGTCATCGCGACCGGCTCGCGGGTCAAGGGCATCCCGCAGATCGGGCTCGAGATCAACAAGACCACGGTGATCTCGTCGGACGAGGCGCTGCTGATGGAGAAGGTTCCGGCGTCGCTCGCCATCATCGGGGCCGGGGCCGTGGGCATGGAGTTCGCCGACATCTTCAATGCGTTCGGCGTCCCCGTCACCCTCATCGAGGCGCTGCCGCGCATCCTGCCGATCGAGGACGCGGACGCGTCGGCCGAGCTCGCCAAGAGTTATCGCAAACGGGGCATTACGGTCATCGCCGGCGCCAAGGTCACCAAGGCGACGGTCGCCAAGGACAAGGTGACGCTGGACGTGGAAGCCAGCGGCGCATCCCAACAAGTGGAGGCGGCTGCAGTGCTGATGGCCGCGGGTCGGGCCGTGAACACCGAAGACATCGGGCTCAAGGAGTGCGGCGTCCAACTCGATCCGCGCGGCTTCATCAAGGTCGACGCGAGTCTCCAAACCACGGCGCCGGGCTATTACGCCATTGGCGATGTCGCCGGCCCGCCCATGTTGGCGCACAAGGGCAGCCGGGAGGGCATCGTCGTGGCGGAAACACTCGCCGGGCAGAAGCCACACGCGATCCGGTACGATAACGTCCCGAGCGTTACGTACTGCCACCCGGAAGTCGCGAGCATCGGCCTGACCGAGGACCAGTGCAAGGAGAAGAAGCTCGACTACATCGCCGGCAAGTTCCCCTTCTCCGCCAATGGCCGGGCGCGTGGTACCGGTGAGACCGAAGGCTTCGTGAAGATCCTGCGCGACAAGAAGTACGGCGAGATTCTGGGCGCCCACATCGTGGGCAGCCACGCCTCCGAGATGATCCATGAGCTTACGGTCGCGCGAGAAAACGAGTACACGGTGGAGGAAGTCGAGCTGGCGATCCACGCGCACCCGACGATGTCCGAGGCCATCTCCGAGGCCGCGCTCGACTCGCTCGGCCGGGTGATTCATATCTGAGCGAGGCGCAAAAAGATCCTCTGGCGGTGGGCCTCGGCGCCCTGGCCACCGGCGTGGGACTGGGCGGCGCCGCCGTTGCGCTCGTGCTGATCCTGATCAGACTGCTGCAACGAATGGAAGTCGGACGCTACGGCGAGAGCGTGAGTGCCATCGACCCCACCTGGGCGCTCCTCGTAGCGATCGTGGTCGGAGCCTTTTTCGGCTGGCGCCGGAGCATGCCGCTCGAGAGTCCGTGGCAACGCGGCGTGATCAGTACGCTGTCGGTGTTCGGCGCCCTGTTCCTCGCCATCCTCGCCGCCCCCATCTGGCATTTCCTGCAATTCTCCGGCCTGATCCTGCTCTTCGTGGCGTGCCTGGCTCTTGGCGTGTCGGGCAGCCGCTGGTCGGTATCCGGAGCGGGGCAATGAGCCGGGTGCTGGACGTCGTGTGGCTGGGTCGCGTGCCCTACGGGGAGGCGCTCGAGCTGCAGCGCCGCCTCGCCCTGGACCGGATCGCCGGCCGATTGAGCCAGGATCGGCTGCTGCTGCTCGAGCACCCGCCCGTGGTGACGATGGGACGCACGTCGCAGGCAGCTCACCTATTGCGATCGGACGGCCTCGACGTATTCGAAGTGGAGCGCGGCGGCGACGTCACCTACCACGGTCCGGGCCAGCTGGTGGGATATCCGATTCTGAATCTCACCGGCTTCCGTCAAGACCTGCATTGGTACCTGCGCACACTGGAGCAGGCCTTGATCGACGCGTTGGCCACGCTCGGCATCGGCGCACAACGTCATGCCGGGTTCACCGGCGTGTGGACCGGTGGGCGCAAGATCGCGAGCATCGGGGTGCACGTGAAACAGTGGGTGACCTGGCACGGGTTCGCGCTCAACGTCTCGACCGACCTCCAGGCGTTCGACCGCATCGTGCCGTGCGGCATCGCAGGGGTCGAGATGACCTCGGTGGAACGGGAAGCCGGACGCGGGAAGGGGGAAGGGTCGCTATGGGATCAAACAGTGGCCGCCGTCATTGAGGGTTTCGAATCGGCGTTCGACGTCACCGCGTCCATGGCCGCGGCCCAGAACCCGTGAACGACCGTTTGCCCCCAGGCCAGGTGCTGACCACCAAGTGGCCTGTCCTCCACTATGGCCTCGTGCCGAGCGTGGACCTCAAGACGTGGACCTTCGAGATCTCGGGGTTCGTGGAGCACCCGTTCACGCTCAACTGGGATGAATTGCTCGCGCTTCCGCAGAAGACGGTGCAGTGCGACATCCACTGCGTGACCACCTGGAGCCGGTTCGACAACAGCTTCGAAGGCGTACCGCTGCAGCTGCTCCTGGAGCGCGCGGGGGTGAAGCCGGAAGCGCGCTTCGCCTTGGTGTCCGCCGAGCAGGAATTCACGACCAATCTGCCCCTCACTGACCTCGACCGGCCCGACAACCTCCTCGCCCTGAAGCACGACGGGGAGTGGCTCACGCCGGAGCATGGCGGTCCGGCGCGGCTGCTGGTGCCGCATCTCTACCTGTGGAAGAGCGCTAAATGGGTGCGTGGGCTGACGCTGCTCGACCAGGACGTGCCCGGATTCTGGGAACAGAACGGGTACCACATGCACGGGGACCCCTGTACCGAGGAGCGCTATGGTGGCCGGGGGCTGACCCAGCACGACATCAACCGGATCAGAAACCTCAGCAAGAAGGCGTAAGCAGCGCATCCACTTCTCGCGCCGCTTCGGCCTGAACCCTCCCCTCCGTTTCGAGATCGCGCGCGGCGGCGGCGAGCGCCGATTCCGGCGCGCCCGACCGGAGCGCCGCATCCCCCGATAGCCGGCTCACGGTGGCGGTCGCTTCAAGCAACCGCTGCACCAGAGCATCCCGGCCCTGCTCGCAACGCGCCAGCGCATCGAGCCCCGTGGGAGTGGCGGTGAGCCGGTCCGATTGGGCGTCGAACGCATCGAGGTGCCGCTCGAGCGCGGCGAGCTCACGCGCCGCCGCGCAGGCGGCCACGACCAGCGCCCCGACGAGCTCCGCCCCGACCGGCGCCGACGCTGCCCGCCGCAGGAGGTCGATCAAGATCGCGCGCGCCGCGCCAGTGGGAAGCTCCGCCAACGCGCCCACGGCCTCCCGCTCCGCTTCTGGTGGCAGCGTACTGCGGCCGGCCGGTGCCGGATTCCACACCGGCGTCCGTCGCCCCACGGTCGCGGCGCTCACCAGGCCCATCGCGACGATCGGCGTGGTGACAAACAGCACCGGGGCCGCCGCCAGCACACCGGCCACCAGACCACCCGCGGTGACGACGCCCGCCAGCGCGACCATGGGTGTCGGGACATCGGTCCGCCACATGGTCGAGAGCGATTCGGTCCGCGCCGGGATCCCCTGCTCCGCAAGCAATTCGACGACCCGTCCTCCGGCCGCTGCCGGGATCCGCAACAGCGGTCGCTGACCCTCCGCCGCTGAATGATGACCGGCGCGGGACGCGCCGGTCATCCGCGCTTCCAGGGTTTCGAGCATCGCGCGGCGCGGTGTCCCGTCCGACGTACGTTCGACGAACACGAGGACATCGTCCGTCCCGCCGGCCCTTCGCGCGCAGCGCGGGCAGACCCCGAGACCGAACGGGTCCGAGGCCCGGCAGATCACACACGTGAACCTGGGCGGCGGCGCCATCTCCTGCTCGGCGTCCGGAGCGAGCGCAGCCGAAAGTAGCGCCATGGACGGAAAGCGATCGTGGGGATCCGCCGCCGTGGCCCGCGCCACCGCCGCGTCGAGCCAGGCGGGCACCTCGGGACGACTGCCGCGCGGGTGGTGGCCGCCCACGAGGGACGCGGGACCGGCGCGCGGAGCGCTCCGCGGCGGCAGCGTGCCGGTCAGTGCGAAATACAGCGTCAACCCCAACGCGTACGCTTCGGCGCGGGCATCGCCGCGCGCTCCGGCCAGGACCTCCGGCGCGGCATAGTCCAGCGTACCGACCATTCCGCCCGTCTGCGTGAGCGTCACCTGCCCCGACAGCCGCGCAGAGCCGAAATCGGTCAGGCGGGCGCGCCCATCGGGAGCGAGCAAGATGTTCTGCGGCTTGACGTCGCGGTGCAAGATGCCGCGCCGATGCGCGGCCTCGAGGGCTGCGGCCACGTCCCGGCCGATCCGCGCCACCGCCTCCGGGTCGAGCGGCCCGCGGTCGCGAACGCGCACGGCGAGATCCGGGCCGTCGATGTACTCCATGACCACGAAACTCCATGGCCCGTCATCGGCGACGTCGAACACAATGGCGATATTCGCATGACTGAGCTGCCGCACCGCCTGGACTTCGCGCCGGAGGCGCTCATGTGCCACCCGCGCGGCGGCGGGTGGCGGCACGAGCAGCTTGATGGCCACGTCGGCATTGACGCGCCGATCGCGCGCGCGGTAGACGACCGAGTACCCGCCCCGCCCGATCTCCCCGGCAATTTCGTAGCGATCCTGGAGCACCGTCCCAGGGGTGAGATAGGTCGACTCGGCCATCAGACCGGCGCGGGTTACCGGAGGCGCGCGAGCACCTCGCGCGCGTTCCGGGTCCAGCCGTCATCCTGGGAGTAGTTCTTGAGGAACGATTCGAGGTGGGAGCGCGCCAGGGAGAGCTGCCCCAGGGCGTACTCGGACATCCCCGCGTGATAGAGCGCCATGTACTGATTGGGCCAGTACTCGAGCACCAGCTCCATGAGGGGCCCCGCGGAACGATCGTCCCCGGCATCGGCCACCGGGTGCCCGACGTCGAACACGATCCCGGCCGCTCGATAGCGATCCTCGGGTTCCAGCCGTGCGATCACCGCTCGCGCCGAATCGATCCGGCCGCCGAGTGCAAAACACGCGGCGCTGTAGCCCTGTCCCTCGACGGTCTGGGGTGCCGGGTGCTGGCGCTGCGAGACGACGACCTCCACCGCATTGCAGAACGGTTTGACCGCCGCGTACCACTGCTCGGCGCTGCCGTCAAACCGTAGCATGGCCGCCGGTGGAGGTGGCGGAGCCGGCTTCGGCGAGCGCTCGTGCCGGGCCACCACGGCGACACAGACGGCCAGGTATCCGATACCGGCGAAGTACAGGGGGCGGTGCATAGGGGTTCAATATGAAAGACGCTCAGGATCAACAGATGTGCACTGTGTCACTAGTGAGAGACGTCAGGAGAACGGTATGAGGGGGAGGATCGTAAGGATAAGAGCGTAAACGACTTCTCCTTACGTCGTTCCCCCTTACGAAGTCCTCCTTACGTCTTTCGCCTCACCGAGGAGTTCACCGAACCGTTTGAACACCTCGATCCCATCCCACAGCTGTTTCAGATCGAGCTTTTCATCGGGGGCATGCAGGCGATCGTCCGGCAGTCCGATCCCGGTCAGGATGACCGGGGCGCCGTTCGCACCCAGCGCCGGCACCACCGGAATCGAGCCGCCGGCGCGCGCCGGGACGGTCCCCCGCCCCACCACCTCGTGAAAGGCGCGATCGAGCAGCTTGAACGCAGGATGGTCGATACGAATCTTCGCCGGATCGGCGCCGTGCAGGAAACGCACCGTGGCCGTCACGTACTTGGGCGCCAGCCGTTTCACGGCGGCGGCGAGCTGGCGTTCGACCGTCCGCATCTTCTGGTTGGGGACGAGCCGCAGGCTCACCTTGGCCGTCGCCTCCGCGGGGATCACGGTCTTGGCCCCTACCCCCGTGAAACCCCCAGTAATACCGTGAATTTCGAAGGTGGGGAGCGCCCACAGGCGCTCCAGGACCGGGCGGTTCTTTAAGCCGGTGAGGGCTTTGGCCTGCACGCGCCGCTCGAGGAAATCCCGTTCCCGGAACGGGAGCTTCTTCCAGGCAGCCCGTTCGGCCTTGGAGGGCGGCTTCACCGCCCCGTACAGTCCCGGCACCCGGATCCTGCCGTCCGGGGTCTTGAGCCGGTACAGCAGCCGGACCAGCTCCTCATGCGCGTTGGGCGCCGCGCCGCCGAATTCCCCCGAGTGCAGGTCCGATTTCGCCGTCCGGACCGTGAGCTCGACGTAGCACATACCGCGCAGCGTCGTGTAGACGGCGGGCCATCCGGGTGCCAGGTAGGACATGTCGGCGACGAGGGCGACATCGACTTTGGTGCGCTCCGGCTCGCGGCGCAGCACGTCGAACAGCGTCTTGCTGCCGAATTCCTCTTCGCCTTCGATGAGGAAGCGATAGTTGACCGACGGACGGCCGGCCGCCTCGATGGCCCGCAGCAGACAAAACACCTGCCCCTTGTCGTCGGCGGCGCCGCGTGCATAGAGGCGACCATCGCGGACGGTCAGCTCGAACGGCGGTGTGGTCCATTCGTTGACCGGATCGGGCGGCTGCACGTCGTAGTGGCCGTACAAGAGCAGCGTCGGTGCGCCGGGGACCTCCGGTCCGACTCCCCATACGACGGGATGCGTATCGCTGCCCAGGAATCGGACGTCCGAGCACCCGAGCCGGCGCAAATCGCGCGCGACCCAGTCCGCGGCACGGCGGCAGTCCGCGTCGTGCGCCGGCAACGTCGAAATGGAGGGAATGCGGAGGAAGTCGGACAGCTCGTTCAATAATCGGGCGTGATCCATGCGCGACAATCTAGTGCCCTCATGGTGCGGCTAGCCAGCTTGTGGGCAGGCGGTACATTTGCGACCATGCGGACAACGGCCTCGTTCGATCTGTTTCCCGACGCGCCGAGCGAACGCGCGATGGCACGAGCGCGCTACCTGGCGCGCGAGGGACGCACGGACGACGCGGAGGCCGCCTACCGTGAAGTCCTGACGCTCCACCCCGACCTGAAACCGTGCTGGGCGGAATATTTCGAGCTGCTGCGCAGCGCCGGTCGCGCCGATGAGGCCCTGCGCGTCGCGCAGGCGGCGCAGGCGCAGTTCCCCGATTCGGCGTTCGCGTTGGCCCTCACCGGCGCGGCCCTGATCGAGATGGCGCGCTATCACGAAGCGCTGACGGTGCTGGAGCGCGCCGTCGAAAGCGACCCCGACCTTGGCCTCGTCTGGCACGAGCTCGGCGTCGCCGCGTACCGATTGGGAGATGGGAATCGCGCGCTGCTCGCGCTGGATCGCGCGTTTGCCCTCGAGCCCCACACCGAGACGCTCAGGCTGCGCGGCCGGATTCTGCGCGATGCCGGTCGGTACGTGGCGGCGGAAGTGGCGTTCGAAGGTGCGGCCCAGGCCGCCGAGCATGACGAGCAGCGCGCCGAGGCCGAGCGTGAGATCGAGGCCACGCGCCGCTACGCGTCCTATGCGCCGCGCAAGCCGGATGAGATGTTACCGGCCGAGCGCTGGTTTGCCGAGACCGGGAGCACGGTGCTGGCCCCGCACCGCGGGCCGGTCGCTCCAGGCGACGAGGCGCTGATCCGGGCGTTCGCCGAGCTGGCCCAAGACCGTGGTTGGCGCTTCGGCCAGGTGGTCCCGGTGGGACCCACGCTGCCGATCTGGAACACGCTCGCGGATCTCGTCGACGCGCCGCTAGTCACGCGGGCGGCGTTCGATCCGGCAGCGGTGCCGTTACTCGTGGCACTGCGCCCGTTGCCCGCCGACACCGGCTGGAGCGAGCTCGCGGCGAGCGTCGCCCAGGGAACCGGCATCGTGTTCACCCTGGAGCATCCCATCGAAACCGCAGGCGCCGGGGTTCAGGCGGACGTCGTCGGAGCGCTGACGGATCGGGGCACGCGCGTCAGCGCCATCCCCGGCGTCGCCCACGCCCTGGCCGAGGTGCAGCACCCTGCGTCACGCACGGCCCGGCGCCGGCTGCGCTTCGACTAGTTCGCCGGACCCCCTGCCCGCGAGTACAACGCCCGGTAGGCATCCCCGTCCGGCTGGGTGAACACCCGCAGCTGGATCGCGCGGATCGTTTCGGGCATGCTGCCGGCGTTTTCCGCGTAGAGCTCATCGAAGAGATTGAGGTTCTGCCGGTAAATCCGCTGCGCGATGACGACCGCGTTGTTGAGCGGGGCCTGGGCAAACCAGCGCCAGTCGTAGGTCTCGAGCGATTGCCCCACGGGACCCGTCAACTGCTCCCGCGCCCAGCCGAACAGGGTGCCTCGCGCCGCTTCGACCGCCCGCGCCGAAGACACCTCGGCGTAAGCCGAATCGAGCCGGCGCGCCAACTCGGCCCAGAACACATCGAGCGTCCGCTCGTCGCCCCAGCGCGCCGCTGCCCGCCGGCTGTCCGCCGTGTCGCCCCGCGACCGGAAGAATGCCTCAGCGCCGCGGTACCCCACGAAACTGGCGAAGCTCTCGTTGAACGGGGTTTGGCTCTTCACATACAGGGTGTTGTGGGCCAGCTCGTGGATCACCGTGGCGACGAGCTCCATCGTGTCCCGATCCACCGCCGTGGAAAACAGGGGATCCGAGAAGTAGCCGAGCGTCGAGAACGCGCCCGCCGGGCGCAGATAGGCGTCGTAGCCGTTCCGTTCCAGGTCCGCCCCGGCTTCGCGCGCGCGGGTGGCGTTGAAGAACCCCTTGTAGGGCACCACACCGACAATGGGGTAGGTCCAGGTGTAGGCCCGCAGCCGGTCGCGCCGCGCGCCCGAGAGGACCAGCAGCAGGGTGTCCCGGCCCACATCGGCGTATGTCGTGTACGTCTCCCCCACTGCGAGATGCAACGTATCCGCAGCGTATACCCTCGCGGCCAGGACCAGTCGGAGACGCTGACGCAGCCCCGCCGGGAGGCTCGAATCCGCTACCAGCTTCGCGATCGCCCGTCGCTTGAGCAGGATGCGGGCTTCTTCCACGCCGGCGCGGGCGAGATAGCGGGCATCGGCCGACGCGATCAGCGCGACGCCGAGCACCGCGGGAATCCCGAGCGCGACGCCGGCCGCGAGGCGGCGCAGAATCCGGCCCCAGCGGGGGCGGTGACGCTGCTCCATCAGGGCGCCCACCGCAGGCCCAACCGGTGCGTCCCCCCGCCCAGGAGCGCGAACGACTGGTAGGCATAGTCGACATGGAGCCGCCGCAGCTCCACGCCGGCGCCGAAGGTCCAGCGGGATGCGGCGCTGGTGGGTGATCGCGTCGCGAATCCCAGTCGCCCAAGAACGCCGACCCCTCGCGCCACCATGCCCCCTTCCGCCCCGAGCACCACCTGCGCCGGATCACCCGCGGGCCACAGGCCCTCGATCGTGGTGAGCAGTCGGTAGGTGCCTTCCGGGTCCACGTAGTTCGTCGTGAACCCGACACGCGTGCGACGTTGCAGGCGGGCGCCGTCCGGCGTTCCGAAAGCACCGCCCAGGTTCTGAACGCTGGCACCGAGCGCCAGGATGTCGAACACCGCGATGGCGACGCCCAGGTCTCCGGCCCAGGCGTCCGCCGACCAGGCGCCGATCTGCTCCCGCGCGTACTTCGCCGATGCCCCGGCCGCGATGAGTCCGCGCCGATACACGAGGGTTGTCGTGGCGAGCAGGTCACCGGCGGTGAAGCTGCCGCCTGTTGGCATGCCGCGGCGGTTGCCGCTCGCGGGGTCGGGAACGATGATCGCCTCCGAGCCATAGTCGAGCGCCTGCACCCCGAGTCCCCAGGCGATCCGTCCCGCACGCACCGCCAGCGCCCCGGCGCTGTAGGTCGTGCCGGCGAGGTAGGGCTCAAACGAGCCCTCGACCGCGACCCGGTGCACCGCAGCGATCCCCGCGGGATTGGAGAACAGCGCCCCCGCGTCGCCGATCAGCGCCGCACCGGCCCCGCCCATCGCCGCCGATCGGGTTGAGCCGGGGAGTGAAGCAACCACGCTGCCTTCGGACTGGGCGACAAGCCCCGCCACCAGAAAGGCGTCAAGGAAAGACGTCAAGAGAAGGCGTCGAAAGAAGCCGGGGCGACCGACTCGACGTTGCATGCGCTTAGCGAATCCGAATCACATTCAGCCTCGGTACCAACGCCGCCGGCAACGCCGCGCCGTTCGGCCCGGAAAACAACAGCGTGAATCCGGGCGCTGACGGCGGCTGCAGCGCCAACGCGTACCACCCCGAGCCGGCGCGCAGCGTCCCGGCGAGCGGCACCGCCGTGGCGAGCGTCGCGGGCGGCGTGAGCGGAAACGGCTTGGGAAACGGGCACGGTGGCGTGAAGTTGCCGCACTGCGCGTTCAGCGCGGGGTATGTCACCCGGAATCTCCAAGAGCGGTACTGCAACTCCGGCGGCGGGGTGAATCCGGGCAGGTCCGACACGTAATTCGCCAGCGCCCACTGCTCGACCACCGTCGCGAACGGCTGACCCGTCGCGGCGGCCACGTCCAACCCGCCAAGCAGACTGGTCTGCTCGAGCGTGCGCATGAACGCCGCAGTGGCTGAGAAGGTCGTGTCCGCGGCAAACTGGTCCGCCAGATAGCGCACGAACAGCCACGCCGCCCCCCGCTCCGCCAGCGATCCGATCCCGCTCGAGTACGCCAGGAAATGAGCCCCGGACGAGTCGAGATAGAGATAGGCATTAGCCAGGTCACCGATCACAAAGTTGGAGAAGCTGGCCTGATCCCCGGGCAAGAAACTGCGACCACCGAGCTCCTCGGCGAAGTGCGACAGGCCCTCGTCGAGCCAGGTATGCTGCGGCTCCCCACCGCGCACCAGCACGTGCTGGTTGTAGCTGATCATGTGCTGGAACTCGTGGACGAACGTCACCGGCACGAGGCGCTTCAACTGGCTCACCTTGTGGGCGCAGGACAGCGTGCCGGTCGAGTCGGCGACAATCGAATAGAACACCTCGCCGTGATTGAATCGCGGATCCCCAATGAAGAACGGGTCAATATCGGCCCCGAAGAAAAACCCGGCGACGAAACCCGACTGGGTGCACTGCGCTTTGGTGACCAGCTTGTTCACCACGTTCGTCATCAGCACGGCGACAACCGTGTTGTTATCGATGTCAGACTCGCGGCCGTACGCTGCCGTGTCGAGCGCGTATAACCGCGTGTCGAACAACACGCCCAAGGTGTCATAGTCCGCTGAGTCGAGCCCGCCCGCGGGAGCCGCGTTATCAACGTATATAGCGAGATGCCCGCTCACCGCCTTGGCGGTCGCGTTCACCGACTGAAACGTCGAGCAGGTCAGGTTGGCACACACGCTGAAGGTGTGCATATCTCCGACGGTCGGAGGCGGCATCCGTGCGGCGCTCGGCGCCCGCATGACCGACGGCGCCACGGGGAGGCTGCGCCATCCCTCACGTTCCTCACGCCGCAGAAAATCGTGAAAACGCAATCCCAGGTCGAGCACGGCGGTGGGTGCCGTAGTCGCCGCCACCGCGGCTACCGCGTGGAGAGTGTCTCCGTCCAAGATGAAAGCAGCCGTGGCCCCTTGGGAATCGGTAGCGAGCTGGGGCACGACAAGGTAGACCGCCGAGTCAATGGTCGATGCGTTGCCCGGGAAGGTCAGGCAGCCGGCGTTCGCGATCGGTGAGATCGCCTGATACGCGCCCACCGCAAGCGTCACCGGCTGGCCACCCGCGGTGCGGCACTGGGGCACCACAGTCGTGCCGCCGCCACCACCACCGTCGCACGCTGCGAGGGCGCCGCACATCGCGAGCGCGAGACTCTTCACGGTCCTGGGGCTACGCCGCACCGGTGACTCCTTCCATAGGATTCGGGCGCCGGGCGAGCCCCCAGCGCAGACAGATGGGGCCGATCGTCGCGTGTACCGCCACCAGCGCGACCGCCAGTGCCTCGAATGATACCCCCCATTCGGGGAAGGCCCGTCGGCCCACGGCCGCGAGCAGCAGACCAACGCCCGCCTGCGAGATAAGGCCCAACCAGCCCCGCCGCGCAAGGACTCTTGTCACCAGGGAGTCCCGTGCTGCCCAGCGTCCACCCCAGTACAAGCCCGCCGCCCGCACCCCCACGAGGAGAAGGATCCAGGGCCAGAGCTCGCCCAGAGCGGACATGTCGAACCCGACACCGACGAGCGCGAATGCCGCCGCCGCCAGGGCGACCCCGCGCGCATCGAAATGACGCCGCAACGCCTCGGCCGAGACATCGTCCCAGCGGGCCAGGACGAGACCCACGACCAGGGCGGACAGCGTCACCTCGGCCGGTCCAAGGGCACCAGCGACGGCGGCGCTGAATGCTATCCCCAACAAGATGGCACCCGGAGGGACCTCCAAAAACCGCCCGAACCGGCTCACCAGCCACGCCAGCAGTGCCCCAGCCAGGACTGATGCCCCCAGGGCGACGAGCGGGAGCCAGAACGCCGACGGGTGCAGCGCGCCCGCGCTGGTGAGGAATCGCGCCACGACCAGAACGACGGCGAACAGCGGGATCGCCGCGAAGTCCCTCGTCACGTTGAGCCACAGCAGGTCCGCTCCCGACGTGGCATCCGGAGCGTCCTGCAGTGTGAACCAGGTCAACGCTGGAGCCGCGACGGCCGTCAGGGCACCGAGCGTCAGCGCGACCGCCAGGGCGTCGCCTGGGGGCTGGTGGATGGTGAGCGGAAACCACGAATGGAGGGCGTAAACGGCGCCGGCGGTGAAGGCGAACGGCACGCCGATCGAGGTCGTCAGATACCGACCCAGACCCGTGGGCGTCGCCGATCGCCCGCGCAGCGCCAGGCCCGCCCGCAGCGCGAACAGGGCGAGCGCCGCATCGCCGATCACGCGCAGCGACTCCGCCTCGGCTGCCCCGACCAGCCCGACCCCCGAGGGCCCCAGGATGATGCCGGCGGTGAGATACCCGGAGACCCGCGGCCATCCCCAACGCGTCACCAGACGACCCGCGAGCTCGGCCGTCACCACGAGGACGCCCAACGCGAGTGTCGCGCTCGCGGCAAGTGGCGCGCCGGCGCTGGCGTAATGCAGCAGCGCGAGCGCGACCGCGAGCAGCAGCAAGGCGCCGAGCGTTCGCATGATCTGCAGAATCTCGACCCCGCAACGGGTTTTGACAATGCAAATCCGCGCCCGTATCTTCCGTTCGGACCTTGTGGTCTACCAGATGACGTTCGTCCATCTCCACACGCACAGCGAATACTCCCTGCTCGATGGCGCGAACCGGATCCCGGAGCTCCTGGATCGGGTCGCGGCGCTCGGCATGGATTCGCTCGCCATCACCGATCACGGCAACCTGCACGGCGCCTGGACCTTCTACGAGGAGGCGAAGGCCCGCCGGATCCGACCGATCCTGGGCTTCGAGGCCTACATGGCGTTCGGGAGCCGCCATGCGCGTGAGAAACCGGCCGACGCCCCCGGCCCCTACTCCCACCTCGTGTTGTTGGCCAAGAACCGCGTGGGCTACCACAACCTCGTCAAACTGTCCTCGATCGGGTTTCTGGAGGGGTTCTACCGGCGGCCACGGATCGATCGGGAGTCGCTCGAAGCACACAAGGAAGGGCTGGTCTGTCTCGCCGCCTGCCTGTCGGGCGAGGTGGCCCTTTACCTGCGCCAGGGGCAATACGAGGCGGCCAAGGCCAGCGCCCAGTACTTCGCCGGGGTGTTCGGACCGGAGGGCTTCTGGCTCGAGGTCCAGAACCACGGAATGGAAGAAGAGAAACTCGTCACCGAGGGCATGTTCCGCCTGTCGCAGGAGCTCGGGATCCCGGTGCTGGCGACGAACGACGCCCACTACCTCATGAAGGAAGACGCCGAGGCACACGACGTCCTGCTCGCGATCGGCACCGGCAAGGATCTCGATGATCCAAAACGGTTCCGGTTTTTCGGGCAGGAGAGCTACGTCAAGTCCGAGAAGGAGATGAAACCGCTCTTCCCGGGCCGCCCGGACGTGCTGGCCGAGACCGCGCGGGTCGCGAACCTGTGCGAGTTCGACTTCGAAAAGCGCTACTTTCTGCCGCAGTACCCGCGCCCGCCGGAGTTCGCGAGCGACAACGACCTGCTGGTGCACCTGGCGCGGCAGGGCGCCCGTGAGCGCTACGGCGATCCGCTGCCGGCCCCCGTGGCCGAGCGGGTCGACTACGAGCTGGATGTCATCCAGCGCACCGGCTACGCCGGCTACTTCCTGATCGTTTATGACCTGGTCAAGGCGGCGCGCGACCGCGGCATCCCGGTGGGCCCGGGGCGCGGCTCGGCGGCCGGCTCGCTGGTGGCGTATGCGTTGCACATCACCAACGTCGACCCGCTGCGCTTCGATCTGCTGTTCGAGCGGTTCCTGAATCCCGAACGGATCTCGATGCCGGACATCGACCTCGACTTCTGCTTCGAGCGCCGCGGCGAGGTGATCGAGTACGTGCGCGCGCGCTACGGCCGGGAGTCGGTGGGTCAGATCATCACCTTCGGGACCATGAAGGCACGCGCGGCGTTCCGCGACGTAGCCCGGACGCTGCGCCTCGAGATCGGCGAAGTGGACCGCGCCACGAAGTTCATCCCCGCGGGCCCCGGGTTCTCGCTCACCCTCGCGGAAGCGGCGACCAAGGTCCCCGAGCTGAAGAGCCTCGCTGAGCAGGACGAGCGGGTGCGCAAAGTGCTGGACCTAGGGAGCCGGATCGAGGGCCTGGCCCGCCACGCCTCGGTGCACGCGGCGGGGGTGGTGATCGCGCCGGGCCCGCTCTCGGACTATGTCCCGGTGTGCCTCTCTCCCCAGGACGACGACGCGATCATCACGCAGTACGACATGGTGGCGCTCGAAAAGGTCGGCATGTTGAAGATCGACCTGCTGGGCCTGCGGACGCTCACGGTCATCCACGACACCGTGGCCATGGTCCAGGAGCGGCACGGCGTCACACTCGATATGGACCAGCTGGACCTTGCGGATCCCACGGTCTACGAGCAGCTGCGCAGCGGCCGCACGGCAGGGGTGTTCCAGTTCGAGTCGCCGTTGGCCACGGACTGCCTGCGCCAGATGAAATGCGACCGCTTCGACGATCTGGTCGCCGCCAATGCCTTGCTCCGGCCCGGCCCGCTCGACACGGGCATGCATCTCGTGTTCATCAACCGGAAACTGGGCCGCGATCCGGTTCGCTATCCGCACCCGGCGCTGCAGGAGGTGTTGCAGCCCACGTACGGCGTCATCACCTATCAGGAGCAGGTGATGCGCATCGCCAACATCCTGGGGGGCTACTCGCTCGCCGAAGCCGACGTGCTGCGCAAGGCGGTGGGCAAGAAGATCAAGGAGCTGATCCAGGAAGAGCTGGCGCGGTTCGTCGAGCGCGCGGTGGGGCGCGGGCACGACCGGCGCGTGGTGGAGGACATCGCCGCCCAGATCGAGACGTTCGGCCGCTACGGGTTCAACAAGTCCCACGCGGTCGCGTATTCGCTGCTGTCCTATCAGACCGCCTGGCTCAAGGCGTATTATCCCGCGGAATTCCTCGCCGCGCTGCTGTCGAGCGAGATCGGCAACACCGACAACGTCGTCGAGTACATCAACGAGGCACGGGAGCTCGGGCTCGAGGTCCTCCCGCCCGACGTCAACGAGTCGCGCTTCAAGTTCACGGTCGTGGGCGACACGCGTATCCGCTTCGGCCTGGGCGCCGTGAAAAACGTCGGCCACGGCGCGATCGCCTCGATCATCGCCGGCCGCGAGGCGAGCCCCTATCGATCGCTGGTCGAGCTGTGCGACCGCATCGATCTCCGGCTGTGCAACAAGCGCGTCCTGGAGGCGCTCATCGACGCCGGTGCCTGTGACTCGCTCGGCGGCCACCGCGCGCAGCTCGTCGCCGCCCTCGAGCACGCGTTCGGGGAAGCCCAGGTCCGCCAGCAGGAGCGCCAGGTCGGCCAGCACGCGCTGTTCGGTGAGACGGCGCCCGTCGCCCGGCCGACCGCGCCGCTGCCCGAAGTGCCGCCGTGGCCCGAGCACGACCGCCTGGTGCGGGAGAAAGCCGTGCTCGGCTTCTTCATTTCCGGGCACCCCCTCGCCAAGTATCGCGCGGAGGTGGAGCTTTTCGGGACCCGGACCACGGCGACCCTGGGCGCGTGGAGCGACCAGAAGGTGACGATCGCCGCGGTGATGTCGATCGTGAAGCGGCAGGTTTCGAAGAAATCCGGCGCCGAGTACGCGCGCCTCGTGCTCGAGGATTTCCACGGCACGGCGGAGGCGCTCGTGTTTCCGGATGCGTGGTCGCGTCTCAACACGGTGATCGCGCCCGATTGCGCCCTGCTGCTCACCGGGAGCTACAGCCAGCGGGACCGGGGCGAGGAGCAGGCGCCGTTCATCGTGGAGGCGGCCCGACCGCTCGACGAGCTGAAAGCGAGTGGCCAGATCGGCCTCGCGCTGCGCTGGCACGCGGCCACGCCGCCCGAGGCTGATGCGGCCCGGGCCGCCGCCGCCCTGTGTGCGGCGCACCCCGGCCCGGCGCCGGTACTGGTTGAGTGGGAAGGTGAGGGGTCCAATGGCGGCGGCGCGGCGCGACTGGTGAGCCGGAGCCTGCGCGTGGACCCGGACGATGAGCTGCTGGGCGCGTTGCGCGGCATCCTGGGTGCCGACAGCGTTCATCTCGTGAAGGCGGTTTAGCGGATGGCGACCCATACGCTCGATTTCGAGCGGCCCTTGCTCGAGATCGAGAAGCAGATCGAGGAGCTGAAACGCGGCGCCGGGGATCAAGCGGCCGACACGGGTCCGCTCGAACGGCAGCTGGCGGAGCTACGCGCCGAAATTTATCGGAACCTGACGCCGATGCAGCGGGTGCAGGTCGCCCGGCATCCGCGCCGGCCCTACACCCTGGACTACCTCCGCACCGTCTTCTCCGATTTCGTCGAGCTGCATGGCGACCGCTTGTTCCGTGACGACCCGGCGATCGTCGGGGGCTGGGCGCGGCTCGCCGGCGCCTCGGTGATGGTGATCGGACACCAGAAGGGCCGCGATACGAAGGAAAACCTGAAGCGCAACTTCGGGATGGCGCACCCCGAGGGGTACCGCAAAGCCCTTCGGCTGATGGAGCTGGCCGCGAAATTCCACGCCCCTGTGATCACGCTCGTCGACACGCCCGGCGCCTACCCGGGGCTCGAGGCCGAAGAGCGCGGCCAGGCCGAGGCGATCGCGCGCAACTTGCTGGTCATGGCGTCGCTGCGCACGCCGACGATCGCCGCGGTCATCGGCGAAGGGGGATCCGGCGGGGCGCTCGCGGTCGGCCTGGCCGACCGGGTGTTGATGCTGGAGAACTCGGTGTACTCGGTGATCACGCCCGAGGGGTGCGCCGCGATCCTGTGGCGGGACGCCAGTCAACGCGAACGGGCCGCCGAGGCGCTGAAGCTGACCGCCCAGGACCTGCTGCGTTTGAAGATCATCGACGAGATCATCCCCGAGCCGGCAGGCGGCGCTCACGCCGACCCCGAAGCGTGCGCCGCAGCGCTAGGAGAAGCCCTGCGCCGTCATCTGCGCGAGCTGCGTCGAGTGAAGATCGACAAGCTGCTGAAACGTCGGGAGGAGAAGTACCTCTCGATGGGCGCGTTGAGCGAGCGCTGATGTGACGGCGGTCGTCGAGGTTCGCTTCAAAGGCAACCGGCTGGAGTATTTCAACTGGTCGTCCGCCGAGCCGCTCACGCTCCGCGACCCGGTCATCGTAGAGGTGGAGCGCGGCCAGGACCTGGGCCGCGTCTCGGCCGTGGGCGACCCCGCGCTCAAGAAGTGCGCGCGGGGCTGCGGGGGCTGCGCCGTGGCCGAGGCGGGGAAGACCGTGGAGCGGCGGGTGCTGCGCCGCGCCACGGGCGACGACGTGCGGCAGGCCGAGCGCCTGCGCCGCGATGAAGAAGAGGCACGACGCACGGCCCGCGATCGGGTCCGGTCGCATCAGCTCGCCATGAAAATCACCGACGCGGAGTGGCAGTGGGACCGCCGCAAGCTCACCCTCTATTTCACGGCGGAGCAGCGTGTCGATTTTCGCGCTCTGGTACGTGATCTCGCGGCGGTGTTCCGTACCCGCATCGAGCTGCGACAGATCGGTGCGCGTGACGAAGCGCGCCGCCTCTCCGGCATCGGCCGCTGCGGCCGAGAGTATTGCAGCGCGAGCTGGCTCCCCGAGCTGCGTCCGGTGAATCTGTCGGTCGCCAAGGATCAGCACCTGTCGCTCAACCCGTCGCAGATCTCGGGACCGTGCGGCCGACTGCTCTGCTGCCTGCACTACGAGCACGACTTCTACGTCCAGAGCCGCCGGCGCTTCCCCAAGGAAGGCAAGGTGCTACAGACGTCGGTGGGTCAGGAGCAGGTGCTGGCGATCGACATCTTCCGGGACCGCGTCACACTGCGCTCCGAAGAGCACGGTACGCGGGTGGTGGAGCTCGCCCATCTGGAGCAGGAGCTCCAGGGGTCGGGCAGCGAGCCAGCCGCACCCGCCCCACCGCCTTCGCCGCCCAGCCCGGCGCCGTCGACCACAGCGGCTCCCGCGACCAGTGGCGGGCGGCGCGGTCGACGCCGGCGCAAGCGCCCGCGCGACGGGGGACCGCCCGCCGGTGCCTAAGTTCTACCTCACGACGGCGATTGACTATTCCAACGGTGATCCGCACCTGGGCCACGCGCTCGAAAAGGTCGGCGCCGACTGTCTGGCGCGCTGGCGGCGCCTGCGCGGCGACGACGTCCATTTCCTCATGGGCATGGACGAGCACGCGCAATCCGTCATCCAGGCCGCCGCCAACACGGGGGTCACTCCGCAGGGGTGGGTGGACCGGATGGCCGACACGTTCGCCACGTTCTGGCGCCGGCTGAACTGCAGCCACGACGACTGGATCCGTACCACCGAGCCTCGACACGCGCGCGCCGTCACCGCACTGCTCGAATGCATTCAGCGACGCCGCCCCGATGATCTGTTCGAAGCGGAATACGAGGGCCTGTACTGCACCGGCTGTGAGGAATTCAAGCAGGAGTCCCAGATCGCGGATGGACACTGCATCGAGCATCCCACCCTCACGCTGGTGCCGACGCGGGAGAAGAATCATTTCTTCCGGTTGAGCACCTACCGCGACCGGCTGCTCGAGCTCCTGACAAGCGGCCGCTTTGCCGTCGAGCCGGCCATCCGCCGGAACGAAGTGGTGCGTTTGCTCGAGAGCGGGTTGCAGGACATCTCGATCTCCCGCCAGCGTCAGTCGTGGGGCATCCCTTATCCCGGCGATTCCCAACAGACCGTGTACGTCTGGATCGACGCCTTGATCAACTACCTCTCCGCAACCGGTTTCCCCGAGGCGGGCTACGAACGCCTGTGGCCGGCCGACGTCCACATCATCGGCAAGGGGATCACGCGATTTCATTGTGTGATCTGGCCGGCGATGCTGATGGCCGCCGACGTGCCGCTGCCGCGCCGCGTCTGGGCACACGGGTACGTACAATGGGGCGGTGCGAAGATGAGCAAGACCGCCGGGACCGCGGTGAGCCTGGACGGCGCCATCGAGCGGCACGGCGCCGATGCGCTGCGCTACTTCCTGCTGCGGGAAATCGGCTTTGAGAACGACGGCAATTTCACCTGGGAACGCTTCGACGCGCGCTACACCGCCGATCTGGCCGACACCTTCGGCAACCTGGCGTCGCGGGTGTTGGCCATGGTGCAGCGGTACCGTGACGGGGTCGTCCCCCGCGACCCCGGCAATTTCGCGGGCCCGCTCGAGAACGACGCCCGGAGCGCGGTGGAGGCGTACGCGCGGGCGATGGACGCGCTGGCGCTCGAGGACGGGGCCGCCGCCATCGTGACGCTCGCGGCCCGAGCCAACCGCTACGTCCAGGAAACGACGCCGTGGACATTGTCCAAGGAAGGCCGCCCCGCGGAACTCGACACCGTGCTGGCCAACCTGACCCGGACGGTCGCTCGCCTCGCCGTGATCGCGGCGCCGTTCATGCCGGAAAAGGCGAATCTGCTGTGGGACGCCCTCGGCACCGGGCGGGCGCTCGGCGCGATCCGATTCGCCAATGTGACGGACCTGGACCCCGCCGGATGGGTCGTCCAGAAACCGCCCCCCCTTTTTCCTAAGACCTAAAGCCGCCCTCCAGGCCGAGCTACGCATGCGACCTGGACTCCTGTGACATGGCTCACGCGCTGGCGCGTTGACGCTATGGGGGTCGAGGCCTATGTTTGGCATCCCTCAACGGCCTGATGTTCGGGCGGAATAACGGGATGCGGCGTAGTTCGGATCGCAAGTGGACTGTCATGGTGGTGCCCCATGGCTCTGGCTCGTCCCGGGCCGTGGAGGTGTCGCAGGCCGTTCTCAAGACGTTCGTGGGAATCGGGAGCGTGCTGGTGCTGCTGCTGCTCGTGTTGGGTGGCGCGGCATTGTCGCGCGGCGTCACGATTACCCGCAGCCGCATGCTCGAGCGCGAGAACCGACTGCTCGCCGACGAGATTCAGCGCATGCGCTCACGGCTCGCCGGATTGCACGACACGCTGTCGGCGTTCAGCACCCGGGCGCAGGAGCTGCAGGTGCTCGCCGGTCTCGCCGCGACCGATTCCGGCGTCGCGCAGGCGGGCATCGGTGGGCCGGCCGGAGCGTGGTCCGAGCGCGACAGTCTCTCAACATCGGGACGGGCCGGCGCGCTGGCGTTGGCCGCGCGCACCGATGTCGACGGGCTGATCCGCCGCGCCAATATCCTGGTCCGCTCGGTCAACGAAGCCTTCGACTCGATGTCCTCGCATCAGGCGCGCATGGCCGCGACGCCCTCCATCATGCCCACCAAGGGCTGGCTCACGAGCGCCTTCGCCGCGGAGCGTGTGCACCCGATTCTGCACATGGCCCGGCCACACGAGGGCATCGACGTGTCCGCGCCCATGGGCGCGGAAATCGAAGCCCCCGCCGCCGGTATCGTGACCGAAGTCCGCTGGGAGGACGGGTACGGGAACACGCTCACCATCGACCACGGCTTCGGCGTCGTCACGCGCTTCGCGCACTGCTCCAAGATCATGGTGGGGCGCGGCGCGCGGGTGAAACGCGGGCAGAAGATCGCGCTGGTCGGCTCGACCGGGCTATCCACGGGACCGCATCTCCACTACGAAGTGTGGGTGAACGGGAAGCCGGTCAACCCGATTCGCTACGTGATGCCGGACGCGATCGTAGACTAGCGAAAGGGAAGGAGAGCGGGACCCGGATCCCGGGTCCCGCTCTTTATTTCTTCCATTAGTTGAATTTGACCGTCGGCGCCGTATCCGCCCCCGCCCGCTCCTGGAAGTAGGTTCGCGCTTTCGCCCCGATCACCTTGGCCGTCAGCACCTGGGGAAACCGCCGGATGTAGGCGTTGTAGCGGTTCACCGCATCGTTGTAATCCTGCCGCGAAACCGCGATGCGATTCTCCGTGCCCGCCAGCTCGTCCTGCAACGCGCGGAAGTTCTCACTCGACTTGAGCTGCGGGTAGTTCTCCACGATGGCGAGCAGCCGGCCGAGCGGCGCGTTCAGGGCCTGGTTGGCGTCGGCCATCTGCTGGGGATCGCCCGCCTGGATCGCCCCGTTGAGCCGGGCGCGGGCGTCGGCCACCGCCGTGAAAATGTCCCGCTCCTGCTTGGCGTAGCCCTGCACCGTCGCGACCAGGTTGGGAATCAGATCGGCGCGGCGCTGCAGCTGCACCTTGATCTGGGAAAAGGCCGCGTTCACCTGCTCGTCGTAGGTCTGAATGGTGTTGTAGCCGCAGCCGGCCGCGACCAGCACCAGCGCCGGGATCCAGCTTCGCCTTGCACGCACAGAACTCGAGCTCCTTTCGATCGCTTGGAGTTCCCCCTCTCCGTGAAACCGGAGACGGGGTCTGGGGATGAGTTAGGATCGGTTCACGTAGTCGGCCGTTCGCGCGACCGCTTCCAGGTAGGCCGCCGCCCGGGGGTCGTGGCGCTGCAGCTGCAACGCCGCCCGTCCCTCGACGTGGGCCACCACGTCGGCCAGGTCGCGCGCCGGAAAGCCGATCACGGCGGCGGCCGCGAGCACGACCTCAGCCGGGGCATCGGGGACCGGCGTGCCCGCGAGCCGCAGCGTGGTCCGCAGCATGGTCAGGAAACCGGACGCGCTCGCCGTCACCAGCTGTGTCAGTCCTTTGCCGTCTTCGAGCAAGCCGACGTACCCCTGCCGCAGCCGCACCAGCTTCCCGACGAGCTCGTGCTCGAGCTGGCGCTGGACGTCCTCCCGGGCGACCGTGACCCCACCCCAGGGATTGCGGCCGGCGACCACACGGTGCGCTGCGCGAATGTCCTCATATTCGATCGCGAATGCGTCCGCCGACGCGTGCCACTCGGACTCGGACAGGATGATCGGCGGCGGATGCCCGCCGCGCTCCCAGTCCGCGACCACCGGCGCGAGCGCCGTGAACAGGCGTTCGTCCACACCATCGGCGATAAGCAGCGTATTGATCGACGCCCGAAGGGGCTCCGGACCCGCACGCGCTGCGGAGCCGTAGACGAGCAGCGAGACGAGACGGCCACCCAGCGCCGCCGCCACCTGCTGTCCGAATGCGTCCGCCGATTGAATCGCGGCCATTAGAAACGCCCCCCGGCTCCACCACCGGAAAATCCGCCGCCGCCGCCAAATCCGCCGAACCCGCCGCCGAAACCTCCACCACCACGGCCCCCCCACCCACCGAACCCGCCCGACGTCCATCCGCCACCCCCGCCCGGCCACCACCAGCCACCACCACGTCGCCGTCCGCCGCGGGCCGCTCGTCTGATGGCGCTGAACAGGATCAGGATCAGGATGAAGACGATGAATTTGGCGATCCCCGGGATCCGGACGGTGGGCATCTCCGGGGCAGGCTGAGCCACGGGCACGCCCAGCGACACGTGGAATTCGTCAGCGAACGCCTGCGCAATCAGCCCGACGCCCGTCTCCAACGCCTCGCCATAGTCCTCACGGGCCAGCGCGGGGATCATCGCATCGCGGATCCGTCCCACGCGCGCGTCGGGCAGAAACCCCTCGGCGCCCTTCCCCGTGGCGATGAACACGGCGCCGCTGCCGGGCTGGTGGTTCTTGCGCGGGACCACCAGAATCACCACGCCCAGATTCCGCGTCGGATCTCCGGCCTCCCCCGTGCCGCCCACCCTCCATTGCCGCCCGATTTGCAGCGCGACATCGCCGGCCTCGCGACCCTCGAGGTCGGACAGCGTGACGACGGCGATGTCGCCCCGGGTCAGCGTCCGCACCCGTTGAATCAGCGAGTCCATCCGCACGGCGGCCGCCGCGTCGATCACTCCAGCGAAATCGTTGACGTACCCGCGGGGTGGCGGAATCTGCAGCCCGGAAATCTGGGCGAGCAGCAGAGTCGCAATGAGGGGCGCCATCGGAGCGGAAAGTTACACGGATTCGCCGGTCGCGGGTTCGCTTGACGAGCATCCCGTCGAGCCCTTATATGAGAGGCCGCGAGGCGAGCACCGTCGAGCTGAGACCTGATTGACTCCTGAACAAAGGAAACCCTCATTATACGCCGTCACGCACGCGCCCTCATGGCCGCGGCGCTCCTCGCTTCGGCCGCCTGCGCGCGACCCATCCCCCCAGCCGATCCGCAGTTCGTGGCGGAGTGGATGCGGAACTACTACGGCCTCATTCGCGCCGAGCGGATTTCTCCCCCGGTGGCCTCGCGCGTCCTTGCCTACGCGGCCGTTGGACTCTATGAGGGCCTGGCCATCGGATCGCCGAAACTCGTTTCGCTCGCCGGCCAGCTGAACGGGCTCGATTCGCTTCCCCGCCCGGACCCGGACAAGCGCTACGATCCGATCCTCGTAGCCCTGGCCGCTGAGCGCGCCGTGCTTGACTCTGTCTTCGTCGAGGGACTGCCGGCCACACGAGCCGCACTGGCCGCTCTGTCGGATTCCCTGGAGGCCGCTCGCCTCGCCAGCGGGATCCCCGACGCGGTGCCGGCCGACTCACGGGACCTGGGCAAGCGCATCGGGACCGCCATCCTGGCCTGGGCCGCTCGTGACGGCTTCAACGAGACCCGCACGAAACCCTTTCACCCCCCCGCTGGGCCTCAGTTTTGGATCAACGACTCCCGGGTGAACGAATACACGGCCCAAAACCTCTCCGCGGTCCGTGACTACGTGGCGCTCGGCAACCCCGCGGCGACGCTCCGGGGCGGCGAGGCTAGCGAGCGGGCCCTGGCGCTCACCCGTCCCAAGCCCGCGGATACCCGCACCCTGAAGGCGGTCAACCCCACCGGGGCCACGGAGCCGTGGTGGGGCACGCTGCGCCCCTTCGCACTCCGGTCCGCGGACGAGTGCCCGACGCCACCCCCAGCCCCCTGGTCTACGTCCCCGGGGTCAGCGTTCTACGCCGAGGCGAAGCGGGTGTACGACGTGGGTCGCGCCCTGACCGAGGAGCAGCGCCAAACCGTGCTTTACTGGGCGGACAACCCTGGGCAGACCGGCACACCGGTGGGCCACTGGCTGGCCATCGGGAGCCAGCTCGTGACCCAGCGCCGGCTCTCCGCGGACCAGGCCGCCGAGACGTTCGTGCTCGTGACGCTCGCCCAGGCCGACGCCTTCATCGCGATCTGGCACGAGAAGTACCGGTTGAGCTCGATCCGGCCGGTAACCTACATCCGGCGCTACATCGATCCAACCTGGACGCCCGCGATCGTCACCCCGCCGTTCCCGGAGTATCCGGCGGGCCACTCGGGCCAGTCCGCCGCGGCCGCCACGGTGCTCACCGCGCTACTCGGGCCAGTGGCCTTCGAGGACAGCACCAACCTGGCGTTCGGGCACCCCGTCCGCCGGTTCGGGTCGTTCCAGGAAGCGGCCGATGAGGCCGCCCAGTCCCGCCTGTACGGCGGCATCCATTTCCCCATGGGGAACGAGAACGGCAAGGCGCTCGGGCGCTGTGTCGGCCGGATGGTGCTGGAGCGGCTCCACACCCGGGCGATGCCGGCTCGATGAGTGCCGTTCCAACTACTGCCGCCAAATCATCGGAAACCCGGACCGGGTGGCGGACCGCCCACGCCGCTTTTGCCACGTTTAGCGGATCATGTTGGAACGGCATGAGCGGGCGCCGATTCCTGGCTCTCGCCCTGGTGGTCGCGGCCTGCGGCCGGC
>JBGQFX010000013.1:0-64809 GCA_041497135.1 Gemmatimonadota bacterium | reverse complement strand
GAGCACCAACGGCGTGCGCAACTCGCCGAACTGTGGGCACAGCGGCGTCGGTACCCCGCACGGGACAACGTTCGTGACCTTCGCGGACCCGATCCACGTGGCGGGAACTGGGTCGGACTCCAAGACCAACGCCCCCGGGACCGGGGGGACGAGTCGGCACTGCTACCTGGGCGGCACGGACATCCTGAACGCCGGTGGCGCCTTCCTGCCGGCAGACGCCCGCGGTGCGTGGCTGCCGTGGCCGGGTGTGGTCGATCCCCGGGTCACCGCCAAAGCCCCCGCGATGGCGCCCTATCTGTGGCCCATCAGTCGCGCGCTTAACCCGAATTTCAAGGGCGTCGTCTACGTCGAAGGCAAGGTGGCGGTGAGCGGCCAGGTGCGCGGCCGCGTGACCCTCGCGGCGTCGGGCAACATCATCGTCGCCGACGACGTCACCTACGTCACTAACCCGGCGGCCGGCACCTGCGCCGACCTTCTGGGACTGTTCAGCGGCAACGATGTCGTCATTGCGGACAACCTGCTCAACGACCCGATCCCGTGGCTGACGGGGAAGCCCGCCGTGACCTGGGACGATACCAAGGACGAGTTCATCACCGGGTTCGTGCTGGCGCTGGACATTTTCACCGCCCAGAACTACGACCAGGGGTCCACGAACGCCGAGCCCTGCGGGGCGTCGACCAACGGGCGTGGCTGCATCTTTCTCACGGGCGGCATCATTCAGAAGCAGCGCGGCGCCGTCGGCTTGACCTCGGGCGAGGGGTACATCAAGCGGTACGCCTACGACGCGTGCGGGGTCTCCAGCCCGCCACCGTACTTCCCGACCACGGGCCGGTTTTCCCGAGGCCACTACTTCGAGGTGGAGCCGACGAACTTCAACATCGACTCGTACTGGAGCCTGCTTATTCCGCATTGAGCAGCGGGCAGTCCGTAGCTCCCGAACCCCGTTCACCGTTCCTGGTGGACGGGGTTCGGTGTCTTGGACGCACAAAAACGGCCCTGCCGGCGTGATTGTGCGCTTGGTCGTCCGCAGGGGTGTTTCGTATCCTCGGGTCGCCATGTCACGCAACGGCTTCACCCTGGTCGAGGTCCTGGTGGCCCTCGTGATCTTCGCCATCGGCGCCCTCGGGCTCGCCGCGGAGACCGCCGCCCTCACACGCCAGATCGGGATCGGGCAGCGCGCGGCCGTCGTCACCGCGGCGGCCACCGCCCGGCTGGAGCGGGCGCGGGCGCGGGCCTGCGAGTCCCGGGCGGATGGCATCGAGACGGTGCGCTACCATTCCGTTCGGCTCGCGGATCTTGAATGGAGCTGGCGCGACCCGGGCGATTCCGCCTTCCGCCTGACCCTGGTGACGGTTCCGTTCGGAGCGCCGGCTCGGTCTTCCATCCCGGCCGACACGCTTACCACCGTCGTCTGGTGCCGCCGATGACGCGTCGCGGCTTCACGCTGCCGGAGCTGCTGGTGGCGCTCGGCTTGCTCGGGGTGCTGGGCGCCGCGGTTGTGGGGCTGCTGCGCGGCACGCAGGACGCCTACCGCGCCCAATCACAACAGATCGACGTGCGGCAGAACCTGCGCATCGCCGCCGCCTTTCTCCCTGGGGAGCTCCGGGAGCTGGACGCGATCGACGGCGATCTCGTCGCCATGGGGGCGGCCGCGCTCACGATTCGCGCCCAGCGCCAGCTCGCCGTGCTGTGCCGGCCCCCCCGGGCTGGCTCCGGGCCGAGCTCCCTCATGCTGACGCTACGGGATTCCCCGTTCGCCGGCTGGCGGGATTTCAATCCGGCCGCCGACTCGGTGTTCGTGTTCTCCGATGGAGATACGGCCACTCCGGATGACGACGGATGGGCGACGGGGTCGATCGGATCCTTCGTGCCGGACACGTGCCCCGACGGCCGGTTGGGGCGCCGCTTCACCGCCTCGCTCCGGCCGGCGCCGGGACGGTCTCTGGGAAGCTGGGGGATCACCGCTGGCGCCCCCGTACTCGGGTTCGAAACGCTGGGCTATCGTCTGTACCGCTCGAGTGAAGACGGACGTTGGTACGTGGGGCTGCAAACCGCGACGGATATGCAACCGGTGTTGGGGCCGGTAACCAGCGACGGCCTGGCGTTCGCCTACCTGGACTCCACCGGGCTGGTCACGACCCAATCGTCTCGCGTCGCCATGATTGAGATCCGCGTGCGTGCGCAAACCCTCGCCGCGATCCGGGATGGTCGAGGACGACTGGTGCAGCCGGTGGACAGCGTGGTGATGCTCGTGTCGCTGCGCAACAACCGCCGCTTCTGAGCATGGTCCGCAATCGGCGTGGCGTGGCGCTCGGGCTCGTACTCTGGGCCCTGGTGATCGGCTCCGCGGTCCTCACCGTGGCCGTGTTCATCGGCATGCAGGAGCGACGCGCCGCCGGCACCGGTCGTCGGATGCAGCGCGCCATGACCTACGCGGAAACGGGCCTGGCGGATGCCCTGGCTGGATGGACCCCCGGCCTGCTCGGCCGGCGCTTGCTGCATCCGTTCGACTCCATTGCCACTGGGGGGACTGGCGCAGGCTCGGCGGAGCCGAGCTGGCGTGGCACGATCCGCCGGCTCAACCGGGGACTGTTTCTGGTATCGGTCCAGGCCGGAGATCCACCTGGTTCAACGGTCGCCACCGTCGCGACACTAAGCCGCCTCGGCTGGGTCGTCCGGGTACGGCCCGTCCCCCTCAGGATCGTGGCTGCTCTCGAGGCCGGCGGCGTCGCTTTGGGTGATGGGGCACGAATCAGCGGACGCGACCAGCTCGTTCTTGGCTGGCTCGACTGCCCGCCGCCCGACAGCGCCGTCGCCGGCGTTGCCGCCGGAGTCATCGACACGACGGGTGGCTCTGAGGTAGATGGCTTACCGGCCACCATCCTGACCGCGATGGACACCCTTTTTCCTGCGGCCCGGGTCGGGCTTTTCGATCAACTCGCGTCTCAGTCGACGGTCGAGCTGCCACCTGGTTCCTGGTCGGTGGGTCCTACGTCTTCCGGCAGCGACTGCAACGTGTCCGACCCCCGGAATTGGGGTGACCCTTCGGATCCGAGCGCGCCATGCGGGGACTATTGGCCGATTGTGCATATTTCGGGGAATGTTCACGTCCTGGGCGGTGTCGGTCATGGTATCTTGTTGATTGATGGCGATTTAGTGATAGAAGGCTCATTTCGCTTTCTTGGTATTATCCTGGTGCGTGGGGAGGTTCAAGCCGCATCCGCCGGGGTCTCGGTTTCTCTCGAAGGGGCGCTCATAGCCGCTCGAGCCGGAGTGGCGGGCCGACCGCTGTCTGGAATCGCCATCACATATTCTAAGTGCATGGTGTCTAATTCGTTGCAGTCATCAGGTGCGCTGGTTCCGCTCCGTTCTCGAGGTTGGAAACAGCTCTTCTAAGTGGCCTAACTCCATCTCCCGACAATAGTTGTTTGATTGGCCTCAAGTAGGTTCGAGGCTTGACAGGATAAGGGCTCGGCTTTACTGTAGTTTGCCTCGTTCCCGTCGTGTCCTTAATCCTTTGGGGAGACATGGCCCTGTTTGGGTTTGGTGCCAAGAAAACCTCGGTTGGCCTCGATATCGGCTCTGGAATCGTCAAGCTGGTGGTCATCGACCATCGCGGCAGCGAGCCTGAGCTGATTCGGGTAGCGACGACCGAGGTCGCCGCGGACGCGATCGTCGAGGGGGAAATCATGGACCCCGGCATCGTCGCCGAGGCCATTCGGGGCCTGTTCTCGACGGCCGGGGTGAAGCCCAAGGGCGTGGTGACGGCGGTCGGGGGCCGCGACGTAATCGTCAAGAAGATCCAGATGGATCGGATGCGCGAGGCCGAGGCCCGGGACGTGATCCGCTGGGAAGCCGAGCAGCATGTCCCGTTCGATATGGCCAACGTGGAGCTGGACTTCCAGATCCTCGACCCGGACGCCGAGGGGCTCCAGATGAACGTGCTCCTCGTGGCGGCCAAGCGTGAGCTGGTTGAGGGTCGCGTCGGGCTGCTGCGGGAGGCGGGTCTCGAGCCCGCGATCATTGACGTGGACGCCTTCGCGATTCACAACGCCTTCGAGTTGAACTATCCCGAGGCGATGCATGGTGTCGTCGGGCTGGTCAACATCGGACACGAAGTCACGAACGTGAACATCTTGGACGATGGTGTGCCCGTGCTGACCCGGGACCTGTCGGTCGGGACGCGCCGGTTCCGCGAAGACCTGCAGCGGGAGAAGGGGCTTTCGGCCGAGGATTCGGAGCGGGTTGTCACCGGGGCCGCGCAGAGCACTGATCTCGCCGGGTACGTGGAAGCGCGGGGCGAAGAGATCGCGGTGGGGGTGGAGCGGGCGGCGGCGTTCCTGGCGACCGCGTCCCGCTCGGCGGGCGGTCTGTCGCGCGTGTTCACGAGCGGCGGCGGGGCGCGGGTCCCGGGCTTGAACGACGCGTTGGCACAGCGTCTCAAGGTGCCGGTGGAGCTCGCCAATCCGGTGCAGCGCCTCAAAGTGCGCGACACGGTGTACGAGGCCGTGTCGCTCGATGAGGTCGCTCCGCTCCTGATGCTGTCGGTCGGCTTGGCGCTGAGGCGCGCCGCATGATTGAGATCAATCTCCTTCCCGGGCAGAAGCGGAAGGCGCCCGGCGGTGGCAGGTTCCGGATGCCCAACTTCCGCGCGATCCTCGGTCAAATCAAGGATCCGTGGCTGCTCGGCGCCGTCGCTGCCGCGGTGCTGGCGATCGGCGGGAACGGGGCGTTCTACTTTCTGAACCGCGCCCACGTCAGCAAGCTCGAGGTTGTGCTGCGGGGCGTGCAGGTGGAGAAACACCGGTTCGACGTCGCGGTCGCGCAGAAACAGCAGGCGGAGCGGGTGCGCGATTCGCTGTCGGCGGAGATGGCGATCATCCGCAGCATCGACGCGGACCGCTACATCTGGCCGCACATCATGGACGAGATCACCAAGGCGCTGCCTGCGTACACCTGGATCACCAACATCTCGTTCGTCGTCGCCGCGCCGCCGGCGGCCGCCACGACGACGGGGACGACGCCGGTGGACTCCACGGCATCGAAGGACGTGCACATCTCGATCGACGGGCGCACGGTGGACATTCAGGCCTATACCACGTTCATGCGCCAGCTGGCGGCGTCGCCGTGGCTCGCCGACGTCATGCCGACCCGGGCGGCCACCGTGATCGAGCAGGACCGGCCCGTGACCCAATTCAATATCGCCCTGCGCTACCGTCCGGCGGATTCGCTCTACATCCGCACGATGCCGCTGGTCGAGTCGGTGAGGTAGGCCATGGCGTTCGGCATTCCCCAGGACCAACGCAGCCAGGTGATGCTGTTGATCACGGTCGCGTGCCTCGCGGGCGGCTATTTCGCCTGGACCAAGGTCAACGGTCCGCAGCGGGCCCATGCGACCGCCACCCAGACCGAGATCGACAGCCTCAACACCATCGTCCGGAAGGCGAAGGCTGACCTGGCCAGCGGCAGCGTCGAGAGCATGCGCCGCGCGGTGGAGCAGTATCGCGCCGCCCTCGGGCTGATGCGTCGCCTGGTGCCCGAGCAGAATGAGGTGCCCAGCCTGCTCGAGGACATCTCCAACCGGGCCAAGGTGCGCGGGGTCTCGCTGGGCAGCTTCCAGCCGATGCCGCCGGAGCCCGGGCCCGCGCTGACGCTGACGTTTCACGAGCCGGGGGATACCACGAAGGCCAAAGCGCCGGCCAGGCCGGCGTTCGACATCTATCGCTACCGGCTGCAGGTGTACGGGCACTACGATCAGTTGGGGGAGTTCCTCGCCGATGTCGCGAGCCTGCCGCGCATCATGGTCCCGCAGGGACTGCTGCTGGTGCCGGCGACCCAACAGACCCAGAAGCTGGTCGGGGACACCTTGGGCGCGTTGCTCGAGGCGAGCTTCGATCTGCGTACCTACGTCAAACGGCCCTCGGCGCCGCCGGCGGCGGGAGGGGCGGCGAATGCGCGCCCGTAACCTGCTGATCGCCGCCCTGTCGTGCGGGGCGCCCCTGGCGGGTCAAGGCGCGCCGGCGGACACGTCCGCCCGGGCGGATACGACCCCGCTCTCTCTGACGCGTGAGGTGTTCACGTTCCAGGGCGGCGGGCGCGATCCGTTCGTGTCGCTGCTGAAGACGGGCGACGTTCGCCCGATGATCACCGATCTCAAACTGGTGACCGTGGTCTACGACGACCGCTATTCCGCGCGCAGCGTCGCGGTGCTGCGGGACGTCACCACGGGCAAGCGGTATCGCGCCAAGGCCGGCGATGTCATCGGTCGCCTGCGGGTCACGCAGATACGGCCGCGCGAAGTGGTGTTCACCATTCAAGAATTCGGCTTTGAGCGGCAACAGACGTTGTCGCTCGCCAGGCAGGAGGAGATGCCATGAAGCGCAGCATCGTTCTGGCCGCAGGTTTCGCCCTCGCGGCGGCCCCACGAGTGACGGCCGACGCCGGGCGGGACGGTGAAGTCCGCGCGGTCAGCGTGGCGCCGGTGGCGGGGAAGGTGGAAGTCGTGATCGATCTTCAGGGCGCAGTGGAAGTGCGGGACTTCACGCTCGAGCGGCCGGCCCGGCTGGTGGTTGATTTGCTCGGCGCTCGGCTCACGGCCCCGGCGACCCTGTACGACGGCCAGAACCGCGGCGGCGTGAAAGACGTGCGCTACGCGCAGTTCCAGCCCGGCGTCGTCCGCGTGGTGATCGAGCTCGACGCGCTCGCCGACTACCAGATCCAGCGCGGCGACGGGCAAATCCGTGTGCAGATCGGAACCGAGCGCACAGCGTTCGGCGCCTGGACGAGCGGCAGCGGGGCGTCGGGGTCCGCGCCGGTCACGGCGGCCGCGGCACCCGCGGCCCCTCCCCCACCGGTCACCGGCGATCCGGCCCGCGTCTCGACGCCCCGCGTCGGCGCGCTCCAGAACGTCAACGACTATCTGTCGCTGCACCGCGCCGACGCGATGCAATCGCAGGCGCCGCGCATCACGGTGCAATGGGACGACGCCGACATTCAGGACGTCGTGGCGGGATTCGCGGCCTTCAGTGGTCGCACCATCGTCGTGGGCCGGGGCGTCACCGGCAAGGTCACGGCCGAGGTCAAGAACCAGCCGTGGGACCTGGCGTTCCGCGCGGTGCTGGAATCGCAGGGACTGGCCGTTCAGACGCAGCCGGGCGGCATCCTCGTGGTGGTGGACAAGAAGGACCTGGCCCGCGCCGATTCGACGGTCCCGGTGGAGACGCGTCTGGTGCGGATAAACTACGCGAACGCCAGCTCGTTGGTGCCGGCGGTCGCGTCGATCGTGACGAAGGCGCGCGGCTCGGTAGTGGCGGATTCGGTCAACAACGCGCTCGTCATCACCGACGTCCAGACGCGCATCGACGACATCGAGAGCTTCGTGCGCGGCCTGGACATCCGGACGCCGCAGGTCTCGATTCAGGCCAAGATCATCCTGGTGGACCGGACCGATGTGGAGGAGCTGGGGCTCCAATACGACCTCGGCTCGACGACCCAGTTCTTCAACAAGCTGGTGGCCCGGCCCGATCCCTCCACCGCGAAAGCGGTGGATACGGATCTGGACGGCGTTCCGGACGCCCTCGTCCCGACGGGCAACTTCAGCCCGGACCAGACGCTCGTGGATCTGGGCGGGAATTCGCTCTCGGCGTTGGGCAATGCCGATCAGCAGGTGGTCAACCCGGCGCTCAAGCTGATCTTCTCGACGGCGTTGGGGAACTTCAACCTGACGACGTTCGTGCAGGCGCTGCAACGCGTCGAGCTGGCCGACGTCCAGGCGGAGCCGTCGGTGACGACGCTCGACAACCGCACGGCGGAAGTGCTGGTCGGTGACAAGGTGCCGATCCGCGTGGTGGACGTGAGCGCCCAAGGGGGCGGCGGGGCGGGGGGGCAAGGGCAGAGCGGCGTCCCGCGCGCCACGGTCCGCTTCGAGCAGACCGGCATCAACCTCAAGGTGACGCCGCACGTGACGGCCAACCGGCAGATCCTGATGCAGGTGCACGCGGAGCGCTCGGCGGTCAAGCCGGCCTCGGTGGACATCGGCTTCACGTTCCAGACGCAGCAGGCCGACGCGCAGGTCCTGGTCGACGACGGAGAAACGATCGTGGTGGGCGGGCTCACCGAGACCGACCTGACTGTGGCGAAATCGGGCATTCCGTTCCTCGTCGATCTGCCGATCGTGGGCCGCCTGTTCGGCTTCACATCGCAGACCGAGACGCGGCGCGATCTCATCATTCTGATCACGCCCCATATCGTGGACGACCTCGCCCCGCCGAGCGGCGGCAACTAGGACGGGAGCGCATATGCGGGCAGCAGAACGTCTCCGGGTGCTCATCGCCCTCACGGCCGCCTCGGCGACCGTGTGGGCCTGCGAGACCGCGCGGAACCCTGGTGGGGTCCAGCGCGACCTCACGCCACCCACCATCACCTTGAGCAATACGGTGGGGGACACCCAGGACATCGCGGCCGGGCTGCAGTTCAACGTGGACGCCGTCGACAACCTGGCGCTGAAGACCATCCGGCTCACCTTCACCGGTGGCTATGCCGCCGGCCCGACCGATACCAACTTCACGGGCCAGGTGAAGACGATCACGTACGCCAAGAAGATCACCTTCCCGACCAACTCGGGCGCGGGCGGGAGCATCCGCGTCGTGGGGCGGGCGATCGACGGCGCCGGCAACTTCTCCGAAGACACGCTGTTCATCTTCCTGTCCAACGTGCAGTCGCTGCAGGTGCTGATCCTCGCCCCGGTCCCGGGTGCCGTGGCTTCGACGGGCAAGGGCATTCCGGTGCAGGTGGTGGCCGTGCAGAACACCGGCATCCGCAAGATCGGCTTCGTCGTCGCACCGGCGACGGCGGTGACCAACCCGACGGGCACCGATTCCTTGTCCTTCACGGCGCCGCTCCCGGATTCGGTCAGCTACACCGATACGCTCACCGTCAATGCGACCAGCGGGACGTTCACCGTGGTCGGGTTCGCGGAGGATTCCGCCGGCCGCCGGGCCACCAGCGGGACCGTGACCGTGACCGTACTGTCGGCGGCCAATGACAACGCGCCGCCGTCGGTCAGCCACAGCGTGACCAACCGCGTCGAGGTGTCGGACAGCGTGCAGATTCACGCCTCGGATCCGAGCGCCATCGCCTGGATCGGGGTGAAGACGACGACGATCGGCGGGACGCTGCTGCGCTTCGATTCGGTCGACGTGTCGGCGGGCAACCTCACCGATGTGACCCGCTCGTTCGGCCTGAACCTCGGCGCCCTCGTCATCACGTTCCCGACCGACATTCTGGTCCAGGGCTACGCCTGTGACGGCGCGACCGCGCGGAACTGCGCGTTCTCGCAGGCGGGCGGGGTGGTGGGCGCGACGCCCGTGGCCGATACCGTCACCGTCGTGGCGGGCGTGACCCGGCCGCTTCCGCGCGGCGGCTCCATCGCCGACGCGATCTTCAACGCCACCCGCAACGAGCTGTACCTGACGAACCCGACGCTGTCGCGCGTCGAGATCTTCCAGGTGGCCAATACGTCCTTCGTGGCGAACGGCATCCCGACCGCCGGCCCGCAGCCCTGGGGCATCGCGCTGTGGCCGCGCGACACGCTCGGCAACTATGGCGACTCGATCGTCGTGGCCAATTCGGGCGGTACGGAGCTGTCGATCATCGACGTGACGCCCGCGGTCCGCCGGCTGGCGTGGCGGCAGGACCTGCCCAACTTCGTGGTGCAGAAATACAAGGTCATCGCGACCAGCGGATCGTTCACGGCCGAAGTCGAGAACTTCGATCTGTCGGACCGGCCGCAGTACCTCGCCACCGTATGCCGGCCCGCGGGTGGGACGACGTGCTCGGTGGACTCGGTCTTCGCCTTGTACTCGACCACGCCCACGATCTCGAGCACGATCCCGTTCAACGGGCGCGCGACGCTGCGCATGGAGAAGCTGAAGAACACGCCGGATACCAATCAGCTGTTCGGTCACCTGTTCTGGGAGATCGGCTCCAGTACCGCCGGCTCGTCGACCGATACGTTGCGCATCGTGATGCGACGGGGGCGGCCGTACAACCAGACGCGCGTGGTGCTCTCGGCGTGTGCCGGCGTCAACGTCGATCTCAACACCTTCGGCCTCGGTGACACGACCTTCGCCCGCAACTCCGGGAACTTCACGCACGGGTTCTTTGGCGAGGGCGGCAGCGTGACGGCACAGTTCGCGCGGGTCATGGGCTACACCACGAAAGCGCCGCTGCTCCATGGCGCGCCGACGGCCGTGACCTGCTTCACGTCACCCGACACGGTGAACGGGCCCGTGGACAGCGGCGACAACGACCGAGACCTCGGCATGTCGCCCGGGGTCGACGTGAGTGACTTCATCAGCAACACCGGAGTGAAGATTTCGTCCATCGCGACCAACTTCAACGGCGGCACCAACGTCGTCCGGGCCGACTCGGTCTACTTTCTGGACGAGGGCCTCCGGTTGAAGGGCACGTCGGCGGCGCCGATCGGCGCCCCAGGCATGGACATGAACTACAACCATGCGTTCCAGGCCGGGAACCCCGGGACGCCAACGTTCGGCGGCGCGGGCAACCCGAATGACCGCATCCTGTTCGCGGCCCGACCCGACGGGAACATCGACATTTTCGATACGTTCTTTTACGGGCGCGTCACCGATGTCTCGGGCAACGCGATTACGATCCCGGTGCGCGACCCGATCATCGGTCCGCTGCGCGTGGCCAAGGACCTGCTCGGCAACCAGTTCCTGTTCGGGATCACCGCTCGAGGACTGGTGATGGTGAAGCTGCCGACGATCACCAACCCGTTCCCGGCCCCACGGCCGGCGGGAATCCGGTGACCGGGCAGTCGTTTCTGGGCGCTTCCGGCGCGAGCCCGACCGACCGGTCGGGCTCGCGTGCTATTGTCACCGTCTATATTGCCGCCAGGGGGCTCCGGTGACGCTCCGGTTTACGACGGCAGGGGAGAGCCACGGGCGCGGCCTGGTCGCGGTGCTTGAAGGCGTCCCCGCCGGTCTGGCGATTTCCGCGACGCCGGTCAATGCGGAGCTGAAGCGACGCATGGCGGGCTACGGACGCGGCGCCCGCATGAAGATCGAAGCCGACGAAATTGAGTGGCTGGCGGGGGTCCGCGCCGGCGAGACGATCGGCGCGCCGATCGCGATGCTGGTGTGGAACCGCGACTGGACTCACTGGCAGGACGTGATGGCGCCCGAGGCGGCGAGTCCCGGCGAAGCGCGCCGGCGCCGCGTCACGCGCCCGCGTCCGGGTCATGCCGATCTGACGGGCGCGTTGAAGTTCGACCGGGCGGACGCGCGCGACATCCTGGAACGCGCCAGCGCACGGGAAACAGCGGCCCGGGTCGCGTGCGGGGCGGTGTGCAAGCTGCTGCTCGCCGAATTCGGGATCGAGATCGGCTCGCACGTGGTGGAGCTTGGCGGCGTCACCGCGTCGCTCGATCAGCCCCTCCCGACGCCGGTGAACGAGCGCGCCGATAGCAGTCCGGTGCGCTGTCTCGATGCCGAGGCCGAGCGGGCCATGATCGCACGGATCGACGCTGCCAAGGCGGCGGGCGACACGGTCGGCGGGGTCGTGGAAGTGGTAGCGCTGGGACTTCCCGTGGGACTGGGGTCGCACGCGTCCTGGGACACCAAGCTGGACGGCCGGTTGGCGCAGGCGGTGATGTCGATTCCGGCGGTGAAGGGCGTCGAGATCGGCCTCGGGTTCGAGGCGGCGCGACGCCGCGGATCCGAAGTGCACGACGAGATCTTGCCCGGTTTCCGGCGCGCCACCAACCGGGCCGGTGGCACCGAAGGAGGGATGAGCACGGGAGAACCGCTCGTGCTGCGCGCTGCCATGAAGCCGATCTCCACGCTGATGACACCGCTCGCGACCGTCGATCTGGCTTCGGGCGCCGCCGCCCAGGCGCAATCGGAGCGGTCTGACGTCACCGCCGTTCCCGCCATGGGCGTCATCGCCGAGGCGATGACGGCGCTGGTGATCGCCCGGGCCATGATCGAGAAGTTCGGGGGCGACTCGCTCAGTGAAATGAAGCGCAACGTCGAAGGCTATCGGGCCCAGGTGCGGGCACGCACGCCGCGCGGGGCGGCCTCGTGAGCCGGCACATCGTGCTGATCGGGCTGCCGGGGTCGGGCAAGTCGACCGTCGGTCGTCTGGTCGCGGACGCGCTCCAGGCACCCTTCGTGGACATCGATGCGATCATCATCCGCAAAGAGGGGCGCCCGATCGAGATGCTGTTCGCCGAGCGCGGCGAGGCGGCGTTCCGGCAGCTCGAGGCGCAGGAGATGGATCTGGCGCTGCTCGGGAACCCCGCGCTCATCGCCCCCGGAGGCGGTTGGGCGGCGCAACCGGGCGCGCTCGCGACGGCCCGAGACCGTTCGCTGGTGATCTATCTCAAGACGCGACCGAGCACCGCCACGGCGCGTGCCGTCCCGCCGGGAAACCGACCGCCGTTGATGGGGGAGGACCCGGAGCAGCGCATGCGTGAGTTGTTGCGCGAGCGCGAGCCGTTCTATATGCAGGCCGATGCGCAGGTTGAGACCGACGGCCGGCGGCCGGCGGATGTCGCCGCGGCGGTGGTGCGACTTGCGCGGGAACGGGGGGAATGGTAACGATGCGCTCCCGTGAGTTGACGAAAGGTTGATCGGTGCCTGCTAAAAAGAAATCTGTGAAATCGGCCGAGCCGAAGCCCAAGCGCGTGCGGCGCAAGGCCGCTGTCGCGGCCGCGGAGCCACCCGAATCCGAGGTGGCCGCCGCCGAGGAGGGTGGTGCGTCGCTGGTGATCGTCGAGTCCCCCACCAAGGCCAAGACGATCGGCAAGTATCTGGGTCGCGGCTTCACCGTCAAGGCGACGGTCGGCCACATCCGGGATCTGCCGCCGCGCAAGCTCGGCGTCGACGTGGAGAACGGCTTCACCCCGGAATACGTCACCATCAAGGAAAAGGCCAAGACTCTGGCCGAGATCAAACGCGCGGCCAAGAAGGCGGAGCGCGTGCTGATCGCGACCGACCCGGACCGGGAAGGCGAAGCGATCGCCTGGCATGTCGCGTCGCAGCTCGGCAATGGCGGCAAGGTCCGCCGGGTGCTGTTCCACGAGATCACCAAAGACGCCGTGTCCCAGGCCATTGCGAACCCGCTCGAGATCGACCAGAAAAAGGTCGATGCCCAGCAGGCGCGCCGCATCCTCGACCGCCTGGTGGGCTACAAGGCGAGCCCGTTGCTCTGGAAGAGCATCAAGTCCGGGCTGTCGGCGGGCCGCGTGCAGACCGTGGCCCTGCGCCTGATCTGCGAGCGCGAGGACGAGATCCGGCGGTTCGTGGCGCAGGAGTACTGGACCATCGAGGCGGACCTCGAGAAGGATGGCCAGGCGTTTCAGGCCCGTCTGCACAAGCTCGATGGTCACAAGCCTCAGATCAAAGACGAGGCCTCCGCCCGCGCGATCGTCACCGATGCGGAGCGGCTCCACTTCGTCGTCTCCGAGGTCACCCGCAAAGAGCGGCGCCGCAATCCGCCCGCGCCCTTCATCACCAGCACGCTGCAACAGGAAGCGGCGAAGCAGCTCGGCTTCTCGGCCAAGCGGACGATGCGCGCGGCCCAGCAGCTGTACGAGGGCATCGAAGTCGGTGCCGAGGGCCCGGTCGGTCTGATCACGTACATGCGCACCGATTCCGTGCGCGTCGCGGACAGCGCCATCGCCCAGGCACGCGAGTTCATCGCGTCGAACTACGACCGCCGCTACCTCCCCGACGCACCGAACGTGCATGTCGGCAAGAAGGGCGCGTCCCGCGTGCAGGACGCCCACGAGGCCATCCGGCCCACCGAGGTCGTGCGCCGGCCGGAGGCGTTGAAGCAGCATCTCGAGTCGGACCAGTTCAAGCTGTACCAGCTGATCTGGCGGCGCTTCGTGGCCTCCCAGATGACGCCCGAGCTGTACGAGCTGACCACGGTGGACTTCGACCTCGGCCGCTTCCTGTTCCGGTCCACCGGATCGGTCGTGTTGTTCAACGGGTACCGCGTGCTGTTCCACGAGGGCCACGAGCCGGAAGAGGCGAAGAGCGGCGACGAGTTCAGCCCCATTCCACCGATGGCCAAGGGCGACGCGATCACCCTGCACCGGATCGTTCCCAACCAGCATTTCACCGAGCCGCCGCCGCGCTACAGCCAGGCGAGCCTGGTGAAGGCGCTGGAAGAGAAGGGCATCGGCCGGCCGTCGACGTATGCCACGATCATCGTGACGTTGCAGAGCCGCTGGTATGCCACCACCAAGGAACGCCGCTTCTCCCCGACCCCGCTCGGCGAAAAGGTGTGGAAAGTGATGCGGATCTGCTTCCCGGAGGTGTTCGAGGTCGGGTTCACCGCACAGATGGAGAACGAGCTGGACAAGGTCGAGGAAGGCGATCTCCCCTGGCAGTCCGTGCTGGGTGATTTCTGGGGACCATTCAGCCTGGCCCTTGGGAACGTGGACATCCCGGCCATTCTGCACGACGTCCACGACCTCTCGAAGCTGTCCGAGGAGCGCTGCCCCACCTGCGGCGGCCCGCTCGAAGTGCGCAGCGGCCGGTTCGGGCCGTTCATCGCCTGCGCGCGCTACCCCGAGTGCCGCTTCACCAAGCCGATCGGTCGCGACAAGATCCCCGACAAGCCGTCCGACGAGATCTGCAAGGAATGCGACGCACCGATGGTCATCAAGACGGGCCGCTTCGGCGAGTTCCTCGCCTGCACCCGGTTCCCCAAGTGCAAGCACACGCGCCCGGTGCCGCTCGGCATCACCTGTCCCAAATGCGGCCAGGGCGATATCGCCGAGCGCCGCACCCGCAAGGGCCGCAACTTCTTCGGCTGCACCCGGTATCCCGAGTGCGACTTCTCGGTATGGAACCGCCCCTTCGCGGTCCCGTGCCCTAGCTGCGGCTTCGTCGGGATGGAAGAGAAGCAGTCCAAGACCATGGGGGCCTCCCGCAAGTGTCTCAAGTGCGGACACGAAGTGACCGTGGAGGCGAGCGGCCCGGCCGAGCCGGACGCGGCCTGAGCCGGCGCCACGCCGCCGCCGTCGTCGGCGGCGGGCTCGCGGGGTGTGAAGCGGCCTGGGCGCTGGCGGAGCGCGGCGTGACGGTCCGGCTGTACGAGATGCGGCCTGCCCGCACCACGCCTGCCCACCAGACCGACCTCCTGGCTGAGCTGGTCTGCAGCAATTCCTTCAAGTCGGTCGAGCCGACCAACGCGCACGGGTTGCTCAAGGCCGAAATGCGCCGGCTGGGCTGTCTCGTGTTGCAGGCGGCCGATCTCGCTCGGGTACCGGGTGGCGCGGCGCTCGCGGTCGACCGGGCCGTGTTCTCCCGCACCGTGCACGAGCGCGTCAGCAACCATCCGCTGATCACCCTGGTGCGCGAAGAGGTCCAGGAGCTGTCCTCGCCCGCTGTCGTGGCGACGGGGCCGCTCACCTCCGACCGGCTGAGCGACGCCCTCGCGCGGCGTCTCGGCGTCGCGGCGCTCGCGTTCTTCGATGCGATCGCGCCGATCGTGTCGGATGACTCACTCGATCACGCGGCGTTGTTCCGTGCCTCGCGCTACGGCAAGGGTGAGGGCGACGATTACCTCAACGCCCCGATGGACGCGGCACAGTACGAGGCCTTTGTGTCGGCCCTGGTGACCGCGGATCAGTACGAGCCGCCGCACGAGTTCGACCGCATACCGTATTTCGAAGCGTGCCTGCCGGTGGAAGAAATGGCGCGCCGGGGTCCGGACACGCTGCGCTTCGGCCCCATGAAGCCCGTGGGCCTCCCCGACCCGCGGACCGGTCATGAGGCGCATGCGGTGGTGCAGCTGCGGCGCGAGGATCGCGCCGGTCAGATGTGGAACCTGGTCGGGTTCCAGACGCGCCTGCGCGCCGCCGAGCAGCGGCGCGTGTTGCGAACGATCCCCGGCCTGGCGGGCGCCGAGTTCCTCCGCTACGGCAGCGTGCACCGCAATTCCTATCTCAACGCGCCGGCGACGCTGTCGCCGCACCTGGCGCTGCGGGACGACGCCGCACTGCTCGTGGCCGGGCAGCTGACCGGCGTCGAGGGTTACACCGAATCAGCCGCCACGGGTCTGCTGGCCGGCATCAACCTGGCGCGGATCCTCCAGGGCGACGAGCCGCTGGTGCCGCCGCCCACCACCATGCTGGGCGCGCTGTATCGCTACCTGCGCGAGGCCGATCCAGCGCGCTTCCAGCCGATGAACGCGAACTTCGGTTTGCTCGAGCCGCTCGATCCGCCGCTGCGCGCCAAGGACCAGAAGAAGCGGCGCCTGGCCGACCGGGCGCTGGCCGCGATCGACACGTTCGCCGCACGCCTCGCCGTGGCGGTACCGGCGTGAGCGCAAGCCCGGAGATCGTGGCCTTCGTCGCCTTCCTGGGCAAGGAGCGCAACGACTCGCCGCACACCGTGACGGCCTACGCGCGGGACGTGACGGATTTCGCGGCGTTTTGTGACGGTTTCTACGGCGCCGCCTGGACCTGGCCCGGCGTCGACCGGCTGGCGATCCGTGGCTGGCTCGGCGCCATGGAGGCGCGCGGCTTGGCGCGGCGTTCGATGGCGCGGGCGCTGTCGGCGCTGCGGACGTTCTACCGGTTCCTGGGTGCGACGCAGGGCGTGGAGGTGAATCCCCCCCGGGCGACCCGCACCCCCAAGCCCGAGCGGCGCCTGCCCACGCATCTGGACCGCGCCGAAACGGAGCTGCTGTTCGTCGAGGCGGAGCGTCGTGCGGCTGCCGGTGGGTTCCGCGAGGCGCGTGACCTGGCCATGCTCGAGCTGTTCTATGCGACGGGCATGCGGCTCTCGGAGCTGGCGGGTTTGAACGAACCGGACATCGATCTCGTGTCCGATCAGGTGAAGGTACGGGGCAAGGGGAAGAAGGAGCGCATCGTGCCGCTGGGCCGGCACGCGGGGCGCGCGCTGCGCGACTACTTCACACGTCGCGACGCGCTCCTGGCCGCGAGCGGCGGGGATCGCCGGCCGGTGTTTCTGAACGCCCGCGGCCGCCGGCTGACGCCGCGCGGCGTGCAGCTCGCGGTGCGGGGGGTGCTCGACGCGCTGCCGCGCGGTCGCGAGCTGCACGTGCATTCGCTGCGCCACTCCTTTGCCAGTCACCTGCTGGACGCGGGCGCCGACCTGCGTGCCGTGCAGGAATTGCTGGGACATGCGTCGCTCAGTACCACGCAGGTGTATACTCATACCTCGGTGGAGCGTCTCAAGCGGGTATATCACCAGGCGCACCCGCGCGCCTGAGACGGGAAAGGATCCGTACGGTGTCGTTGCCGGCGATACACAGCACGACGATTCTCTGCGTCCGCAAGGACGCGCGCCTCGCGATGGGGGGCGACGGGCAGGTCACGGTCGGCGAGACCGTGATGAAGGCGAACGCCACCAAGGTGCGCACGTTGAAAGGCGGGAAGATCCTGGCCGGGTTCGCCGGGGCCGCTGCCGATGCCTTCACGCTGTTCGAGAAGTTCGAGGAGAAACTCGAGCGCTATCCGGGCAACCTCGCGCGGGCGGCCGTGGAGCTCGCCAAGGACTGGCGCTCCGACCGCGTCCTGCGCCGGCTCGAAGCGCTGCTCGCGGTGGCCGACAAGGACCACGGCTACGTCCTGTCGGGCACGGGTGAGTTGATCGAGCCGGACGACGGCATCCTGGCGATCGGATCGGGCGGCAGCTACGCGCTGGCGGCGGCCCGCGCCCTGCTGGCGGCCACGCCGCTGGCACCGAAGGACATCGTGCAGCGCTCGCTCGAGATCGCGGCGGAGATCTGCATCTACACCAACACGCACATCACCGTGCTCGAGCTGCAATAATGGCCGACCCGACCCCGACGCCTCCACGGAGTCCCCCAACCGGTCCGCAGGCCGCGGAAGAGACGCTGCCGTGGCTCGAGGAGCTGCCGCCCAAGAAGATCGTCACGGAGCTGGACCGCTATATCGTGGGGCAGGACGAGGCGAAGAAGGCGGTGGCGATCGCGATCCGCAACCGCTGGCGCCGCGCCCATGCTCCCGAGGAGATCCGGGACGAGATCCTCCCCAACAACATCATCATGATCGGGCCCACCGGCGTGGGAAAAACCGAGATCGCGCGCCGCCTCGCCCGCCTCTCCGGCGCCCCATTCATCAAGGTCGAGGCGTCGAAGTTCACCGAAGTCGGGTACGTGGGACGAGACGTGGAGTCGATGGTGCGCGAGCTGGTCGACGTCGCCATCAACATGGTCCGCTCGGAGCGCGAGGACGAGGTCTACCCGCAGGCGGAGCAGCGTGCGGAAGAGCGCCTGCTCGACATCCTGCTGCCGCCCACCCCCGCGCCCCCGGCGCCGCCGCCGTCGGCGGAGCGGACACCGGGCGGCGGCGAACGGTCGTTGTTCGTCGTCTCATCCAAGGGCGACGTCACCTCCAAGCCCCCCGAGGGCGACCTCGAGGCGCAGGAACGGCGCCGGCGCAACCGGGAAAAGCTGCGCCTGCAGCTGAAAGAAGGAAAGCTCGAGGAGCGCGACGTCGAGATCGAGGTGCAGCAACAGTCCTATCCCATGCTTGAGTGGATGCAGCCGCCGCCCGGCATGGAGGGGCAGGACGTCAACTTCACCGAGATGCTGTCGGAGATGCTGCCCAAGAAGAAGAAGCGCCGCACCGTGCACCTGCACGAGGCCCGGCGCGTCCTGGTGGATGAGGAGCTGAAGAAGCTCGTCGACATGGATGACGTGGTGAACGAGGCGCTCGATCGGGTCGAAAACCACGGCATCATCTTCGTGGACGAGATCGACAAGATCGCGGGCGAGCGTAGTAACACGGCCGGGCCCGACGTGTCGCGCGAGGGCGTGCAGCGCGATCTGCTGCCGATCGTCGAGGGGTCCACCGTCCAGACCCGTTACGGGTACGTCCGCACCGATCACGTGCTGTTCATCGCGGCCGGGGCGTTCCATGTCTCCAAGCCATCCGACCTGATCCCCGAGCTCCAGGGCCGCTTCCCGATCCGCGTCGAGCTCTCTCCCTTGGGAGAAGCCGATTTCGTGCGCATTATGACCGAGCCGGAAAACGCGCTCACCAAGCAGTACGCCGCGCTGTGCCAGGTTGAGGGGGCGACGCTCACGTTCACCCCCGACGGCATCAAGGAGATTGCCCGCATCGCCGCCAAGGTGAACGAGCGGATGGAGAACATCGGCGCCCGGCGTCTCCACACCGTGATGAGTACGTTGCTGGAGGAAGTGCTGTTCGAGCTGCCGGAGTATCCGATCAAGCAGATCGTGTTCGACGCGGAAGCGGTGCGCGCGAAGCTCGAGAAGATCGTGGACGACGAAGACCTGCGCCGCTACATCCTGTGACGGAGCCGGCCGCCCGCCCGGTTCGCTTCGAGCGCGTCCTCCAGATCAGACCCGAGGACATCGACGAGCTGGGTCACGTGAATAACGCGGTCTACCTGCGCTGGGTGCAGGAGATCGCCACCGCCCACTGGCGCGCCGCGGCGCCCCCCGCGCTCCAGGCGGCCCTGGTGTGGGTCGTCCTGCGACACGAAATCGACTACAAGCGCCCCGCACTCCCCGGCGACGAGATCCTCGCCCGGACCTGGGTCGGTGCGGCAACCGGGACGAGGTTCGAGCGGCATACCGAAATCGCGCGTCGCTCAGACGCCGTCCTCCTGGCCCGCGCCACCAGCATCTGGTGCCCGCTCGACGCCGGGACCGGTCGGCCGCGCCGTATCGACCCCGCTCTACACGAGTACTTTCAGGAGCCCGGCCGCTCCCCATCGGCTTGACGCGCCTCCCGGGGCCCCACTAGTATCTGGCGGTGCCTGCTGTCATTTTGACCGACCCTCGGGAAACCATGCGCAAACGGGACTTTCTCACGGTTTCCGACCTGTCTCGGGACGATATCGTCCGGCTCTTCGACCTCGCCGGCCGCATGAAATCCCGCGCCTACCGGGAGACCCCGCTCGCCGGAAAGACCCTGGCGATGATCTTCGCCAAGTCGAGCACCCGCACCCGGGTCTCCTTCGAAGCCGGCACCTTCCAGCTCGGCGGTCACGCCCTGTTTCTCTCGGCGAAAGACATCCAGATCGGCCGCGGCGAGCCGATCCCCGACACGGCGCGGGTGCTGTCCCGCTACGTCGACGGCATCATGATCCGCACGTTCGACCACGGCGAGGTCGAAGAGCTGGCCCGCTGCGCCACCATCCCCGTGATCAACGGGCTCACGGATCTCTCGCACCCGTGTCAGGTGCTGGCCGACCTGTTCACGGTGCGGGAAGCGCTGGGCACGTGGGACGGGAAGCGCGTCGCCTGGATCGGCGACGGCAACAACATGGCGAACAGCTGGCTCGAGGCGGCTCAGGTGCTTGGCTTCGAGCTGCGCTTGGCCTGCCCGGAGGGCTACGAGCCGAACCGGGAGAAGTTCGAGCGGGCGAGCCAGCACGCCAAGGTGCTGGTGACGGAGGTCCCGGAGGAGGCGGTCGAGGGCGCGCACGTGGTGAACACCGACGTGTGGGCCTCGATGGGGCAGGAGACGGAAGCCGAGGCCCGTCGCAATGCGTTCAAGGGCTACACGGTGGACGCCGACCTCATGAAACTCGCCGATCCGCGCGCCATCTTCCTCCACTGTCTCCCCGCCCACCGCGGCGAAGAGGTGTCCAACGACGTGATCGAGGGCCGGCAATCCCGCGTGTGGGACGAAGCGGAAAACCGGCTGCATGTCCAGAAGGCGCTGCTCGCCATCCTGATGGGTTGAAGGAATCGAGCTGCCGATGACCGACGCGCCGCTGAAACGGACGCCCCTCTACGAGGCGCACGTGGCTCTGGGCGCCAAGATGGTACCCTTCGCCGGCTTCGAGATGCCGGTGACGTACCCGGCCGGGATCGGCGCCGAGCACAAGGCGGTCCGCGAGCGCGTCGGGATATTCGACGTGTCCCACATGGGCGAGTTCGAAGTCACCGGCCCCGACCGCAACGCGTTCGTGCAGCGCGTCACCTGCAACGACGTCGCCGCGCTGCGCGCGGGGCAGGCGCAGTATTCGGGGATCCTCACGCAGCAGGGCACGTTCGTGGACGATTGCCTGGTGTACCGCTTCGAGGACAAAGTGATGCTGGTCGTGAACGCCTCGAACATCACCAAGGACTGGGACCACATCGTGGACCAGAAGGGCGGCGCCAACGTCCGGCTGCGCGACATCTCGGACGAGACCGCGTTACTCGCCGTCCAGGGCCCCGGGGCTGAAGCGTTGCTCGTCGCGATCACGCCGCTGCGCGTGACCGAGCTGCCCTACTATCACTTCACGACCGGAACCGTGGCCGGTGCGCAATGCTTCGTGTCCCGCACCGGCTATACCGGGGAAGACGGCTTCGAGCTCTACTGCCGTGCCGCCGACGCAGGTGTGTTATGGGCGGCCATCACCGAGCGCGGTGCCGAGCCGTGCGGCCTGGGGGCGCGCGATACGCTGCGGCTCGAGGCCGGCCTGCTGCTCTACGGCAACGACATTGACGACACCACGACTCCGCTCGAAGCGGGCCTGAGCTTCATCGTCCGACTCGACAAGGAGGCCACGTTCACCGGTCAGGTCGCGCTCAAGAAGCAGAAGCTCGAAGGCGTGCTCCGCCGCCTGGTCGGATTCCGCATGACCGAGCCGAAGCAGGTCGGCCGCCACGGCTACGACGTCTGGCTCGACGGTCGCAAGGTTGATCTGGTCCGCAGCGGCACGGTGACGCCCACGGTGAACGCCGCCATCGGGACCACCTACCTGCCGCGGGCGCAGGCGCAGCCCGGCACCAGGATCGAAGTCGATATCCGCGGACGCCGCGCGGGCGCGCAGGTCGTGAAACTGCCGTTCGTGCCGCACCGGACCAAGCGGTGACCAGCGCGGAGCCGGTCCGCGTCGGCGTGCTGACGATCTCGGACCTCGGTGCACAGGGCGTGCGGCAGGACACGTCGGGCGATGCAATCGTAAAGTGGTCTACAGCAAAGAGTTACGCAGTCGTCGTTCGCAGCATCGTCCCTGACGAAACCTCCTTGATCGCGGGCAAACTCGCCCGCTGGGCCGATTCCGGAACGGTCGATGTGATCCTCACGACCGGCGGCACCGGACTCACCGCCCGCGACGTCACGCCGGAAGCCACCGCGATCGTGCTCGAGCGGCACGCCCCCGGCATCGCGGAAGCGCTGCGCGCCGGCCCGGCCAAACGGTTCCCGCGCGCGTGGCTGTCGCGTGGTGTGGCGGGGACGCGCGGCAAGACCCTCATCGTCAACCTCCCGGGTTCGACCGGTGGAGTAAAGGACGGTTTGGCCGTGCTCGATGGGCTCCTGAATCACGCGGTGTCTTTGGTGCGGGGTGACCGCACCGACCACAGCTGAGCGCTGATGGCTGACCGCGTCCTGGTCACCGCCGACGATCTCGAGCATGCGGTGCGCATCAACGCCCAGCTCGAGGCGGCCGGGTTCGACACCGGCATGGTGACCTCGTTCGACGATGCCCGCGAAGCCGTCCGCACCCGCGAGCCCGACTGCCTGGTCGTCACCGGCGCGCTGCACGAAGCCGGGACGGCTCGGCTGCTCGTCGCCGCGCGCGAGCGGGCCGTTTCGACGCTCGGCCTGGTCGAGACGACCGAACCCGATCCCAAAGACCTCGCCGCCGAGCTCGGCCTCACCGCGTATCTGGAGAAGCCGGCCGACGCGGGAGAGGTGGGGCGCGTGGTGCGGCGCTTGGTCGATCGGCGCCGCCTGCAGCAGCGCACCGGGATCATCGGCGAGTCACCGGCGATTCAGGAGGTGCTGGTCAAGATCGAGCAGATGGCGCCTGTCACCTCCACCGTGCTGGTCGAAGGCGAATCGGGCACCGGCAAGGAGCTGGTCGCCCGGGGCATCCACGACCTCTCGCCGCGCCGCCACAAGCCCTTCATTACGGTGAACTGCGCCGCGCTGCCCGAGACACTGCTCGAGAGCGAGCTGTTCGGCCATGAGAAGGGCGCCTTCACGGGCGCGGCGGAGCGGCGACTGGGACGGTTCGAGCTGGCGGACGGCGGCACCATCTTCCTCGACGAGGTGGGGGAGATGGCGCCGGCCACGCAGGTGAAGCTGCTCCGGGTGCTCGAGGACCGGACGTTCTTCCGGGTGGGCGGCACGCAGCCCATCAAGGTCGACGTGCGGGTCGTGGCCGCCACCAACCGGTCGCTCAAGGCCGCGGTGGCGGTGGGCGATTTCCGCGACGATCTCTATTACCGGCTCAACGTGCTGTTCATCTATCTGCCGCCGCTGCGAGAGCGCAAGAGCGATATCTCGCTCCTGGTGCGCCGCTTCATCGCCGAGATCGCCAAGCAGCACGATCGCCAGTTCCATGGCATTACATCCGAAGCGCTCCAGATCCTGGTGGACGCGGACTGGCCCGGCAACGTGCGCCAGCTCCGCAACCTGATCGAATCGATGGTCGTCCTCGCCCCCGAGGGCGAAATCCGGGCCTCGGACATTCCACGCGACATCCGGGAGCGCGGCCGCGGGCTGCCGGTCCGGGTGGTCGGCGCGACCCGCGACGTCGCCGGGAAGGAGCTCGAATTCATCTTCCGCAGCCTGATCGAGTTGAAGCTCCAAATGGAAGAGCTGCGACGCCGTCTCGAGGACCGGCCGCCGCCGCACCGAGTCGAGGTGATCGAAGTGGACCAGCGCGGCACTCCGTTCGCGGCGGTGGAAGCCGGCCCCGCAGAGCCGGAGCCGATGCTGTACCGCGCGGGGATGTCGATGGCTGAGGTGGAGCGGGCCGCGATCGAAGCGGCGTTGCAGCAGAGTCGCGGCAACCGTCGCAAGGCGGCGGAGGTGCTCGGCATCGGCGAACGCACCCTGTACCGCAAGCTGAAACAGTACGCGATCGCTGAGTAACGACCTCGTAAGTCGTTGATTTTTCAGCGTCTCTATTGACTTCCCGGACCCCCATTCCCAATGTTGGGTCCGGCTTCCAGGGTCCCCCTCGTTCGTGAAGGAATCACTCGAACACCCGTGGATTACCGGATCGAGCCCGATCTCTGCGTGGCCTGTTTGGCGTGCGTTCGTGTCTGTCCCGCGGACGCCGTCGGCGTGGAGGCGGAGCGGGTCTGGATCGTAGACGACGCATGCACTCGCTGCGGCGTCTGCGTACCGGCTTGTCCCCACGAGGCGATCCGGGCGAGCGGGGACCTGGAGCGGGCGGGCGACCTGGTGGCGACCGGTCGGGCGGTGATCATCCTGAGCGCCGAGGCGCCGGCGTACTTCTTTCCGGCGAGCCCCGAGCAGGTGGTCAACGCCTGCTACGCGGCGGGGTTCCGGCTGGTCGAGCGCGGCGTCATCGGTGACGAGCTGGTGGCCGCGGAGTACCTGCGGTTGTGGGAGGACACGGGATGGGGCACGCTGATCCGCAGCACGTGCCCCGTCATCGTGGACATGGTGCGGGACCGCTACCCGGAGCTGGTGCCCTACCTGGCGCCGGTGACGACACCGATCGCCGCCGAGGCGCGCTACCTGCGGGCCACTCACGGCGCGGACACGCCCATCGTGTATGCGGGGGTGTGTCTCAGCGAGGGCCAGGGTGATGTGGAAGCCGCCATCACCTTCGAGCAGCTGGCCGAGCTGTTCGTGCAGCGCGAGGTGCTGCTCGAGCAGCAGCCGCGATTCTTCAGCCGCATCCCCGAGGAGCGGCGGCGTCATCTCAGCACCGCGGGCGGATTGCCGCTCCAGCTGCTGATCGAAGAGCGGCAGAACAGCCGGCGGTTTCGCAAGATGCGCGGGCTTGGGAGTCTGGAGTCGATCGCCCATGCGGTGGCCCAGGACCGGATCGATTTGGGGTTCGTGGACATCCTGCCGTGCGAGGGATGCCTCGATCATCCCCTGATGGGACCGAAGGAAGAGCTGTTCCGGCGCCGGAAGATCGTGGACGAGAGCGAACCGCCGCGCGCTCAGGCGCCGGTTGTGGACGAGCTGGTGGCGCGACGCGTGCGGATCGGGGCGGTGTTCCCGCTCGAGCAGACCGGCAGGCGATCGCCGGCGGGCGAAGTGGATGCGATGCTGGCGCAGGTCGGATTGGCGCCCAATGGGCGCCCGTGGGACTGCGGCGCCTGCGGGTATGCCACCTGCCGGGCGTTTGCCGAAGCAGCGGTGCGGGGCCGGACGACGTTGAAATCCTGTCCGCCCTATCTCGAGCGGGAAGCGAGGGAAGCGCGCTCCCAGGCGGCAGTGGATGGGTTGACCGGTTTGGCCACACTGCGGTTGCTGCGGGACCGGCTGGCCAATGAAGTGGCGCGGTCCAAACGGAGCGGGGAGCCGTTCGCGGTGCTGTTCGTGGACCTGGACAACTTCAAGCAGGTCAACGACCGCCACGGGCATGAGGCGGCCAACGTCGTGCTGAAGGGAGCGGCCGAGGAGCTGCTGGCCGTCGTGCGGACCACGGATTTTGCGGCCCGTTACGGCGGGGATGAATTCGTAGTACTATTGGTCCGCACTGGAGCCGATGGGGCGCGGGTGGTGGCGGAAAAGGCGCGGGCACGTGTGGAGGCGCTGGGCCGACGGCTCGGCTATCCCGCGCAGCTCGTGACCGCGAGCATCGGCGTGGCGGGATTCGAGCCGAGCGAAAGCGGTGCAGCGGACGTGTTGGTGGCGGCCGACCGTGCCTTGTATCGTGCCAAGGCGGCGGGCCGCAACCGGGTAGCGATCGGAGAGAGCTGACGTGACGACATCGAGGCCGATACGGGATCGAGATATGGATCCACCGAACCACGAGCCGGTGGCGCGCACTGCGCCCACCCAGCCCGTGCCGGATCCGTGGGGCGTGAAGCGGGCGGAGAACCTCATTGCGGGGCTTACCGGGGTGCTCTCGGCGAGCATCGTGGTGACTCCGCAGGGCGAGATCAGCGAGATTCACGTGCTGGCCCAGCCGGACGTGCCGCCCAAGCAGGTGGTGCGCAACATCGAGTCCGCGCTCATGGCGCAGCTCGGCGTTCGGGTGGACCACCGCAAGATCAGCGTGGCCCAGACCGCCGACGTGCGGCCGATCGAGGCGCTGCAGGAAGAGGCGATCGCGAGCCGCGCCAAGCGCCGCGTCGTGATCTTCCGCGACCTGTCGGTCCGCCCTTCGGAGAAGCTGCAGCGCGTGGTGGTGCGCGTGAAGCTCGCCTACGGCGATCGCGAGTCCGAGCACGAGCAGGAAGGCACGGACACCTACCGCAACCGGGTGGAAACGGCGGCGCGGGCGACCGCGCTGTGCCTGGACGACCTGCTGTCCGACAACTCGATCGCCCTCGAGGGGGCGGCCCTGATCGACGCATTTGACCGCCGTTTCGTGCTCGTGGCGGTCCACGGGCTGGGTGGCCGGGAGGCGATGCTGCTGACCGGGACGTGTGAAATCCGGGAGAGTCCGGAGCGCGGGGCGGTCTTGGCCGTCCTGGACGCGACCAACCGGTGGGTCGACGCCCGGCGGTAATCTTCGCTAACCGGCGACGACACAAGTAGGTAGATCGGAGTGTGCGCCAGGTCCCCGCTCGATGGTGAGCGGGGATCTTGCGTATCTGGCGTATTATCGATACTAGTGATACAATGCTTTCCGTGAAAACTGGCAGTCTTTTGGGTACGCAGCGCGTGGCCAGGCTGTGCCAGGTCACCCCGGCGACCGTGGCGAGCTGGATCGATCACGGCCACCTGAAGGGGCATCGCACGCCGACCGGTCGCCGGCGTGTGGACGTCGACGATCTCATGGCATTTCTCCGCGCCCACGGCATGCCGGTCCCGCCCGAGCTGGAGCACGGTGGGGAGGACGGGGATGACGCGGTGGTGGTGGTGGAAGACGACCCGAGCTACCGCAAGCTCTTGATCCGCGCGATTCAGCAGTCGGACCTGGGTGTGGATCTGGCCGCGGCCCCGACCGGCATGGACGGTCTGCTCGAGATCGGACGGGTGCGGCCGGCGGTGATCGTGCTGGATTACTCGTTACCGGATCTCAATGCGGCGCAGGTGGTGGAGCGGCTGCTGGCGCCGGGGCGCACGTTGGACGCCGAGGTGTTGGTGGTGACGGCGGGCGTGTCGGCCGAGGACATGGCGTGGTTGCACCGGCTCGGCGTACAGGAAATCATCGAGAAAAGCGCGGGCATCGATGCGGTGCTCGAGGCGATTGGTAAGGCGTTGGCGCGGCATCGCGCCAAGGTGTGAGGCGGGTGGTTGTCGCATGAACCTGACATTGAATCCAGATAAGGGGGCCCCGGTCATCGCTACCTGAAGCGGAGTTGAGCGGACAGAAATGAGCGGAGCGTCGGGTACGCTGTAGCGAGGCGTGCCACTTCTCGCAGTATCGATCTACTCTCGTAGGTCCCTGAGGAGGTGACGCTCGATGTTGATCAAACTGCTCGCCGTTCTGTTCACGTCGATCGCGAAGCTGTTTTTCGCGAATGGCACGGTATCCTGGTAGCTTTTTCTCGGGGCCACCCCACTTTTTTTGGGCGCAGTCTCACCGAACGAGGATCACAGCGTGGCGAAACTCAGTTCATTTGAGCGCTATCGGATCCACGTTTTGGTGGTAGGAGTATCCGCTGCAGCCGCGTGGTTCCTCGCGGCAAACGCTTGGACCCTTCCAGCCGATTCGTCATCGACGAACTGGAATGGCCTTGTGGCTTTCGCAGCCTTGGCCATTCTCTGTGACACATCCTTCCTCAGGTTGTCCTTCGCAAACATCGGAAGCTCAGTAGCCTTTGTCCCGTTTATTGCTTCAGTCATGCTCTTCCAACATCCGTGGCCAATGCTGATCAGTGGAATTACGGCCATCGTGGTCGACACATTTGTTCGGAAGAAGCCGCCGATTCGAATATGGTTTAACACTGCGCAATACATGCTCGCGGTTGGAATGGGCGCAGAGGTGTACCGTGCGCTCGGTGGTGTGACGCTCGATGGCCATTTCTCGTTTCAAGGCTTGCCATTCGCGGCCCTTGTAGTGACTTACTTTCTCGTAAACTCGGGTAGCGTCGCTTTGGCGGTCGCGATCAGCAGCGGTGTCTCAGTTAGAGAGGCTTGGAGCCGGATCGTCGGAAGTTCCGTGCTGTACGACCTGTTCGCTAGCTCTCTCGCCGTCCTGCTCGTGTATTTGTACATCAAGACGCAGCTCCTCGGCCTAGCACTGCTCGTTATCCCCTTGTTCTTCGTCCGCCACATGTATCAAATGAACCTGCAGCTGGAGCGGGTCAACAAGGAACTTCTTGAACTGATGGTCAAAGCGATCGAAGCTCGAGACCCCTACACTTCGGGGCATTCGCTTCGTGTTTGCGAGTACGCTCGTTCGATAGCTAGAGATCTGGGCCTATCCACGAAGCAGCTCGACCAGATTGAGAGTGCAGCCCTTCTCCATGACGTCGGCAAGATCTATGAAGAGTTTGCTCCATTGCTGAGAAAAGAGGGCAAGCTCACTCCCGACGAGAGAATGCTGATGCAGCGCCACCCATCGCGGAGCGCTGAGTTGGCGTCGACGATCGGGGAGTTTCGCGGTCCTGTCGCTCTAGCAATTCGTCACCACCATGAGAATTTCGATGGAACTGGATACCCGGACGGTCTGATGGGTGAGGCGATACCCCTCGCCGCTCGGATCATCATGATCGCCGACACAATGGACGCGATGACAACGGACAGGCCCTATCGAAAGGCGCTCAGCTTTGAGAGAACGCTGGAAGAACTCAAGAAGTTCGCTGGCAAGCAGTTCGACTCAAGACTCGTCGATCTGGTTGCAAGTTCAGCGAATCTGAGAAGGTTGTTGGGCGCGACGGCGGAACAAGGCGGGTCTCCAGTGCACGCATTGGGAGCGTGGGTTGCTAGGAACAGTGGACCGTGGCGCGTGCCCCGAGGATCTACCCCAGCGAAAGTGGGGTGATTCAGAGTCAAGCACCCTCGACCGCGCTGCCCTTAGGGCGCATGGCTCTACTCGAGGAACCCTTGAGCGATCAGAATCGCTCGCTTGCCAGCCGCCCGATGCTTATCGAACAGTTGTAGCTCCCGCTCAGTCGCAGTTGAGTACCTGCCTGTCATCTTTCGTTCAATCCATGCCAACGCTGCTACTGCCTCAAGGTGCGCGAGTTGGTGGTGTCCTCTGAACCGGTTCATGAATTCCTCGGCGAGTGACGTTGCAGCCTCAGGCCCTTGGGTGTGATACGCGAGAAACACTCTCAAGCGCTCAAGCGTGCCTTGGCTAATGAACAGGTACCCTCTCCCTTGAAGCTCCTGCTCAGCCTGTGAGATCAGCCTCAACGCCTCGTTCTCGTTCCCAATCGCAAGCTCTATCTCCGCAGCCCCGCAATAGTATTCCATGTTCATCACCCAGCTGCGACCGCTCTGCATCCAGTGTTTCAATGCTTCCAAACACTCAATAGCGCTGCTCCGTTGGTCCTGCACAAGGTGAGCAAGCGCCAGACTGGACCAAGTCCACGATAAGACCGGCTGCGCAGGTGCCCGCTTTCCGATTGCGAGGCTTTCCTGGAAATCTTGAACTGCCTTGTTGAAATCGCCACCCATCATGTGGGTCGCGCCGAGGTTGTAGTGTGTGAGCGACATTCGATAGTCATCGCCGACCGTTTTCCAGAGAGTCAGAGCCTTACTGTATGCTTCCAGTGCCTCTTCAAACCGACACCCAGCCATTTCGCAATTGCCAAGGGCATTGTAGCCAAGAGCTAGTTCTCCAATGTTCTTCCTTGTTGCGAGTCCTGTAACGGCTCGTTGTGCGGATTCGAGAGCCTGTTCAATGTCAAGAAGAAAATGGCTGCAGTATGCGTCCGCAAAATACGCGATGGGTGGGACGTCCTCACTCGGAGAAATCAGCGTACGATGAAGCTCCTCTCTGCATGTTGCGACCAACTCTACTCGGCCACTCTCTACTCCAGCCCGTGCACACTCAAACAGGGCGTGCGCGAGCAACTCATTGTCCCCGCACTCCCGCGCGACCTGAAGAGCCCGTTCGGCAATTTCGCTGTGTTTCGCGGTTGAGTTTCTGTTGAGCAAGTACATCGCCGACGCGTAGAGCCGTACGGCTCGCGCCATCTCCCGCTTCGGTAGTTGCTCATCCGCCAACAATTCCTCAAGTAACGGCAGCGCCTCCTCCGCCTTCGATTGGCCCATGAGTGCCGAGCCCAGGACCAGCATGGCCTGTCTCGACGTCTGCGGATCGAGTTGATCTCGACTCAAGGCCCGCAAAATCAGCTCGGCTTCGCGAGGGGCCCCTTCCGTCAGACTCCGCTCGGCTCCGGCCAGCGCGTACCGAGCGGCACTATGGGGATCTCGGCCAATGATGTAATGCCAGGCGATCTCGAGCTCGTGCGGTGGCTGGTCTTCGGCCAACCGCTCCAGCAGTTTCGCCACGCGCCGGTGCAGCTCGAGGCGCAGTGTGCTGGGCACCTCATAATACGCGTGAGCGCGTACCAGCTCGTTCCGGAACTCGAGCTGCCCGGCCACTTCCCGCAGCAGGCGCGTCTCCAGGAGCTGCGACAGGCGCGACAACGCCTCACCTTCCGAGCAACCGATGATCTGGTAGAACCTCAGGTCGCCCATGCGGCGCGCCAGCACGGCTGCCAGATCGAGCACCGCTCGGGATCGGTCGTCCAGTTGCTGCGTCTGCCGGGCGTACACGGCCTTTACGGCTTGTGGCAGGCTCAGCGCCGGGGCGGGGAGCGCGTTGAGGGCGTCCAACATCCCGATGAGGGATTGGTTGCCGCGAGCCACCCATTCGCGGCTCAACAGCTCGAGCGCCAGCGGGTTCCCCCCGCCCGATCGGACGATCCTGGCGATCGGCGGCTCGCCCCATCGATCAAGGCCCTTGGCGCTCACTCGGGCCACGAGCACCGCCGCGGCGTCGTGCGAGAGGGTCTCGAGCTCCAGGGTGGCCAGGGTTTCGATGCCGGCGTCGGTGATCAGGGCACGAGCCGCGGTCGATGCACGAACATCCCCCTGCCGGGCGGTCAGGATCAGCAGCAGCCTGAGCCCGTCGAGCTTGCGCGCGAGCATGTGCAGGATCGCGACACTGGCGTTGTCGGCCGCATGCACGTCATCGATGACCAGGACCACGGGGTTGTCCTCGGCGGCCGCACTGACCGCCTTGAGAAACGCGTCCGCGAGCCGCAGCGGGACGACTTCGGGCGGCCAGTCCACCGGCTTGGGCACGCCCGGAAACACCGAGAGGATCTCCGGGGTCAGTCGCGACAGATCCGACAACGCCTCAGGCTCAGCCGCGCCGATCGAGTGCTGCAGCGTCAACTGCTGGATCAGCTCCGCCAGGACCGCATACGGCAGCTCGCGCTCCGCGTCGTAGGCCTGGGCCCGCGCGATGATGCCACCTTCCATCTGACACGACGACACGAACGCGTTGGCCAATGTGGTCTTGCCGATCCCCGGGTCCCCCAGCATTACCATCACGTGGGGGCTGCGCCGGCGCACGTCGAGCCAGGCGTCGTACAGCACCGAGAATTCCCGCTCGCGCCCGATGATCGTTTCCGCCTCGAAGCGACGCTCTTCGCGTGGCGGCACGCCATCCGCGGTGGGCCGCGGCGCCGCCCGCCGTCCCTCGCGCAGCAGGTCGATGATGCGCACCAGCTCCGGACTCGCTTTGGCCTCGAGCTCGAGGGCAAGCCGGGTGGCGTACCGGTTGAACGCCTTGAGGGCGTTGCTGCGATCTCCGACCCAGGCGCGTGCTTCGATGATGCCACGCACGGCATCCTCGGATAGCGGGTCGAGCTCCTCCAGCACCTGCGCGTGCTTCTCGACGCTCGCGAAATCGCCGATACGTCGCCCGGCGTCCATCTGCCTCACCAGGCAATCGCGAATCCGAGGGTACAATCGGGCGGCCCAGGCGTCCCGCCATTCCTCGAAGCCGCGCGCGCCCCGCAGCTCGAACCCCTCGAGGAATCGTCCCCGGATTTCCGCCTCACACGTTTCGAGGCGGTGCGCGTCGACGTCGACGACGCCTTCGATCAAGGCCAGCGATGCCCGTTGTGTCAGGAGGAATTGCCGGCCGATCGTGGCGCGCAATACGCTCACGGCTTGCGACAGCGAATGCCGGCCGCGGACGCCCGGCACGTCCGGCCAGAGAAGATCGATCAGGTACTCACGTGCCAGTCGCTTCCCCGGCTCGAGGGCGAGGCGCATCAGCAGGGCGAAATGCTTGCGGGTGCGGTAGCGGACCGCCTCTCCGGTCGCGGTGACCAGGAGCGGTGCGCCCAACGTGAGTAGCCGAAAATGAGAAACCACAGCCTGGTCCCGAGCGACGGTCGATTCGACAATAAGGCGCGCATTTCAACGCTATGTCAACGCATTGAATCACAAGGAATTACAGGTAGGAGTTGTGGCAGATTTGCAGCACTTTCAAAAACCGGCCTAGTGCATAACCCAACCTCCTTTTGAGACGAGCTCGGTCACCAGGTCGGCAGCTGTCTTTCCCGCCGCCTCGGCCGCAAAATTGACCACCAACCGGTGCGTCAGCACCAGGGGCGCCACCCGCTTCAGGTCGTCGTAGTCCGGCATCGGCCGCCCATCCAACGCCGCCTGGGCCTTCGCCCCAAGCACCAGGTACTGCGAGGCGCGCGGACCGGCCCCCCACGAGACGTACTCCTTCACAAACGCGGGCGCCGTCGGATCGTCCGGCCGAGTCATCCGCACCAGCGACACGGCAGCCGTCACCAACGCCGGCGGCGCCGGGACGCGGCGCACCAGGTGCTGCAACGCCAGCACGTCGCCCGCGGTCAGCACGGGAGCGATGGTGACCGTCCGATCGGCGGTCGTTGCCGCCACGATCGCTTCCTCCTCCGCGCGCGACGGATACCCCACCCGCAGCTCGAACATGAAGCGGTCCAGCTGCGCCTCGGGCAGCGGATAGGTCCCCTCCTGCTCGATCGGATTCTGCGTCGCCAGCACGAAAAACGGCGCCGGCAGCGGATGCGTCTGGCCCCCCGCCGTCACCTGGTGCTCCTGCATCGCCTGCAACAGCGCCGCCTGCGTCTTGGGCGGCGTGCGGTTCACCTCGTCGGCCAGCACGATGTTGGCAAACACCGGCCCGCGCACGAACCGGAAGCCGCGCTTCCCGGTCGTGACGTCTTCCTCGATGATCTCCGTGCCGGTGATGTCGGACGGCATCAGGTCCGGCGTGAACTGGATGCGCGAGAACTTCAGCTCCAGCGCCTCGGCCACCGTCTGCACCATCAGCGTCTTGGCGAGCCCCGGCACGCCGACCAGGAGCGCGTGGCCGCCCGAGAACACCGCGGTGAGTATCCCATCCACCACGTCCTGTTGCCCCACAATGCGGTGGCCCACCTGCTCCAGCAGGGCGCGACGGGCCTCCGCGAGCCGCTCCAGCAGCTCGAGGTCGCCCCCAACGGGGGACTTGGGACGGGGGGTCGTGGTCATGGGAGTGCGAAGAATATCACATCGTACTCCCAAGTGCCACAAAAGGTTGCGCTGTTAGGGCTTTGCTTGCGAAAAATTTCACAAGCGCATACTTTTCGCCCGGCGCGATGCCGACAGACGACGAAAACAAGTCCGCCCAAGGCTACGGCCAGGGCTGGGAATACGTCGGGGTGGGATTCACCTTCGCCTTTGCGATCCTGGCGTTCGGGGCGCTCGGGTGGCTGGTGGACGGCTGGTTGCACACTCGACCCCTGTTCTTCATCGTCGGCGCGTTCGCGGGCGGCTTCGGCGGCTTCATGAACATCTACTATCGCGTCAAGCGCGATACTGAAGCCCGGAAGAAGTGAGACCCTACGTGCCGCTGCTGTTCGTGGGCCTGGGGTTGGTGGTGATCGTGACGGGTCTGGGAGGACGCGGGGCGGGGATCGGCGGCGGCGCGGCGCTCGTGGCCCAGACCGCGGCGGTGGCGCTGCTGCGGCCCGCCGTGAATGGCCCGCAGCGTCCCTTCATGGCCCGCTGGCTGGGCGGCATGGCGATCCGGGTCCTGACGCTGGGCGGGCTCATCGTGGTGGCCGCCACGCACCAGGTGGAGCTGCCGCTGCTCCAGACGGCGCTGGGATTCCTCGGTGTCCTGCTGCCGCTGCTCTTTGTGGAGACCATGTTCCTGAAATGATGCAAGAACCCAATATCGGCAAGATGATCTTCGACCACACGAGCGACAGCCCTGTGATCGAATGGCCGTTCGGGTACGAGACGCACCTGCCCACCGGTTGGCATTTGTTCGGCATCGACGTTTCCCCCACCAAGCACGTCGTCTTCATGCTGCTCGCCGCCGTGCTCGTGTTCCTCACCATTCGCCTCGCCGGACGAGCGGTGCAGCGCCGGCATCAGGAAGGCAAAGCGCCGACGGGGTTTGGCGCCGCGATCGAGGCGATGGTGCTGTTCGTGCGCAACGACGTCGCGATCGCCAACATCGGGCACAATGGCGCCCGGTTCGCGCCCTACATCCTCACGCTCTTCTTCTTCATCCTGTATTGCAACCTGCTCGGCCTCATCCCGTTCGGCGCGACGCCGACCGGCAATTGGATGGTGACGGGGGCGCTCGCGCTGACCGCCTTCCTGACGATCGAGATCTCCGGGCTGGTGGCGCTCGGGCCCAGGGGATACCTCAAGACGATCGTGTTCATCCCGCCCGGCATGAAGGGAGGTGGGGCGGTGGCGATGGCGCTGCTCATGACCCCGATCGAGATCATCGGTAAGCTGGTGAAGCCGTTCGCGCTGTGCCTGCGGTTGTTCGCCAACATGACGGCCGGACATTTCGTCATCCTGGCGCTGCTCGGACTGATTTTCGTGTTCGCGACGGCCGGCCCGGCAATCGTCACCGGGGTGACGATCGGCGCGGTGGCGTTCACCTTGTTCATGATGCTGCTCGAGTTGCTGGTGGCGTTCCTGCAGGCCTATATCTTCGCGCTGCTGACGTCGGTATTCATCGGGATGATGCAGCACGCGCATTGAAGCGCACCACTCTCTAGAGGAAAATCCATGCTCAACGCGTTGATGCTGCTCCAGGCTCAGAGCGACGTGGTCGAAGCCGCCAGAAACACGAACGCCCTGCTCGGCGCCGGCATCGGCATCGGGCTCGCCGCCATCGGCGTCGGCATCGGCATCGGCCAGATCGGCGGCCGGGCGGTGGAGGCGATCGCGCGCCAGCCGCAGGCGTCCGGCGACATCCGCGGCGCCATGATCCTGACCGCGGCTCTGGTCGAAGGCGCCGGCCTGGCCGCGCTGGTATTCGCCCTGCTCTTCAAGTTGATGAAGTGACCGCGCTTTACTTGTTGCAGGAAGCCGCCGAGGCGGGGCACGAGCTGGGTCCGTTCACGCCCGAGCCGGGCTTGCTCATCTGGACGCTGGTCGTGTTCGGCATCCTGATGGCGCTCTTGTGGAAGTTCGGCTGGCCGGCGCTGCTTAAGTTGGTGGAGGAACGCGAGGCGCGCATCGCCAAGCAGTTGGCCGAAGCCGAGCGCGCCAACGCCGAAGCGGCCCGGCTGCTGGAGGAACACCGCCAGGCGCTGGCGGCGGCGCGCGCCGAGGCGCAGGAGATCATCGCGACCGCCAAGGCAGTGGCCCAGAAAGAGCGGGAGCAGCTCCTGGCCCGAACGCGTGAGGAGCAGGAGCAGCTGCTGGAGCGGGCCCGCCGCGACATCGAGGCGGAGAAGGAAAAGGCGATTCTCGCCCTGCGGCGTGAGGCGGTCGAGCTGTCCATTGCAGCCGCCACGAAGCTGGTACAGTCCAATCTCGACACCGATGCCAACCGCCGTCTGGTGCTCGAGTACCTGGCGACGCTCGAGCCGAAGCATTGAAGCAAACGACCATCGCCCGGAACTACGCCGAGGCGTTGCTCGCCGCCGCCGAAACGGGGGGGGGCGGGCGGGTCGACCTGTTCGGTCGCCTCATGGACGCGGTCGCGGGCGCCATCGCCGCGGATCAGTCCATCGCGATCGTCCTGGACTCGCCGCGTGTCACCAAGACCGTCAAAGCCCGGCTCTTGGCCGAGGCGTTGTCCGGGACGGCGCCACCCGAGTTCGTGCGCTTCCTGCAGGCGGTGGTGCGGCGCGGGCGGCAGGGACTCCTGGGCGAGATTGCCCAGGAATACCAGGCGCTGGTCGACGTACAGCAGAATCGTGTGCACGCCGGCGTCACGCTGGTCACCGCCCCCGACGACGCCTTGCAGCGCCAGATCGTGGAGCGGCTGGGATCGGTGCTCGGCAAGGAAGTGCGGGCCCACTTTCGGGCCGATACGGGTATCCTGGGCGGCGTCGTGGTGCGCGTCGGCGACCGCCTGTACGACGGCTCGCTCAAGCGGCGGCTGAACCTCCTGAAACGACGGATGCTGACGGGGGAGTAGGCCGGCGGTGATCCCGGAGTGACGGGGGGGGCGGCTCGTGCAGCGAGCCGCCCCGATTTTTCTCCGCGTCAGTCGCTCACCACGTGCGACGGATCTCCAACGCCACGCCTCGACGCCAGGCGGAGCGCCGCTCGATACCCGCCGGGACATCGGCGGCATCGAACACCGACCCGCTCACTCCGGTCTCGACGTGGAACGTCGCGCCATAGCGGCGGCCCAGCGGTATGAGGAGCGCCAGCCCGCCACTCGCCCCCAGCCGGGTTCGACTTTCACCCGTCTTCGCCTTCCAGACACTCAGGGCGGGGCCGGCTTCGAGCCACAGCGCCGATCCCATTGCGAAGGTGGTCAGCCGCCGCGAGGCGACCGCCCCCACCTCGTAGAGTTTGAAGGTGTGCTCCTGGACGACCGTCACGTCACCGTTCGAGGCCCCGAGGCCGCTCGTGCCGTAACGGAACCGCAGCGCGATCGCGGATCGTCCGCCCGCTCGGGCGATGCGAAGTCCGAATGTGGTGGCGCGCGTGGGCCCGAGGTCCAGACCGGCTGCGGTATCACGCGCGGAACCGCTGAACGTCACGATCCCGACTTCGGACGCCACGCTCCACTGGGCGCCCAGGACGTGAGGGATAGCCGTCGCCAGCAGCAGCAGGAGGGCAAGGCGCGCGCTCATGGAAGCTCCCGGTGTGAAGGTCATTTCATCTCGAGATTCAGCCAACCGTTGGTGACGTTGTTGTCACCCTTCACGATCCAGTTGAACCCGACATGTGAGAAATCGCCGACGACCTTGTCCTCGACCGCGTTGCCGATCAGGTCGTCATTGGTCTTGATCAGACCGGCCACGAACGTCCAGATCTTCCGGATGACGTTGGCCGCGCGCCAGAACTTTGCGACGCCGGTCGTGGTGTCCCGTCCGCCTGTGAGCTGACGGTTCAGGCTGTCGACCGTGGTGATGATGTGCTTGAGGCTCGTGTTGTCCGTCTTGATCACGCACGGCGTATCGTCATCCTCGAGGGCGAACACCCGTACGCCCTGACCCGGGTGCTGCGCTTTGTACGCGTCGATATCGGTCTGATTGAACAGCAGCACGCTGCCGCTCCAGTCCTTTCCATCCTGATCGAAATACGCGTAGCCCGTTTGGTGCTCGCCGGCGCACGCATAGTCCTTCAGCGAATCGGTCTGCCCCAGCTGCCCCAGGATGTGCATCTCATACTCGGGGGAGCCCTTCAACCAACCCTCAAAGCTGTCCACGAAATGCGACTTGGCCATGTACAGCCCGTGCGGCGGCGACCCACCTCCGCCGCTACCGGAACAGGTCGGGTCGGAGCAGACGAGGCGCGCCGGCGGCGCGCTGAAGTCGGTTTCCACAGGCACCACCGCGATGACCGGGGTCCGAGGCGGGGCGTCGGGGCTGAGCACGGTGCGGCGGCCGTCCGGCGAGAAGGCGACCGGCGCCTCACGATCCTCGATGGCGGTGGCGACGAGCAGGTTGTCGTCACCGCTCCAGGCGGAGCGGTGGGCCGGCACGGGGAGGTAGACCTCGAGCGGGACGGCGGCGGTCGCCTCACGATTCACGTCGTCGTCGGTGGTGCCGTTTTCCCGGGCGAGCTCGTGCAGCGCCCGTCGGCCGCGCGCGGCGAGGAATCCCTGCAGCTGGATCTTGTGCTCCGGGTAGGGCGACGAGTCCAGCTGCGCCTTCACGTAGGCGCGGAACGTCGGGTTGTTCAGCGCGCGGGCGAACAGCCGCCCGAGTCGCTCCGGGCGCAGCGCGGGTGTGCCGGGCGAGACGGCCGGTGGGGCGGCCGGGACCGCGGGGCCCGTCGCGACGGTGGGCGCGCGATCGGAGCAGGCGACTGCCGTGGCGGCAAGTCCCACCATGAGTGCGGCGCGAGTGCGGAACATCGGTGACTCCTTTCAAGGGGGCCACAACCTGTGGGAGGAGGTCGCTTCGACCATCGTCCCGAATCACGCCGCAGGCGGCGAAAACGCGCGCCGCCTCCCCGCCTTGACGCCCCCGGTGTAGCTTCATCGTCCCATGCTGCTCTTGGTCGCGCTGCTCGCCGCGAGCGACACCGGCTCCTACTGGCAACAACAGGTCGCCTACCGCATTACGGCCTCGCTGGACGAGCCGTCCGGCGTGCTCACCGGACACGAGCGGATCACCTATGTGAACCGCTCGCCCGACGTCCTGCGTGACCTCTACGTGCACGATTACCTCAACGCGTTTCGCCCCGGCTCGCGCTGGTCCACCGTCGATTCCGCTGAAGGACGGGTCCGTTTCCAGCATCTGGCCGATCCCGACTACGCGTTCGAGCGCATCATGGCCTCCACTCTGATGGGCGAGGCCCTGCGGCCCGACTATCCCTATGCGCCCGACTCGACCATCACCCACTGGACCCTGCCGCAGCCGCTGGCCCCGGGCGATTCCCTCGTGGTCGAGATCGACTGGCAGGCGCGCCCCTCCACCGTGCCGCGGCGCCAGGGCCGCGAGGGACGGCGCTTCGACTTCGCGCAGTGGTATCCGAAGGTCGTGGTCTACGACCGTCATGGTTGGGAGGACCACCCACTCTACCCGGCGGGGGAGTTCTACGGGGAGTTCGCCACCTACGACGTGACGCTCGATCTCGCCGCGGATCAGGTGATTGGTTCGACCGGCGTGCCCGTGTGTGGCGACCCCGGCTGGGAGCAGGCGCGGGCGATTCCCGCCGCTGCGGTCGACTACCAGCGCGATGTCTACGGCGCGGTGCCGAACGACTGCCCGGCCGCGGCGCCCGGTCGCAAGACGGTCCGCTTCCGCGCCGAGCAGGTGCACCACTTCGCCTTCTCGCTCAACCCCCGGTACCGCTACGAGGAGGGCCGCTACGGCTCGGTCGTGGTGCGGGTGCTGTACCAGCCGCAGGACACGGCTACCTGGGGGCGGGGCGTCGCGGTAACGCGTACCGAAACCGCCCTGGCCTGGCTCGATTCGGTGTTCGGGGCGTTTGCCTGGCCGCAGATCACCAATGTCCATCGCATCGAGGGGGGCGGGACGGAATTTCCCATGATGGTGATGGATGGCGGGCCCTCCCTCGGCCTGATCCTGCACGAGGTGGGGCACAACTACACCATGGGGATCCTCGCCAACAACGAGTGGCGCGAAGGATTTCTGGATGAAGGGTTCACGAGTTTCCAGACGTCCTGGTTCGAGGAAACCCATGGGGAAGACCCGGCCTATCCCGGGCTCGAGGCGGGAATCCTGTTCGATGATATCGACCGGTGGAGCGAACCGGTCTCGATGGTCAGCGAGCGCTACCGTGATTTCTTCCTTTACAACGAGATGATCTACGACAAGGCGCAGCTGTTCTACGAGCAGCTGCGTTACGTGGTGGGCGACGACGCGATGCGGCGCATCCTCCGCGCCTACTACGCCCGCTGGAAGCTCAAGCACGTGACCGAAGCGGCGTTTCGTGACGTGTGCGAGGAAGTCGCGGGGCAGGACCTGGGGTGGTTGTTCGGGCAATGGCTGCACGGGACCCCGCTGATCGATTACGAGCTGCAACGGGTGCGGCGCCGCCGCCTCGCGGACGGACGCTGGCACGTCGCGGCAACGATCAAGCGCGTCGGCGACGGCTGGATGCCGGTCGAGATCGGCGATCGTACACACATCTATGCGCGCGCGACCGGCCAACCCGAGATCGAGTGGGTCGAGTTCACCACCGATTCGGCGCCGGGCCGTTTGCTGCTCGACCCGCGCGTGCGGACCCACGACTGGAACATGCTGAACAACGCGCAACCGCGGGGGTTGTTCAGAGGCCGGAGCCTGCAGACGGTGCGACTGGACAACCCGACCCGGAACGTGGCGCGGCGCGATCGCCTGGCCGTGGGCCTGATGCCCGTGGCGTGGTTCAACGATGCCGGCGGCGTCACGCTCGGCGTTCGCAGCCGCTCCAACTACCTCGGGCGGTTCGAGCGGGGACTGATCCTCCTGACGCGCGGCGTCGATCCGGACGCCGCTCAACCCGGCGGCGTCTTCGTGCGCTGGGAGAATCCGGTCGCGCATCCGATCCCGCGGACCACCACCGCGATGTCCGCGTGGGCCGTCGAAGGGCGAGCCGGAGTCTCACTGTTCTGGGACCGGGCGTTGCGCCGGCGCTGGGTGGACCGGGCGGATCCGCATGCCGGGTTCGACGCCCTGTGGATGGCCACGACCGACGTGAGCTATCTCGATCCCGGATTGTGGGACGACGCCGGTACGGTGGAGGCCGGGCCCTGGTTCGCGTCGACCTGGCCGCACGGCCGCACGAGGCTGCACGCGCGCGTCGGCAGCCGCGCCGGGGTCGTGTATCGACTGCCGGGGCCGGGCATCCAGTCCAGCAACCGCTACGACGTCGAAGGCTACTGGCGCACCACCGCCGAGCTCGATGCCCGCCGGCCGCTGGGCGGCAACACCACCCTCGGCGTGCGTCTGTTCGGCGGCGGCTACCTGGCCCAAAGCAGTCCTCCGCGGCAGCGGCGCATTGGGATCGCGGGCGCCGACCCCTACGAGACGTTCACCAATCCTCTGCTGCGCAGTCGCGGGGCGCTGCTCGTGCGCCCGGACTTCCACTATCAGGCGCCGGGGAACGCGAACCTGCGCGCGTTTTCTCCGGCCGTGGGTGGGCGGTGGGCGGTGAGCGTGAACCTGGAATTGAGCCACGGCCTGTATTCCCGCCGGCGGGGGTTCCTCCGCAGCCTCGGCGCGACGGCGTTCGTGGACGGCGGCCTGGTGGACAGCCTCGCCGTACCGTCGTTCGAGGGTCGCGCGTGGACGCCGTTGTACGACGCCGGTCTGGGGCTGGTCACGACGCACGTCGCGGGGGACCTGGCATGGACGATGCGGGTCGAGCTGCCGCTCGTCGTCAACCGGTGGGACTTTGCCGCCGATCGCGCCGCCGGGGACGGCCGCGGGGCATTCCGGTGGCAGGTATCGCTCGCGCCGAGCTTCTGATGGCGCCGGATGCCGGGGATCGGCGGGGGTTTTTCCGCGAGACGTTGGGGCGACTAGCGCGCGAGGTCGCGCGCCGTGCGGAGGAGCGGGTGGTACAGCGGAGCTGGACCCGCCCGCCGGGTGCCGTGGCCGAGGTGGCGTTTCTCGCGGCGTGCACGCGCTGCGGTGATTGCATCGACGTCTGCCCCGCGCACGCCATCATGAAAGCGCCGGCCAGCGCGGGACTCGCGGCCGGAACGCCGATGCTCGAGCTCGACCGGGTGGCGTGTGTCGCCTGCGACGACATGCCGTGCGCGCGGGCCTGCGAGACGGGCGCGCTGCTGTTGCCGCCCGACGGCTGGGCCCATGTGCGGCTGGGTGTCCTGTCGCTCGACGTAGACCGGTGCATCACGTTTCACGGGGCGAGCTGCGGCGTGTGCGCCCGCGCGTGTCCGATAGGCGAGCGCGCGTTGGCGATGGACAAGGGTGGTCGTCCGGTGCTCAAGCCGGAAGGGTGTGTGGGGTGCGGCGTCTGCGTCACGGCGTGCGTGACCACGCCGTCTTCCCTGAAGCTGGCGCCGATGCGGAGGGAATTGTGACCGAGCTGCCGTATCGTGTGGAGAAGCCCTGGGGCCACGAGCTGATCTGGGCCCGCACCGACCGCTATGTGGGGAAGATCCTGCACATCGAGGCCGGCCACGTGCTCAGTCTCCAGTATCACAATCTCAAGGACGAATCGATCTACGTCCTTTCGGGTGAGATCATCCTGCGGCTGCAGCAGCGCGACACGTTGATCGAGCGCCGGGTGACGCAGGGCGAGGCGTTTCATATCCACCCCACGCTGGTGCATCAGTTCGAGGCGGTGACCACCAGCGATCTGCTCGAGGCCTCGACGCCCGAGATCGACGACGTGGTCCGCCTCAAGGATCGTTACGGGAGAGTGCCATGAAGGTGATCGTTCCGCTCGCGGGCAAGGGCACCCGGCTGCTGCCGCTCACCAAGCGGGTGCCGAAGCCCCTCGTCCACGTCGCCGGGCGGCCCGTGATGGATTACGTGATGGATACGATCGCCGGCTTCGACGTCGAGGAGCTGATCGTCATCACGGGGCACCTGAAGCAGGACGTCGAGCGCTACATCACGACCCACTACAAGGTCCCGGCCCGGTTCGTGGAGCAGAAGACGCTCGACGGCACGGCGGGTGCGATCGATCTGGCGCGTCCCTGGGTGGATGGGCCGGTGCTGATCATTTTCGTGGACACGCTGTTCGACGCCGATTTGAGCCTGATCCGCACCAGCGACGCGGACGGGATCCTGTGGGCCAAGGAAGTCGAGGACTATCGGCGTTTCGGGGTGATCGTCACGGACGGGAAAGGCTACATGACCCGGATCGTGGAGAAGCCCGACACGCCCGTGTCGCGTCTCGCCAACATCGGCCTCTACTATATCAGGGACTGGCGCACGCTGTTCGACGGCATCGGCCAGGTGATGGGACGAGCGGCGGGGAAGGGCGGCGAGTATTACCTCACCGACGCGTTTCAATACATGGTGGACCAGGGCCGACGCCTGCTGGTGGCGAACGTGGGCGGCTGGTACGACTGCGGCAAGGTGGATACGCTGCTCGAGACCAATGAACACTTATTGAGAACCAGCCGTGGCCTGGCGCCGGCGCCGCAGCCCGGCGTCGTGATCCGGGAGCCGGTGCGGATCGATCCCGGGGTAACGCTGCGGGAGTGCACGGTCGGGCCCAATGTGACGGTCGAGGCCGGCAGCGTGATTGAGCGCAGCACGGTCGAGCGGTCGATTCTGGGCCAGCAGGTCATGGTGCGAGGCAGCACCGTGTCGGGCTCGGTGATCGGGGACAACCAGGTTGTGGATGGGCAGACCCTCACGGACAGCGTGATGGACGGGGGGGAGATCGCCGCCGCGAAATAGTGCGCCTTTTGCGTAGTTCCTTCCCTATCAACGAGACAGTGATCCTGATCTGACCTGAGCTGAACAGAATCCACTTGCCGCCGAACCAAGCCAAAGTAACTTACTGACCGTTCAGTTACTAAACTGAACGCCTATCCCAATGCGATCACGTCACCGTTCCCGCGTCCGTGCCGCACGACCCCGCTGGCAGCGCCGCAAAGACGCTCGGCCTGAAGAGATCGTGTCCGCCGCCTTGGAAGAGTTCGTCGAGCGCGGCTTTGCGGCCACGCGGTTGGATGACGTGGCCCGTCGCGCCGGGGTCACCAAGGGGACGATCTACCTCTACTTCGACGGCAAGGAAGCGTTGTTCAAGGCGATGATCCGCCAGATGCTCGTCCCGCACATCGCCCTGGGAGAACAACTCCTTGCCGAGCACAAGGGCAGTGCATCCGAGCTGCTGCGCGCCATGCTGCACAAGTGGTGGGAGCTGATCGGTCAGACGAAGGCCGCGGGGATCCCCAAGCTGGTGATCGCCGAAGCCGGCAACTTCCCCGAGCTGGCTCGCTTCTACCATGAGGAAGTCGTCATGCGCGGCAGCCGGCTCGTCGCTCAAGTGATCGAGCGCGGCATCGCCGCGGGCGAGTTCCGCCCGATGGACGTGCCGAGCGCGGTGCGGCTCGCCTGGGCGCCCTTGATACTAGCCGTGATCCTCAAGCATTCGTTGCTGAAGTGCGTCGAAGACACGTTCAACCTCGACCGGTATCTCGCTCTCCACGTAGAAACATTCTTGCGTGGTATCGCCAAATCCCCAGGGGGGGATTCGACTCATGCGTAATCGTTTCCGGCTCTTCGCCCTCACCCTGTTCCTCGGGCCCGCGGCGGGCAACGCTCAGGCCCAGGAACCGCTGCGCCTTTCGTTTGCCGACGCGCTGACCCGCGCGGCGAGCGCCCCCATAGTCACCTTGGCCGGCCTGCGCGGCGATGAAGCACGCGGCCGGATACGCGAAGCGCGCTCGCCGCTGTTGCCCTCTGTGACGGCCGGAGGAAGCTGGGTCAACCGCACGTTCAACAAGGACGCCCTCGGGATCAAGTTCGACTTTCCCGGCGCTCCCGCCTCGGGCAAGATGATCGGGCCGTTCGACGTTTACGATCTGCGGATTCAACTAACCCAGACGCTGCTCGACTTCGCCAGCCGGGCGCGGGTGCGTGCCGCCCGCGCACAGGTCGCGGGGGCGGAGGCGGATAGCGGCCTCATTGCGGAGAGCGCCGTGCAGACAACGGCGCTCGCCTATTTGCACGCCGTTCGCGCGCAGGCGGTGGTGGCGGCCCGGCAGGCGGACTCCTCGCTCGCAGCTGAGCTCGTGACGTTGGCACAGGCCCAGAAGGACGCCGAGGTCGGCACCCAGATCGACGTCACCCGGGCCCGCACCCAGCTCGTGGCGTCGGCGGGAGCGCTGGTGGTGGCCCGAAACCAGCTCGAGCGCGCCCGCATCGACTTGGCGCGTTCCCTGGGTCTTGCCTCCGATGCCGCGATCGAGCTCACCGATTCGCTGGCGGCGACGCTGCCCGTCGCGTCGTTGCCGGGCGAGCGCGATTCCCTGGTGGCGCTGGCGCTGGAGCAACGGCCGGATCTTCGCGCCGAAGCGGCGCGTGGGCTCGCCGCGCGGCGCTCCATGGCGGCGATTTCGGCGGAGCGGTTGCCGCGTGTGTCTCTGGAAGCCGACTACGGCACCAACGGCCTCTCGCTCGGTGCCGCGATCGGAACCCGGCAGATCGCGCTGCAAGTCACCGTGCCAATCCTCGACGGATTCCGGCGTGAAGGGCGCCAGGACGAGCAGCGGGCGGTGGTGCACGCGTCGGATGTGCGCGCCCAGGAGCTGCAGCGCCAGGTGGCGGCCGACGTCGACGCGGCCCGGCTCGACCTGGGCTCGGCCCAGCAGCAGCAGGTGATTGCACTCGACCGGCTGCGTCTGGCGCAGGAGGAGCTGACCCAGGCCCGGGAGCGGTTCAAGGTGGGCGTGGCGGGAAACATCGAAGTGATCGAGGCGCAGTCCTCGCTGGTGCGGGCGCGGGACACGGACATCGATGCCCGGTTCGCGGCGGCGGCGGCGCAGGTGGCGCTGGCGCGCGCGGCAGGCGTCGCGCGGTTGCTGCACTAACACTCTTCGGCGGAAGGCGAAGGCTCACCATGGCAACTGCCCCGGGCCAACGGCGCACCATCGTGTTCGCGCTGCTCGGCGTGGCGTTGCTCGCGCTCGTCGCGGGCGGGGTCCGCAAGTACATCTGGTCGCGCTCGCACGTCTCGACCGACAACGCGCAGGTGGACGGCCACATCCTGCCGGTGCTGCCGAAAGTCGGCGGCTATGTGCTCACCGTCGCGATCCATGAGAACCAGCCCGTCCAGGCCGGCGACACCCTCGTGGTGCTCGACGATCGCGACTATCGCGCCCGGCTGCAGCAGGCCGATGCGGATCTCGCCATCGCACTTGCCACCGTCAGCTCGCGCGAGCGCGTGGGGCAGGCGGATGCCGCGGTACGGCAAGCGCAGGCCAACGCCGAAAAGGCGCACGCCGATCTCGACCGGGTTGGGCCACTTGCGGCGCAAGGGATCGTGAGCCGGCAGCAGCTCGACGCGGCGCAAACCGCCGTGCGGGCGGCCGATGCGGCGCTCGCGGCGGCGCAGGCGGCGCTGCTCGGGGCCGACGCCCGGGTGGCCTCGGCGCGGGCGGTGCGCGATCAGGCCGCCTTGCAGCTGTCCTATACGCGCATCATCGTGCCGATGGCCGGCGTGGTGAGCAAGAAGAGCGTGGAGCTGGGCCAATTGGTGCAGCCGGGACAGCCGCTGATGAGCGTCGTCCCGCTGGATGACGTGTGGGTGACGGCGAACCTGAAGGAGACGGAGACCGCGGACGTCTCCCCGGGCGACGTGGTCGAGTTCACGGTAGACGCCTACCCGGGCCGGCACTTCCAGGGGCACGTCGAAAGCCTGTCGCCAGCAACCGGCGCGCGCTTCTCGTTGCTGCCGCCGGACAACGCGACGGGCAATTTCACGAAGGTCGTGCAGCGGGTCCCGGTGCGCATCCGGCTCGACCAGCCCAATGATCCCGTCCATCCGCTGCGTCCGGGGATGAGCGTGAACGTGGCTATCACCACGAAGTAAGCGCGTTCATGACGTCTGTTTCGCTCCCGGCCGCGGCGTCGGACCGGTATCGCTATCGCTACCTGATCGCGATCACGGTCTCGCTCGCGTCGGTGCTGGAGCTGCTCGACACGAGCATCGTGAATGTCGCGATTCCCCACATGATGGGGAATCTCGGCGCCACGCTCGATCAGATCGCCTGGGTCTCGACCGGGTACATCGTGGCCAACGTGATCGTGTTGCCGATCACCGGCTGGCTGTCGGCCTATTTCGGACGGCGCCGCTACTTCGCGGGCTCGATCGCGCTGTTCACCGTCGCCTCGTTCTTCTGCGGCAACTCGCACACGCTGGAGGCGCTGATTTTCTGGCGCATCATCCAGGGACTGGGCGGCGGCGCGCTGCTCTCCACCTCGCAGGCAATCCTGTACGAGGAGTTCCCGCGCGAAGAGTACGGCACCGCCATGGCGATCTTCGGTGTCGGCGTCATGGTGGGCCCGACGCTCGGGCCCACGCTGGGTGGCTACATCACCGACGCGTACGGCTGGCCCTGGATCTTCTACATCAACATTCCGTTCGGGATGCTGGCGCTGGCCTTGACGATGTCGTTCATCCAGGACTCGCGGCACCAGCAGAAGGTCAGTCGGGTCGATTACGTCGGCCTGCTGCTGCTCGCGGCCGGAATCGGTGCGCTGCAGACCATGCTCGAGCGGGGCGAGCGGTTCGGCTGGTTTGAATCGCAGCAGGTGACCGTGCTGGCTATCGTCAGCGCCGCATCGCTGATCGCGTTCGTCTGGCACGAGCTACGTACCGAGCACCCGGTGGTGGATCTCCGAATCCTGAAGAGCCGGCAGCTGGCGGTGGGCGTCCTGTTCGCCTTCGTGCTGGGCGTGGCTCTGTATGCCACGGTCTTCGTGCTGCCGGTCTACCTGCAAAACCTCCAGAACTTCACGGCCAAGCAGACCGGTTTCGTGATTCTGCCGGGGGCGATCGCCGCCGCGATGACTATGGCGGTCATGGCCCGTCAGCAGGGCCGGATCGACGCGCGGCTGTCGATCCTCGCCGGAGTCGCCTTGTTCGGGCTCTCGATGTGGCAGCACGCGCACTTCACCACGGACAGCGGCATGCGGGATTTCTTCTGGCCGCTGGTGTGGCGTGGCGTCGGTCTGGGACTGATCTTCGTCCCGCTCACGAACCTGGCCCTGGCCGACCTGCCCATGAGCCGGATCCCCAACGGGACCGGCCTCTTCAACCTGATGCGCCAGCTGGGCGGCAGCGTGGGCATCGCGCTGTCGGCCACACTGGTGACGCGATTCGCGACGATCCACCGGGCCGATCTGATGGCCAACGTCACCCAGTATTCCGCGGCCACGCAGGAGCGCTTGGTGCTGCTCGAGCGGGGATTGCTCGCGAAAGGCGTCGCTCCCGGGCTCGTGGAAACGAAGGCGGTCGCGATTCTCAACGGCATGGTCACCCGTCAGGCCCTGATGTTGTCGTTCGAACAGCTGTTCCTGCTGTTCGGGGCGGCGTTCGTCTTCGCGCTGCCGCTGTTGCTGCTCATGCACAAGAACAAGAGCGCGCCCGGTGGCGCGATGGCCCATTGAGACTGACGCCATGACCACGGTGCGCATCGGCGATCGGGCGCCGGACTTCACGTTGTCTAGTAGTACCGGCCAGCCCGTACGGCTGGGGGATCTCCTCAAAGAGCGCGCCGTCGTCCTGTACTTCTATCCGAAGGACGAGACCATGGGCTGCACCGCCGAAGCCTGTGCCTTTCGCGACAGCTACGAAGTCTTCAAGGAGGCCGACGCCGAGGTGATCGGGGTCAGCGACGATTCCGTCGAGTCGCACCGATCGTTCGCGGCTCACCACCGGCTGCCGTTCCTGCTGCTCGCCGACGCGGGAGGAACGGTCCGCAAGCGCTACGGCGTAACGGCGTCCTGGGCCTCGTCAGGGGGCGGGTGACCTTTGTGATCGACCGGCAGGGGATCGTGCGGCACGTGTTCGACTCGCAGGTGCAGGCGACGCTTCACGTGGACGAGGCGCTCGAAACGATCCGAAAGTTGTAGAAAGCGCCAGCGGTCACGCCACCGCAACACCGCGCAGCATCGCTGCGATATAGCTGGCGCGGTCCTCGTCCTGGAACAGGATGTGTCGCTTCACCATCTCCGGTTTCTCGATGCCCCACTGCTTCCGCATCACGTGCGAGGGCGTGTTCGACACGATGAACGAGTTGAGGACCACATTCGGATCGCCGAGGCGGGCCTCGATGTCTTTCACCGTTTCGTAGAAGGTGATCTTGGGATCGTCCGGCGGTAGGCGCCCGATGCCTTTCGGATCCACGAATGAGACATGCTGGCGTCCGGGGACCAGCTGCCACACAATGAAGTCGGGGTGGAAGTTTCCCGCTTCGAAAAAGCCGATCCCACGGCCCCGGCTGAGATTGCGCGGCAGGTACAGCTCCCTGCCCCGGAAGTAGGCCTGATGCGGTAGAAGCCGAAGTCCAGATCGGGCTGATCGAGCTGGAACAGCTCCTTGAGGCGGGTGACCAGCTTGACGAGCCGTTGGGTCATGGATTCCGCTTCTCCACCGTGGTGGTGAGCAGACGCATTAAGCGAGGGTTAATGAATAGCTTCTCGCGGCCAACTTTGACCTCCTCCAGGACGCCGGCGGTGGCGAGTTGCTTCAGGTACACGGCGGCCGTCTGGCGTTGCGCAATCCCGGCGTCGACGACGTTCCGAATCCGACAATACGGCTGCACGAAGATCAGCTCCACCAGCTCCCGGCTGTACGCCCCATACGCTTCCTTCCGTACGCGATCAGCCATCTCCTGCATCAGGGTTCGAATGGCGCGAATACGCCCGGTCGTCCACCGGGCCGTCTCGTTCACCGCCCCCAGCATGAAGAGAATCCAGTCCTCCCACGCGTCGCGCGTCGTCACGGCCAGGAGCAGCCGGTAATACTCCATCTTGCGTTGCATGATGGCGTGGCTCAGGTACAGAACCGGAAGCTCGAGCAGTCCCTGCTCCACGAGGAACAGCAGGTTGAGGATCCTTCCGGTGCGCCCGTTGCCGTCGGTAAACGGGTGGATCGCCTCGAACTGATAGTGCGCCACGGCCATCCGGATCAGCGGGTCCACGTCCTCGGCTTCGTGGAGAAACCGCTCCCAGTTCGCCAGTAGGCTCCGTAGCAGTGCCTCGCCTTCGGGAGGAGTGTAGACGACCTGCCCAGTCGCCTCATTCACGAGCGCGGTACCCGGCACCCGGCGCACGTCGAGGTTCACGCCGAGGAGCGTGCGGCACACCTCGACCGCAGCGGCGGTCGCGACCGGTTTCTTCTTGAGCAGCTCCACACCCCGACGGAGCGCCGTCCGGTACCTGAGCGCCTCCTTGGTGGCCGGGTCAGCCAGCGCCTCGCGGTCGGGCTGGGCGTAGCGGAACAGCTGGTCGGTGGTTGTGACGATGTTCTCGATCTCGGAACTGGCCCGCGCTTCGAGCAAGGGGATAGTGTTGATCAACACGGCCTGATTGGGCAGCAGCCTTCCCGCCTCCTTCAGCTCGGCCACGGCCGCGCGCGCCTCGATGCAGGCCTTGAGTACGGACCGGCTTTCTAAGTCCGGCAGCGGCGGAATCGGCGGCAGGTCATTGTAAGCTATTGTGGGATCAAAGTTTGCCATCTTTGAGGTCGGGCCGCCCGTTCGACAGGTCGTCGGGACCTGTCGCCTGAATCGACAGGTAGGCTTGATGTGTCGAAACAATAGCCTTCTCTCGACACATGCGCCAGTTAGGGCACTGCAGGATCGCGTTCATTGCCGCTAGCCGGATGCCAACGCCGGAGCTTGGTACGCTCAAGCCGCTGGCTTCCGAGCGTCGGCTGCGGCTGGCCTCATGAACGACGATCCGATTGCCATCGCGGCCACGACCAGGTTGGCCACGAAGACCGGGCGCGCGTGGATCAACGCTCCGTAGATGGCCCACATGAGGGCGGCCAGGCCCTGGACGCGGCGCAGCGTCGCCGGCCGCCGGGACAGATACGAGGTCGCGAACACGGCCGTGGCGAGCCAACCGATCCAGTCAAACATCACCGCGCTCCCTCCTTGTGATTCGAACGATCGTGGATCCTGGATGTGCGCCAATCCGGTGGTCCGGTCCTGGAAGCGCGGGATGCGAGCAAGTGGCTCAGAATCAGCCCAGAGTCCGGTGCTGTCAAGCGGACGCGTTGCACTGGCGGGCGCGAGGCGCTATCCAAGAAGCCTATGGTCGCCGCGCCACGCCTGTCGATTGTCTTGGCTCTCGCCGTGCTCGCTCCAGCCTCGCTCGTGCCACAGTCTCGTCTCGCTGCCGGCGGGCTCCGCGTGGAGTACCTGGCCAACCCGCTGGGCATCGACGATCCGCGCCCGCGGCTCTCCTGGCGGATCCTGAGCACCGAACGCAACACCATGCAGGCGGCCTATCAACTGCAAGTCGGGCGCAGCGCAGCGGCCCTCAGCCGGGGCAGCGAGTTGCTGTGGGACTCGAGACGGATCAGCTCCGACGCATCGGTGTTCGTCGACTACGCCGGTCCTCCACTCGAGTCCCGTGCCCGCTACTACTGGCGCGTTCGCGTGTGGGAGGCGAGCGGCCGCGCCTCCGACTGGAGCCCGCCGGCCTACTGGGAAACGGGGCTGCTCCAGGTCGGGGACTGGACGGCCCAGTGGATCGGCCCCACGCCGAGTGCTGCCGACAGTCTTCCCTCACCGTCCCCTCTGCTTCGTCGCGCGTTTCGACTTAACGGTCCGGTGCGTTGGGCACGCGTGTACGTGACGAGCCTGGGGTTGTACGAGCTCCATCTCAACGGTCAGCGGGTCGGCGATCAACTGTTTACGCCGGGGTGGACGTCCTACCGTCACCGGCTCCAGTATCAGACCTACGACGTCGCTGCACTGCTGCGTCCCGGCGCCAACGTCATCGGCGCGATGCTCGGCGACGGCTGGTACCGCGGCTTCCTGGGGTTCTTCGGCCAGCGCAACCTCTATGGCCAGCGGCTGGCGCTTCGGCTGCAGCTCGAGATTCGCTATCAGGACGGCCGCACGGAACGGGTGGTCTCGGACCCGGACTGGAAGACGGCCACCGGGCCGGTGCTCGCGTCGGACATCTATGGTGGCGAATCCTACGACGCGCGACGGGAACACCCTGGCTGGGCGACATCGGCGACGGGCGACTCCACTTGGACGCCGGTGGCGGTTCTCGAACCGCCGCCCGCGACCCTCGTCGCCCCTGTGTCACCACCCGTCCGTCGTGTGCGTGAGCTGCATCCCGTGACGATCCGCTCGGCGCCGTCGGGCGAGGTTGTGTTCGACCTCGGCCAGAACTTCACCGGCTGGGCGCGTCTCATCGTGCGAGGCGCTCCCGGAATCACCGTCACCATGCGCTACGCCGAGGTGCTCGACGCATCCGGCAACATCTACACCAAGAACCTTCGCGGAGCGAGCCAGACTGACCGCTACACCCTCAAGGGTGAAGGAGTGGAGCGATTCGAGCCGCACTTCACGTTCCACGGGTTCCGCTATGTGGCTGTCGCGGGCCTTCCCGGGCCACCGGATACGACCACGATCACCGGCATCGCGGTGTCCTCCGACCTCCGGGAGACGGGGTCGCTGGAAACCTCGGACTCGCTCCTGAATCAGCTGCAGCGAAACATTGTCTGGGGAGAGCGCAGCAACTTCCTCGACGTACCCACCGACTGTCCCCAGCGCGACGAGCGGCTGGGATGGACGGGCGACGCCCAGGTGTTCGCGCGCACCGCCGCGTTCAACATGGACGTGGCGGGCTTCTTCGCGAAATGGCTCGCCGATCTCGCCGCCGATCAGGATTCCAGCGGCAGCGTTCCGTGGGTGATCCCCAATCCGTTGGGCGGCGATTCGGTGCGCTTTGCCGGGACCGCGGGCTGGGCCGACGCCGCCGTCATCATTCCGTGGACGATGTACCTCACGTACGGCGACCGGAGACTGCTGGAGCGCCAGTACGCCAGCATGCGTGCGTGGGTCGAGTACGCGCGCCGCCGCGCGGACGCAGATCTGATCTGGCGACCGGGCTGGCAGTTCGGCGATTGGCTCGCTTTGCACAGCGATGATCCGTCCTACCCTGGGGCGACGACCGGCACGGACCTGATCGCGACGGCATTCCTCGCGCATTCCGCCGATCTCGTGGCGCGCGCAGCGATGGTCCTCGGGAATGCCCGTGACGCGGCCGCATATGCCGCGCTGTTCCACGCGGTTCGTGAGGCCTTCAACCGGGAGTTCGTCTCCGCGGCCGGCCGGGTGGGGGAGAACTCGCAGACCGCGTACGTGCTCGCCCTCGCCTTCGATCTGTTGCCGGATTCCATGATACCGGTCGCCGCCAACCGCCTCGCGCAGGACGTGCGCGCGCGCGACGTGCATCTCACGACAGGCTTCCTCGGCACGCCGTTTCTCCTGCACGCGCTCAGCGGCACCGGTCACGTCGGCTTGGCCTTCGAGCTGCTCGTCCAGCGATCCTATCCCTCGTGGTTGTACCCGATCACCCGAGGGGCGACGACGATGTGGGAACGGTGGGACGGCATTCGGCCCGACAGCTCGTTCCAGGATCCGGGCATGAATTCGTTCAACCACTACGCGTTCGGCGCCGTCGGCGACTGGATGTACCGGAACATCGGTGGCATCGATCTGGATCCGGCGGCGCCGGGATATCGCCGGTCGCGGATCGCCCCACGAGTGGGGGCGGGATTGACGAGCGCGCGCGCGTCACTCGAAACCCCGTACGGGACGCTGGCGTCGGCCTGGAAACTCGAGGAGTCGCAGTTCGTGCTCGACGTGACGATTCCATCGAACACGACCGCCGAGGTAGTCTTGTGGGACACGCGGATCGACCGGGTCCGGGAAGGTGGCCGCCCACTAGCCGGCGACGCCGGCATTCGCACGGCCACCCAGCAAGGCGATGACGTGCTCATGGTGGTCGGGTCGGGCCACTATCGGTTCTCGGCAGTACAGCCTCCATGAGCGATCGGGTGAAGGCGATCTCGTCGTCGTTGACGAGGTGGCCCATCCCCGGGTAGATCCGGTCCGTCACTGTAGCTCCCATCCGCGCGAACACCGCGGCACTCTCGTCGACACGGGTCTTGGGGACGTGGGCATCCACGTCGCTGCAGCCGAGCAACACCGGCGTGCCGTCGAACGTCCCAGGGTACTCCCAAGTGGTGCCCGGCGGCCCGATCACTCCGCCGCTGTAGAGAATGACGCCGCCGTAGCGAGCCGCATTCCGTACGGCGAACTCCGCGGTGAGGCATGCACCCTGCGAGAATCCCAGCAGGACGACGTGGTCCTGCTTGATGCCCTTCCTGACGACGTCGTGGACCAGATGCTCCAGTACCCACAGACCTGACGACAAACCGGGTTCGTTCTTTTCCTTCTCGGCCATAAAACTCAACGGATACCAGGTCTTGCCGGCGGCCGCCGGTGCCAGGTAGGTGAAATCGGGCCGCTCGAAGCGCGGTGCGAGATCGAGAATGTTGGCCGGCGCGGCATTGCGACCGTGCACCATGATCATCACGGCACGGCCGGCGCCCAGCGGCACTCCCGTCACAACCAGCGGCTCTCCCCCGTGCGGCTTCACGTGAGATTCGGCAGCACCGACTCGATATCGGCGCGATGCGGTTCCTCCCACGGGGGCAGTTTGAGATCCTGGCCCAGGCAGGGCAGCGTCTCGTCGATCGTGAACCCGGGCGGTACCGTGGCGATCTCGAACAAGACCCCGCCCGGCTCACGGAAGTAGATCGAGCGGAAATACTGGCGATCGCGCACCTCGGTCACCTGACACCCCCACCGCAGCAGCTCCGCTCGCATGCGCGATTGCTCATCGGCGTCGCCGATGGCCATGGCGACGTGATGCACCGTCCCCAGCCCGTTCACTCCGCGCGGCGCGTCAGCGGCATGGATGACGTCGATCGCCCGGCCGGGCGCGTCGCCGTTCACGGCGAGTCGAGTGCGATCCGGCGACTCGTTGACCACGTCGAATCCGAGGACTTCGGTCATGAGTTGAAGCGTCCGCGCGGGGACGGCGATTGGCATCGCCACGCTATGGATGCCGCGGATCGCCTGCCCGGCGCTCACGTCCGCGCCGGTCCAGGGCTGCCGCGCGTCGGTTTGCGTGCCGACCAGCTCCAGTGCGAGCCCTGATGGGTCGCCAAAGCTGATCGCCGGCTCTCCGAACCGCGGCGCTTCATCGCGCACATTCACTCCCCGCTCACGCAGCCGCGCTTTCCAGAAATCCAGCGACGTGCTGGGTACCGAGAACGCCGTGGTCCGGATCTGCCCGGCCCCCTTCTGACCTACTGGTACGCCCTGGCCCTTGTAGGGGAACGTGGTCATGATGGTGCCGGGCGCACCGGCCTCGTTCCCGTAGTAGAAGTGATAGACGTGGTGGTTGTCGAAATTCACGGTCTTCTTGACGAGCCGCAGGCCCAGGAGCTTCGTGTAGAAGTCGAAGTCCAACTGGGCGTCGGCGACTGTGGCCGTGACGTGATGTAGACTGCGGACCAGTTTGTCCACCGGTGCCTTCCCATCTCTGAAAGTTCCTACTGCATAATAACCGGCGTGCGGAGGTGCTTGACCTCCCTTCGGGAGGTGGCGACACTACGCGCATGGAAGAGCGTGAGTTGATTCACGATTGGAACCGCGTCGGCGCCCAGTTCGACTGGTCCACCGCCCGGGTCGACCTGAACGACGAAACGCTGCGCGACGGGCTCCAGTCGCCTTCCGTCAAGGACCCCTCGCTGGACACGAAGCGCCGGCTGCTGCACCTGATGGCGGATCTGGGCATCGTCGCGGCCGACATCGGGCTGCCGGGTGCCGGGCCGCGTGTGGTGGAGCAGGTGCGGGCGCTCGCCAGGGAGATCCGCGACTCGAAGCTGCCGATCGCCCCGAACTGCGCCGCGCGCACCGTGATCGCCGACATCGAGCCGGTGGCGCGGATCTCCCAGGAGATCGGGATCCCGATCGAGGCGGCGACTTTCATTGGCTCGTCGCCGATTCGGGCATACGCCGAGGACTGGACGCTGGACCGGATGCTCAAGGCGACGGAGGAAGCCGTGAGCTTCGCCGTGGCGCAGGGCCTCCCCGTGATGTACGTGACCGAGGACACCACGCGTGCCAAGCCCGAAACATTGAAACAGCTGTACGGCAGCGCGATCAACTGTGGGGCGACCCGGATCTGCCTCGCCGACACGGTCGGGCATGCGACACCGGATGGAGTAAAGGCGTTAGTCAAATTCGTAAGGGGTGAGATCGTAGGGAGAAAAGGCGTAAAGATCGACTGGCACGGGCACCGCGACCGCGGCATGGGACTGATCAATTGTCTGGCAGCGATCGAAGCCGGCGTTGATCGGGTGCATGCGACGGCGCTCGGCGTGGGGGAGCGGGTCGGCAACGCCGAGATGGACCTCCTGATCGTGAACCTGAAGCTGCTCGGCACGCACACGGCCGATCTCTCCAAGCTGCCGGAGTACTGTCGCACCGTCGCCGATGCGGTCGGCATCCCGATTCCGTTGAACTACCCGGTCATGGGGAGCGACGCGTTCCGCACCGGCACCGGCGTGCACGCCGCGGCGATCATCAAGGCGAAGAAGAAAGGCCACACCTGGCTCGCCGACCGCGTCTACAGCTCGGTGCCCGCCCAAGAGCTGGGCCTCGAGCAGGTGATCGAGATCTCTCCGGTCTCCGGGCTGTCCAATGTGAAGTACTGGCTCCAGGCGCATGGGTACGATCCCGACGACGAGGCGGCGTGCAAGGCGCTGTTCGACGCCGCGAAGCAGGCCGACCACACGTTGACCGCGGAGGAATGCCGCCGCCTGCTGCAACAGACCGCATGACGCCCGGTGAGTTCCGGGACCTCGAGCGGTCCTGCCTCGATCTCCGCTGGCATCTCGATCCAGTGGCCGCGACCATGGCCGGGCTCACGGCGTACGACGACCGGTTCGGCCGCTACAGTCCCGCTGCGATTGCCCCACATCTCGCCGCACTCAAGTCCCTGGCTTTGGCACTCGAGGAGTCCGCCGTCGACGGTCTCGACACCGAGATCGACCGCACCGCGCTGCTCAACGACCTTCGCGTCTCCATCTGGCAGCTCGAGCAGGATCGTCCCCAGGCGAAGAACCCCGAGTTCTGGGTCACCCACCTGTTCACCGGCCTGCACGGCTTGCTCCGTCGCAGCGATCGCGGGGCGGCGCAGAACGCCGCCGCGATGGCCGGTCGTCTGGAGGATGTGCCCGCGCTGCTGGACGACGCCCGCCTGTCGCTGGTCGAGCCGGTGCGCATGTTCGCCGAGACCGCGCTGCAGATGTGCCCGGGGGGCGTGGCGTTGATCCGCGACATCCGGGCGCTCTACGCCGACGGCCCCGCCGGGGACCGGGTCGCGGCCGCCGCCGAGCGGGCCGGGGCGGCGCTCGCGGCGTTCGAGCACGACCTGGATCGCTGGGCCGAATCGGGGGGCGAGCATTTCGCGCTGGGCGAAGACGGCTTCAACTTCCTGCTGCACTATCAGCACGCGCTGCGCGACACGGCGCCCGAGCTGTGGCGCTACGGTCTGCGACTGACCGAGGAGATCCTGGCCGATCTCACCAGTCGCGCCGAGCGTCTGGGTGGCGGTTCGGACTGGGCGGCGTTGGCGGACCGGTTGCGGGGCGATCACCCCACGGCGGAGGAGCTGGTCGGCGCCTACGCGCGCGAGATGGAGCGCGCCAAGACATTCGTGGCCGAACGCGGCCTGGCGCCGATTCCCACGGTCCCGCTGGACGTCATCGCGACTCCTGAATTCATGCGGCCGCTGATCCCATTCGCGGCCTACGACAGCCCGGGCCCCTACGCCGCGGATCCGCGGGGGTTGTTCTACGTGACCGTCCCCGACCCGGCGTTGCCGGCCGCGACGCGCGAGCGGGTGCTGCGCGACCACTCCCGCCACGAGCTCGCCGCGACCTCGCTGCACGAAGGGTATCCGGGCCATCACTTGCAGCTCGTGATGGCGCAAAGGAATCCGTCCGAAACCCGCAAGAACGTGTACACGCCGCTTACCCTCGAGGGTTGGGCGCTGTACTGCGAAGAGATGATGGCGGACGAGGGATTCTACGCGAGTGAGGAAGAGCGCTTCTTCCAGCGGGTGCACCTGTTGTGGCGCGCGGTGCGCATCGTGCTCGACGTGGGACTGCACACACGGGGCATGAGCTTCGAGGACGCGGTCACCCAGATGGTGGACGTGGTGCACATGGAGCGCGCCAACGCCGAGGCCGAGGTCACCCGCTACTGCGCGTCTCCCGGCTACCAGATTTGCTACGGCGTCGGCCGGCGGGAGCTGCTCAGGCTGCGGGACGATTTCCGCGCTGCTCGCGGCGCTGCGTTCACGCTGCGCGGTTTCCACGACGCGGTGCTCGTGTATGGCGGGCTTCCAGTGACGCTGATGCGCTGGGGGATGGGATTGGGTGAGTAGGCTCCCCCGCCCGGTCAAGCTGTTCGGCTTCGTCTCGCTCCTGAACGACTTCGCGAGCGAGATGATTTATCCGTTGTTGCCCGCGTTCGTGACCGGTGTCCTGGGCGGGGGCGCGGTGTCGCTCGGCGCGCTGGACGGCGCGGCCGACTTCGCCGCGGCCCTGGTCAAGTACCGGGCCGGCCGGCTGGCGGACAACCCGCGGCGGCGCGGGCCGCTGATCGTCCTTGGGTACGTCGTGGCGGTGGTGGTACGGCCGGTCATCGCGCTCACCGGCGCCGCCTGGCAGGTGATCGGACTGCGCGTCACCGACCGGATCGGCAAAGGGATCCGCACTCCGCCCCGTGACGCGCTGATCGCGGACGTCACCCCGCCCGAGCTGCACGGCCGGGCGTTCGGGTTTCAACGCGGGCTGGACCATGCGGGCGCAGTGCTGGGCCCGCTGGTCGCGTGGTGGCTGTTGTCGTCGCACCGGCTCGATCTTCGAGGAGTGATCGGAGCGAGCATCGTCCCCGGCGTGCTGGTGCTGGTCCTGGCGGTGTGGGCGGTGCGGGCGACAGGGGACGGAACGGGAAGGGCAATAGAAGACCCGAAGGAGAAGGAACGGGTGAATACCCAGCGGGGACCCGTGCCGCCGGCCTTGCTCGCAATCTCCGCCTTCTATCTGCTCCGCATGCCCGAGACGCTGATTCTGCTGCGCACGCAACAGCTTGGCGTCACGGTGACATCGGTGTTGCTCTTGTGGGCGGCGCTGCACGTGGTGCGCTCGGCGTCGAGCTTTGTGGGCGGCGTAATGACCGATCGATTCGGGCCGCAGCGCACCATGTGGCTCGGTTGGGTGAGCTATGCCGCGATCGCCTACGGGTTCGCGCGGGCGGGGGGCCCCAGCTCGGCGTGGGTGCTGTTCCTGGTCATGGGCATGGTCGCCGGCCTCACCGAGAGTCCCGAGCGGGCGATCGTGTCGCGGCTCGCCGGGGGAAAACAGGGGACGGGGTTCGGCGTGTATCACGCCGGGACCGGGATCGCGGCGCTCGTGGGCGGACTGTTGCTGGGCGCGTTGTATCAGGCGTCGAGCGCGACGCTCGCGTTCACCGTGAGCGCAGTGGGCGGCGTCGCGCTGGCGGTGCTTTGGCCTGCACTTGCTTCAAGGCTCGGATCGCATCCAGCTCGATGAGGTGGTCGTGATCGCGACCGCGATTTGCCGTCTGCTTCGCGTGAATCAGGGCGTCCAGTGTCAGTACGCGCAGGTCTACACCGCCCAACTGCTCCACCTGTGACGCTGCAAGCGCTTGTGGATACTCGCCGATCCCGTCAACGCGCCCGAGCAAGTCGAACCAGCCGGGATCGGTATCCAGAGTCAGGTTCGGGGCGCCGCGGAAGGTGCGTGCATCAATCACGAAGGGAAGCTGCGCCCCCGAGCCATCGGGGACACGCAGGTGTGCGTGCCAGCGATGCAGGACGGCCGTTAGGCGCCCGACGTTGTCGGCTGCCGCATCGTAGCAGATGTCGAGATCGTCCGTGCGCCTGACAGAGCCGTGCACTATTCCGGCAACGCCGCCGACGACGACAAACCGCACATCGGCGCGGGATAGCCCTTCGATCATCCTGATCACGTCCACCTAGCGCTCCTGCGTCAGCCACCGGTCTGCCGCGAGCCCCACGTCCAGCCGTCGTAGCCTCTGCTCCACCGTTTGCCGAAGTGCGGCACTGTTGAGACTCAGGTCCAATCCCCATCGAAGGGCCCTGCGAATGGCGGGATGCCTCCGCCAACGCGCCGGGATCTCCGGTTGGTAACGGTTCTTCCAGCCAGGGCCGCGCGGCAGGGGTTTGTATGCGGCGACTCCTTCCCGGACACCCCGTTCGACTTCCGGAAGGTAGGCCATCACCTCCCGCACCACGGCATCGTTTTCGTGCACGGCTGGCCGTTTCAACGCTTCGCGCACGGCAGGGAACGCGCGCTTGAGCGGGATGCCGTAGCGGTACTTGGCGCGGAACGCGAGGCCGAGCGCCCGCACGTTGTCCTCGTCGAGCGGACGGGCCAGGCCGAGGATGCGGATCGCGTTGTCGAGCGTCTTTTCGTTCACCCACAGGGCGGCGGCAGCTTGGCCCAGGCGCATAATTGTCTCCTAGTAACTAGGAGGAAATTACCTGCCGGACGTTCGCCCGTCAACCGGGCCCGCCGTACGTTGCTGACTCCCCAATCGATGAGGAACGGCGATGCGTAGGACACTCACGCTTTTGCTGCTCTTGGCGCCGGCGGCCGCGGCGGCGCAGGATCGCCAGATCGTCCAGCCGCCGAACACCAGCGTGGGGCTGCCGTTCTCGAGCGGCGTCCGGGTCGGCAATCTCCTGTTTCTCTCGGGACAGATCGGCAACAAGCCGGGGACGCGCGAGCTGGCCGATACGGGAATCACGGGGCAGACGCGGCAGACGCTCGAGAACATCAAAGCGACGCTCGAGTATGCGGGGAGCTCGCTCGAGCGGGCGGTGAAGTGCACGGTGTTTCTGACCACCATGGCCGACTACCAGGCGATGAACGCGGTGTACGCGACCTACTTCCCGAAGGACCCGCCGGCGCGCTCGACGGTGGCGGGGAGCGGGTTGGCGTTCGGCGCGCGCGTCGAGATCGAGTGCATCGCGACCGTGGGCGTTAACCGGTAAGGCGGCTGATCTGGCCTCAGCGCCGCAGCGGGATCGATGACGGACGCGACTGAGCGGCTGAGCACGGCGCTGGAGGGCCGCTATCGCGTCCTGCGCCGGCTGGGCGAGGGCGGGATGGCGCTCGTCTATCTGGCCGAAGACGTGAAGCACCACCGCCAGGTCGCCCTCAAGATCCTGCGGCCCGAGCTGGCCGCGGCGCTCGGCGCTGAGCGCTTCCTGCGCGAAATCCAGATCGCCGCCCGGCTCACGCATCCCAACATCCTGCCGCTGCTCGACTCGGGCGACGCCGACGGCACGCTCTTCTACGTGATGCCGTTCGTCGAGGGGGAGTCGTTGCGCGAGCGCCTGGTGCGCGAGGGGCCGCTACCGGTGGACGAGGCGGTGAAGCTCGCGGCGCGGGTGGCGGGGGCCCTGGGCCACGCGCACAGCCTGGGCATCGTGCATCGCGACATCAAGCCGGAGAACATCCTGCTCTCCGGCGGCGAGCCGGTGGTGGCGGACTTCGGCATCGCCAAGGCGGTGAGCGAAGCGGGCCAGACCAAGCTGACCGAGAGCGGCTTCGCGGTGGGCACGGCGCCCTACATGAGCCCCGAGCAGGCGAGCGCGGAGGCGCAGGTCGACGGGCGGAGCGACATCTACGCGCTAGGGTGCGTGTTGTACGAGATGCTGGCGGGGGCGCCGCCCTTCAGTGGACGGACGCTGCACGCGATCACGGCGCGGAAACTCACGGAACCGGTGCCGCCGCTGCGGGCGGTGCGGGAGACGGTGCCGGCGCTGCTCGAGCAGGTAGTGTTCACGGCGCTGGCGAAGCTGCCGGCCGACCGGTTTGCCACGGCGGGACAGATGGCCGAAGCGTTGGAGTCGGCACGCACCTCGCCCGTTACGCCCAGCGCTCCGGTCGCGGCGTTCGGGCCCGCCGTCCCGGGCCGGTGGCGGCGTGCCCTGCCCTGGGTCATCGCCACAGGGCTCTCCGTTATCGCAGCGGTGGCGGGCCTGCGAGGCTGGCGCGCCGGCGCGGATGCGTCCGCCGACCTTCACCTTTCCGTTACGACGCCCCGCGGCACCGAGGTCTACGGGCTGGGGCCGCCGCTGGCGCTGTCACCCGACGGGATGACGCTCGTGTTCGCCGCGGGGCGCAACGACAGCGTGCGCCTCTACGCAAGGCGGCTGGACAGCTTCGAGACGCGCGCCCTGCCCGGCACCGAAGGCGGGGATTCTCCGTTCTTCTCTCCGGACGGTCGCTGGGTCGGGTTCTTTGCCCGCAAGGAACGGCAGCTGCGCAAGGTGGCGCTGGCCGGCGGATCACCTGAGACCATCGCCGAAGACCTAGGGGCGATACCCCAGGCGGGGGTGTGGGGCACGAACGACACGATCTACTTCGCCAACTTCCCCGATATCCAGATCAGCAAGGTGGCGGCGAGCGGAGGAACGATCGCGTCGGTCACCCACGGCAACCCGCCGAACGGGTGGTTCCGGCTCCCGCTGTCCCTTACGCCGGACGGGAGTCACGCGGTGGTGCTGGTGAACGGCAGCGGCTTGCCAAGCAACAGCCATTTGGACCTTGTCTCGCTCGTGACGGGGGAGCATCGCCTGCTGCTCAGGGGTGTCACGGAAGGCCGGCTCGTGTCGGGCCGCTACCTGCTGTACCTGCCGTGGGATCACAACGAGGTCCGGGCGGTGGCCTACGACGGGAGGAACCAGGCGGTCGCGGGGGACCCGGTCACGGTGCTCGACAGCGTCGCCGTCTATCCCACCGGCCCGCTCTACCTCGCCTCGGCGCCCAACGGCACTCTCGCGTACGTGCCGTTGACGCGCTGGCTGGATCCCAACGCCTGGGAGGAGCTGGTCCTGGTGGGACGCGACGGGCGTGCCGAGCCGCGACGCCTGCCACAGGGCGACGGCCCGCGGTTTTCGCCCGACGGCCGGCGCCTTGTGTACGCGGGGGCGGGTCGGCACGATGCGGACATCCTGCTCTACGACCTGGCGAGCGGCGTCGAACGCCACCTCACCGGCGAGGGTGCGGAGTTGTGGCCCATCTTCTCGCACGATGGCCGTAGCGCCGTGTTCAACTCGGCTGGTGGGCAACGCGCTGGCACGCTGTTGCTGTACGTGGCTCCGGCCGATGGTTCGGGTCACCCGGTGCGCCTCCCGACCGACACGCTCAACCACCAGCAGCCCTTCACCTGGGCGGCGCGCGGCAGGGAACTGCTCTACACCGAGGGCCCCGGACCCGGCGGTGACTTCGACCTGTGGGTGGCACCGCTCGCGGGAGGCGGAACCGCGCATCCGCTGATGCACACGTCGGCCAACGAGACCCAGCCGGCGGTCTCCCCCGACGGGCGCTGGCTCGCCTGGGCGACCGACGCCTCAGGCCGATTCCAGGTGATGGTGCGGCGCTACCCGGACGGACCGGATGTTCCGGTCTCGCGCGATGGCGGCGTCGAGCCGGCGTGGAGTCCCGACGGGCGCGAGATCTACTTCCGGGACCTCGCCGGGACCAGGATGATGGTGGTGTCGTTCCAGCCCGGCGACCCGCCGCAGGTCGGCGCTCCGCGCGTGCTGTTCAAGGGGCGGTACCAGAACTGCGCCATCTGGTGCCGCAGCTACGACGTCAGCCCCGATGGCCGCCGCTTCGTGATGGTCAAGCTCTACGAGGGATTCACCGACACCGGCTACTGGCCCGACGGCGGCGAAATCCGCATTGTGCCGCACTGGGATCGGGAGCTGCGAGTACGAATGCGGACCGCGAAGCGGTGACCGGCCGTGCGTGTTGGGTCAATGGCGCCGTCGTCTACTCACGAGGGGGTCGTGATGCCGAATCGCGAGAAGTGGAAATCCCGAATCCTCAGCGCGGCGCGCGAGGCCAAGCGCGGCGCGATCGTCGCTGCGAAGCAGGCAGATGCCCTCATCAAGGTCGCGCGACAGCAGGCCACGACGATGGCGCGCCGTCGCAAGTTGCGGCGAGCGCTGCGCCAGGCCAGCCGGGTGCTGAAAGCGGCGGGAGAGGCCGCGTTGGCCGCCGGAGCCGCTGCGGCGGTGGCGGCGGTCGCCCACGAGATCGAGATCCGTGCCCGGAAGAAACGCCGCGAGCAGGTGCGCCGCGGGTGAGCCGCGCGACGATGTGGAGGAGTGCCTCACGAGAGTGGGAGGCTGACTGTGACTGAGCTGCGCCTTGACGGAGCATGCCCATTTCATGCATACTGATGCATATGCGTACGACACTCAATATCGATGCCGGGTTGCTGGCCGAAGCTGAACGGCTCACCCGGATCCGCGAAAAGACCGCCTTGGTGCGCGCGGGGCTCGAAGCCCTGATCGCCCGAGAGAGCGCGAAGCGGCTCGCCACCCTCGGCGGCAGTGAGCCCGCGTTTCGCGCCGGGCGCCGGCGGCGATCGCGGGGGTCCTCCTCGCCGTGATTCTGGTCGACACCTCCGTTTGGGTCGATCATCTCCGTCGGGGAAACGCAGCGCTCGCAGCGCTGCTGCATGAGGAGCAGGTGCTGTGTCATCCGTTCGTGGTGGGGGAGTTGGCGTGTGGGCGTCTCCGTCGACGTGCCGAGGTGCTCGAGCTGCTGGCGCGGCTGCCAGCGGCGCCGCTGGCCAGTCATGCCGAGACGCTCGTGTTCGTCGAGGGGCGTCGCTTGATGGGTCAAGGCCTTGGCTGGGTGGACGTGCACCTGCTGGCGTCGGCGTCCCTGGCGGGGCGGCCGTTGTGGACGCTGGACCGGAGCCTCGCAGGGGCCGCCGGCGCCATCAACTTGGCGTGGCGTCCGTAAGCGGGACGTGAGCGCGGTCGCGGCGCAGCTCGGGGCCGCCCTCAGCGATCGCTACGCCGTCGAGCGGGAGCTCGGCCATGGCGGGATGGCGATCGTTTTCCTCGCCCACGATCTGAAGCACGACCGCCAGGTCGCGATCAAGGTGCTGCGCCCCGAGCTGGCCGCGGCGCTTGGGGCCGAGCGGTTTCTGCGCGAGATCACCATCGCGGCACAGTTGCACCATCCCCATATCCTGCCGCTGTACGACTCAGGAGAAGCCGCCGGCTTCCTCTATTACGTCATGCCGTTCGTCGAGGGCGAGTCATTGCGCGACCGGCTGGAGCGGGAGACGCAGCTGCCGCTCGAGGATGCGCTCCAGATCACGCGCGAGGTGGCGGATGCGCTGAGCTACGCGCACAGCCGGGACGTGGTGCACCGCGACATCAAGCCGGAGAACATCCTGCTCGAGTCGGGGCATGCGATCGTGGCGGATTTCGGCATCGCGCGGGCGATCACGGCGGCGGGGAGCGCGAAGCTGACGGAGACGGGGATCGCGGTGGGAACGCCGGCGTACATGAGCCCGGAGCAGGGGGCGGGACGCCAGGACCTCGATGGCCGCTCGGATCTCT